>NZ_JBVIJO010000005.1:0-474035 GCF_055581365.1 Streptomyces sp. NPDC031445
GACCTGCTGAGGTGCTGGACCGGCACCTGCACCACCTGCGGCCAACCCCTCACCACCAACAGAACCAGACCCAGAACCTAACGAAGCACTACTAGGGCGCTCCGGCGTCTCCCGTCCTGCGGGCGGTCGGCGTCACCCGGGTGGAGCAGCAAAGGGCGCCTCCGCCTCCCCCTCCCCGCCATCGTCGTAAGTGCAGGACGCGACGCTCGTACGCCATGAGGGGATGGCCCTACCGTGACCGACACCGCAGGCAAGCCCGTCGGTCCCGGTCCCGGGGCGGGGGCCTCCGCGACGGGGGAGGGGCTGGTGCGGCGCCGACGGCGGCGGTGGGGGCGGAACTCCACGCTGGGGGCGGCCGTACTCCTCGTCGTGGCCGCCGGTGCCGGGTGGGCCGTCTACGCCAGGCTCAGCGCCAACATCACCGCCGACGAGGCCGCCGCGGCCGAACTGGCCCGGTACGAGCGGGAGCGGCCCACCGCGCTGGTGCGGGACGCCCAGAACATCCTGCTGATCGGGTCCGACACCCGGGCCGGCGACGGCAACGGCAAGTACGGCAAGGACGCCGGCACCGAGCGGTCGGACACGACGATCCTGCTGCACCTGGCCGCCGACCGGCGCAGCGCCACCGCCGTCTCACTGCCCCGGGACCTGATGGTGGACATCCCCGCCTGCGGGGAGAAGGACGGCAGGCGCAGCGATCCGGTGTTCGCGATGTTCAACCACGCCTTCCAGGTGGGCGGTTCGGCGTGCACGATCCGGACCGTCGAGAAGCTGACCGGCATCCGGATCGACCACCACATGGTCCTGGACTTCAGCGGGTTCAAGGAGATGGTGGACGCCGTCGACGGCGTGACGGTGTGCCTGAAGGAGCCCGTGGACGACAAGGCGGCGAAGCTGAGGCTGCCCGCGGGGAAGGTCAGGCTGGACGGGGAGCAGGCGCTCGGGTTCGTGCGCGCCCGCAAGTCGCTGGGGAACGGCAGCGACACCGAGCGCATGGAGCGGCAGCAGCGGTTCCTCGGCGCGCTCGTCAACAAGGTGCGGGGCAGTGACGTCCTGCTGAACCCGGCGAAGCTGTATCCGGTGCTGGACGCGGCGACCTCCTCGCTGACCACCGATCCGGAACTGGCGAGTCTGCGCGGTTTGTACCAGTTAGTCCGCGGGCTGCGTGACATCCCCACCGAACGTGTCCAGTTCCTGACGGTGCCGAGGGAGTCGTACGTCTACGACGCCAACCGTGACCAGCTCGTGGAGCCGGAGGCCGAGAGGCTGTTCGCCCGGCTGCGGGCCGACCAGCCGGTGGTGGTGACACAGGAGGACGCCCAGGAAATTCCTGGCCAGGACACGGGGCCGGGCGCGACGGACGGCCCTTCGCCCGCCCCGACGTTCCGCGGGAGGACAGCCGCCGAACAGACCTGTGAGTGAGCCGCGCACCGGGGTGGTGAACCGTCGTTCGGAAAATCCGTTCAGAAAATGAGGGGGATTGCCCGGTTGTAGGCATGTCGAATTTGTCACCAGCCTCGCTCGACGCTGAACTGGGCGGATAGTGTGAGCGATCCGGTGTACCTGGCCGCGAGGTCCGACGGGCTTTGTCGGGGCCGTGCACTGTTTCAGCGAGACCCGAGCGCCTTGCAGGGGGAAGGCGCCGCGTGGCCCCGACGGAGGATTCGGACAACCGTGGACGCGCAAGGCCGTGGGCGGGCGGACAACATCGACCCCGCAGACCAGTGGGTGCTCAATCCGAACACCGGCGAATACGAACTGCGACTGAGCCCTTCCGCAGCGCAGCCACCGGTTCCCGGGCCGCGCAGACCGTCGCCCGGGGACGGCGGTGACGCGACGGGCGGCCGTACGCGGCAGACGGGCGACCAGACCCCGCGGGCGCCCCGGACGCGCGGCACCGAGGTGCCCGCGCCGCGCTCGGCCCGGCGCCGGGGAGCCGAGCCGGAGGCGCCGCAGGGCAGGCGCGCCTCCCGGCGGCCGGTGAAGAAGAAGTCGACGGCGAAGAAGGTGCTGCTGTGGACCGGCGGGTCCATGGCCTTCGTGCTGGTCGCCGTGTCGGCCGCCGGCTACCTCTACATCAAGCACCTGAACGACAACATCACCTCCGTGTCCGACGACGGCGCCAGCACCGGCGGCTTCCGCAAGGACGAGGCGATCAACATCCTGCTGATCGGCACGGACAAGCGCACGGGCGCGGGCAACGAGGGCTACGGCGACTCGGGCAGCGTCGGGCACGCCGACACCACGATCCTGCTGCACGTCTCCAAGGACCGCTCCAACGCCACCGCGCTGAGCATCCCGCGCGACCTGATCGTGAACGTCCCGGACTGCCCGACCGAGCAGGAGGACGGCACCGAGAAGGTCATCCCGGGCTCGCAGGGCGTCCGCTTCAACACGAGCCTCGGCCAGGACGACCGTACGCCCAGCTGCACCATGCGCACGGTGACCGAGCTGACCGGGATCAAGCCGGACGACTTCATGGTCGCCGACTTCAACGCGGTCAAGACGCTGACCGAGGCGGTCGACGGTGTCGACGTCTGCCTGGCCAAGGACATCGACGACCCGAAGTCGCACCTGAAGCTGTCCAAGGGCACGCACAAGATCTCCGGCGAGCAGGCGCTGGCGTTCGTGCGCACCCGGCACTCCGTCGGCTTCGGCGGCGACCTCAGCCGGATCGGGCTCCAGCAGCAGTTCCTGGGCGCGCTGATGCGCAAGCTGAAGGGCAACGACACGCTCACCAGCCCCACGAAGATGGTGAAGCTGGCGGAGGCGGGCACCAAGGCCCTCACCGTCGACGACAAGCTCAAGGACATCGGCAAGCTGAAGGACCTGGGTCTGGAGCTGGGCAAGCTCAACCCGAAGAACCTGGCCTTCACCACGGTGCCGGTCGTGGACAACCCGGCGGAGAAGGTCCACGCCACGGTCGTCCTCAACGACGCCAAGGCCCCGGCGGTCTTCGACGCCATCAGGAACGACGTCTCCTTCACCGACGTGAAGAAGAAGGAGAAGGCGACGAAGGACGCGCAGGCCGCCCGGCTCAAGGGCACCAAGGCGCCCGCCTCCGAGGTGCGGGTGCGCATCCTCAACGGCGGGGCCCAGGCCGGCAGCGCCCAGGCGGTGCTCAACTGGCTGCAGAACGACGAGGGCGTGAGCAAGTCGGAGAACGCGGGCAACGCGCCGGACCAGTCGGCCAAGACCACACTGGAGTACGCGCCCGACCAGGCGGCCCAGGCACGGCGGCTGGCCGCGATCATGGGCCTGTCCGGTGCCGCGCTGAAGCCGGGCGAGAGCGTGACCAACTCCCAGGGGCTGCCGGCGATGACGCTGACCCTGGGCAAGGACTTCAAGGGAGCGGGGGTCTCCCTCACGGCGCCGACGAAGGCGCCGGACGTCGACAAGTCGACGGCAGACAAGGTGAAGTGCGCCGCGTAGGTAACCCTATGGGCCCGTCAAGCGTCTAACCGGACGCGGGACGGGCCCGTTGCTTGGCGCAAGGGTGGGGAGGGCAGGGAGTTTGGCGCAGAGCGAGGTGCGCGGGGAGGCTCCGGCGGTCGAGGAAACGACGTCGCTCGCGTCGAAGAACTCGGACGCGCGGGTGCGTTCCGGCCGGCACGGCGGCGGGCGCGGCGGCGGACGGCGGGCGGGCGGTTCCAAGACCGAGCGGCGGCGCAGACGGCGCGTGCTGCGCTGGTCGGCCACCGTGCTGGCGGTGGTGATACTCGGCACGGCCGGTGCCGGATACCTCTACTACCAGCATCTGAACGGCAACATCCAGAAGGGCAAGCGGGCCAACGGCGACGACTCCAAGGCGCACCGGACCCGCCCGAACGCGGCCGGCCAGACCCCGCTGAACATCCTGCTGATCGGCTCCGACAGCCGGGGCTCCAAGGAGAACCTGAAGCTCGGCGGCAGCAAGGACCACGCCAGCGACCCGCCGCTCGGTGACGTGCAGATGCTCATCCACCTCTCGGCGGACCGCAAGAGCGCCGCCATGGTGAGCATCCCGCGGGACACCCGGGTGGACATCCCCGAGTGCACGGACCCCAAGACCGACCGCGTCTATCCGGCGACGAACGACATCATCAACGTCAGCCTGGCCCGCGGTGGGGCCGGCTGCACCCTGCTCACCTGGGAGAACCTCACCGGGGTCTACATCGACCACTGGATGACGATCGACTTCGCCGGCGTGGTGCGGATGGCGGACGCCATCGGGGGCGTCGAGGTGTGCGTCAACCAGAACGTCTGGGACCACTCGACACCCCGTCAGCGCGGCGGCTCCGGCCTGAAGCTGAGGAAGGGCTCGCACAAGGTGAAGGGCGAGCAGGCACTCCAGTGGCTGCGCACCCGGCACGCCTGGGGCAGCGACCTGATGCGGGCCCGCGCCCAGCACATGTACCTGAACTCGATGGTCCGCACGCTGAAGCAGCAGAACGTGTTCACCGACACCGGCCGGCTGATGGACCTGGCCGACGCGGCCACCAAGTCCCTGAAGGTGTCGGAGGAGATCGGCACGGTCAAGAAGCTGTACGACCTGGGCATGGAGATGAAGTCGGTGCCGACCGACCGCGTCACCAGCCTGACGATGCCCAACATCCCCGACCCGCACGACCCGGACAACCACGTCGTACCGGACGGCGACAAGGCCGCCACGGTGTGGCGGATGCTCCAGGACGACGTGCCGCTCGACAAGAACGGCGGGGAGTCCGGGCCGAAGAAGGACACGGGCAAGGACGAGCCGGCCAAGAAGCCCTCGCTCGACGCGAGCCGGCTCGGGGTGCTGGTGCAGAACGCCACCCGGACCGACACCGAGGCCCCGGTGCAGCAGCGGGCGTCGGCGATCGGCCAGGTGCTCGTGCAGAAGGGGTACACGCGGGCGCAGGCCGACACCTCGGGGAGCCTGGCCGAGGACAAGACGGTCGTGCGGTACCCGAGCGCGGACCTGGAGGGTGACGCGCAGGCGGTGGCCAAGGCGCTGGGCATCCCGATGAGCGCGGTCAAGAAGTCGACCGACGTGTCGGGGGTCACCGTCGTCGTCGGCGCGGACTGGCGCTCGGGCAGCGCCTACCCCAAGCAGTCCGAACCGGAGGCCGGCGACCTGCCCGAGGGCACCGACGCCGTCAACGCCGCGGACAAGGGGGACTGCATGAACGTGTACGGCCCCTACCAGTGGTAGGACGCCCCGGCGCACGAAGGGGCCCCTCCCGCGCGGGAGGGGCCCCTTCGTGCGCGCGTCAGGCGGCGGCGACCGCGGGCCGCCGGGAGGCGATGACCCTCTTCGCCAGGGACTTCGGGCTGGTCAAAAAGCCCCAGCCCCACGACATGTGCATGGTGGCGAGGGCCACCGGTATCTGGAGCCGGGCCTTCAGCGGCAGCCCCTTGCCGGCCGGGAGGGAGCCCGCGACGATCGCGGCCAGGTAGCCGCCGGGGACCACGAGGCCCCACGGGGTCAGCGCCGCGCCGACGACCAGGCCCGCGGCTATCGCGCACACCGCCGTCGGCGGCGCCAGGTAGCGCAGGTTGATGGAGCCGGAGTGGTAGCGGGCGACGACGTGCCGCCACCGGCCGTAGTCCTTGTACTGCTTGGCCAGCGCCCGCACCGACGGCCGCGGCCGGTACGACACCCTCAGCTCGGGCGAGAACCAGATGAGCCCGCCCGCCTCACGGATGCGGAAGTTCAGCTCCCAGTCCTGGGCGCGGATGAACTCCTCGTTGTAGCCGCCCTGCTGCTCCAGCGCCTCACGGCGGAAGACGCCGAGGTAGACCGTCTCGGCGGGGCCGGCCTGGCCGCCGGTGTGGAACGCCGCGTTGCCGACGCCGATCTTCGAGGTCATCGCGGCGGCCACCGCGTGCTCCCAGTCGGTCTCGCCCTCGGCGTGCATGATGCCGCCGACGTTCTGCGCGCCGGTCTCCTCCAGGAGCCGCACGGCGGTCGCGATGTAGTTCGGCGAGAGCATGCCGTGGCCGTCGACGCGAACCACGATCGGGTGCCGGGAGGCCTTGATCGCCGCGTTCAGCGCCGCGGGCGTGCGGCCGGTGGGGTTCGGGACGGTGTGCACGCGCGGGTCTTCGGCGACCAGCTCGGCGGCGATCTCGTCCGTGCGGTCCATGGACGGACCGAGGGCGATCACGACCTCCAGCTCGCCGGCGTACTCCTGCGCGAGGATCGCTTGGACGGCCCCGCGCAGATGCCGTTCCTCGTTGAGGACGGGCATGATCACGGACACTGCGGGGAGCCGCACGTCGGGCTTGGCGTTCATAGGGGCCTCACGTTACCGCGAACGGGGGATACGGGTGCGCGCCGCCGGGCCTGCGGCGCGGGCTGGAGATCGTATCGGCCTACTGTGCTCACGGATTCCACGTACGGCCTCGTCCGGAGGTGTCCTCCTTGCCCAGCCCGCCCCGGTCCCCCTCCTCCACCACCAGAAGCGTGGCAGGGGCTCCCAGCCCGCAGCGCCGCCCGCGGCCGCCCCGCCGGGTGCCGCGCCCGCCCGAGCGGCGGGTACGGCCGGTCCGGCCGCCGCGGCGGCCCCGCTGGGCCATGCGGGCGGCCACCACGCTGTCGGTCGTGGTGCTCGCCTCCGCCGGGATCGGGCACGCGGTGGTCGCCAGCCTGGACGCGGGCATCGCCCGGATCGACGCCTTCAAGGACATGAAGAACCGGCCGCGGGCCGGGCACGGCATGAACGTCCTGCTGGTCGGCACCGACGGCCGCGACAAGCTCAGCGAGCGGGACCGGCGGGCCTACCGGCTGGGCGGGGCCCCGTGCCACTGCACCGACACCATGATGATCGTGCACATCGCGGAGGACCGGGAGCGGGCCACCGTGGTGAGCCTGCCGCGCGACTCCTACGCCGAGGTGCCCGCGCACGTCGACCAGAACACCGGTCAGCGGCACGGCCCGCACCCGGTCAGGCTCAACGCGGCCTACGCCGAGGGCGGCCCCCAGCTGACCATCCGCACGGTCGAGAGCATGACCCATGTGAAGATCGACCACTATCTGGAGGTCGACTTCACCAGCTTCATGAAGACCGTGGACGTGCTCGGCGGGGTCAAGGTGTGCACGCCGACGCCGCTGAAGGACCGGTACACCGGGCTCGACCTCGCGCCCGGCACCTACACCCTCCGGGGCGGGCAGGCGCTGCAGTACGTACGGGCCCGGCACGTCGACGGGGCCAGCGACCTGGGCCGGATGAAGCGGCAGCAGCGGTTCCTGGCCGCCCTGCTGGACAGGGCGACCTCCTCCGGGGTGCTGCTGAACCCGATGCGGTTCCGGGACGTGACCCGGGCGGTGCTCGGCTCGGTCCGCGCCGACGCGGGCTTCGGCACCGACGAACTGCTCGACCTCGGCCGCGCGATGCGGAACTTCTCGCCGTCGTCTTCGGAGTTCACCACCGTCCCGATCGGCCGGATGGACTACCCGGTCAAGGGCATCGGCTCGACCCTGAAGTGGGACCCCGCCAAGTCGGAGCAGTTGTTCGGGGCGCTGCGGGACGACAAGCCGCTCGCCGGGGAGCGGCCGCGCCGTGACCCGGCGCACGCTCCGGTGCCGGTGGAGGTGGCCCCGGACACGATCCGGGTGCAGGTGGCGAACGGCAGCGGCACGGTGGGGCTGGCCAAGCGGATCGACGCGGAGCTCGCGGCGACCGGCTTCGCCACCACCCGCCGGCCGGTGACCGCGCCCGCCCGGGTGGCGCGCACGCTCGTCTTCTACGACCCCCGCTGGGACCGCTCCGCCCGTTCCCTGGCCGCGGCGCTGCCGGGCAGCGAGCTGCGGGCCGTGCCGGGCCAGGGGCCGCTGCTGAAGGTGACGGCCGGACCGGAGTTCACGAACGTGCGGAAGGTGCGGTTCGAGGACCCGGCCCAGCCGGAGCAGAGTGTCGTGCGGGGCAACGAGGTGACGTGCTGAGGCGGTCTGCCCGGCCCTGGACCGGTCCTCGGGCCGGTCTCCGGAGCAGTCCCTCGGACCAGTTCGCGAATCAGTCCGCGGATCAGTCCTCGAAGCCCTCCGCGGCCCGCTTCTCGCGCAGCTCCCTGATCGCCCGGCGGCGGGCCAGGCGGTGGGTGCGGCGGATCTGGGCCTCCTGGTAGCGGCGGCGGTCGCGGTCGGTCTCGGGTACCACCGGCGGCACCCGGCGCGGCTTGCCGTCGGCGTCGACGGCCGTGAAGACCAGGTAGGCGGAGCCGACCTGGGTGGCCGGGTCCGACTCGTTCCAGCGCTCGGCGAGGACCCGGACGCCTATCTCCATCGAGGTCCGGCCGGTCCAGTTCACCTGCGCCTTGACGTGGACCAGGTCGCCGACGCGGACCGGCTCGAGGAACACCATCTCGTCCATGGAGGCGGTGACGGCGGGGCCGCCGGAGTGCCGGCCGGCCACGGCGCCCGCCGCGTCGTCGACGAGCTTCATGATCACGCCACCGTGCACGGTCCCCAGCAGGTTGGTGTCGTTGTGGGTCATGATGTGGCTGAGGGTGGTGCGCGAGGCGGACGTGGGCTTGCCCGGGATGTCCGGTTCCATCGCCGGATCCGTGTCCGTGGCCTGGTCTGTCATGCCCCCTACCTTATGCCGAAGCCTCATTCGCGGACTTTGTGTCGGGTTCGCAACAGCGAGGCCCTGATTTCCCCACATCCCTTGTCGAGCACATGGCCGCGCCCTGCACACTGGGGCGCATGAATGACTGGCCCGAGGGATGGTCCGACGACAACCGCGGCCCGCGCTACGGACGCGGCAGTGCCGGCGCACAGCCGGAGGGGGCCCGCGTGATGCGTCAGGTGCGGCGCGGCCCGGCGGTACCGCCCGGACCGCGCTCGGCGTACGGCGATTCCGGCCCGGCGGCGCCGCCGTACGGGGCCGGTGTGCCGCGGCAGCCGTCGTACGTCGACGGCCAGGGGCACGAGGAGGGCGCCGGCTACGGCGAGTACGACAGCGGCTACAACACCGGCCAGGTCTACGGCGGCGCCGGCGGCCGGGGCCCGGGCGGCACGGCGGGGGCCCCCACCCGGGCGCCGCGCCCCGCGCCGAACTGGCGGCGCCGGATCAAGTGGACGGCGATCACCCTGGCGACCGTGCTGGTCGTCACCTCGATCGCGACCTACTTCTGGGCCGACTCCAAGCTGCGCCGCGAGGTCGACCTGTCGAAGGTCATCGACCGGCCGGACGGCGGCGACGGCACGAACTACCTGATCGTCGGCTCGGACAGCCGTGAGGGCATGTCCAAGGCGGACGAGAAGAAGCTGCACACCGGCGGTGCCGAGGGCAAGCGCACGGACTCGATGATGATCCTGCACGTCGGCGGCAACGGCGACACGCTGATCTCGCTGCCGCGCGACTCGGACGTGGTGGTCCCCTCGTACCAGGGCTCGACGTCCGGGAAGACCTACCCGGCGCAGGGGCGGCACACGAAGCTGAACGCCACCTACGCCGAGGACGGGCCGACGCTGCTGGTCCGCACGATCGAGGCCAACACCGGTCTGCACATCGACCACTACGTCGAGATCGGCTTCCAGGGCTTCGCCGGCATCGTGGACGCGGTGGGCGGCGTCGACATCACCATCGACAAGGGCTTCAAGGACAAGTGGTCGGGCGCCGACTTCAAGGCCGGCAAGCAGACCCTGAACGGCCAGCAGGCGCTCGCCTTCGTCCGGACCCGGCACGCGTTCGCCGCGTCCGACCTCCAGCGCACCAAGAACCAGCAGAAGTTCCTGGCCGCCCTGGCCCACCAGGTGGCGACCCCGTCGACGATCCTCAACCCGTTCAAGTTCTACCCGACCATGGGCGCGGGCCTGAACTCCCTGATCGTCGACAAGGACATGTCGCTGTGGGACCTGGGCTCGATGTTCTGGGCGATGAAGGGCGTCAGCGGCGGTGACGGCACCTCGATGAACATGCCGATCTCCGGCTCCGTGGGCGGCAACCTCGTCTGGGACAAGGCGAAGGTGAAGACCCTGGTCGACGAGCTGAACAACGACGAGAAGGTCACCGTCTCCGGCAACTGACGCCGTCAGGCACCGGTCCGAGGGCACCCCGCGGGGTGCCCTCGGCCGTGCCGGGGTGGGCTCACATGCCGGCGCCCGCCATCGCCCGGCAGGTCTCCGCGCAGCGGCGACACGCCTCGGCGCAGCGCATCATCATCTGGTCGTCGGGCATGGACATGCACGCCTCGGCGCACATGTCACAGGCGCGCGCGCAGAAGGCGCACATCTCGCCGGCCATGGGCGAGCGCCGCATCATCATGTCGGCGCACATGCGGGTCGTCTCGGAGCAGTCCATGAGCGCGCGCATGACCTGCATCTGCGCCTGGCCGCCCTGCTGCATGCAGGAGCTCATGGCCTCCTCGCAGATGTTGTGGCAGTTCATGCAGGCCTCGATGCAGTCCTGCATCTGCTGCGTGAGGGCGGGCATCGTTCCGGGCCGGGACTGGGACTGGGTCATGGCTCCTCCACGGAGGCAGGTGGGACCCGGGGCGGGCCCCGTGTGCTTCCGTCCTACGCCGGGGAGCGGTGTCCCGCATGTCGGATTACGGCAGGTTGCGGGCCATGACGATGCGCTGGACCTGGTTCGTGCCCTCGTAGATCTGGGTGATCTTGGCGTCGCGCATCATGCGCTCCACCGGGTAGTCACGGGTGTAGCCGTAGCCGCCGAGGAGCTGGACGGCGTCGGTGGTGACCTCCATGGCGACGTCGGAGGCGAAGCACTTGGCGGCGGCACCCAGGTAGGTGAGGTCGGCGTCCCCGCGCTCGGAGGCGGCGGCGGCCTGGTAGGTCAGGGCGCGGGCCGCCGAGATCTTCATCGACATGTCGGCGAGCATGAACTGGATGCCCTGGAAGTCGGCGATCGGCTTGCCGAACTGCTTGCGCTCCTGGACGTAGCCCTTGGCGTAGTCGAAGGCGCCCTGCGCGACACCGAGGGCCTGGGCGGCGATGGTGATGCGGGTGTGGTCCAGGGTCTTCATGGCCGTCAGGAAGCCGGTGCCCTCCTCGCCGATCATGCGGTCGGCGGGGATGCGGACGTTGTCGAAGTAGACCTCGCGGGTCGGGGAGCCCTTGATGCCGAGCTTCTTCTCCGGGGCGCCGAAGGAGACGCCCTCGTCCGACTTCTCCACGACGAACGCGGAGATGCCCTTCGAGCGCTTCGAGGGGTCCGTCACGGCCATCACCGTGTAGTACTCGGAGACGCCCGCGTTGGTGATCCAGCGCTTCACGCCGTTGAGGACCCAGTGGTCGCCGTCGCGGACCGCCTTGGTCTTCATGCCGGCCGCGTCCGAGCCTGCCTCCGGCTCGGAGAGGCAGTACGAGAACATGGCGTCGCCCTTGGCGAGCGGCGTCAGGTACCTCTTCTTCAGCTCCTCGCCGCCGGAGAGGATCACCGGGAGCGAGCCCAGCTTGTTCACGGCCGGGATGAGGGAGGAGGAGACGCAGGCGCGGGCCACCTCCTCGATCACGATGACCGTGGCGAGCGCGTCGGCGCCGGCGCCGCCGTACTCCTCGGGGACGTGCACGGCGTGCAGGTCGTTGGCTACCAGGGCGTCGAGGGCCTCCTGGGGGAAGCGGGCCTCCTCGTCCACCGCGGCGGCGTACGGCGCGATCTTCGCCTCGACCAGGGAGCGGACGGCGTCCCGGAGCATGTCGTGCTCCTCGGACGGGCGGTACAGGTCGAAGTCAGCCGATCCGGCCACGGTCTCTCACGCTCCAAAGACGCAGTGATACTGACGCTAATTACCGTTAAGTAACCGAATTTTAGAGCCCCCGTGTGCACCCGCCTACGTGAGCTTGGCGACAGCGGGGAAATTGCCCGCGGGGCGGCCCGACTATGCTCAGGCACCGCATGACCGAGCAGGACGACGGACCGGAGCTGGAGCGCACCCCATGAGCCTGAAGATCACCGTGATCGGCACCGGCTACCTCGGCGCCACACACGCCGCGGCCATGGCCGAACTGGGCTTCGAGGTGCTGGGCCTGGACGTCGTACCGGAGAAGATCGCCATGCTGGAGCGCGGCGAGACCCCGATGTACGAGCCGGGGCTGGAAGAACTGCTGCGCCGGCACGTGGCCGGGATCGAGGGGTCCACCGGGCGGCTGCGGTTCACCACGGACTGGGCCGAGGCCGGCGCCTTCGGCGATGTGCACTTCGTGTGCGTGAACACCCCGCAGAAGCACGGCGAGTACGCCTGCGACATGAGCTACGTCGACTCCGCCGTGGCCTCCCTCGCCCCGCACCTGCGCGGCCCCGCTCTGGTCGTCGGCAAGTCGACCGTGCCGGTGGGCTCCGCCGACCGGCTGGCCGCCTACCTGGCCGAGCACGCCCCGGCGGGCGGCGACGCCGAGCTGGCCTGGAACCCGGAGTTCCTGCGCGAGGGCTTCGCCGTCCAGGACACCCTGCACCCGGACCGGATCGTCGTCGGCGTGCGCAGCGAGCGCGCGGAGAAGCTGCTGCGCGAGGTGTACGCCGGCCCGGTCGGCGAGGGCGCCCCGTTCGTGGTCACCGACTTCCCGACCGCCGAACTGGTGAAGACGGCCGCGAACTCCTTCCTCGCGACCAAGATCTCGTTCATCAACGCGATGGCGGAGGTGTGCGAGGCCGCCGGCGGTGACGTGGCGAAGCTCGCGGAGGCCATCGGCCACGACGACCGGATCGGCCGCAAGTTCCTGCGCGCCGGCATCGGCTTCGGCGGCGGCTGCCTGCCCAAGGACATCCGGGCGTTCATGGCCCGGGCGGGTGAGCTGGGCGCCGACCAGGCGCTGACGTTCCTGCGCGAGATCGACTCCATCAACATGCGCCGGCGCGGCCAGATGGTGGAGATGACCCGGGAGGCGCTGGGCGGCGGCTCCTTCCTCGGCAAGCGGGTCGCGGTGCTCGGCGCCACCTTCAAGCCGGACTCGGACG
Source organism: Streptomyces sp. NPDC031445 (assembly GCF_055581365.1). Classification (NCBI taxonomy): domain Bacteria; kingdom Bacillati; phylum Actinomycetota; class Actinomycetes; order Kitasatosporales; family Streptomycetaceae; genus Streptomyces; species Streptomyces sp. NPDC031445. The sequence continues at coordinate 12,882 of NZ_JBVIJO010000005.1, forward strand.
ACGTCCGCGACTCGCCCGCGCTGAACGTGGCCGGCCAGATCCACCTCCAGGGCGGCCAGGTGACCGTGTACGACCCGAAGGGCATGGCGAACGCCCGCAAGGTCTTCCCGACCCTGGGCTACGCCGGTTCCGCGCTGGAGGCCGCCCGGGGCGCCGACGTCGTCCTGCACCTGACCGAATGGCAGGAGTTCCGCGAGCTGGACCCGGTGGCGCTCGGCGAGGCGGCGGCGGCCCGGGTGATCCTCGACGGCCGCAACACCCTCGACCCCGAGCTGTGGCGCCGGGCCGGCTGGACGTACCGCGCGATGGGCCGCCCCAAGGCGTAGGCGCCCTCCGGGCCCAGGGCCCGCGCCGGGACCCGGGTGGCGACGCCGGTTCGGCCGAGGCTCAGTCGGCCGAACCGGCGTCTGTCCGCATTGTGCACCAAATCGTCGCCGCTCACGCGCCCTTCGCCCGGTAGCGGCGCATCTTCGCGCGCGCCCCGCACACCCGCATAGAGCACCAGCGCCCGCGTCCGGCGGGGCTGCGGTCGTAGAAGGCCCAGTGGCAGGTGTCGGCCTCGCACGCCTTGAGCCGGGTCCAGGTGCCCGCGACGAGTGCCTCGGCGACGGCGGCGGCGACCCGGGACAGCAGCGGCTCGGCGTCGGCCGGGGCGAGGCGGGCCGAGCCGTCGCGGTCGTCGACGGCGACGTACAGCGGGGCCCGGGCCAGCAGGGTGCCCAGCGGGGTCACCGGGCGGTGCGGCGGGTGCCCGGCGTGCGCGAGCAGCGCGGCCCGCAGCGACTCGCGCAGCTCCCGGGCCCCGTCCAGTCCGTCCCGCGTGACGCCGAGGCGGGCGCGGCCCTCCGGCGTGTCCAGCCCGTCCGTGCCCGCCTCGATGTCCAGGGTGTTCACCAGGGACTCGACCAGGGCCAGGCCGCCGGGGGCCGCCGATCTCTCGCTCATGCGTGTGACGTTACCCCCTATGGGGGAGCATGCGGTAACCGTTACTGGTTACCCGTCCTTACAGGTAACGTCACGAGGAGGTAGTCATGGCTCTCGCCAAGCTCGACATCGTCGTCCTGGACTGTCCCGACCCGCACGCGCTGGCCGGTTTCTACGCCGGTGTGCTGGGCGGCACGGCGGAGGAGGACCCCGAGGACAGCGGGTGGGTGGACCTGAAGGTGCCCGGCGGGACGGCGCTGGCCTTCCAGCGGGCGCCGGGGTTCGTGCCGCCGGAGTGGCCCGCGGCGGACCGGTCGCAGCAGTTCCACCTGGATCTGGCGGTGGAGGACCTGGACGCGGCCGAGAAGGGCGTGCTGGAGCTGGGCGCCAGGCCGCTGGACACGCAGGACCGCGAGCGGACCTTCCGTGTCTACGCCGACCCGGCAGGGCACCCGTTCTGTCTCTGCGCCTGCTGACCCGTCCCGGAGGAGGATTCCATGGCGTCCGTGGCCCGTTTCCGCAACGTCGTTCTCGACTGCCCCGATCCGCACGCGCTGGCCGCCTTCTACGCGGCACTCGCCGGGGGGACCCCACACCCCGAGGACGACGACTGGGTCGTGCTCCAGGTGCCGGACGGGCCGCGGATCGCCTTCCAGCGGGCCGAGGGGCACACCCCGCCGGAGTGGCCGCGCGCGGACCGCAACGGCCAGCAGCTCCACCTCGACTTCGACGCGGGCCCGACCTGGGCGGACCTCGACGCGGCGCACGAGCGGGTGCTGGCGCTCGGCGCCCGCCCGCTGGACCTGGAGGACCGCGAGACGAAGGACTACCAGGTGTACGCCGACCCGGCCGGGCATCCGTTCTGCCTGTGCCGGATCGACGAACGGTCGTGACGTCCGGGGCACGCCCGGCCCGGTGATCCGGATCTCCGCCGGGCCGGGCGTACCCTGGTCAGCTCCCGTCGCGCGTGCCGTCCAGCGACTCGATCGTGGCGAGGGACGGCGCGCGGGTGGCCTGGAGGTCCCGGGCGACGTCCTCCGCCGCGCCGAGCACGCGTACCGCGTTCTGCCAGGTCAGCTTGGCCAGGTCGGCCTTGGACCAGCCGCGGTCCAGCAGTTCCGCGAGCAGGTTCGGGTAGCCGGAGACGTCGTTCAGGCCGTCCGGCGTGAAGGCGGTGCCGTCGTAGTCGCCGCCGATGCCCAGGTGGTCGATGCCGGCGACCTCGCGCATGTGGTCCAGGTGGTCGGCGACCGTGGACACCGTGGCGACCGGGCGCGGGTTGCGCTCCTCGAAGGCCCGGTGGATCTTCATGGCCTCGGGGCTGGTGTCCAGGGAGTGCAGACCGTGGGCGCGCAGGTTCTCGCCGGCGGCGGCCGTCCAGTCGACGGCGGCCTGGAGCACGAACTTGGGCACGAACGTCACCATCGCCACGCCGCCGTTGGCGGGCAGGCGTTCCAGGACGTCGTCGGGGATGTTGCGGGGGTGGTCGCACACCGCGCGCGAGGAGGAGTGGGAGAAGATCACCGGCGCGGACGTGGCGTCCAGCGCGTCCCGCATCGTCGTCGCCGCCACGTGGGACAGGTCGACGAGCATGCCGAGGCGGTTCATCTCCGCCACGACCTCGCGGCCGAAGGCGGACAGCCCGCCCGCCCGCGGCTCGTCGGTCGCGGAGTCGGCCCAGTCCACGTTGTCGTTGTGGGTGAGCGTCATGTAGCGCACGCCGAGCGCGTACAGGCCGCGCAGGGTGCCCATCGAGTTGGCGATGGAGTGGCCGCCCTCGGCGCCCATGAGCGAGGCGATACGGCCCTGCCCGCGCGCCTCCTCCATGTCGGCGGCGGTCAGCGCGGGCGCCAGCTCGGCCGGGTAGCGGGCCAGCAGCCGCCGGACGCAGTCGATCTGCTCCAGCGTCGCCGCGACCGGGTCCGGCTGCTCGCACGGCACGTACACCGACCAGTACTGGGCGCCGACCCCGCCCGCGCGCAGCCGCGGCAGGTCGGTGTGCAGCCGCTCGCGCCGGTCACCGGCGATGTCCAGGGCGTCCAGGTCGTATCCGGCCTGCTCGCGCAGCGCCCAGGGCAGGTCGTTGTGCCCGTCGACCACGGGGAACTCGCGCAGCAGCGCGCGTGCTTCGTCCAGGGCGGCCACGGCGGTCACTTCCCGAAGCCGAAGCCGCTGCCCGCGCCCTCGACCTTGGAGCGCAGCCGCTTGCCCTTCTCGGTGGCCTGGTCGTTGAGGTCCTGCTGGAAGTCGCGCATGCGGTGCAGCAGCTCCTCGTCGTGCGTGGCGAGGATGCGGGCGGCCAGGAGGCCGGCGTTGCGGGCACCGGCGACGGAGACCGTGGCGACCGGGACACCGGCCGGCATCTGCACGATGGAGAGCAGGGAGTCCATGCCGTCCAGGTACTTCAGCGGCACGGGCACGCCGACGACCGGCAGCGGGGTCACGGAGGCGAGCATGCCGGGCAGGTGGGCGGCGCCGCCCGCACCCGCGATGATCACCTTCAGGCCGCGGTCGGCGGCCTGCTCGCCGTACGTGACCATCTCGCGGGGCATGCGGTGCGCGGAGACGACGTCGACCTCGTAGGGGATCTCGAACTCGTCCAGGGCCTTGGCGGCGGCTTCCATGACGGGCCAGTCGGAGTCCGACCCCATGACGATGCCAACAACGGGGCTCATTCGGTGATGGTGCCTCTCAGGTAGCCGGCTGCGTGACGGGCGCGCTCCAGCACGTCGTCCAGGTCGTCGCCGTAGGTGTTGACGTGTCCGACCTTGCGGCCCGGCTTCACGTCCTTGCCGTACATGTGGATCTTGAGCTTGGGGTCGCGGGCCATGCAGTGCAAGTACGCCGAGTACATGTCCGGGAAGTCGCCACCCAGGACGTTGACCATCACGGTCCACTTGGCGCGCGGGCGCGGGTCGCCCAGCGGCAGGTCCAGGACCGCGCGGACGTGGTTGGCGAACTGCGAGGTGATCGCGCCGTCCATGCTCCAGTGGCCGGAGTTGTGCGGGCGCATGGCCAGCTCGTTGACGAGGATGCGCCCGTCGCGGGTCTGGAACAGCTCGACGGCGAGGTGCCCGACGACGCCGAGTTCCTTGGCGATGGTCAGCGCCAGCCGCTCGGCGTGCAGCGCCAGGTCCTCGTCCAGGTCGGGCGCGGGGGCTATGACCGTGTCGCAGACGCCGTTGACCTGCTGCGACTCCACCACCGGGTAGGCGACGGCCTGGCCGTGCGGGGAGCGTACGACGTTGGCGGCCAGCTCGCGGACGTAGTCGACCTTCTCCTCGGCGAGGACGGGCACGCCGGCGCGGAACGGCTCGGCCGCCTCCTCGGCGTTGTCCACGACCCACACGCCCTTGCCGTCGTAGCCGCCGCGGACCGTCTTGAGGACGACCGGGAAGCCGTCGCCCTCCTCGGCGAACCGGACCACGTCTTCCGGGTCGCTCACGATCCGGTGCCGCGGGCACGGGATGCCGATCGCGTCGAGCTTCGCACGCATCACCCCCTTGTCCTGGGCGTGCACCAGCGCGTCCGGCCCCGGGCGCACGGGGATGCCGTCCGCCTCCAGGGCACGCAGGTGCTCGGTGGGCACGTGCTCGTGATCGAAGGTGATCACGTCGCAGCCGCGCGCGAACTCGCGGAGCGTGTCGAGGTCGCGATAGTCGCCGACGACGACATCGTTCACGACCTGCGCCGCGGAATCCTGAGGAGTGTCACTGAGAAGCTTGAACCTGATGCCCAACGGGATGCCCGCCTCGTGCGTCATACGCGCGAGCTGCCCCCCGCCGACCATGCCGACTACCGGGAACGTCACACCCCTAGCGTATCGGCCACGCGGCGGATGCCGGATCGCGTCCCTCTCACGGGCTCTTACCCGGTGCTTCCCCACCTCTTCCCGACCTGTTTCCACAGCGTGGGCCGGTCCACGGGCACCGGCGACCCCGCCCGGCTAGCATGGCGGGGTTGAGGAAACCTACCGACGGGAGCTGCACAGCCATGGAACCTCGTTCCTCGGGGCTGCAACGGCTCGTCCGCGAGGTGGCCAAGTTCGGTGCCGTGGGCGGCGCCGGCGTCCTCGTCAATCTCGGTGTGTTCAACCTGGTCCGGCACGTCTCGGACCTGCCGGTGGTGCGGGCCAGCATCGTCGCGACCGTCGTGGCCATCGTCTTCAACTACGTCGGCTTCCGCTACTGGACGTACCGGGACCGCGACAAGGGCGGGCGCACCAAGGAACTGACGCTGTTCCTGCTGTTCAGCGCGATCGGCCTGGTGATCGAGAACGGCGTGCTGTACCTGGCGACCTACGGCTTCGGCTGGGACAGCCCGCTGCAGAGCAACGTCTTCAAGTTCGTCGGCATCGGCGTCGCGACCCTGTTCCGGTTCTGGTCGTACCGCACCTGGGTGTTCCGGGCGCTGCCCGCCCGGGAGACCGTGGCGAGCGCGGAACCGGTCGCGGGGCGGGACCCGGCGAAGCGGGCGCCCAGGCAGCGCGTGCCGTAGCGGCGCGGGGCGGCTAGCGGACCGTCGGCTGGTCGTCGTCCGGGGTGCGCGCCGGAGGCGTGCGCGAGAGGAACAGGCCGAAGACCGGGGGCTGCGCCTGGAGCAGTTCGAGCCGTCCGCCGTCGGCCTCGGCGAGGTCACGGGCGACGGCCAGGCCGATTCCCGTGGAGTTCCGCCCGCTGATCGTGCGCTCGAAGATCCGCGCGCCGAGGTCGGCCGGCACGCCCGGCCCCTCGTCGGTGACCTCGATCACGGCCTGGTTGCCGGTGACCCGGGTGCGCAGGGCGACGGTGCCGCCGCCGTGCATCAGCGAGTTCTCGATCAGCGCGGCCAGCACCTGGGCGACCGCGCCCGGGGTGCCGACCGCCTGGAGGTGCCGCTTGCCGGAGCTGACGATGGCCCGGCCGGCGCTGCGGTAGGCGGGCCGCCACTCGGCGAGCTGCTGCTGGATGACCTCGTCCAGGTCGAAGGTGACGGCGGAGCCGGTCCGCGGGTCCCGTGAGTTCGTCAGCAGCCGCTGCACGACGTCCGTCAGCCGCTCGACCTGCGTCAGCGCGATGGTCGCCTCCTCCTTCACCGTGTCCGGGTCGTCGGTGAGGGTGATCTCCTCCAGCCGCATGGACAGCGCGGTCAGCGGGGTACGGAGCTGGTGCGAGGCGTCGGCCGCGAGCCGCCGCTCGGCCGTCAGCATGCGCCCGATCCGCTCGGCGGAGGCGTCCAGCACGTCCGCGACCCGGTCCAGCTCGGGGACGCCGTACCGCTTGTGCCGGGGGCGCGGGTCGCCGGAGCCGAGGCGTTCGGCGGTCTCGGCGAGGTCGGTCAGCGGGGAGGCGAGCCGGTTGGCCTGCCGTACGGCCAGCAGCACCGCCGCCACCACGGCGAGCAGCGCGACCAGCCCGATGATCAGCAGGGTCCGGCCGACCTCGCGGGTCACCGCGGAGCGCGGCTCCTGCACGGTGACCGTCTCGCCCTCCTCGCCGAGCTGCGTGGAGTGGATGGTGTCGCCCTCGGGCCTGTCGCCGATCTCGATGGGCGGCTTGCCGGGCATCCGGATGACCGCGTACTGGTCCTTGCTGACGGGGTTGCGCAGCACGTCCGCGTTGACGTTCTCGGCGGCGAGGATGCGGCTGTCCACGATGCTGGCCAGCCGCACCGCCTCCGACTCCACCCGTTCCTGGGCGCTGTTGCTGATCGTCCGTGTCTCGACGATCACCAGGGACACGCCGAAGACCGCGATCACCACGAGGACGACGGCGAGGGTGGACTGGATGAGACGTCGGCGCACGGGGATCTCCGGGGGGCTTTGTCAGTACCTTCGGGGGCAACGTCCCGAAGGGGCACGGGGAACCGAGCGGCCGGCCACGGCGGACCGGCGGCCGGACGTCCGCCGAGCCCTCTTCGGCACGACCCGTCATGTCGGCCGAGCCCCAGCGGCTGGGGGTACCCCCCTCCGGGGGAGCTCAGCTCTTCTCGAACCGGAAGCCCACGCCACGCACCGTCGCGATGTACCGGGGGTTCGCCGCGTCGTCGCCCAGCTTCTTGCGCAGCCAGGAGATGTGCATGTCCAGGGTCTTGGTGGACGACCACCACGTGGTGTCCCAGACCTCCCGCATCAGCTGGTCCCGGGTCACCACCCGGCCCGCGTCCCGCACCAGCACCCGCAGCAGGTCGAACTCCTTGGCGGTCAGCTGGAGTTCCTCGTCGCCCATCCAGGCCCGGTGCGACTCGACGTCGATCCGCACCCCGTGCGTGGCCGGCGGCTGCTGCGGTTCGGCGGCGCCGCGCCGCAGCAGGGCCCGCACCCGGGCGAGCAGTTCGGCGAGCCGGAACGGCTTGGTGACGTAGTCGTCGGCGCCCGCGTCCAGACCGACGACGGTGTCCACCTCGTCGGCCCGCGCGGTCAGGATGAGGATCGGCACGGTGTGACCGTCGGCGCGCAACCGGCGGGCGACCTCCAGGCCGTCCATGCCGGGCAGCCCCAGGTCCAGCACGACCAGGTCCACGCCGCCCTGCATTCCGGCGTCGAGCGCGGCGGGTCCGTCCTCGCGCACCTCGACCTCGTAACCTTCCCGGCGCAGGGCGCGGGCCAGCGGCTCCGAGATGGACGCGTCGTCCTCGGCGAGCAGTACACGGGTCATGAGGTGATGGTAGACCGCCCGCGTGCGGTGCCGGGGTGTGATCGGCACCCGGGCCTCTTACCTTCGTATGCTGCTGGTACGAACCATTGACCTGGGGATGCGATCGTAGGAGAGACCTTCGAATCAGGTTCCGTGGTTCCCGCGACACCTGTGATCCGTGTCTCAAGTCCTTCCATATCCGGCGGTGTCCTGCCGTATGGTGACCTGAACGCCTGTAGTACACCGGGGACCTTTGGCGCGGCATGTGACGCCGAGGGTCTTCTTTGTGTGCGGGCTGGCCGAGGCCAGCCTTGAAAGGAATGACCTCTGGCCGGGCTCCGGACGCAGCGACGCGTCGGGGGCGTGGATCCCGGTGGTCGCCGTCCGCCGCTCCGCGATCCGGGGCGGACCCCCCTGGGCGTGGGGGCGGGCGGCCGACCCCGCCGGTGCCGGCCGACACCCCCACCGGGCGCGCACGGCTCCACGCGCGTCCCGACCAGCAAGGAACGACCATGGCGTCCAGCCTGACGAAGGACTCGGTCCGACCGGGCACCCCCGGTTCCGAGAAGACCTTCTTCGGCCACCCCCGCGGCCTGGCCACTCTCTTCATGACCGAGATGTGGGAGCGCTTCTCCTACTACGGCATGAGGGCCCTTCTCCCGCTGTACCTGGTGGCCCCGGGCGGCCTGCACCTGAGCGCCGGCACGGCGACGGCGATCTACTCCGTGTACCTGTCGCTCGTGTACCTGCTCGCCCTGCCCGGCGGCTGGTTCGCCGACCGCGTCCTCGGCCCCCGCAAGACGGTCGCCGTCGCGGGCCTGGTCATCATGCTCGGTCACCTGTGCCTCGCACTGCCCGCCGCCGCGAGCTTCTTCGTCGGCCTGGTCCTCGTCGCCATCGGCTCCGGTCTGCTGAAGGCCAACATCTCCACGATGGTCGGCCACCTCTACAACGGCCCGCAGGACCCGCGCCGGGACGGTGGCTTCACGCTCTTCTACATCGGCATCAACCTCGGTGCCTTCGTCGCCCCGCTGGTCATCGGCACCGTCGGCGAGAACGTCAACTGGCACCTGGGCTTCGCGCTGGCCGCGCTCGGCATGGCGCTGGGCCTCGCCCAGTACCTGCTCGGCGGCCGCCACCTGAACGCCAAGAGCAGCGAGGTCCCGACCCCGCTGACGCCCGCCGAGAAGGCGTCCACCCTGCGCAAGGGCCTGATCTGGCTGGCGATCGCCGCGGTCTTCTACGGCGTCGTCGGCGGCACCGGCCACTTCACCCTCAACTGGGCGCTGATCCCGCTCACCCTCATCGGCCTGATCGTGCCGATCCTGGTCATCTCCCGGATTCTGCGCGACAAGGACCTGGAGCCGGCCGAGCGCTCCAAGGTGTCCGCGTACATCTGGTTCTTCGTGGCCGCCGCCGTCTTCTGGATGATCTACGACCAGGGCGGCTCCACCCTCTCGCTGTTCGCCGAGAAGAGCGCCGACAACACCATCTTCGGCTGGGAGTTCCCGGTCTCCTGGTACCAGTCGGTCAACCCGGTCATGATCATGGCCCTCGCGCCGGTCTTCGCCTGGCTGTGGCTGTGGCTGAACAAGCGCGGCAAGGAGCCGAGCACGATCGTGAAGTTCTCCTCCGGTCTGGTGCTGGTCGGCGCGTCCTTCTTCGTCTTCCTCGCCCCGCTGTCGATCGCCGAGGGCGGTCACAAGGCGGCGGCGCTGTGGCTGGTCGCGATCTACTTCGCGCAGACCGTCGGTGAGCTGACGCTGTCGCCGGTGGGTCTGTCGGTGACGACGAAGATGGCGCCGAAGAAGTACGCCTCGCAGATGATGGGCGTCTGGTTCCTCGCGGTGACCGCGGGCGACTCCGTCACCGCCCTGCTGTCGAACCCGGCCGTCGGCGGCGTCAACCTCGACAAGATGGGCTTCGTCGCCCTGGAGGCCGTGCTCGCCGTTCTCGCGGGCGTCGCGGTGTGGATGTACCGCGGCAAGGTGAAGAAGATGATGGGCAACGTGCACTAGCCACGGTGACCTGCACGAAGAGGGCCGCCGCACCCGGGTGGGTGCGGCGGCCCTCTTCGTGTGGGCGCTGAACGCCGGATCGCCGTGCCCGCGACCGGTCCCGGGGCCTTCGGGGCGCACGCCGTGGTCGCCGGTGCCGCCCGCCGCGCCGCCCGGCTGCCCGTCGCGTCCAGGGTGAGGGGGACGGCCGTCCTCACCGCGGTGCGGGCCGTGGTCGTACCGAGCGCCGTGACCGTGAGGATGCCCGGGGACAGCGTCGAGGTGCCGCCGGCGCCGGGTTCGTGGGTGCCGGTGCGGTCGGGAATCCGTACGGGGCCGCCGGACCCGACGGGGCTCGCGTTCGTCGGCCCCTTGCCCGGTTCGGCCGGGCTGGAGGAGAAGCCCCTCCGCCTGGACCCGGTGATCTCGCAGCCGAGCCGGCCAGGGCCGCGGCGGACGCGAGCGCGGCGGTACGTCCCGGGTACGGCACACGCCGGTGCCGCGGCGATCCGGCGTGCGCCCGGCGGTGCCGGGGGGAGGCGGGGGCCGGGGTGGCCTCCGCCGGCGTTCAGGCGGGAGCGCCCAGCTCCGCCCAGACCGTCTTGCCCGGCGTGCCGGGGGTGCGGACCACGCCCCAGTCCAGGCACAGCCGCTGCACGATGAACATGCCGTGCCCGCCGGGCCGGCCGGCGCGGTGCGGGGTGCGCGGGGCCGGCTGGCCGGCGCCCCGGTCGGAGACCTCCAGCCGGATCACCTTGTTGTCGCAGGTGAGGAGCAGTTCGTCGGGGCCCTCGGCGTGCAGGCAGGCATTGGTCACCAGTTCGGAGACCACGAGCAGTACGTCCTCGGCGGCGGCCCGCTGGTCGGCGGTGGCGGCGGGCAGCCAGCCCCACGCGTACAGCGCCTGGCGGGTGAAGTCGCGGGCGAGCGGGACGACCCCGCTCTCGCCTTCCAGGCGCAGCCTGCGGACCTGCCGGCCCCGGGTCTGCGCAGTGCCGTCGGCCGGGCCCGGCGGCCCGGACGACACGGACGGCGCGGCTGCCCCCGTGGCCGCGCCGACGGTCGACGCAGCCCCCTCGGACGCCCCGGAAGCGCCGCTGGGCTCCGGGCCGCGGTCGCCCGGCGAGTAAGGCCGGGTGGTGCTCATCAGCGCTTCACCTCACCGATTCACCAGTTCAAGATTCAATAGTCCGGTCATTGGTCCGGCCGGCGGTCTCCAGCCGGTCAGTCCTGTCGAAGGCCTGGCCTCCGTCGGCACCCCGGGCGCCGTCTCGTCGGGAGGTGGTCCGCACGCCGTACGAACGCCGTCCGGTGGTCGTCCGAACGCCGCCCGGCCGGGAATCCGTACCCGCCCGTCCGCCGGACGCACGCCCCGTCCCGGGCGCCGGTGGCCGGCGGAACGCCTCCCGCTTTCTTCTGCCCACTCCTGCCCGACCGATCCGGCGGAACACCCCCCGTTTCGGGCAGGAAGTGTGTAACTCCCACGGGAATCCGCGACGGACCGGACCGGGCACCGGGGCGCCGGGTCAGTCGGCACCGTCGGCCAGGGCCGCCTCCAGGGAGTCGTGGACGGTGAAGACCGCCTCGGCCCCGGTGATCTCGAACACGCGGGCGACCACCGGCAGCATTCCTGCCAGATGGACCCCACCCCCGGCGGCCTCCGCCTTCAGGCGGGCGCCGAGCAGGACGTTCAGCCCTGTGGAGTCGCAGAACTCCAGGCGTGAGCAGTCCACGACAAGCCGCGTGAAGCCCTTGTCCAAGAGGTCGTCGAGGGGCTCACGCAAAAGATCGGCGGTGTGGTGATCGAGCTCACCGGCCGGCGTCACAACGGCGCTGGAGCCCTCTTCCCGCACCTCCACCAGAAGCCGGCCCGACTGTGCGCTGCCGACCGTCCCGTGGTCCATGCCGTCTCTCTCTCCCGAGGTCGTGGCTGCTGATGCCCTCGAACATTACGCCTTCCATGCGCACTCCGACACCCGAAGTTCCGCACAGAAACGGACATATCGCTACAGAACGCACTTGCGACTCGCTCGCTGCACCGGGTAGGGCTAGTAAGGACACACGCACCTACACGCCGGCTTCGGAGGCGCCGCACACCGCAGTGCACGTACTGGCTTCGGCAGCCATATGCCGAGAACGATGGAGGACACCCATGTCACCCCGGCTCGACGCATCGCCTACCCCGACTGCGACGTCGACACCCCCACCGGAACAACTGGATCATCCCATCGGCCCCCTCGACCCCTTCGAGGGACTCCCGGAGATCCCCCCGTACGACGAGATCGCCCCGGTCGACGCGCGGGCGCTGTCCAAGACCCTCTTCGAGCGCCTGGAGTCGCTGGAGGAGGGGACGCACGAGCACGCGTACGTCCGCCACACCCTCGTCGAGCTCAACCTCGCGCTCGTCAAGTTCGCCGCCTCCCGCTTCCGCTCCCGCAGCGAGCCGATGGAGGACATCATCCAGGTCGGCACCATCGGCCTGATCAAGGCGATCGACCGATTCGAACTCTCCCGCGGCGTCGAGTTCCCCACCTTCGCGATGCCGACCATCATCGGCGAGATCAAGCGGTTCTTCCGTGACACCTCGTGGTCCGTGCGCGTCCCGCGCCGGCTCCAGGAGCTGCGGCTGGACCTGGCCAAGGCCGGCGACGAGCTGGCGCAGCAGCTGGACCGCGCCCCCACCGTCGCGGAACTGGCCGAGCGGCTCGGCATCTCCCGGGACGAGGTCGTCGAGGGCATGGCCGCCTCGAACGCCTACACCGCCTCCTCGCTGGACGCCCAGCCGGAGGAGGACGAGTCCGAGGGTGCCCTCGCGGACCGCATCGGGTACGAGGACCACGGTCTCGAAGGCATCGAGTACATCGAGTCGCTCAAGCCGCTGATCGCCGAGCTCGCGCCCCGGGACCGCAAGATCCTCTCCCTGCGGTTCGTGGCGAACATGACCCAGTCGGAGATCGGCGAGGAACTCGGCATCTCCCAGATGCACGTGTCCCGGCTGCTGTCGCGCACGCTGGTACGGCTGCGCAAGGGGCTGACGCTGGAGGAGTGACCCTCCGCGCGCGACTTCCCCGCACTGCGGTGAGCGGCCCGGCCACAACGCCGGGCCGCTCCGCCGTCCCCGTCACCCACCTCGCCGTCGTGCCGGGTGCCCGGCGGTCCAACCGTTATGCGGTTCCTCACGGAAACCTCTTCCCGCGACCGCCACCGTCCACCACCATGGGTCCCCAAACTGGCTGGTATGTCAGCGGCCTTCTCGGGACGGAGGGGTGTTGCATGGCTGAGGGGGACCACGCCACGGCGGGGGACCACGGCGACGCGCCGGACGCACGGCTGACCGAACTGCTGCGCTCCCCCACGCCCACGGCCTACCCGGCGTTGCGGGAGCTGCGCCGCCGGCACCACCCGGCGGTCCTCGCCTACGCCCGGCTGTGCGCGGCGAGCGAGTCCGCGGCCCGCCGGCTGGCGGCGGAGGCGTTCACCACGGCGGCCCGCGAGACGGCCCGGGGTGTCGAACCGCCCCTCCCCCTGCGCCACCGGCTGCTGCTTCTCACCGTGCGGCTGGCGGCCGGCTGGGCACGAGACGAACGCTCCGCCGGCGTCGACCCCGGCCTGCTGCTGGTGCTGACCACGGCAGGCCACCCCGGGGGCCCGACCCCGCCCCTGCTCCCGGCCTTCCGGTCGCTGCCGTCCCGCGCCCAGGGACTGCTCTGGTACGGCGTCCTGGAAGCGGAACCCGAAGAGCGCACCGCCGCCTTCCTCGGCCTCGGCCGCACGGACGTCTCCCACGACACCCCGCGGGCCCTCACCGCCCTGGCCCAGGCCTGTCTGCGGCACCGGCTGGCCGCCTCCGACGACCCGCGCTGCGCGGACTTCCGGCGGCTGATCGAGGAGGCGGTACGGCCGGACGCACCGCGCCGCGGCGCCGACCTGGACACCCACATGGCGCGCTGCCCTCACTGCGCGGCCGCGTTCGAGGAGCTGCGGGCGCTGCGGGACGCGCCCCGGCAGACCCTGGCCGAGGGCCTGCTGCCGTGGCGCGGAACGGCGTACCCGCGCGGGGACGAGCACCCCGCACCGGCCGCTGTGCCCCCGGCCGCGCCCACGCCGGGCCGGCCGCCCCGGGGCCGCGTCCTGCTGGGCTCGGCGGCCCTGGGGGTGGCGTTGACCCCGCTGCTGGTCTTCCTGTTCGGCCCCGCGCACCCCGCCGACCGCCGCCCGGCGGCGGCGACCCCCGCACCCTCCCCGGTGACCGTGACCGCAACGGTCTCGCTGCCCCCTCGCCCTTCCTCTCCCCCGTCCCCGTCCCCCACGTCCGCGCCCGCGTCCCCCTCCCCGGCGTCGCACCGCCCGACGTCCGCCCCGCCCCGCCGCGAGACCCCGAGCCCGACGCCCCCGCCCGCCCCGCCGGGCGCCGCCTACGCCCAGGTGGTCAACCTCGGCACGGGCCGCTGCCTGGACATCCGCGACGGCGACCTGGCGAAGGGCACCGACGTCGTCACGGCCCCCTGCGGCTCCTCCGCGACCCAGCGCTGGAGCGTCGACGCCTCCCTGGGCGTGCTGCGCTCGGCGGCCGACGACGGCTTCTGCCTGGACAGCCGGGGCTCGGCCGACCGGGGCGTGGGCATCTGGGAGTGCGACTCGGTCCACGGCCGCAACGGCGAGAACCTCCGCTTCACCGTCGCCCCCGACGGCACGATCCGCCCCGCCATCGCCACCGGGACGGCGGTGACCCCGTACGACGGCGACGCCGTGATCCTGCGCACCCTGTCGGGCGGCCGCGGGCAGCGGTGGCGGGCGGGGGCGCGGTGAGCGTGCCCCGCGCTCAGACCACCCGCACCCCGCGTCGCCACACGCCGCTGACCAGGGGTACGCCCGGGCGGTAGGCCAGGTGTACGTGGCTGGGGGCGTTCAGGAGGGTCAGGTCGGCGTAGGCGCCGGGGGTGAGCCGGCCGATGTCCGTGCGGCGCAGGGCCGCCGCTCCGCCCGCCGTGGCCGACCAGACCGCCTCGTCGGGGGTCATCCGCATGTCGCGGACGGCCAGGGCGATGCAGAAGGGGAGGGAGGAGGTGAAGGAGGAGCCGGGGTTGCAGTCGGTGGAGAGGGCGACCGTCACGCCCGCGTCCAGCAGACGGCGGGCGTCCGGCCACTCGGCCCGGGTGGAGAACTCGGCGCCGGGGAGCAGGGTGGCGACCGTCGAGCCGTTGGCCAGGGCGTCCACGTCCGCGTCCGTGAGGTGGGTGCAGTGGTCGGCGCTGGCCGCGTCCAGTTCCACGGCGAGCTGGACGCCGGGACCGTGGGAGAGCTGGTTGGCGTGGATGCGCGGGTGCAGGCCCCTGGCCTTGCCGGCCGTGAGGATCGCGCGGGCCTGGTCGCCGTCGAAGGCGCCCTTCTCGCAGAAGACGTCGATCCAGCGGGCGTGCGGCGCGCACGCGTCCAGCATCTCGCCGGTGACCAGGGCGACGTAGGCCGCCGGGTCGTCGGCGTAGTCCGGGGAGACGATGTGCGCGCCGAGGTACGTGACCTCGTCGGTGTGCCGCGCCGCGAGGCGCAGGGCGCGGGACTCGTCCTCGACGGTGAGGCCGTAGCCCGACTTGGTCTCGAAGGTGGTGGTGCCCTGGCGGAGGGCCTCTCCGAGGTAGCGGGTGAGGTTCGCCTCCAGTTCCGCGTCGCTCGCGGCCCGGGTGGCCGCGACGGTGGTGCGGATGCCGCCGGCCGTGTAGGAGCGGCCGGACATGCGGGCGTTGAACTCCTCGGTCCGGTCGCCCGCGAAGACCAGGTGGGAGTGGGAGTCCACGAAGCCCGGAAGCACCGCCCGGCCGCCCGCGTCGACCCGGTTGTCAGTGGCGGGTGCTTTGCTTGACTCACCGGTCCACGCGATGCGGTCGCCGTCGATGACGACGGCCGCGTCCTGGACCAGACCGAGGGGGGACCCCCGTCCGAGGGAGGGGTCGTTGGTGACCAGCGTGGCGATGTTGGTGATGACGGTGCTGCTCATGGTGTCGTCCTCGTGGGGGTCGGCGTTGCTCAGCCGCGCAGGGCTTCGACGGCGGCGGCCAGCGCCTGCGGCACATGGGGTACGAGCGTGTGCACGCCGTCGCGTACGACGTGCCGGCCGCCCACGACCGTATGGCGTACGTCCGCCGCGCCCGCCGCGAATACGGCCGTCTCGGCGCCCAGTCTGGGCAGTGTCCCGGCCGTCCTGACCGAGTCCAGGGCGATCGTCGTCAGGTCGGCGAGCGCGCCCGGCTCGATGGTGCCGGCGTCGTCCCAGCCGAGGGCGGCGTGGCCGTCGGCGGTGGCGGCCCGCAGCAGGGCGGCGGCCGTCCAGTGGCCCCGGGTGCGGCTGCGCAGCCGCTCGTTCAGCTCCATGGCGCGTGCCTCTTCGAGCAGGTCGATGACGGCGTGGCTGTCGGAGCCGAGGGAGAGCGGGGAGCCGGCCCGCTGGAGGGCGACGGCCGGGCCGATGCCGTCGGCCAGGTCCCGTTCGGTCGTCGGGCACATGCAGGTGCCGGTGCCCGAGTCGCCGAGCAGGGCGATGTCCCCGTCGGTGAGGTGGGTGTTGTGCACCCCGGTGGTGCGCGGCCCGAGGACGCCGTGGTCGGCGAGCAGCCGGGTGGGCGTGCGGCCGTGGGCGGCGAGGCAGGCGTCGTTCTCGGCGGTCTGCTCCGACAGGTGCACGTGCAGCGGGGCACGCCGCTCCCCGGCCCAGCGTGCCACGGTCGCCAGCTGTCCGGCGGGCACCGCCCGTACGGAGTGGATCGCCGCCCCGATCCGCGCGTGGTCCCGTTCCTTGAGAACTGAACAGCGTTCGGCCCAGGCCTCCGCGCTGCCGTCGGAGAAGCGCAGCTGGTGGGCGGTGGGCGGCTCGCCGAAGCCGGAGGAGAGGTAGCAGGTGTCGAGGAGGGTGATGCGGACGCCGGCCTCGGCGGCGGCGGCGATCAGCGCCTCCCCCATGGCGTTGGGGTCGGCGTAGGCGGTGCCGCCGGGGGCGTGGTGCACGTAGTGGAACTCGCCGACACAGGTGATGCCGGCGAGGGCCATCTCGGCGTACACCGCGCGGGCCAGGGCGTGGTAGGTCTCCGGGGTCAGCCGGTCGGCGACGGAGTACATCACCTCGCGCCAGGTCCAGAAGGTCCCGGAGCCGACCTGGACGGTGCCGCGCAGCGCCCGGTGGAAGGCGTGGCTGTGGGCGTTGGCGAGCCCGGGCAGGGTGAGCCCGCGCAGCACCTCGGCGCCGGGCGGCGGAGTGGGCGTCCCGGTGCGGACGGCACCGATCCGGCCGTCCGTCACCTCCACCGTGACCCCGGGCTCGACACAGGTGCCGAGCCAGGCGTGCTCCAGCCAGTAGGTCCCCTTGGTCACCTGCGGACCAGTCCTTCCAGTACGTCGGCGAGTGCGCGCACCCCGGCCACGCAGTCGTCCTCGGCGGCGGACTCGGCCGGGGAGTGCGAGACACCGGTGGGGTTGCGCACGAACAGCATGGCGGTCGGGACGCTCCCGGACAGGATCCCGGCGTCGTGTCCCGCACCGGTGCCGAGGACGGGCACCTTCAGGCCGGTGTCCTTGCCCAGGATGCGGCCGAGTTCGTCGCGCAGGGCGTGGTCGAACTCCACGACCGGGGTGAAGGACTCCCGGACGACGCCGAGGTCGATGCCGTGGGCGTCGGCGTACTCCCGGGCCGCCTTCTCGATGCCGCCCACCACCGTGTCCAGGGTGTCCTGGTCGGCGGCGCGGGAGTCGAGCCACCCGCGCACGAGGGACGGGATCGCGTTCACCCCGTTGGGCTCGACGGCGATCTTCCCGAAGGTGGCGACGGCACCGGCGAGTTCGGCCTCGCGGCGGGCGGCGAGCACGGTCTCGGCGTACGACAGCATCGGGTCGCGGCGGTCCACGAGCCGGGTGGTTCCGGCGTGGTTGGCCTCGCCCCGGAAGTCGAACCGCCACCGCCCGTGCGGCCAGATGGCACTGGCGACGCCGACCCGGTCGCCGGACAGGTCCAGCGCGCGGCCCTGTTCGACGTGCAGTTCCACGAAGGCGCCGATCCGGGCCAGCCGCCCGGGGTCGGCCCCGATGGCGTCGGGGTCGTACCCGGCCGCCTCCATGGCCCGGGGCAGGCTGACCCCGTCCCCGTCGGTGAGCCGGTGGGCCTGCTCCACGGTGAGCTGCCCGGCGGTGAGCCGGGAGCCGACGCAGGCGAGCCCGAACCGGGCGCCCTCCTCGTCCCCGAAGTTGACGATGGCGAGCGGCTTGGCGAACTCGACGCCCCGGCCGCGCAGTTCGTCCAGGGCGGCGAAGGCGGACACGACCCCGAGGGGGCCGTCGAAGGCCCCGCCGTCCGGCACGGAGTCCAGGTGCGATCCGGTGACGACGGCGTCACCGGCGGCCGGGTCCCCCAGCCAGGCCCACTGGTTCCCATTGCGGTCGACCTCGTAGGCGAGCCCGCGGTCCTCGGCCTGCTGCCGGAACCAGGCCCGGCACTCGGCGTCCGCCCCGGTCCAGGCGTAGCGCCGGTAGCCGCCGGAGCCGGGGTGCCGGCCGACGGGGAGCAGCTCGCGCCACATCTCCTGGAAAGAAGTCCCGGGCCGCGGGCTGTCGTTCCGCCGGGCGGCAGGGGCGCCGTGCCCGGCCTCGCCGACCGTCACGCCTCGTCACCCTCGCGCATGGGCACCCGGACCCCCCGCTCGGCCGCGACCGACTCCGCGCTGTCGTACCCGGCGTCCACGTGCCGGATGACGCCCATCCCGGGGTCGTTGGTGAGGACGCGCCGGATCTTCTCGCCGCCGAGCTTGGTGCCGTCGGCCACGGTGACCTGGCCGGCGTGGATGGACCGCCCCATGCCGACGCCGCCACCGTGGTGGATGGAGACCCAGGAGGCGCCCGAGGCCACGTTGACCATCGCGTTCAGCAGCGGCCAGTCGGCGATCGCGTCGGACCCGTCGAGCATGGCCTCGGTCTCCCGGTACGGCGAGGCGACGGAACCGCAGTCGAGGTGGTCGCGGCCGATGGCCAGCGGCGCGGCCAGCTCGCCGCTCGCGACCATGTCGTTGAACCGCTCGCCCGCCTTGTCGCGCTCGCCGTAGCCGAGCCAGCAGATGCGGGCGGGCAGGCCCTGGAAGTGGACGCGCTCACCGGCCAGCTTGATCCAGCGGGCCAGGGACTCGTTCTCGGGGAACAGCTCCAGGATCGCCTTGTCGGTCTTGGCGATGTCGGCCGGGTCGCCGGACAGGGCCGCCCAGCGGAAGGGGCCCTTGCCCTCGCAGAACAGCGGGCGGATGTAGGCGGGGACGAAGCCGGGGAAGGCGAACGCCCGGTCGTAGCCGGCGAGCCGGGCCTCGCCGCGGATGGAGTTGCCGTAGTCGAAGACCTCGGCGCCGGCGTCCATGAAGCCGACCATGGCCTCCACGTGCCGCGCCATGGACTCGCGGGCGCGGGTGGTGAAGCCGGCCGGGTCCTTGGCCGCCTCGGCGGCCATGTCCTCGAAGGCCATGCCCACCGGGAGGTACGACAGCGGGTCGTGGGCGGAGGTCTGGTCGGTGACGATGTCGACGGGGGCGTTCATCGCGAGGAGCTGCGGGACCAGTTCGGCCGCGTTGCCGAGGACGCCGATGGACAGCGGACGCCGGGCGTCCCGCGCCTCGGTGGCCAGCTGGAGCGCGTGGTCGAGGGAGTCGGCCCTGACGTCGAGGTAGCGGTGCTCGATGCGGCGCTCGATGGCGCGCGGGTCGCAGTCGACGCAGATCGCGACGCCGTCGTTCATGGTGACGGCGAGCGGCTGGGCGCCGCCCATGCCGCCGAGGCCGGCGGTCAGGGTGATGGTGCCGGCCAGGGTGCCGCCGAACTTCTTGGCGGCGACGGCGGCGAAGGTCTCGTAGGTGCCCTGGAGGATGCCCTGGGTGCCGATGTAGATCCAGGAGCCCGCGGTCATCTGGCCGTACATGGTCAGGCCGAGGGCCTCCAGGCGGCGGAACTCCTCCCAGTTGGCCCAGTCGCCGACCAGGTTGGAGTTGGCGATGAGGACGCGCGGGGCCCACTCGTGGGTCTGCATCACGCCGACCGGCCGGCCGGACTGGACCAGCATGGTCTCGTCCTGCTTGAGGGTCCTCAGGGTGCGGACCATGGCGTCGAAGGAGCGCCAGTCGCGGGCGGCCTTGCCGGTGCCGCCGTAGACGACGAGCTTGTCGGGGTGCTCGGCGACCTCGGGGTCGAGGTTGTTCTGCAGCATGCGCAGGGCGGCTTCCTGCTGCCATCCCAGGGCGCTCAGTTCCGTGCCGCGCGGTGCTCGTACGGGGCGGGGTCCCGACATCGTCTGCCTCCTCCTGTGCCTACGTCTATTCACATCCTGTAGGTCTGAATAGAGCTAGTCAATACATCGGGACGGCCCCGTCCGCGCGCGGCGGGTGTTTGGCTGGAAGCACCGGTAGCCGGGAGCAGGACGGAGGAGCCGTGGCGGAGATCGAGACGGTCGGGGACGTCGGGAGCGAGGCGCGGGGGCGGGCGGCCCGCCGGGACGGGGCCGTGCGGGCCGCCGTCGAGCGGGGACTGCTGGGCCCGGACGCGGCCGTGGTGGGCCTGCTGGACGTCGTCGGCATCCGGGAGTCGGCGGCGGCGCTGCGGGCGGCGTTCGACGCGGTCGTGCCGCCCGGCACACCCGTGCTGCACGCCTTCGCGGTGAAGGCGACCCCGCTGGTGCCGGTGGTGCGGCTGCTGCACGAGGCGGGCATCGGCGCGGAGGTGGCGAGCCCCGGCGAGCTGGCGCTGGCCCGCGCCGCCGGGGTGCCGCCCGAGCGGACGGTGCTGGACTCGCCGGCCAAGACCCCGGCCGAGCTGCGCGAGGCGCTGGCCCTGGGCATCGCCGTGAACGCGGACAACGCGCAGGAGCTGGACCGGCTCGACGCCCTCGTGCACGCCACGCCGACCCGGTCCCCGCTCGGGCTCCGGGTCAACCCGCAGATCGGCGGCGGCACCATCGGGGCGACCTCCACGGCGACGCGGACCTCGAAGTTCGGGGTGGCGCTCAGGGACGAGGGGGCGCGCGACTGGGTCGTCCGGGCGTACGCGCAGCGGCCGTGGCTGACCCGGCTGCACGCGCACACCGGCTCGCAGGGCATCCCGCTGCCGCTGCTGGCGCGGGGCGCGGCGGAGGTCTACGCGCTCGCGGAGGAGATCAACGCGGCCGCCGGGCGGCGGCAGGTCGACACGATCGACATCGGCGGCGGGCTGCCGGTGAACCTCGCGTCGGAGGAGACGACGCCGTCGTACGCCGCCTACGCGCGGCTGCTGGCCGAGCGGGTGCCGGGGCTGTTCGACGGGCGGTACGGGCTGGTGACCGAGTTCGGGCGGTCGCTGCTGGCCAAGTACGGGACGGTGGTGGCCCGGGTGGAGTACGCCAAGAGCGCGGGCGGACGGCGGATCGCGGTGACGCACGCGGGCGTGCAGGTGGCGGCGCGGACGGTGTACGTGCCGGGGGCGTGGCCGCTGCGGATCGCCGCGTACGACGCCGGGGGGCGGCCGAAGACGGGGCCGGAGGTGGTGCAGGACGTGGCCGGGCCGGCCTGCTTCTCGGGCGACCTGCTCGCCGAGGGGCGCGCGCTGCCGCTGCTGGAGCAGGGCGACTACGCGGCGGCGCTGGACACGGGCGCGTACTACTTCGCCCACCACTACGCGTACAACTCCCTCGCCCGGCCGGGCGTCTACGGCTACGCGCCGGACGGCGAGGGGGGCGTCGCCTTCGCCACGGTACGGGAACCGCAGACCGTCGCGGAGGTGGTGGCGGAGTCGGGAGGGGCGCACGCGTCCGCGCTGACCGGCCTCTCGCCCCGGTGATCAACTCCCGTGCGGCACAGGCCAGTTGACCCACACTAGTACGCCCGGCGCATGTTCCAACGGAAAATGCCAAACGCCTCACCTCTCGCACACACGTTGCGTAGTGTCGGCGTCACTCAACCGGAGTCCCAGGCGGGAGGGGAGCCACGGTGCCCGGAATCGACGAGTGCCTGCTGGAAGCGATGCGGTTGCCCGGTGCCCGGGGAGCCGCGCTGGTGGACTGGACGAGCGGACTGGCCCTCGGCACGGTCGGGGAGGCGCCCGGCGGCGACCACGAGACGACCGCCGCCGAGGCCGCCGAACTCGCCCGGATGGCCGCCGAGCACGGCACCTTCGCGGCGGGCGGCGACCTGCCGCCCGTGGAGGACGTGATCATCAGCAACGGCGACAGCTACCACCTGCTGCGCTTCGTGGACACGTCGTTCGACAGCAGCGTGTTCCTGCACCTGTGGCTCGGCCGCGGGGAGGGCAACCTCGCGCTCGCCCGGATCCGGCTCGGTGAGATGGCCGCCCGGCTGGTGCTGGGATGACCGTGGTCGGCACCCCGCAGCCGGCCCTCCCGGTCCGGGACAAGGAGGCCGGGCGCGCCCTGTCCCCGATGCTCACCCGGCTCGCCGAGGAGCGCGCCACCGGCGTCCTGGTCCGCGAGCACGGCGTCCTGCACCTCGCCGAGGGCCGGGTGGTGCACGCCGAGAGCCCCCTCGCCCCCGGTCTCGACGTGCTCCTCACGGCCCACGGCACCCTCGCCGCCACCGCCTGGCAGCAGGCGGCGGCACGGACCACGGGCCCCCTGCACGCGGCCGAACTCCTGCTGCGCTCGGGGGTGCTGCCCACCGGCGCGCTGGAGCTGTGCCACCTGGACGCGGTGTACGACGCCGGGTACTTCGCACTGGCGCCGAGCAGCACGCCGGGACGGTTCCGGTACGACTCCGCGCCCCGGCTCGGCCCGCTGCCCTCGGTGCCGGTGGTCGCGCTGGAACGCGAGACGCTGCGCCGCCGGCTGCTGCTGCACCGGCTGTGGCCCGACCCGGCCGCCGACACCGCCCCGCTGATCCGCGCGGACCCGGCCGGCCCGGTGACGCCCCGGCAGCGGGCCGTGCTGGACCGCGTGGACGGGGTGCGCACGGCCGCCGACATCGCCCGGAACCTGGGCCGGCAGGCGTTCCACACGCTGGTCGACGTGCGCCGGCTGACGGCGGCCGGGCAGATCGCACCCGCGCCCACGGCACCCGCCACGCCGCCGCCGCTGCCCTACCAGGTCACCACCGACCCCGACATCGCGCTGCTGAAGAGGCTCAGGGATGCGCTGGAGGCGCTTTGAACGGCAACGCCCCGCCGAGAGGAGAGACCTGATGGTGGCCGAAGAGGACCTGCGGACCGTCCTGGAGGAGCTGCTGCGGCTGCGCACCCGGGTACCGCAGCTCACCGGCGCCCTCGCGGCCGGCGTCGACGGCCTCGTCGTCGCCCACGACACCCCCGGCGTCGACCCGGAGGGCCTGGCCGCGCTCACCGCCGCCGCGCTCGGCGTCGCCGTGCGGGTCGCCGACGCCACCGGGCACGGCGGCTTCCGGGAGCTGCTGGTGCGCGGCGAGCGCGGCTACATCGCCACCTACGCGGCCGGCCGCACCGCCGTCCTGACCCTGCTCGCGCAGGACCGGGTCAACGTCGGCCGGCTGCACCTGGAGGGCCGCCGGGCCGGCGCCCGCATCGGGGAGCTGCTGGACGCCGCCGAGGCCGTACGCCCGCTCCCGAGGACCACCCCCGCACGGACCCGCACTCCCCGCGCGCCCCGCACCACGGCCGCCGAGGCGCGCACCGCAACCGACAGCTGAAAGGACCACCATGGCCAACACCGAGACCGCACTGAAGGAAGCCCTCACCTCCATAGAGGGAGCGACCGGTGTCGCGCTCGTCGACTACACCAGCGGGATGGCGCTGGGCACGATGGGCGGCAGCAAGGATTTCGACCTGAACGTGGCCGCCGCCGGCAACACGGACGTCATCCGCGCCAAGATGCGCACGATGGAGATGCTCGGCCTCAAGGCCGGCATCGAGGACATCCTGATCACCCTGTCCGACCAGTACCACCTGATCCGCCTGCTCAGCAGCCGCGGCGGCAACGGGCTGTTCCTGTACCTGGTCCTCGACTCCAACCGGGCCAACCTGGCGATGGCCCGGCACCAGCTGAAACGGATCGAGGAGGAGCTGGAGGTCTGACGAGGGCTCAGACCAGTGCGGCGGTACGGCGGCGGGCCCCGCCCGGGGCCGCGTCGCCGGCCGCGACGCCCGTACCGCGCAGGCCCTTGACGGCCTTGCCCGCGGGGCGCCCGCCGCGCCGGTCGAGCCAGTCGACGCGCACCCACAGCAGCGTCTGGCGGGTCCGCTCCAGCCGCCCGAGCCACGCGGCCTTCAGCCGCAGCCCGGCGCCGAGCCCGGCCAGCAGCATGCCGCCGGCCGCGGGCACGGCGAAGGCGGAGCCGAGGGCGGCCGCCCAGCCCAGCAGCAGCCACCAGCGGTGACCCCGGCGCCAGACGCGCACGGTCACCGCCCGGTCCTGCAGCACGTCGTACTTGCCCGCGCGGGCCGCCCCGCCGGCGAGGGCGGCGTACCGGCCCCGCCGGACGAGTGCCACGACGGCCGCGCCGATCAGGAACAGCGCCGTCCCCGCCAGCACGCCGATCCGCCGCCCGGTCACTCCCTGCGGCACGACCCCGATCCCCGCGGCGACCACTCCGAGCCACCACAGCGGTGCGGCCCCGGCCCGTACGACGACGGCCACCCGAGCCAGTCCCTGTCCTCCGCGCGCCACGTCAGCCTCCCGTGTCACGTGTCCACAGCGCATGTGTCCCGTAGGAGGCTAATAGCAGAACCTGAGACGAATCTGAGAGTGGCGGGACCCGGTCATTCCACGAACAGGCCGTGCGCCGCCGCCTTCGCGTCGAACTCCTCCAGGCGGGCCTGGGCGTCCGGCAGGTCGTCGCAGAGCGCCTCCAGCAGCACCCGGCCGAGCAGCATCGGCGCGCACGCGGTGTCGAAGGCGAGCCCGGTGCCGACGGCGGCGGGCAGCAGCAGGTCGGAGTGCTTGGCGACCGGCGCGAACGCGGAGTCGGCGACGGTGACCACGGTCAGGCCGGCGCCCCTGGCGTAGGCGAGGGTGTCCACGACCTCGCGCGGGTGCCGGGGCAGCGCGAAGCACAGCAGGGCGGTGGCGCCCGCGCGGACGGCGGCGTCGATGCGGTCGTGGATCATCGTGCCGCCCTCGTGGAGCAGCCGGACGTCCGGGTGCACCTTGGCGGCGAAGTAGGCGAAGCCGTACGCCTGGGAGGCGGCCGCGCGCAGCCCGAGCACCGGCAGCGGGCGGGAGGCGGCGAGGATCCGGCCGGCGCGCTGCACCGGGCGGGGGTCGGCGAGCAGCTCGGCGAGGTGCCTCAGGTTCTCGATCTCGGCCTCGACGGCCTGCTGGTACTCGTTGTAGGCGGAGGTCTCCGCGGCCGGTTCGGCCGGGACGACCTCGCGCAGGTGCTTGCGCAGGGCGGGATAGCCGTCGAAGCCGAGGGCGACCGCGAACCGGGTCACCGACGGCTGGCTGACCCCGGCCAGTTCGGCCAGTTCCACGCTGGACAGGAAGGGCACGTCGGCGGCCCGGCGCACCATGCTGTGCGCGATGCGGCGCTGGGTCGGCGTGAGCCGGTGGCCCTCGAAGAGCGCCTGCAATCGGTTGGCAGGGCTGTCGGTCCCGCTCATCACGTACTCCCCCTCCGGGTTCCTCGACGCCCCGGGAGAGTACAGCGCCGAGGCGTCGGCGAACACGGGTCTGCTATTCAGGCAGTGTGTCACTGCATACCGTTATACAGCCCCGCGTCCGGCGCCGCCGTACGCGCCGGCCGCGCGCCGGAACGCGGTGGCGGCGGTGGCCAGCCCGAACCCGGGCCGGGGGCTAACCCCAGTGCCGTCCAGCCGTCCGCTCCCTAGGCTGACCGGCATGAGCACACTCGACCCCCAGGACGCCGGCCTCCGGGCGGACCCGAACCTCCGGAAGGACCTGGACGCGACCGTGCGCGCCCGCAGGGAACTGGGCGACGACTACGACTCCGCGCTGGTGGAGTCCTTCCTGGAGAAGGTGGAGCAGCGGATCGACGGCGCGGTGGACCGCCGGGTGCGGCGGCAGCTGGCCGAGCGGCAGATGGCGACGGCCCGGGAGAGCCGGCGGCCGAAACCGGCCGACTCCTGGGGCGAGCGGTACGGCTTCGCCCTGGTCACGCTGGTCCTGGCGATCCCGCTGTCCGCCATCGCGGGTGCGGTCGCCGGCCTGTCCGGGATGGTGGTCACCTGGCTCGGCATCGTGGGCGTCAACGCGGTCCAGGCCGTACGCCTCAACCCGGACCTCCTCCCGGGCCGCCCCGACCCCGACGGCCCTGCGGGGGACGGGTGACCGGCCGGGGTCAGTGACCTAGTGGCCGGCCGAGCGCCGAGGCGCGGCGACACCCGGCGCACGGCGAGTGCCCGGCGCCGCACCACCCCCCCACCGAGGCGCCCCCTCGGCACCGGCCGCCCGCCCGGCAGCGGACGAGTCACCGGCACCAGCCACCCCCCGGCGCGACAACCCTCGGCACCGGCCGACCCCCGGCAGCCGACGAGTCACCGAACTACGGCAGCCCCCGGCAACGGACGAGCCACCGGAATCCGGCGGACCGGCAACGGACACGTCCCCTGCGCCCCCCCCCCCGCCCGGCGGCGGGTTACGCCTGGCGGGTCGGGAGGACCATGATCTGGCGCAGGTTGACGTGCCGGGGGCGGCTGGTGGCGTAGGCGACGACGTCGGCGACCTCCGCCGCGGCCAGTCCCCCGATCGACCCGAACATCTCGTCCAGCTGCCCCGACAGCTCCGCGCTGCCCACGTGCGACACCAGTTCGGTCTCCGTCAGTCCCGGCTCGATGTTGGTGACCCGGACGTCGCGCGGGCCCAGTTCGCCGCGCAGGCTCTGCGACAGGTAGGTGACGGCCGCCTTGGTCGCGCCGTACACCGCGTAGTTCGGGAAGGTCACGTGCGCGCCGATGGAGGAGATGTTCACCAGGTCGGCGGTGCGCCCTCCGGCCGCGGCGGCCAGCAGGTCGGCGGTGAAGGCGCGGATGATCCGCAGCACGCCGGTGACGTTGGTGTCCAGCATCCGCTGCCACTCGTCCAGCCGGCCCTCCTCGACGGGGTTCGGCAGCATGACACCGGCGTTGTTGACGACGAGGTCGACGGCGCCGAACGCCTCGTGGACCCGGTCCCGGGCGGCGGCCACGGACGCGTCGTCGGTGACGTCGGCGGCCACCGCGAGGGCCCGGCCGCCCTGTGCCCGGATCTTCTCCACCAGCGCGTCCAGCCGGTCCGCGCGCCGGGCGAGCAGCGCCACCGCGGCCCCCTCGGCGGCCAGGTGCAGGGCGACGGCCTCGCCGATGCCGCTGGCGGCTCCGGTGACCACGGCGGTGCGGCCGGACAGGTTCTCGTACGACATGGGTGCTCCCTCGTGGATCGCCGGGCGGCGGGCTGCTCCCGGCGGCGGGCACCACTCTCGTCGCGTCCGGCGGCCCTACCCAGGGATGCGCTTTTCCTGGGTCTGCCAGTACCAGGAACGGCGGGCGCCTCTCCCCTACGATCGGGTCATGGACGGGGACTGGACCGAAGCAGAGGTGGGCGACTTCCTGCGCTCGCGCCGCGCCCGCATCAGGCCGGAGGAGGTCGGGCTGCCCGCGCACGGGCGGCGCCGGGTGCCGGGCCTGCGCCGCGAGGAGGTGGCCCAGCTCGCGGGTGTGAGCGTCGACTACTACGTCCGGCTGGAGCAGGGCCGGGGCACCAGCGTCAGCGACGCCGTGCTGGACGCGGTCGCGCGGGTGCTGCGCCTGGACGAGACGGAACACGCGTACCTGCGCACGGTGGCGCGCCCCCAGCGGCGGCGGTCGAAGCCGGCCGGTGCGCCCCGCGTGCGGCCCGGCGTGCAGCTCCTCCTCGACGGCATGGAACGCAGCCCGGCGTTCGTGCTGGGCCGCCGCATGGACGTGCTGGCCTGGAACGCGCTCGGTGACGCGGTGGGCGGCTTCAGCCGTCTGGCGCCGGCCGAACGGAACGTCCCCCGGCTGGTCTTCCTCGACCCGGCCTCCCGGGAGCTGTACCCGGAGTGGGCGGCGGTGGCCGCGCAGACGGTGGCGCAGTTGCGGCTGCTGGCGGGCCGGTACGCCGACGACCCCGGACTGTGCGCGCTGGTCGGCGAACTGACCCTGAAGAGCGAGGACTTCCGCCGGCTGTGGACGGACCACGAGGTGCGCGAGTGCGCGTTCGGCGTGAAGAAGGTGCGGCACCCGGTCGCGGGTCTGCTGACCCTGCCGTACGAGACGCTGACCGTCCCGGCGGACCCGGAGCAGACGATCGTGGTGTACACGCCGGAGCCGGGCTCGGAGACGGCGGAACGGCTGGCCATGCTGGGCAGCTGGAACGCGGCGCCGGCCGCGGCCGGCGACTGAGGAGCCGCGACGGCGGGCGCTCCCGTCCGCGGGAGCGGCGCCGGCCGAGGCGGGAAAGGCTGCGCGGGGACCGCCGCACCCCCGTTTCCGGGGGGCGGGACGACGGCGGTCCCCGCGGGGGACGCGGGCCGGGTCAGGGCCGGGCCTACGCGTCCATGGCGTCCATGGAGGTCCGGGAGCCGCTCCGGAGGTTCCTTGGCGCCGTTCGGCGCCGGCCAGGGCGGGGAGCCGCTCCCACCCCTGCCGACGCCCCCTACTCTGCCGGAGCCGTGTTAAGCGGGTGCTGCGCGCACATGACGCCCTCGTTCCACTTCCGCGAACCCGGGCCCCCGGCCCGGGCGGGCTACCTGGTGCCGCCCTTGGCGAGGAAGGCCAGCAGGTCCTGCCGGCTGACGACGCCGGTCGGCTTGCCCTCGACCAGCACGATCGCGGCGTCCGCCGAGCCCAGCACCTGCATCAGGTCGCCGACCGGCTCGCCGGAGCCGACCTGGGGCAGCGGGGCGCACATGTGCTTCTCCAGCGGGTCCTCCAGCGAGGCCCGCTTGCTGAACAGGGCGTCGAGCAGCTCCCGTTCCACGACCGAGCCGACGACCTCGGCGGCCATCACGTCCGGGTGACCGGCGCCCGGCTTGACGACGGGCATCTGCGAGACGCCGTACTCGCGCAGCACCTCGATGGCCTGGCCGACGGTCTCCTCCGGGTGCATGTGCACCAGGGACGGGATGGAGCCGCCCGCCTTGTCGCTGAGGACGTCGCCGACGCGGGCGCTGGGGCCCTCGTCCTCCAGGAAGCCGTAGTCGGCCATCCACTCGTCGTTGAAGATCTTGCTGAGGTAGCCGCGGCCGCTGTCGGGCAGCAGCACCACCACGACGTCGTCGGGGCCGAGCCGCTCGGCGACCTTCAGCGCGGCCACGACGGCCATGCCGCAGGAGCCGCCCACCAGCAGGCCCTCCTCCTTGGCCAGCCGGCGGGTCATCTGGAAGGAGTCCTTGTCGGAGACGGCGACGATCTCGTCCGCGACGCCACGGTCGTAGGCGGTCGGCCAGAAGTCCTCGCCGACGCCCTCGACCAGGTACGGCCGCCCGGAGCCGCCCGAGTACACGGAGCCCTCGGGGTCGGCGCCGATGACCTTGACCGCGCCCTGGCTGGCCTCCTTCAGGTAGCGGCCGGTGCCGGAGATGGTGCCGCCGGTGCCGACGCCCGCCACGAAGTGGGTGATCCTCCCCTCGGTCTGCTCCCACAGCTCGGGTCCGGTCGAGTGGTAGTGCGAGAGCGGGTTGTTGGGGTTGGAGTACTGGTCGGGCTTCCAGGCGCCGGGCGTCTCGCGCACCAGCCGGTCGGAGACGTTGTAGTACGAGTCCGGGTGCTCCGGGGCCACGGCGGTCGGGCACACGACGACCTCGGCGCCGTACGCGCGCAGCACGTTGATCTTGTCGGTGCTCACCTTGTCCGGGCACACGAAGATGCACTTGTAGCCCTTCTGCTGGGCCACGATGGCGAGTCCCACGCCGGTGTTGCCGCTGGTCGGCTCGACGATCGTGCCGCCCGGCTTCAGCTCCCCGCTCTGCTCCGCGGCCTCGATCATGCGCAGGGCGATGCGGTCCTTCACGGAACCGCCCGGGTTGAAGTACTCCACCTTGGCCAGGACGGTCGCCTGGATGCCCTTGGTCACGTTGTTGAGCCGCACCAGCGGGGTGTCGCCGACGAGGCTGATCATCGAGTCGTGGTATCGCACCGTTGTCTCCGGTCGCTGCAAAAGAACTGTTCGTAGTGGTGCCGCCAGCCTAAGGCCAGCGGTGTGGCGGGCGCGGTCCTTCACTCCCCGTCGAGATTGGCGCACGGTCCGTACGGGGCAAGGAGTGGGTACGGCTACGAGGAGGTGGCGGCGACGCATGACGAGGACGTCGAGGGCACGGGTGGCCCGGCGCATCGCGGCCGGGGCGGCGTACGGCGGGGGCGGGGCAGGGCTCATCGGCGCGGCCGTCGTCGGTCTGGTGCTGGCGGAGGTGCGACTGGCGCGGCGCCATGTGGGCAACGGCGGCGCGGGGCGGGTGCCGGTGGCCGACGGCGTGTACGGGCACGCGTACGACACCCCCGGCGAACCACCGCTGCGGCTGACGATGCTCGGTGACTCGACGGCGGCGGGGCAGGGCGTGCACCGGGCGGGCCAGACCCCGGGGGCGCTGCTGGCCTCCGGGCTGGCGGCGGTGGCGGAACGCCCGGTGGAGCTGCGGAACGTGGCGGTGCCGGGCGCCCGGTCCGACGACCTGGACCGCCAGGTCGGGCTGGTGCTGTCCGCGCCCTGTCCCGTCCCGGACATCTGCGTGATCATGGTCGGCGCGAACGACGTGACCCACCGGATGCACCCGACCCGCTCGGTACGGCACCTGTCGGCGGCGGTACGGCGGCTGCGCACGGCGGGCGCCGAGGTGGTGGTCGGCACCTGTCCCGACCTCGGCACGATCGAGCCGGTGCAGCAGCCGCTGCGCTGGCTGGCCCGGCGGGCGTCCCGGCAGCTGGCGGCGGCCCAGACGATCGGGGTGGTGGAGCAGGGCGGGCGGACGGTGTCGCTGGGCGATCTGCTCGGGCCCGAGTTCGAGGCGAACCCGCGGGAGCTGTTCGGGCCGGACAACTACCACCCGTCGGCCGAGGGCTACGCCACCGCGGCCATGGCCGTCCTGCCGACGGTGTGCGCGGCGCTGGGCCTGTGGCCGGAGGAGGAGCGGCCGGACGTGTCGCGCCGCGAGGGTTTCCTGCCGGTGGCCCGCGCGGCGGCCGAGGCCGCGGCGGAGGCCGGCACCGAGGTGACGGCGGCCATGCCGGCGGGGCCGCGAGGACCGTGGGCGTTGCTCAAGCGCAGGCGCCGGCGGCGGGTACCCGAGGCGGAGCCGGCGAGCCGGCCTCTCTGACCGCCTCCGTCCGGACCCGCGCAGAGCAAAGCAAGCGCTTAGACAATTGCGGCCAGTGTCACACCGCGACACCGGTGACCTGGCCCATACGTACGGGTAACTTCCCACCTGGCCTGCCCGAAAAAATCCGCCAATGGAGCCGTGATGCCCGAAGCCGTGATCGTCTCGACCGCCCGCTCCCCCATCGGCCGCGCGAACAAGGGCTCCCTGAAGGACCTGCGCCCCGACGACCTCACCGCCACGATCATCCAGGCGGCGCTCGCCAAGATCCCCGAGCTGGACCCCCGGGACATCGACGACCTGATGCTCGGCTGCGGCCTGCCCGGCGGCGAGCAGGGCCACAACCTCGGCCGGATCGTCGCCGTGCAGATGGGCATGGACCACCTGCCGGGCTGCACGATCACCCGCTACTGCTCCTCCTCCCTGCAGACCTCCCGCATGGCGCTGCACGCCATCAAGGCCGGCGAGGGCGACGTCTTCATCTCGGCCGGTGTCGAGACGGTCTCCCGCTTCCGCAAGGGCAGCTCCGACGGCCTGCCGGACACGCACAACCCGCTGTTCGCCGAGGCCGAGGCCCGCACCGAGTCCGTCGCCCAGCAGGAGGGCACGACCTGGCACGACCCGCGCGAGGACGGCCTGCTGCCCGACCCCTACATCGCGATGGGCCAGACCGCGGAGAACCTGGCCCGCTGGAAGGGGGTCACCCGCCAGGAGATGGACGAGTTCGGCGTCCGCTCGCAGAACCTCGCCGAGCAGGCCATCAAGAACGGCTTCTGGGAGCGCGAGATCACCCCGGTGACCCTCCCCGACGGCACGGTGGTCAGCAAGGACGACGGCCCGCGCGCCGGTGTCACCCTGGAGGCCGTGCAGGGCCTGAAGCCGGTCTTCCGCCCGGACGGACTCGTCACGGCCGGCAACTGCTGCCCGCTGAACGACGGCGCCGCCGCACTCGTCATCATGTCCGACACCAAGGCCCGCGAGCTGGGCCTGACCCCGCTCGCCCGGATCGTGTCCACCGGTGTCTCCGGCCTCTCCCCGGAGATCATGGGCCTCGGCCCGGTGGAGGCGAGCAAGCAGGCCCTGCGGCGCGCCGGTCTGACCATCGACGACATCGACCTGGTCGAGATCAACGAGGCCTTCGCCGCCCAGGTGATCCCGTCGTACCGGGACCTCGGCATCGACATCGACAAGCTGAACGTCAACGGCGGCGCCATCGCCGTCGGCCACCCGTTCGGCATGACCGGAGCCCGCATCACCGGCACGCTCATCAACTCGCTGCAGTGGCACGACAAGCAGTTCGGCCTGGAGACGATGTGCGTCGGCGGCGGCCAGGGCATGGCGATGGTCATCGAGCGCCTGAGCTGACCCACCGTCATCGAGCGCACGGGCCGGCCCACCGTTCGTGGCGGGTCGCGCACGGCGTGTCGTGAAAGGGCCCGGAACCCGGGAAACACCGCGGTTCCGGGCCTTTCCGTGATCCAATCTCACCCAGGATGTGACCTATGTCGCCCGCCCGGCACATCGCCGCTGGTCAGCGCGGGTCGGCGTGACGCACGACACAGCCGCGCGTCCAAAGTTCTGTCCGTTTCGTGACGTTACGCACTGACAGCTGGTTAGTCCGCCCTTCAAGCTGATGTAGGAAGTCGGGGGTCGACTTTGAACCGGGAGTATGTCAGTGAGCGCCATGCCGATCGCCCTGCTGCTCACCACGGCAGCCACCGGCGCCGTGGGTGTCGCCGTCCTGCGCACCGTGCTGAAGCTGCGCCGCCAGCTCACCGATCTGGCGGCGCAGCTCGCCGACGGCCAGGCGGCCACGACGCGCGCCCTCCTGCCGAACGCCCGTACCGCCGCGGACGCCGAGGAGATACGGGCGGCCGTGGCCGAGGCGCTGGCCGAGGAGCGGGAGCGCGAGCTGGCCGAGGCGCGCGCCTTCTGGGCGGCACAGGAGGCCCGTGACGCCTCCGAGTCGCCCTCGCTGTACGGCCTGTCCGACGCCGACGTGTTCCTGCCCCGCCAGGCGGACTTCGCGGGCCTCGAGCCGCTGGAGCCGGTGGCCGAGCCGGGCGCCGACGCCGACGAGTTCGCCGGGGAGTCCCCGGAGCTGGCCGCGGCCCGCCGTCGGCACCCCTCGCACCCGGACTTCGTCCCCGTGCAGTCGCCGGCCGTGAACGACCACGAGCGCACCGTCACCACGCTGGAGAAGTTGGCCGCCGAGCGCGTCGAACTCTCCGACGTCCGTCCCGGCCCGCTCGGCACGCTCGACGTCTACGTCTTCGCCGACGGCACCACCCTGTGCATGACCCCGGGCCACCGCGAGACGGCGGAGCGCCTGGCGAGGGCCCTGGAATCCGGCGAGGCCCCGTACCTGCTGGGCGGCTCGGGCGTCTCCGGCGCGTACGCCCTGACGTTCGCGTGCGGCGAGGAGACGGTGTACATCCTGGCCGACAGGGTGATCGCCTCCCTCTGACGGGCGGTGCCGGACCCCGCGTCAGACACCCGCGCGCTGCCGCGCCTCCTCCACCAGCCGCACGGCCTCGGCGACCTGGTCCTCGCTGCGCACCACGACCGCGAGGTCGTGCGCGGCCACCAGGATCTGGTCCGCCACGGCGAACATCCCCGCGTCCGGCATCTCCCGGGGCTCGCCCTCCGGCTCCTCCATCAGCTGGGCCCGCCGGGAGAGCTCCCGGGCCAGGGCCAACGCCTCCGCCGCGGCGCTGCGTTGGAGCCGGCTCTGCGGTGCCGCCCGCAACCGGTCGGCGAAGTGATCCACTGCTTGGGTCAGGGGCGTCGTATCAACCACCCGCCGAGCGTAACGCCCCGCACTGTTGCCAATACGCGAACGCTCGGGCACGGTGACCTGAAGGACCGGCTTACATCCCCTTTGTGTACGGAGGCGCCGATGTCCCACGTCTTCTCCGAGGAGACCCACCGCAACCTGCTCGCCCGCATCCCGCACTGCACCGGTCGCGAAGTCTCCGACTGGCTGCGCACCGTCGAAGAAGGCCCGGCGCTCTTCCGCTTCGAGGAGAAGGTCAGCTGGCTCCGGCACGAGTACGACCTCGCGTACGGCCACGCGAAGGCGCTCGTGCACGAGTACGACCTGAGGAGGGCGGCGCGCAAGCTGCTCTGAACGGCACAGGGCCCCGGGCGGATCGCCCGGGGCCCTGCCGATGAGCTGTGGCCGCGCTAGTCGTTGCTGCTGAAAATCGCCACCAGTCGCAGCATCTCCACGTAGATCCACACCAGGGTCAGGGTGAGGCCGAACGCGGCGAGCCATGCCTCGTTGCGTGGGGCGCCGTAGGCGATGCCGTCCTCGATCTGCTTGAAGTCCAGGGTCAGGAAGAACGCGCCGAGCACGATCGCGATGATGCCGACGAGCGCGCCGAGCGGACCGAAGCTGCGCAGTCCGCCGTCATCGGCGACCCCGAAGGCGACCAGCAGCAGGTTGATCGCCATGACCACCAGGAACGCCATCGCGATGGCGAGGCCGATGCGGGCGTACCGGGCGGTGACGCGGATCCAGCCGGCCTTGTAGACCAGCAGCGTCGCGCCTGAGACGGCCATGGTGCCGAGCACGGCCTGGAAGGGCGCGCCGCTCCAGCGGCTGTTGTACATCTCGCTGATGACGCCGAGGAAGACGCCCTCGAAGGCGGCGTACCCGAGGATCAGCGCGGGTGACGGGGTGCGCTTGAAGCTCTGCACCATCGCCAGGACGAAGGCGATCAGCGCGGAGCCGACCGCCAGGCCGTAGCTGGTGCCCGAGACGGGCAGCAGAGCCCAGGCGAGGGCGGCGCCGACGGCGACCGTGCCGAGCGTGACGGCCGAGCGGACGACGACGTCGTCCATGGTCATCCGGTCGGTGGTGGCCGGGGCCTGGGGCGGGGCGCCGACGCCCTGCTGTGCGTAGGGGTTCTGCGCGTACGGGTTCTGCGCGTACGGGTTGCCCTGGGCGTACCCGGCCTGCGGTGCGGTGTTGAAGCCGGCGTAGCCGTTGTCGCGGCTGAACCCCCGTCGCGAGAAGACCGGGTTGCTGCTCCTCATTTCACTCCTCCATGGCTGCCGAGCGCAGCCTTGGCTCAAGAGTAATGGATTGGCAAAGGATCGACCATGATACTTGAGGAGGATCTTTCCCCTGCCGTGCTGCGCAACACGCTACGCGGACGACTGATTCCCGGCCATGGACGGACGGCTAACCGAGCGGAAACCCTGTGTACGCCTCGGCCAGGTCGGTCCCGGCCGCCCGGCAGGAGGCGATCCGCTCCAGCCGGGCCAGCTGGAGGCGGGCGTCGAAGGCGGTGGCGTCCGGGGCCGGGTGCAGCAGGGTCGTCATGTCGTAGGAGAACCGTTCGGCCTGCCAGACCCGGCGCAGACAGGTCGCGGAGTAGGCGTCGAGGAGTTCCGGGGAGCCGGTCCGCCGCTCGTGGGCGAGGGCCCGGGCGAGCGTGACGACGTCGCCGACGGCGAGGTTCAGTCCCTTGGCGCCGGTCGGCGGCACGATGTGGGCGGCGTCGCCGGCGAGGAAGAGCCGGCCGTGCCGCATCGGCTCGTGCACGAAGGAGCGCATGGGCGTGACCGACTTCTGGGTGACGGGCCCGCGCTCCAGCCGCCAGCCGTCGTCCGTCTCCAGCCGCCGCTCCAGCTCGTCCCAGACCGCCTCGTCGCCCCACACCCGGGCGTCCGTGCCCGCGGGCACCTGGAGGTAGAGCCGGGAGACGGCCGGCGACCGCATGGACAGCAGGGCGAAGCCGCGCTCGTGGCGGGCGTAGACGAGTTCGTCGTGCGAGGGCGCGACGTCGGCGAGGATGCCGAGCCAGGCGTAGGGGTACGACCGCTCGAACACCCGGGAGACCCCGGCCGGGAAGGCCCGGCGGGACACGCCCCGGAACCCGTCGCAGCCGACGACGTAGTCGCACTCCAGCACGTCCTGGCGCCCCTGGTGCCGGAAGGGCACCCGCGGCCGGTCGCTCTCCGCGCCCTCCACGGCGAGCGCCTCGGCCTCGAACAGCAGCGGCCCGCCCTCCTCCAGCCGGAGCGCGATGAGGTCCTTGCAGACCTCGGTCTGGGCGTAGACGGTCACGGACCGCCCGCCGGTGAGCGCGGGGAAGTCGACGCGGTGCCGGCGCCTGCCGAACCGCAGCTC
This sequence comes from Streptomyces sp. NPDC031445, assembly GCF_055581365.1. NCBI lineage: Bacteria > Bacillati > Actinomycetota > Actinomycetes > Kitasatosporales > Streptomycetaceae > Streptomyces > Streptomyces sp. NPDC031445. The sequence goes on from NZ_JBVIJO010000005.1 coordinate 48,793, forward strand.
GATCCCGTCGTGCCGCAGCCCCTCCCGGTCCATCCGCTCCCCGGCCCCGGCGGCGCGCAGCATGTCGACCGTCCCCTGCTCCAGGATCCCGGCCCGCTGCCGCTGCTCGACGTAGTCCCGGTCCCGCCCCTCCAGGACGACCGACTCGATCCCGGCACGGTGCAGCAGCCGCGCGAGCAGCAGCCCGGCCGGCCCCGCCCCGATGATCCCGACGGTGGTGCGCATCGGACGTCTCCCTCCGCCTACGGGGCGTTCGTCCGGTGAAGTTTCTTTCACCGTGTTCGGGCGTGAGTCTCCGGCCGCACGGGTCCCGCTGTCAACGGTCGTGCGGCGGTCGGGGGTGGGCTTTGCCGTACGCGAGGAACTGGCCAGTTCCTGCGCTCTCCACGGCGGCCTCGAACGGGTCAGGTAGCGGGTCGCCCGGGCGTACCGGCCCCAGGGTCGGCACGGGCACCACGGGCTCGATGCGACTCCAGTTGAAGAGCCTGGGCGCACGCTACTCACCTTCCGCACAGCCCGCGGGCCCCGGCTGATGCTGCTGCCGGGGTTCGCGGCGTGCTCGCCGGATCAGGCGCAGCCGGTGACCTTCATGAGGAACTCCGCGTTCGCCGCCACGTCGTGGCCGAGGACCACCGAGTGGTGTGGCAGCTCCGCCAGCCGGTGAGCAACCTCATGCTTGGCGTCGTGGCTGCCCCCTCCGTCGACCCTCAGCAGGCCGAAGATGTCCGGGTAGCGATCCTCGGTTTGCCCGCTCATGAAGTCCCCTTCACCCAGGCCCCGGCCGTTCTCCTCCTCGGCTGGGACCACGCCCGCCTCGATCCGTGGGAACACCAGAGCGGTGGCCTGCCCTTCGGTCGCCAGCTGCACGCCGAGCCACTGGGGGAACTGGTCGGGAAACAGTTGCGCCTTCAGCTCCTTGCCGCCCTCCCAAAGGGGTTCGCGACGGCCGGCGAGGATGGCTTCCGTGACCCGGCCGTCCTGCGTGGGATGCAGCGCTTCGCCGGCCTCCAGGCGCTCGCGGCAGATGTCGAACCAGCCGAGCGCGTCGAGCAGGCCCAGGCCGAGCGCGGCGGCCGACGGCCACGGCAGGACGTCCACCCCGCCCTGATCGTTGGGCCGGACGAACACGCGGTCGTTGGCGAGCAGGCCGCACCCATGCCGAGCGGCGAGGGCCAGAGCGGTTGTCGTCTTGCCCGCACCCTTCTTGCCGAATGTCAGGACTGTGCGGCCGTTTTTGACGACCGCCGAAGCGTGGAGCACCGCCCAGCCATCGCGCAGCAGGACTCCGCGCATCACCTCGCGGGCCAGGCGCGCCGTCGCCGTCGCGACCGGCTCGGTGTCACAGCCGAAGATCAGCAGGCTCCCCGCGTCCGGCTCGGAACGGTAGGCGAGCGCCTGCTCCGGGGACACCGCGCGGATCACCCCCGCAGCGATGTCCTGCGTGCCCAGCGTCTGGGCTTTCGCGTACACCATGCTCGTGTGTGGCGCCTGCGTCACCGCGAGTGACTCGTCCGCGTATGCGCCCGGGCTCACCTCGGCGATCACCACCGGCCCAGCACAGACGTTTTGTGGGGGCACCTCGGCCGCCTGCCACCACTGACCGAAGTGCCGGGCCGACCAGTCGGTGACGGCACGCTCGGCGGACACGACGGTCACAGCCGCCCCGGCGCTCTCCAGACGTACAGCGTGAGTAGCTTCCATGATCAATTCCTCCAGACGGAAGCGGTTGCAGAGGGATGCCGCGCACAACCTGATAGGCCGTGCGCAGCTTGGACCGGGACGCCTGCAAGTGACGGCCCTCGACGGGGTCGAGCGGAGGCACGAACGGCACAGGCTGACCTCCGGTGAAGCGCACGGGAAGGCCGAGCCAAGCGCCCTCGCTCGGGACGGACAGCTCAGTCGTGCCGTCCTCGATGCCGAGGGCCAGCCGCAGCGCGGACATCACAGCACCGGCCGGGCCGCAGCGGGTGCGGCCGATCCCCGCGTTGATTCGGCTGGGACGGCAGGTCAGCTCGTCGCGGACCTGCTGAAGGGGGACGGGCACGGGCTGCCCGTGGACAGTCGTCGACGAGACGCAGATGACAGCGCCATCCCCGTGCTCGCCGATGACGTGACCGGACACCGCGAAGGCCGGAACGTTCAGGAGCCGGGCCAGGGTGAGCCGGTAACGGGCCGTGTCGAGACTGGAGCCGATCCCGAACACGCGCTCACAGCTGGACTCGTCAGCAAAGAGCCTGGCCATCAAGTCAACGGGGTTCGTCACCACCAACACCGTGCCCGGGTAGCCGGCGAGCTGCGCGGCGAGGTACCGGATGACTGGTGTGTTCGCCTGCACGCCACCCATACGGACGTCCGTGCTGCGAAGGTTCGTGAACCGGGCGCGGATGGCGACCACCAAGGCGGCGCATTCCCGCAGGTGGGCCACCTTGGCGCCGTACGGCCGAGTAGGGGAGCCGAGTGCGGCCCGCATGTCGTCAAGGTCGTCGGCCAGGGCCGCGACCTGCCCGGCAGTGCGGGACGCGACGAGGAGGCGGTCACACAGACCGGACGTCACCAACGCCCCGCCGACGGCCTGGCCGACTGCGCCGGTCCCGATGAGGCCGATGGTGGGAACCCGGGCCGTCATACGACCGCCTCGATGATCCTGGCGAGAGTCCGCTCTCCCCGCCCCCGGCGAAGCAGCGGGTCGAGGAGATCGGCGCTCACCGCGTCGACCAGGGAACACACCGGCACTGCCCGGTCTACGAGCGCCAGGCCGAGGCCGGGCAGCGGCAGCGCGGCCGGGGCGGACAGGTAGGTCGTGACGATGTTCAGCGTGTCCATCAGCCACAGCACCAGCAGATGGCGCAGCCACTCCCGCCGTTCCTTCACTGACAGATGGCCCGCGCGGGACCGGGCGACGAGGGCGCCGCCGTCCACGATCAGGCCGGCGGTCGCCGGGTCTGGCCGACGTGCTGCCAGTAGCAGGACCGTACGGCTGAGCAGCTTCGCCACGTCGACCATCGGGTGCGCCCGTAGGATGCCGGGATCCAGGAGCACCGGACGCCCGTCCACGCCATCGGGGAACAGAACGTGCTCGGGCTTCAGATCGCCATACGCGAGGGCCGTGCCTGCGGCCGATGGCAGGGTCATCCGCAGCCCCAGCAGCCGTCGCACGCTGCGGCCGAGCAACTCCGCGATGTCCGCGCGCTGCTCGGGGCACCGCTCTGCGCCGAGCCCGTCAACGTAGACGGCACCGGCCGGGCTGTCGAACTTGCGGCGGAACGTACCGTCAATGCTCCGCTCGCCGATGGCCCCAACTGGGTCCAAGCGGCGCCCAGCACCCGGCCGGTGCAGCGGACGCAGCTCGGTGAGGGGCCGCTCCAGCAGCTCGCGGGCCTCGCCGGGCCGCGCGAGGAGGAGATCCCCCAGCGTCGGGCCGGGCACCGCCTCGGTGAAGATCACGCCGTCCCTGATACCGACGACCCCGCACACACGCGGCCCTTCCAGACCGGTGAGGACACGCAGCTGTGCCGCCTCCCGCGCGAGGAGGCCATCCTGTCGCCGGACGTACTCGCCTTGCGCCTGGCGCACGGTGGCCCACGGGCCGCAAGCGCCACGCAGCAGCGAGACCAGGGAAACGCCCAGGATCGACGTCTTGGCATACAGGGGCCGGTCCCCGACGCGGCACCGGTGCACGTAGCCGGTGACGCTGGGCACGTGACCGTCGAGAAGGACCTGCTCACCCGGCCATATGCCGGCGGCAGCCTGATGGATCTGAGCAGCGGAGTGGACGAACACCTCGGCCACTGTGGGCCGAGTACGCGACCGTTGGGTGGGAAGGGCACATGCGTCGGTGGTCACGAACGCCTCCTCTGGGCAGCTCGTTGTGCAACGGCTCCGGTCCTCGTCGCCCGGGGGGCGGACGGGTGATCGAGAGAGCAGAGAGGGAGTGCGGGCCCGGCCACACGGGCGGCCGAGGCCGCGTCCCGGGCTGTCGTCACTCCCCCACGGGGGTCAGCCGGGACGTTGGGCCCGCTCCGGCCGGGCTACCCGCTTGGGATGGGTGCGGTTGCTGGCGGCTAGGAGCCATTCGTGCCGCCATGGGCCGCCCGGAGCGGGTGTCTGGGGTGGCTCAGGTCACCAGGGAGGTCACCGTATCCACGACGAGCCCGGTGAGGAGTAGCGTCCACGCGACGGCGACGAGCGCGAGTCGCGGGCGCCGACGGCGGAGAATCCGCCAAGCGTCACGACCGGTACGGCCTCGGTAGGACAGTTGGGTACCTTGGGCACAAGCCACTCCCCAGCAGTTGGCCACGCCCCGCGGCCTCCGCCTAGTTGGCCAACGGGCGCTTTCGCGTCCAGGGTGGTCTTTCCGGGAACCGGCCGCGTCCCCGAGCCGGGTATACCCATCATGGGTACACGCACAGTTCAGGCATCCCTCAGACTGAGGCCAGCAGGAAGTGCCACCGCATGACCTACCAGCCGCCCACTGCAATGCCCCGGCAGCTCCTCCAAGAGGCTGAGGTCCAACAAGCGCTCGCTGATCACGACTTCGGTCGGGTGTTCCGCCTGGCCCGCGACCGCGCTGGGATCACCTACTCCCGGATCGCTGCCGAGTGCGACATCAAGCCCGAAAGGGTCGGCACCCTCGCACGCGGTCAGGGCCGCATCACCACGTTCAGCAAGATCGCGCAGATCGCGGACGCGCTACGGGTGCCAGGTCACATGGTGGGTCTGGCTCCCAGGCCCTGGGAGGCGGGTGGCGCTCCAGCGCCCTCGGCGATCTCAGAGATCGGAGCCAGCGTGCGGCGCCGCACCGTTCTTCAGGCAGCTACCACCACGGGCCTCGCCGCCGCACTGCCGACACTGAACCGTCCGCCAACGCCCAGAAAAGTCACGACCGAACACGTGCGACAACTCCGGGAACGCACAGCCCGGCTACGCCGCCTCGACGAGTTCCTGGGCGGAGGAGACACCTACCGCGTGTACCTCGCCGAGTACCAGAACACGAAGACATTGCTACGCACGGGCTCCTTCACCGAGCAGTCCCGGCGCCGGCTTCAGTCACTCCTCGCCGAGCAGGCCCAGCAGGCCGGATGGGCCGCCTTCGACGGCGGGCGGCACCCCGACGCGACCGCCCTGTACGAGGAGAGCAAGGGGGCGGCTCGGGAAGCCGGCAACGGTGACCTGCTGGGCAACAGCTACGCCTTCCTCGCCTACCAAACCGCCGACCGCGCCAAGGCCGTCCAGATCGCGGCGGCCAGCTGCGCCACCATCACCCCGCACACCCCTGCCACCGTGCAGGCACTCCTTCACGAGCGGATGGCATGGGCCTGCGCCGTGGCCAACCAGCCGGACGCCACCGAACGCGCCCTGGACGCCGCCCGCGCAGCGCTCGCCGCAGCCCCGCAAGGGGAGCCCCAGCCAGACTGGGCGGCATGGGTGGACCCCGTCGAGCTGGACATCATGACCGGCCGCTGCTGGACGGAACTGTCCCGGCACCTACGGGCCGTCCCCGTACTCACGGATGCGCTCAAGACGTACAGCGATCACAACGCCCGGGACAAAGCTCTGTACCTGTCCTGGCTGGCCGAGTCGTACCTCACTGCCGGCGAGGTCGAGGAAGCCGCCCGTGTCATGGGGCGCGCCCTCGACCTCGCCTCCGGTGTTGCGTCAGTACGCCCGCAGCGTCGTTTCGCCCCCGTCTTGGCGCAGATGCGTGTTCACCAGAGCGTCGCCGCAGTACACGAGGTATTGCAGAAGGCCGTCTAGGAGGCAGACGACGAGACAGAGTCCGAGATCCACTGGAGACAGCGCTCCGCCCCGTGTGTGATGGGCGTAGCGATCACCTCAGGGTTGTCCCACGGGTGACGGTCGAGGAGGAGCTTTTCCAGGGCGGGGTAGGTCTCGTTGTTCGTGCTCAGAAGCAGTCGCCACTCCTCGCCGACTCCGAATTCGCCGAGGTGCCAGAACACGGAACTGACGGGGCCGATGATCTGGGCGCCGGCGGCCAGGCGGCCTTGCACCGCTTCCTTCGCGAGTTCCACGGCCTGATCACGAGTGGGGGTGGCGGTCGACACCTGCACGTAGTCAGTCATGGCGGGAGCCTAGTGAGCAGGTCTGCGGCACTGGTACGGGGTCGAACAGCCTTACCCGTACCTGGCGGCGTACCGATCAGACGGGCAGCGAGGCTCAGGACTCCGCCTGACCCACTCGGACGCCGTCCAGCTCCGGGAGCTGCCCGCAGATCCGCAACGCCCGCGCCCGAGCCTTCACGTCCGAAAGTCTGACCTACTTCTGGTCCGTCCCCCAGGCTGCCACCGGCGTCTAGGCGGCACGGCCGGGGCACCTGCACGCGTACCAGCGTGCGGCGCCGCAGTGAAGGCTTCCTCCCACTCCCACGCCCAGACGTCGGTCAGCTCGTGCGCCCGTGGTGCGGACACCGACTTCTCTCGCCGTCCGCGCCGTAGGCGATCGGAGACCATGCCGCCCGTCAGGTTGGGCCCCACGGGCCGGCCCTTGCCACCCGCCACCGTCGGGCCGCCCTCACCGCTCCTTGGGCGTCATCTCCGCGATCTATGCCATGAAGGGGCAAGCCAGAGAGGCCGCGCGCCAGCCGTGCACCAGCGCTACGGATGAGTGACGGCACCAACCGGTCATTTCACACGGTCAGGTGCCATTAGTAGGAAAGTGCCCGGAGCCGGACTTGAACCGGCACGCCCGCGAAGGGGCAGCGAGGTTTAAGCTCGCCGTGTCTGCATTCCACCATCCGGGCAGGCCATGGGCTCCGCTTGCGAGGTTCGAGCCTATCGGGAGCCATCCCCCGAACAGTGGGTGGGTGGACCGATGTTGTCTTATTTTATTGACGTCTGAGGGTGCATCAGCCCGCGGAACGCGCCATCCGCACTTGCCAATAGCCTGTCGCGACGGCTGTACACGCGTACGCGAAATGACGGAATTTCACCGTCCGAACGAGGGTGTTCCACCTGTTCTCGACACGGCCCCCGGCGCGACGCCCGACATCGCCCCCGACACGGACGGCGTCAGGGTCGGCTGTCCTCCCCAGGTATGACGGCGGGCCGCTCCGTCCGACCCCAGTCGCCCTCCGGAACCGGAACAGCGACTGACTCCACGCGCCTTTCGCACCGAAACGATGGAGCGGTCCCCAGGAACACACGTCGTCCCGACAGGAGCGCCCTCCCGTGACCACCACACCCACCGCCGGCCGGACCACCGCCGTGGCCGCACGCGCCATGGAGCTGTCGAAGATCTACGGGCAGGGTGAGACCCGGGTGGTCGCCCTGGACCGGGTCTCCGTCGACTTCCGGGCCGCCGAGTTCACCGCGATCATGGGGCCGTCGGGCTCCGGCAAGTCCACGCTGATGCACTGCGTGGCCGGGCTGGACACCTTCTCCTCCGGGTCGGTCCGGATCGGGGACACCGAGCTGGGGTCCCTGAAGGACAAGCAGCTCACCAGGTTGCGCCGGGACAAGATCGGCTTCATCTTCCAGGCGTTCAACCTGCTGCCGACGCTGACCGCCCTGGAGAACATCACCCTCCCGATGGACATCGCCGGGCGGAAGCCGGACAAGGCGTGGCTGGACCGGGTCATCGAGATGGTCGGGCTGTCCGGCCGGCTCGGCCACCGGCCCTCCCAGCTGTCCGGCGGTCAGCAGCAGCGGGTCGCCGTCGCCCGTGCCCTCGCCTCCCGGCCCGAGATCATCTTCGGTGACGAGCCGACCGGGAACCTGGACTCGCGTTCCGGCGCCGAGGTCCTCGGCTTCCTGCGCAACTCCGTGCGCGAACTGGGCCAGACCGTCGTCATGGTCACCCACGACCCGGTGGCCGCCGCCTACGCGGACCGCGTGATCTTCCTGGCCGACGGCCGGATCGTCGACGAGATCCACGGCCCCACGGCCGACTCCGTCCTCGACCTGATGAAGCAGTTCGACGCGAAGGGCCGTACCAGCTGATGTTCCGCACCGCCCTGCGCAACGTCTTCGCGCACAAGGCCCGGCTCCTGATGACCGTGCTCGCCGTCATGCTCGGCGTGGCGTTCGTCTCCGGGACGCTGGTCTTCACCAACACCATCTCCGACGCCTACCAGAAGAGCTCCGCCAAGGGCTTCGACCAGGTCGACGTCGCCGTACGGCCCGAGTACCAGGACTCCGAGGGCAACCAGGTCGGCAGGACGCCCGAGCTGACCCGGGCCCTGCTCGACAAGGCCGCCGCGGTCCCGGGGGCCGCCTCCGCCACCGGTGTCGTCACCGGCTTCACCGCTGTCGCCGACAAGCACGGCAAGCTCGTCGGCGGCGACTGGCAGTCCGCCGGCGGCAACTACTGGGGCGCCGAGGACCCCCGTTATCCGCTGGTCAGCGGCCATGCCCCGCGCGGCAAGGACGAGGTGCTGATCGACTCGGCGACCGCGAAGCGGGCCGGCTACCGGGTCGGCGACACCGTGCGGCTCTCCGTGGACGGCCCGGTGCTCACGCCCACCGTCAGCGGCATCTTCACCACCGACGACGGCAACGTCGCCGCGGGCGGCAGCCTCACCCTGTTCGACACGGCGACCGCACAGGCGCTGTTCGGCAAGAAGGGCACGTACGACGAGATCGACGTGCGGGCCGCGGCCGGCACCAGCCAGACGGAGCTCAAGGCCCGGCTCGACAGGGCCCTGCCCGCGAAGCTGGTCAAGACCACCACCGGCAGGCAGCTCGCCGACGACCAGGCGAAGGCCATCTCCGCCTCCATGAGCAGCCTGAAGCAGGGCCTGCTGGTGTTCGCCGGCATCGCGCTGTTCGTCGGCACCTTCATCATCGCCAACACCTTCACCATGCTGGTCGCCCAGCGCACCCGGGAGCTCGCCCTGCTGCGGGCGGTCGGCGCCTCCCGCCGCCAGGTCACCCGCTCGGTGCTCATCGAGGCGTTCGCCGTCGGCGCGGTCGCCGGTGTGACCGGTCTGGCCGCCGGTGTCGGCATCGGCGCGGGCCTGCGCTCCCTGCTCGGCTCGTTCGGCGCGAGCATGCCCGACGGCCCGCTGGTGATCAGCCCCGGCACGGTGGTCACCGCCCTCGCCGTCGGCGTCCTCATCACCATGCTGGCCGCGTGGCTGCCCGGCCGCCGGGCCGCGAAGATCCCGCCGGTGGCGGCGATGAGCAGCGTGCACGCCAAGGCCACCGCCAAGTCGCTGGTGCTGCGCAACACGCTGGGTTCGCTGTTCGCGGCGGCCGGCGTCGCGGTGGTCCTCGCCGGGACGAGGATGGACGCCGACACCGGCCAGGGCGCGATGGGCATCGGCGCGGTCCTGCTCGTCATCGGCGTGTTCATCCTGACCCCGCTGCTGTCCCGCCCGCTGATCGCGGCCGCCGCGCCGGTGCTGCGCGCCTTCGGGGTGTCGGGCAAGCTGGCCCGGCAGAACTCGGTGCGCAACCCGCGCCGTACCGCGGCCACCGCCTCCGCGCTGATGATCGGCCTGACGCTGATCACCGGCATGACGGTGATGGCGGGCAGCCTCCAGACGTCCATCGACAAGATGGCCTCCTCCGCGATCCGCGCCGACTACGTCGTCTCGATGGCCAACCGCGGTCCGCTCTCCCCCGGCGTGGAGAAGAAGCTCGCCTCCGCCGACGGGGTCACCGAGAGCAGCCCGCTGCGCAACGGCGAGTCCCGCATCGACGGCGAGACCGAGTTCCTGACCGGCGTCAACGGCGCGGCGATCGGCAAGCTGACGGACCTGAAGGTGACCGACGGCTCGTTCGCCGTGGGCGGCACGCGGGTCGTCGTGGACGAGGACCGTGCCAGGCACTTCGGCTGGAAGGCCGGTTCCCGCTTCACCGCGCACTTCGAGGACGGCAAGGCCCGGCGGCTGACGGTCGCGGGGGTCTACGAGGGCAACGACATGCTCAACGGGATCATGCTCGACAACAAGGTCCTCACCCCTCACCTGTCCGACCCGGCCGACATGCAGGTCATGGTGAAGACGGCGGACGGGGCGTCCGACGCGGCCAAGGACGGGCTGGAGAAGGCCCTCGGCTCCAACCCGGCGATCAAGGTCCAGGACAAGCAGGACATCTCCCGGGAGATCGCGCAGATGTTCACGCTGATGCTGAACCTGGTCTACGGCCTGCTCGGCATGGCGGTGATCGTCGCGGTGCTCGGGGTCGTCAACACGCTGGCCATGTCCGTCTTCGAGCGGGCCCAGGAGATCGGGATGCTCCGCGCGATCGGCCTGGACCGCAGGGCGGTCAAGCGGATGGTCCGCCTGGAGTCCCTGGTGATCTCGCTGTTCGGCGGGGTGCTGGGCATCGGCCTGGGCGTGTTCTTCGGCTGGGCGGCGGGCGAGCTGCTGGGCACGAAGATGCCGACGTACGAACTGGTGCTGCCCTGGGGCCGGATCGCGGTGTTCCTGCTGCTGGCGGGCCTGGTCGGCGTCCTGGCCGCGCTGTGGCCGGCCCGGCGCGCGGCCCGGCTGGACATGCTGACCGCCATCAAGGCCGAGTAGGCGGTCCCGCGACGGCACGAGGGGGCCCCGCGGGACGGGGCCCCCTTGTGCCGTACCGCGGCCGGGGGTGTTGCCGTACCCCTGTCAGCCGTGCCAGGTGCGGGCCCGCAGGGGCAGTCCGGAGGCGCCGGACTCGGGGGTGCGGATGGCGAGGACCTGGTTGACGCCGATGCGGTTGCGTTCGAATGCGAGCGCGGAGGCTGCCATGTACAGCTGCCAGACGCGGGCGCGGCCGGGGCTGGTGAGGCGGACGGCCCGGTCCCAGTCGGCCTCCAGGTTGGCGACCCACCGGCGCAGGGTGCGGGCGTAGTGCTCGCGGATGGACTCCACGTCCCGGACCTCGAACCCGGCCCGCTCCAGCTGGGTCACGGTGGTGCCGACGGGGGCGAGTTCGCCGTCGGGGAAGACGTAGGCGTCGATGAACTCGTCCACCTCGTACGCCGACTCGTCCCGCTGCGGGCGGCGGGCGATCTGGTGGTTGAGCAGCCGGCCGCCGGGCTTGAGCAGGGCGTAGAGCTGGCGGGCGTACTCCAGGTACTTCTCGGCGCCGACGTGCTCGGCCATGCCGATGGAGGAGATGGCGTCGAAGGGGCCGTCCACGATGTCCCGGTAGTCCTGGACCCTGATCTCCACCCGGTCGGTCAGCCCCTCGTCGGCGACGCGCTTGCGGGCGTACGCCGCCTGCTCCTGGGAGAGCGTGACGCCGACGACGCTCACGCCGTGCTCGCGGGCCGCGTGGATGGCCATGGAACCCCAGCCGCAGCCGACGTCCAGCAGCCGCTGACCTTCCTTCAGACCGAGCTTCCGGCAGACCAGTTCGAGCTTGTCGCGCTGGGCGGACTCCAGGGTTCCGGCATCTTCCCAGTAGGCGCAGGAGTACACCATGGAGGGGCCGAGGACGATCTCGTAGAAGTCGTTGCCGACGTCGTAGTGGTGGCTGATGGCCCGCTTGTCGGTGCGGCGGGTGTGCAGGTTCCGGCGGGGCCGGCGGACCTCCTCGCGCGGCGGGGCGGGCGGGATCGGCGGGCCGGCCAGTTTCAGCAGCTCGCGGGCGGCGGCCCGGACGTCGGGGTCGCGCAGGGCCTGGACGAGGCCGCGGGCGTCCTCCCCGCGCTCCCAGACGAGGCCCGCCACGGCGTCGAGCGCGGTGTACAGGTCGCCCTCGATCCCCAGGTCGCCGGAGACCCAGGCGCGGGCGAGGCCCAGCTCTCCCGGTTTGAACAGCATGCGGCGCAGGGCGCGGCGGTTGCGCACGACGAGTGCCGGCGCGTCCGGCGGACCCGCCTGCGACCCGTCCCAGGCCTTCAGGCGTACCGGTAGCGGGGCTCCCAGCATCTGCTCGGCAAGACTTCTCAGCCGCGACGCGGCGTCGGCCATGGCGCACACCTCCAAGACGACGATCCCGGATGCCGGATACCACGTAAACACCGCGAGGTCCTCGGCGCAGTCCCGCAAAGGAGTTACGACTGGGCAAAACGGTTGTAGAAACCATGCAGACGGGTGCCCGGGAACGCCGGAAGACCTCCCGCACCACGGATGGCGGGAGGTCTTCCGGGTCGGTCACCGACAGGAGGACCTGTCGGTGACCGGACTGTCTTTCGGTGACCCGAGGTCTGTCGTCGACCGGAGGGTCTGTCTGTGACCGGAGGTCAGGAGGCCTTGGCCTTCTCCTCGGTCTTGCTCGCGGCGGCGACCGGCGCCGGCTTGGCGGCCTCGTAGAACTCCTCGCGCGGGTTCTCCATGGCGCCGAGGGAGACGACCTCGCGCTTGAGGAACATGCCGAGCGTCCAGTCGGCGAAGACGCGGATCTTGCGGTTCCAGGTCGGCATCGCCAGACCGTGGTAGCCACGGTGCATGTACCAGGCGAGGCGGCCCTTGACCTTGATCTTCATCTTGCCCATGACGATCATGGCCACGCCCTTGTGCAGGCCGAGACCGGCGACCGCGCCCTTGTTGGCGTGCTCGTACTCCTTCTGCGGGAAGCCCCGCATGCCGGAGACCACGTTGTCGCCGAGGACCTTGGCCTGGCGCAGCGCGTGCTGGGCGTTCGGCGGGCACCAGGCGTTCTCCACGCCGGCCTTGCGGGCGGCCATGTCCGGCACCTGGGCGTTGTCGCCGGCGGCCCAGATGTAGTCCGTGCCCTTGACCTGGAGCGTGGGCTCGCAGTCGACGTGACCGCGCGGGCCGAGCGGCAGACCGAAGCGGGACAGGGCCGGGTTGGGCTTGACGCCGGCCGTCCACACGATGGTGTTGGAGTCGACCTCCAGGCCGTTCTTCAGCACCACGTGGCCGTCGACGCAGGAGTCCATGGAGGTGGAGAGGTAGATCTCCACGCCCCGGCTTTCCAGGTGCTCCTTGCCGTACTGGCCGAGCTTGGGGCCGACCTCGGGAAGGATCTTGTCGGCGGCGTCGACGAGGATGAAGCGCATGTCCTCGCGGGACACGTTCTTGTAGTACTTGGCCGCGTCCCGGGCCATGTCCTCGACCTCGCCGATGGTCTCCGCGCCCGCGAAGCCGCCGCCGATGAAGACGAAGGTGAGCGCCCTGCGGCGGATCTCCTCGTCGGTCGTGGAGTCGGCCTTGTCCAGCTGCTCCAGGACGTGGTTGCGCAGGCCGATGGACTCCTCGATGCCCTTCATGCCGATGCCCTGCTCGGCGAGGCCGGGGATCGGGAAGGTGCGGGAGACCGCGCCCATGGCGATGACCAGGTAGTCGAAGGGCAGCTCGTACGCCTCGCCCACCAGCGGGGCGATCGTGGCGACCTTGCGGTCCTGGTCGATGGTGGTGACCCGACCGGTGAGAACCTCCGCCTTCGGCAGCACGCGTCGCAGCGGGACGACGACGTGCCGAGGGGAGATGCTGCCGGCGGCGGCTTCGGGGAGGAAGGGCTGGTAGGTCATGTACGACCGGGGGTCGACGACCGTGACGGTCGCCTCGCCGTAGCGCATCTTCTTGAGGATGCGCCGAGCTGCGTACAGGCCTACGTACCCACCGCCTACTACGAGGATCCTGGGACGCTCCGTGGTGCTCATGGCATCGAGTATCCACCCGCCCCAGGGGGGTCGCTCGTGCGCCCCTTCACAAGGTCTGACGGGGCCTGTGTTAAACTCCGCGGCTCGCATGACGCGCACCACGGGGACACGAGGGAACCGAGGGGCGCTTCGCCCCGTTGTCAAGGCCGCGTGAGCTGCCTCTCCGGCTCCGCGAGGTGGCCGTGAGGGCACCGTGACACCCTTGGAACACCCCCCTTCGGGCCCCTCCCGCGCCCTTCGTCTGAACATGTTCAAACAGCCCCGGGACCCCCGAAAGGGCCAATGGGCCCCCTTCCGGGGGCCGGCCGGAGGGAATTCCTTGTGAAGAACTTCACGAAGGTTTCCGCCGGGGTATGACCAGGGGCCCCTCCAGGGGGCCCCGGGCACCGCTCAAACGTTATCCAACCTGCTCAGCAGGTGGCTACTGCTCGGTAACAAAAGAGAGCCACGCCACGCGTCACGCCACGGACCAGGCGATGCCGTCGAGGATGTCGTGCTCGCTCACCACGACCTCCTCGGCGCCGGTCCGCTCCATCAGCGCGAGCAGGACGAGGGCGCCCGCGCCGATGACGTCGACCCGGCCCGGGTGCAGGGACGGGATCGCGGCGCGCTCGGCGTGCGTGGAGCGCAGCAGCCGTTCGGTGATCTCGCGCACCCGGTCCCGGGAGACCCGGGAGTGGTGGATGCGCGTGGAGTCGTACGCGGGCAGCTCCTGGGCGATGGCGGACACCGTGGTGACGGACCCGGCCAGGCCCACCAGGGTGTGCGCCTCGCGCAGCGGGACCGACTGCTCGGCGAGGTCCAGGGCGGCCTCGATGTCGGCCCGCATGGCGGCGATCTCGTCCTCGGTGGGCGGGTCGCTCACCTCGCCGCCGTGCACCAGGTGCCGCTCGGTCATCCGCACGCAGCCGACGTCCACCGACCGGGCGGCGCGCACGTGGTCGTCGCCGACGACGAACTCGGTGGAGCCGCCGCCGATGTCCACGACCAGGTAGGGCCGGGCGAGGTCGGCACGGCCGGTGAGCTCCTTCGTGGCGCCCGTGAAGGAGAACTCGGCCTCCTGGTCACCGGTGATGACCTCCGGCTCGACCCCGAGGATGTCCAGCACCCCGCGCACGAAATCCTCGCGGTTCTCGGCGTCGCGGGAGGCGGAGGTCGCGACGAAGCGCAGGCGCTCGGCGCCGTGCTCCTTGATGACCTCCGCGTACTCACGGCAGGCGGCGAAGGTGCGCTCCAGCGCCTCGGGCGCGAGCCGTCCGGTGCGGTCGACGCCCTGGCCGAGCCGCACGATCGTCATCCGGCGGTCCAGGTCGGTCAGTTCGCCCGTCGCCGGGTCGGCGTCCGCGACCAGCAGACGGATGGAGTTGGTACCGCAGTCGATGGCGGCGACACGGGTCACTGGCCGTCCTCCTCGATGGGCCGGACGGCGAAGTACCCCGAGCCGTCCTCCGTGTTCTCGGTCTGCCAGCCCTCGCCGGCCGGCACGCCGGGCAGCGTCACGCAGGCCCCCTTGCGCCACCACTCCGGCAGCATCGCCAGGGCCTCGTCGCCGAGCGGGTTCACGCCCGGGCCGGCGGCCAGCGAGTGGGCGACGAGCACGTGCAGGCACTTCACCCGGTCCGGCATGCCGCCCGCGCTCGGGAAGCCCTGGAGGACCTCGATCTCGTCCCGGCGGCGGATGTAGTCCTCGTGCGCGGCGCGGTACGCGGCGGCCAGCTCGGGGTCGCGGCCCAGCCGCTCGGTCATCTCCTTCATCACGCCGTTCGCCTCCAGCGTGCCGATGGCGGAGGACGCCTTCGGGCACGTCAGGTAGTACAGCGTCGGGAAGGGCGTGCCGTCGGGCAGGCGCGGCGCCGTCTCCACGACGTCCGGCTGACCGCACGGGCAGCGGTGCGCGATGGCCCTGAGGCCGCGCGGCGGACGGCCCAGCTGCTGCTTGAAGGCCTCTACGTCCGCGTCGGTGGGCTCGGTGCGCGGAGTGGGCGGCGGAGGGGTTTCCATGACTGCTTTCAGGGTGGGTTGGTGTCGGTTGCCGGACCGGACGGACCGGTCACTGGTCGGAGGCGTCGGCCTTGTCGACGCCTTCCCAGACGTTCGTGTACCAGGGCCGGCGGGCGGCCCCGAGGTCCGCACGGGACTGCCGGGCCGCGCCCGGGTCGACCACCACGTACCCGGTCTCGCCGGGCATCACGTAGTGCAGCCGGCGGCGGATCTGCTGCTCGGCGTAGGCGTCGTCCTGCCAGCGCGCCTTCAGGTCTCGCAGCTGCTCGACGCGTTCACGGGCCTGCTGCCGCTGCCGCTCCAGGTCGGCGATCTGCTCGCGCTGGGAGACGTACTGCCGCATCGGGTAGGCGAGGGCGACGATCATCGTGCACAGCACGAGCGCGAGCAGGGCCGCGCGGCCGGTGAGCCGAGAGCGGCGGGCCTGCCGCTTGGTCTGGGAACGGTAGACCCGGGCCGCGGTCTGCTCGCCGAGCAGCCGCAGCCTGGTCGCGGTGGAGAAACGGTCCCGGTCCCTCACGGCCATCTGGCTCTCCGCCTCCCCTTTCACACGCGCGTACGTCCCCGGACACGGTACGGGACCGAGCACGGGGACGTACGTACGACTGGCTGAGCCCTACGCCAGGATGGGTCAGCCCTTGGAGATCCCGCCGCGGAAACGCGGGAACGCGCTGCGGCCCGCGTACACCGCCGCGTCGTCGAGGATCTCCTCGATGCGCAGCAGCTGGTTGTACTTGGCGACGCGCTCGGAGCGGGCCGGGGCACCGGTCTTGATCTGGCCGCAGTTGGTGGCGACGGCCAGGTCGGCGATGGTGACGTCCTCGGTCTCGCCGGAGCGGTGCGACATCATGCACTTGAAGCCGTTGCGCTGGGCCAGCTCGACGGCGTCCAGGGTCTCGGTCAGCGAGCCGATCTGGTTGACCTTGACCAGCAGGGCGTTGGCGGCGCCCTCCTCGATGCCGCGGGCGAGGCGCTCGGGGTTGGTGACGAACAGGTCGTCGCCGACCAGCTGGACCTTGTCGCCGAGCTTGTCGGTGATGACCTTCCAGCCGGCCCAGTCGTCCTCGAACAGCGGGTCCTCGATGGAGACGAGCGGGTAGGCCGCCACGAGCTCCTCGTAGTACTCCGTCATCTCGGCGGCGGAGCGCTCCTTGCCCTCGAAGAGGTACTTGCCGTCCTTGTAGAACTCGGAGGCGGCCACGTCGAGCGCGAGGGCGATCTGCTGGCCGGCGATGTAGCCGGCCTCCTTGATGGCCTCCAGGATGAGGTCGAGGGCCTCACGGTTGGAGCCGAGGTTCGGGGCGAAGCCGCCCTCGTCGCCGAGGCCGGTGGACAGGCCCTTGCTCTTCAGGACCTTCTTCAGGGTGTGGTAGACCTCGGTGCCCCAGCGCAGGGCCTCGGAGAAGGACTCCGCGCCGATCGGAGCGATCATGAACTCCTGGATGTCCACGTTGGAGTCGGCGTGCGAGCCGCCGTTCAGGATGTTCATCATCGGCACCGGCAGCAGGTGCGCGTTCGGGCCGCCCAGGTAGCGGAAGAGGGGGAGGTCGCTGGCCTCGGAGGCGGCGTGCGCGACGGCGAGCGAGACGCCGAGGATGGCGTTGGCGCCGAGGGAGCCCTTGTTGTCGGTGGCGTCCAGGTCGAACATGGCCTGGTCGATCAGGCGCTGCTCGGTGGCGTCGTAGCCGACCAGCTCGGGACCGATCTGCTCGATCACGGCGAGGACGGCCTTCTCGACGCCCTTGCCCTGGTAGCGGTTCGGGTCGCCGTCGCGGAGCTCGATGGCCTCGAAGGCGCCGGTCGAGGCGCCGGACGGGACGGCGGCACGACCCGTGCTGCCGTCGTCGAGGCCGACCTCGACCTCGACCGTGGGGTTGCCTCGGGAGTCCAGGATTTCCCGGGCTACGACGACGTCGATGGACGGCACGAGCATCTCCTTCTTGGATGTGACGCTGGAAGTGCGGGGCGGTGTGCCTTACGGCTGTGCCTTGCGACTAGAGCCTAACCGTCCCGGGGGCGTCGGCCACCGACCGACCGTCCCGTGGACACGCCGACGGTACCTTTTGTTTCTCGCCGAAACAAAGGGTTCCGGGCCGGTGGACGCAAAAAGCCCCGCCCTGGTGCGTACGGGGGAACACGCACCAGGGCGGGGAGCCCGTGGGGACGGGGGTACGGCCCGCTGGGGGCCTTCGGCGGGCCCGCGCGCGGGCGCGGGCCGCCGGGCGGGTCTTACTTCAGGTGCAGCTGCTGACCGGGGTAGATCAGGTTGGCGTCCTCGACGATGTCCTTGTTCAGCTCGAACAGCTTCTGCCAGCCGCCCTGCACGTGGTGCTCGCCGGCGATGGAGCTGAGGGTGTCACCGGTGACGACCTTGTACTCGCCGTCGCCCTTCTTGACCTTCTTGCCGGTCGGGGTGGTGACGGTCTTGCCCTGGCCCTTGCTCGCGCTCGCGGCCGGACGCTCGGCGGAGCGGGAGGCGGCCTGCTCACCGGTGGAGCGGGTGGCGGTGGAGCCGCCCGAGCCGTTGGAGGTGCTGGAGCCGTTGGAGGTGCTCGGGGTGGAGGTGCTCGGCGCGGAGCCGTTGTACGGGGTGCCGGACAGGCCCGTGCCGCAGACCGGCCAGGCGCCCTTGCCCTGAGCGGCGAGGACCTTCTCGGCGACGGAGATCTGCTGCGCCTTGCTCGCCTTGTCGGCGGTGCCGGCGTACTGCGTGCCGCCGTACGCGGCCCAGGTGGAGGCGGAGAACTGCAGACCGCCGTAGTAGCCGTTGCCGGTGTTGATGGACCAGTTGCCACCGGACTCGCACTGCGCGACCGTGTCCCACTGGGAGGCGGTGGCGGCGGAGGCGTTGCCGGCCGCCATCAACGGAGCGGCGACGGCGGCACCGGTGACACCGGCGAGCGCGACGGCGCGGACGGCCTTGGACGGACGACGGTGCTTGCCCTTGCTGGAAAACAGCATGGATCGATCCCCTCACCGACGCCTGCGAGGTGAGCTGTCGGGTTCGGGCCGGTTGAGTTGCCCGGCCGCACTCCGCTCACGCGGGTGCGGCTTCACCCCGAGCCGGTTCCGGCATCAACTGCCGGGCCCGGCACCTACCTTGGGTCCCCCGCTCCTGCCTACGGCGCTTGACGCGACGACTGTTCCCGGGCAACCGCTGGCAGGATTCGGCGTTGCGGCTGCCGGGGCTCGTGGTGACGAGCGATCACGACCGTAGACACGCGATCCGCGGAATTTCAAAGACGATCAGGGCTTCTGAGACTCATCCCACACTTTCACCAAACCGGACATTAGGGCGCTAAGCGGGACGCCAACTCCCCCTACTTCGCGCCCGTTTCGCCCCCGACTTCCAGGGTCTGACCGGCACTGATGTGATTCGGGTCGGTCCCGATGGCCTTCTTGTTGCCGGCGTACAGCGCGCGCCATCCGCCGTCGACGTCAAGGGAGTCGGCGATGGAGGCCAGCGTGTCGCCCTGACGGACCGTATACGTGTCCGTGTCATGGGAGGCGTGCCGGCCGGAAGACGCGGCGTTCTGACCGTTTGTCACGCTTTCGTCCCCGCTGCTCTCGTCCGCGCTCGCGCCCCGGTGGCGTCCGCCGCCGAGGGACCCGGTGTCGACCAGGCTCCAGGAACCGGCGGCCTGCTGCGGGTCGTTCCCGACCCCGGTGTCCGGGGTGGCGGTGGGCGCGCTGCCGGTTCCCTGCGGGCTTCCGGCGTCCGCAGTGGTGGACTTGTCGGACTTGGGGGTGTCGGTCCTCGCCGAACCGGTGGCCGTACCGGCGTCCTTGTCCGGCTTGGCGCTCGGAGTGGTGGTGGCCTCGCCCGAGGAGGAACCGGCCCCGGAGCCGGAGTCGGCGCCGGAGTCCGCGTCCGCGGAGGGCGACGAATCCGGCAGACCGGACGAGTCGGAGCTGCCGGAGGAACCGGACGTACCGGAGTTGCCCCCCGATCCGGACGTCTTACCCGAACCGTGCGCACTGCCCGAACCGCCTGAACCGCCCGAACCGCCGACGCCCGTGTCGACGTGCGTCGAACCCGAGCCCTCGGTGAGACCGGACAGCAGGGCGCAGGTGGCCCAGGGCGTGGTGCCCTTGTCGGCGAGGATCTTCTCGGCGACGGCGATCTGCTGGTTGCGGCTCGCCTGGTCGGGGCTGGCCGCGTACTGGCCGCCGCCGTAGGCGTTCCAGTCCTCCTGCGAGATCTGCAGGCCGCCGTAGTACCCGTTGCCGGTGTCCGCGCTCCACGAGCCGCCGCTCTCGCACTCGGCCACCTTGTCCCACGTGGTGCCGTCGGCCGCGTTGGCGCTCGCCGCGCCGAGCAGCGGGATGGCGATGGCGGAGCCGGTCACTCCGGCCGCGACGAGGAGAGCCGGGGCCTGGCGGGGGCGACGGTGTCGGCCGTTCCCGGAGAGCATGCAGAAGCCTTTCGAGCGACAGCAGGACCGGCGCGGCGGACGGAGCCGGTCGCCGCGCTGATGGGTGAACGTATCGGCAGACGATCACTTGTCACAAGTTCATGCCGCACAGATCACGTGAAGATCACAGAGTTGAACGTCTGTCATGTTCTCTTGCAGAAACCGTGCGGGGTCCTGCCGTACCAGGTCGGACGGTGTGTCCGGCAGGCGCGCGCTGTTCAGGCGCCGGGTGTGAACTCCACCGGCAGGGTGCGCAGGCCGCGCATGATGAGTCCGCCGCGCCAGCGCAGTTCGGCCGGGTCCGCGGCCAGCCGCAGGTCGGGCAGCCGGGTGAGCAGGGTGGCGAGCGCGGTCTGACCCTCCAGGCGGGCGAGCGGCGCGCCGAGGCAGTAGTGGATGCCGTGGCCGTAGCCGAGGTGCTGGTTGTCGCGGCGGGCGAGGTCCAGCACGTCCGGGTCGCCGAACCGCTCCGGGTCCCGGTCGGCGGCGGCGAGGACCACGAGCACCGGGTCGCCCGGCGCGATCCGCTGTCCGCCGATGGTGAGCGGCTCGGTGGCGAACCGCCAGGTGGCCAGCTCCACCGGGCCGTCGTAGCGCAGCAGTTCCTCCACGCCGGTCGCCAGCAGGTCCGTCTCCCGGCGCGCCAGGGACTCCTCCAGTCTCCGGCGCTGCCCGGGGTGTGTGAGCAGGGCGTAGGTGCCGTTGCCGATGAGGTTGACGGTGGTCTCGAAGCCGGCGAACAGGAGGATGAAGGCCATGGCGGCGGCCTCGTTCTCGGTGAGGTGCTCGCCGTGGTCGGAGGCGCGGATGAGGCCCGAGATCAGGTCCTCGCCGGGCGCGGGCTCGGCGGGCAGTGCCTCGCGCTTCTTGTGGATGAGCTCGGCGAGGTAGCCGCGCATCTTCTTCACCGACCGGGCGACGCCTCCCCGGGGGCCTCCGCCGTGCCGGATCATCATGCCCGCCCAGTCCCGGAAGTCGTCCTGGTCCTCGCGCGGGACGCCGAGCAGGTCGCAGATGGCGTAGATGGGCAGCGGGAAGGCGAACTCGTGGATGAGGTCGGCGGAGCCACGCCGGGCGAACTGGTCGATGAGGTGGTCGGTCAGCTCCTGCACCCGGGGCGCGAACTCGGCGACCCGGCGGGGCGTGAAGGCCTTGCTGACCAGCCGACGCAGCCGGGTGTGGTCCGGCGGGTCGATGTTCAGCAGATGCGTCATCAGCTCGGCCTTGCGCTCGCCGGGGATACCGGTCTTGCCCTTGGCGTGCGCGGGCTCGTCGTGATGCGCCGGGTTCTTGCTGAGCCGCTGGTCGGCCAGGGCCTGCCGGGCATCGGCGTACCGGGTGACCAGCCATGCCTCGACCCCGCTCGGCAACCGCGTCCGGTGCACGGGGGCGTGCTCGCGCAGCCAGGCGTAGGCGGGATAGGGGTCGGTGGCGAACTCCCAGGTGAAGAGGGCGGGGGCCGGCTCGCCCGGGTGGGAGGACGGCTGGGCGGGGTGGGAGGACGGCTCGGCGGGGCAGGGCTGGTCGGTCACACCTCGACCGTATCCGGCCCGCCGGGGGCGTCGGACGAGGCGGGGTGGGGTGGGGACGGGGTGGGGTGACAGCGGGGTGGGGACGGCGTCCGCCGCGGGGGGCCGGCAGTAGCGCCGGGCGGGCCCCCCCCCCCGCGGCGGACGGCCGCCGGCACTAGGCCGGCAGGCCCTCGGCGGCTCGTATCGCGTCCCGGTAGGCGCGGGCCGCCGCGCGCAGGGCCGCCTCCGGGTCGGTGCCCGCCGCCTCGGCGCGGGCCGCCAGCGCCAGCAGCTCGTAGCCGATGCCGTCCCCCTGCGGCAGCGGGACGTCGAGGCCGGCCGTGCGGGTGCGGGAGGCGAGCTTGGCGGCGAGGGCCAGGCCGGGCTGGCCGAGCGGGACGCCGTCCGTGACCGACTCGCGCCGCTTCTCCTCGGCCTTGGTGCGCAGCCAGTGCTCCTTGACGTCCTCGGGGGTCTCGGCCCGCTCGTCGCCGAAGACGTGCGGGTGCCGGTGGATGAGCTTGGCGACGATGCCGCCGGCGACGTCGTCGACGGAGAACGGCGCGTCCGGGTCCTCCTCGGCGATGCGGGAGTGGAAGACGACCTGGAGGAGTACGTCACCCAGCTCCTCGCGCAGTTCCGCGCGGTCGCCGGCCTCGATCGCCTCGACCAGTTCGTAGGCCTCCTCGATGCCGTACTTCGCCAGGCCCTCGTGGGTCTGCCGGGAGGACCACGGGCACTCGGCGCGGATGCGGTCCATGACCTGCACGAGGTCCAGCAGGCGGGCGCCGGGCAGGTCGTAGGAGGCGGGGAGCAGCTCCAGTTCCGGCATGGCGATCCGGCCGGAGCCCGCGAGCCGGGCGAGGCCGTCGGTGAGGGCGGGCTCTCCCTCGCCGGTGGCCAGGACCACCACCGTGCGGCCGCCGGCACAGGCGTCGACCAGCTCCTGGGCGGTGGGGGACGCCTCCGCCACGGCTATCCCGGCCTCGCGCAGATACGGAAGCTGCGGATGGGCTCCGTCCGCGCACAGCACGGCGTCGGCGGTGCGCAGGGCCTGCCAGGCGGGCCAGGACAGCAGACCGGGGGCGACGCGGTGGCTGGTGGTGAGCAGGACGATGCGGCCGGGGGCGGCTCCCCCACGGGCCTCGGGGCTGGTTTCGTTCACGATCCGAACGTAACCCACGGGGCGAGGGAGCGGATCGGGTTGTCCACAGGCCCCACGTGGTCGTCTGATCGTATGACCGGCGCGTCGCCGCGCCGGCCGGCGGCCCGCCTACGCCGTCACCGGCTCCCCGCCCGCCGTCGTGACCTCCCGTACCCACGGCGTCCCGGCGTCCACGCGGCTGCTCTTCTGCACGTCCCAGGAGCCGTAGCGCGGGTTGAGGTCGACGTGGAGCTCCTCCGACGCCTTGGACAGGGCCTTCCAGAAGGCGGGCTGGCTCGTGTCGGTGCCGAGCCGCGCGGCCAGCTTCTGCGCCTCCAGTTGCAGGCGCAGGTTGTCGTCGAGGCGGGCCGGGGCGATGCCGTACTTCTGCAACCAGGCCGTCTCCAGGCCCTTGCCGCCGCCGGCCTGCCGCTCCAGCTCACCGCGCATCTGCTGGATCTCCTTGCGGGTGACGCCGATGCCCGCGTCCCGCGCGGCGCGGTGCAGCACCCGGTCGAGCACCATGTTGTGCAGGGTGTCGCGGGTCAGGGCGCTGGTCGAGGAGACGACCTGCTGGTACTGCGCCTCGTCCGGCACCGCGGCCCGCTGCGCCCGGCGGACCTCGTTGACCCGGCCCTCCAGCTGGGCGACGGTGATCCGCTGCCCGCCGACGACGGCCGCGGCGCCCGGGTGCGCGTCGCTTCCACAGGCGGTCAGCAGGGGGGCCGCGGCGGCGGTCACGGCGGTGAGGACGAGCGCGGTGCGGCGGCGGTGCAAGGGGACCTCCCAGGGAGATTGTGCGGCGGTGCACAAAGTCTTGCGGTGATCGATGGTAGGCAGTGGGCAGGCTGCGGCCAACCCATTCGACCAACGATTCACGCGCGCTTCGGGCACCGCCGCGCCGCCCCCCGAGGGGCCGCCGGGCCGGCCGGGTCAGCCGACGATGGCCACGGGCGCGTCCCAGGCATCCCGGTCGACGGTCAGCGTGACGCCGCCGTGCGCCTCCTTGCTGTTCACCATGTACTGGTGGGCGCGGCTGTGGCCCGTGTACTGGGTCGCGCCCCACGGCCAGTCCGCGGTCGTGGTGTTCTGCTTGTCCCACAGCGCGTACCAGAGGTTGCCCGGCAGGTCCGTCTTGTCCTTGGCGGTGGCGACGGCCTTGGCGCTGGAGCTGGTGAAGCCGTAGTAACCGCCGCGGTAGGTCTTGGACCGCAGCGTCTTCATGAACGAGCGGACGTACGTGAGCACGGCGTCGTTGCACGTCTTGTTCTGGACGTCGTACGGCTCCATGTCGAGGTAGACGGGGCTGCCCGCCTTCATGCCGAGCGCCGACGCCTTGGCGACCGCGTCCTTGGCGTCGGTCACGCCGAGGGACGCCGCGGTCACGGCGGACAGCTTCTCGGGGCTGGAGCCGGTCTGGCAGGGCGGCTGGGCGCCGACGTAGATCGGGATGAGCTTCCAGCCGAGGGAGTTGACCGACTTCACCCAGGAGGCGGTGAGGTTGGGCTGGGCGCAGCCGCGGTTCTTGCCGCCCACGTAGACGGCGGCGGCGCCGTAGAAGCCGGTGTGCCAGGCCTTCATGGCCGACAGCGAGGGGGCGGTGCAGGTGTCGAACGCCCGGCCCGTGAAGGTCTTCTGAGCCGGCCAGGTGGTGGCGGCCATGGAGGTCTGGGCGGCGATCCCGGCCCCCGTGACGACGGCCGCGCCCGCCACCGCCCAGGTGAGGTACCTGCGCTTCTTCGACTGCCGATGACCTGCCATGAACCCCACCCCTGCTTGTCGCACGGCGCGTCGACGCGCGTGCGTGCCTGGCGAAAACGAAGCGAAACGTATCGGGCGCCGGGTCCGGCGCCGGGAAACGCGAGCCCCTTGCGTGCGCAGGATTCTCTCAGAACCCGGCGAAGTCTCCGCGCGGCTACCCGCGTACCTGCCCCAGCCACTGGAGGGTCCGCCGGATCTCCGCGGCCAGCGGATGGCCGGGGCCGTGCAGCCGCTCGACGTCCAGGACGAGCCGGGCGAGGGTGTCGTGGGCGGCCGGCCGGTCGCCGAGGGCGAGCAGCAGATGGCCGATGCGGCGGCGCACCTCGTGGGCGAGCTGAGGGTCCCCGGCGACGTACTGGTTCTCGTAGTACGGCAGCAGCGCGCGGTACTCGGCGAGCGCCGCCGCCGGTTCGCCCAGTTGCTCCAGGCACTGCGCGGCCTCGTAGCGGTAGCGCAGCGACTGCGGGTCGGCCTGGCCGGCCTCGGCGGCGCGTTCGTCGGCGAGCCGGCGCAGTTCGGGCAGCGCGCGCCGGTACTGGCCGTCGTCCATGAGCGTGGCCGCGTACTGCTTGCGCAGGGTGCGTACGACCGGTGAGTGCTCGCCGTGCTGCTCGGCGGCGGCCGGCAGGATCGCGCCGAGGATGTCGACGGCCTGTGTGATGCGGCCCTCGCCGAGCAGCCGTTTGACATCGTCCACGGCGGCGGCGACATCGGGCTTCTCGGCCACCGGCGGCGCCGGCGCGACGGGTGCGGGCTGGGGCGCGGGGGTCCGTGCGCGGTCCGGCCAGGGGGCGTGCGGGCGCAGGAAGGGGCGCGTGGGGTCCAGGGGCGCTCCGGTGGGCGTCCCACGCGCGGGCAGGAGCAGCGCCAGGGCCTCGTACACCTCCTGCGCGGACGCCGGCCGGTGCTGCGGGTCCTTGGCGAGCAGCCGCAGCACCAGCCCCTCGAGCGCCTCGGGGACCTCGGGGCGGATCCGGCGCACGGGCAGCGGCGGCTCGTACAGATGCCGGTGCAGCACACCCAGGGCGGTGGAGCCCGCGAACGGCACCTCGCCGCTGAGCAGTTCGTGCATCAGCACGCCGAGCGCGTACAGGTCGGTGTACGGGCCGACCGCGCCGCCCATCGCCTGCTCCGGCGCCATGTAGGCGGGCGAGCCGATCGGGGAGCCGGTGTGCGTGAGGCGCGTGGTGTCGGTGTCCATCACCGAGGCCACGCCCAGGTCGAGGACGGTGACCGTGCCGTCCTGCTTCACCATCACGTTGCGCGGCTTGAGGTCGCGGTGCACGATCGGCACGGCGTGCACGGCGCTCAGCACGGCGCACAGTTGCGCCGCCACCGCGACCGTCCACTGCCACGGGTACGGGTCGTGCTCGGCGAGGTGGTCGGAGAGATCGGCGCCGTCGACGTACTGCATGACGAGGAACAGCTCATCGCCCTCGCTGCCCGCGTCGTGCACCGTCACCAGGCCGGGGTGGTCCACCTGCGCGGTCACCCGGCACTCGCGCACGAAGCGGCGGCGCAGCTCGTCCGCCTCCTGGCCCGCCACCTTGTCCGGGCGCAGCAGCTTCACCGCCACACGCCGGTCGAGCCGTCGGTCGTACGCCGTCCAGACCTGGCCCATGCCGCCCTGCCCGATGAGCGTGGACAGTTCGTACCGGCCGGCGACCATGCGTCCTGGCGTCACGGTCACCGTCCGCCCTCGCCGGATCCCTCGTGTCCGTCGTGCCGGCGCAGGTAGTCGCTGAGTTCGTCCAGCTCGGCGCGTACCTGGTCGATGCGGGCGGGCGCGGGGCGCTGGGGCGGCCCGGGGACCGGGGGCACGGCCCCGGTGTGCGGCGGCCCGGGTACCGGGGTGTGCGGGCGGGGCACCGGCGTGGGGTGCGTGGGCGGTACGGGGTGCTGCGGGGCCGGCACGGACGCGGTGTACGGCGGCGCCGCGTGCCCGAAACCGTAGGGTCCGGGCACGGGCGGGGCGTGGGTGACGGCGTGCGCGAGGGGGAACCCGGCGACCCGCTGACGCTGGTGCACCCGGATGTCCACGACCAGGTAGTACACCGCGGACGCCACGCCGAGGAGCATGAGCAGGCCCAGGGCGACGTCGCTGCGCCAGTCCGTCTCCGGCACTTCACCGACCACCACGAACCCGGTGATGGACAGCGGCAGGCTCAGCCAGGCCCACAGCCAGTCGGACCAGCGGCCCCGCACGAAGGCCAGCCGGAACAACGGCAGGCACGACAGCAGTCCGCAGGTGAGCGCCCCGGCCGCCGCGAACATCACGCGCAGGGATATGACCTTTCCCGCGCTGCGGGGAGGCGGCACCGCGCCATGGCCGTACATGACTGCTCCTGGACCGAGTGGGACCGATGGGACGGACGCCGACGGGACGGTGTCCCGGTCGGAGTCCGAGCGTATAGGCCGACACGGACAACGGGTCCCGGGTTGTGCCGAACCGTTGTCGCACTGATCACTTCACGCGGTCCGGTCGCTCCACGGGGCCCGGCCGGAACCGTTCGGCCGGGCCGCGTTCCGTGACCGGGCTCAGTCGGGTGCGACCGTGCCGTCCGTCAGGCCGTCGTACATCCCGCGCACCAGTTGTTCCCCGAGCCGGCTCGCCTGCCTGAGCGCCCGCTCGAACTCGTCCAGCGCGCGGAACCGGTCGCCGTAGCGCCGCTGTTCCTCCAGCGGGAGCCGGGGCAGCTGGAGCCGGCGCACGTCCAGCCGGGTCGCCGTGGAGGCGTAGCTGCTGGCCTGCCGGTTGTTGGCCGTGCCCCGCAGGAACCCGGCGAGGAACCACGGGTCGAGGGCCGACCGGTCCGCGCGCAGCAGCACGAGGTTGCGCCCCAGGACCGCGCCCCCGGCCGCCTCGTCGACCACGCGCGCCACCGATCCCCCGCCGACCACCGGTACGACGACGTCCCCCGGCTCGGTCAGTACGGCCTCCTCCTCGCTCTCCGGGAGCGTGCCCGAAGGCGCCGTTCCGGCGAGCACGTCATGGTCGGTGAGCACCGGCACGCGCGCGTGGCCGCCGTTCCCGCCGCTGCGCATCACCAGCGCGCCCCCGCGCGCGAGTTCACCGACCGTGGTCAGCGGCCAGCGGGCGGCCGGCGCCGGGTCGGCCGGGGGCGGGGTGAGGTCGGTGGTCAGGCGCAGGGTGGCGCCCAGGCGCTCACGCACCCGCGTGAGCTGCTCCGCGCCGTCGGCCACCGCGGCCGGCGGCAGATGGCGGGCGGGAGCCAGGTCCACGTCGTCGTCCAGGAGGTCGATGACCGGAACCGAACGGGCGAGCCCCGGCCGCTCCGCCAGCCGCCCCGCGCGCGTGAAGGCGCCCCAGGCGTCCGTCACGGCCTTTCGCACCGCCTCCCAGTCAGGACCGCCCCGCCCCTCCCCGGCGAACCTCCCGGTGTCCACGAGCAGCACCTCCGGCGTCGCCGGCGCCCGGTCGGGCCGGCGCAGCACCCACAGGTGCAGCGGGATGTTGTACGGCGGTGCCGCCCCGACCGGCAGCGCGACCACGGCCCGCAGCGCGCCCCGGCGCAGCAGATCGGCGCGGATCCGGCGCCCGGAACGGCGGGACGCGGCGGCCGGCGGCATGAGCAGCACGGCGGTGCCGCCGTCGGTCAGCCGGGCCAGCGCGTGCTGCACCCAGGCCAGTTCGGACTCGGTGCGGGCCGGGAAGCCGTACTCCCAGCGGGGGTCGTAGGCGAGTTCGTCGTGACCCCAGTTGCGCTCGTTGAACGGCGGATGGCACAGGACGACGTCGGCGCGCAGAGCGGGGTGCGCGTCGGCGCGCAGGGTGTCACCGGCGGCGGCGCGCACGGTGGCCCGACTGTGCAGCGCGAGCCGCAGCGCGCTGATCGCGGCCAGTTCGGGGGCGCTGTCCTGGGCGTACAGCTCCTGGTCGGGGCGGGTGGCCACGGCGCGCAGCAGGGCCCCGGTGCCACAGGCGGGGTCGAGGACGGTGCGGGCCGGGCCGGCCAGGTCGGCCATGAGACCGGCGAGTTCGGCCGGGGTGAGCGTGTACTGGCGGGGGTTGGCGTCCAGGTGCCGGCCCAGCAGGAACTCGAACGCCTGCCGTGCGCCCATCTCGGCGGCCAGTTCGGCGGCACCGCGCAGGAGGGGGGCGGAGAGGAGGAGTTGGGGGCCGGTGGGGGTGCGGAGGGCCGGGGCGGCTGAGGTGCCTGAGGTGCCCGAGGTTGGTGAGGTGCCTGAGGTTGCTATGGCCATTGGGGCGACCGGAGTGGTTGCCGGGGCGGTGTGAACGGTCTGCGCGGTGTGCGGAACCGACTGGGTGTTCACGGGCTGGGGCGTCTGTGGAGTGTTCACAGGCGGTGGCGTCGGTGAGGTGTTCACGGCCGGGGGCGTGGGAGCGGGGTTCACACGGCCGGCCTGGGCTCCGGTGTGCACAGCCCCGGCGCCGACAGCCCCGGCCGCGCCCCGTGCCTGGCGCCCCGCCCGGCCCGCCGGTCCCCCGAGACGCGGGATCAGCACCTGGTCCAGCGCCCCGGACAGGATCGCGGCCAGCCGGGCGTCGGAGCCCGCGCTCGCGTCGAGCCAGACGGTGGGCCGCTCGTGGATCAGCAGCAGCACACAGCCGGTCTGCACCAGGGCCGGCAGCGGTCCTTCCGGGTGCCCGGCGAGTTGCTGCCAGACACGTTCGCGCAACGGCACCTCGGCGAGTTTCCCCTGCTTGCGCAGCCAGGCCTCGACCTCGGCGAGCGCGAAGGACGGGCTGGTCTCGGTGCCGCCCACCGGTTTCGGGAAGTCGGCGTGCCGGCGGCGCCAGTTGCTGACGGCGGCGCGGCCCACCCCGGCCAGCCGCGCGATACCGGCGGCGGTCACCTCTGTCGCGTTGTCCTGCACCGGCCCCGCTCCCCTCGTCCCGTGTGAGCACCGAGCATACCGACGTACACAAGGGATGGCAGTTCACGGCGTGTACTCCACTCGATCTGTGAATCGTGTTGACTCGGTTCACAGGCTCTGGTCTTATTGACCCAGCGAACGAGCGGCCACCGGAGGGGGAGGCCGCAACGTCTGGGGAGGGGTTCGCCATGGGGATGAAGGCCAAGGTCGCGCTCGGTGCCGTCGTGGGGATCGTCGTCATCGGCGCCGTGTCCGCCAACGCCGGCGGCGACGGCAAGGACGGTGGTTCCGGCGGTGGCGACAAGGGGTCCTCGGCGTCGGCCGGGCACAAGTCCGGTGCCGGGAAGGGCTCGGGGGGAGCCGGGAAGTCCGAGGCGAAGCCCGCGAAGATGGCCGCCTTCGGGGGCGACGGCGAGTACCGGGTCGGTACCGACGTGAAGCCGGGGACGTACCGCACGACCGGTAACGACGACGGCATGTGCTACTGGGAGCGCGCCAAGGACGCCTCCGGCGAACTGGACTCCCTGCTCGCCAACGACAATGTCAGCGGGACCAGTTACGTGACCGTCAAGGCCACCGACAAGCTGTTCAAGTCCAGCGGTTGCGAGGACTGGGAGGCCGTGGACCCGAAGGCGAAGGGCACGCCCGCCTCCTCGATGGACGGGGACGGGGGCATGTTCAAGGTCGGCACGGACATCGCGCCGGGCACCTACAGGTCGACCGGCAACGCCGACGACTCCTGCTACTGGGAGCGTACGAAGGACGCCGGCCACGGGCTGGACTCGATCATCGCGAACAACAACGTCACCGGTACGGCCGTCGTCACCATCAGCCCGTCGGACGCCTACTTCAAGACGAACGACTGCGGCACCTGGAAGAAGGCCTGACCCGTCCGCTCACGCCCCACTTCTCACGGGGCACTTACCAACCCCCCACCTCTCAGCACCCACTTCTCTCAACAAGGAAACCGTCATGCGTCGTACCGCACTCGCCGCCCTCTGTCTCGCCGCCGCGGCCACGGCGGGACTCACCACCGGCTGCCAGCCGGGGCAGGACTCGGCGGACAGCAAGCCGAAGGGCCCGTTCGCCGGGCTGAGCGGCGGTCAGATCGCCGACCGCGCGCTGAAGGCCACCACGGGCGCCTCGTCCGTGCGGCTGAAGGGCCGGGTCACCGACGACGAGAGCAAGGGCGTCATCGACATCGACATGGCCATCGACCACGACGGCCAGTGCGCCGGCACGATGCGCATGAGCGGGCAGGGCAAGGCCGACCTGATCAAGACGGGCAGCACCGTCTACATGAAGTACGACGAGGCGTTCCTGCGCGCCCAGAGCGAGGGCGAGTCCAAGGAGGACACGCAGGCGGCCGTGGACATGCTGGCCGGGAAGTGGACCAAGATGGCCGTGAAGGGCCAGGACGCCAAGGACATCGCGAGCTTCTGCGACCTGGACTCGGTCCTCGGCGACATGAGCGGCGGCGGCACGGCGGGCACCACCCGCGGGAAGACGACGCAGGTCGACGGCGCGCCCGCGATCACCCTGCACGAGAAGGACGGCAAGGAGCGCTACACGGCGTACGTGGCGACCGAGGGCAAGCCGTACCTGCTGCGGGTCGACAGCGCGTCCGGCGGGAAGGAGCCGGAGCACCTGTCGTTCCTCGACTACGGCAAGCCGGTGCCCGCGAAGAAGCCCACGGGCGAGATCGTCGACCTGGACGCGCTGTAACAGCCGACGCACCACGGCGGCCGACGCGCCGGAACGGCCGGTGCCCGGGGGGCGGGGTGGCCCGGCGCGGGGTCACAGGGGGTGGCGCATCCGCCCCGGGCGGGACAGCGAAGTGCCCGGTGGCGGGACGGTGGTGCGGCCGGTGCCCGTGCGGGTCACCGGGCGCGGGTCACCGGGCCCGGAAGCGCTCGGGTGCCTTGGTGGGGTTGCCGCCGGCGGGGAGCTTCTGGCCGGGGCAGCCGGCGAGGACCTTCCTCATGGCGTTCCGCTCGGCGGCGGTGACCCACAGGCCGTACTTCTTCTTGACCGCGACCTGGGCGGCGACATAGGCGCACCGGTAGGACTTCTCCGGCGGCAGCCAGGTGGCCGCGTCGCCGTCGCCCTTGCCGCGGTTGGTGGCGGCATCGACCGCGAGGAGGTTCAGGGGGTCGTTGGCCAGCGCTATGCGCTTGCTGGCGTCCCAGTACTTGGCGCCCTTCTGCCAGGCGTCGGAGAGGGCGACGAGGTGGTCGATGTCGACCTGGCTGCGACCGCGCCGGTAGGTGATGTCCTTGCCGGAGTAGGGGTCGGGGTCCAGCAGCCCGTAGGAGACCTTGCAGTGGCCGCCGCTGAACCGCACCTGCTTCAGGTCGCGTTTGAGGATGTCGTCGCGGGTGTCGCAGGAGTTGGAGTCGGTGTCCGCCCAGGCGGTGCCGAACCGCTCCCGGGAGTAACCGGTCTTCGGCGCGCGCCCCTTGACGGTCAGCGAGTCGACGGCGGCCAGGGCCGCGCCTCCGGTTCCGCTTCCGCTTTTCGCGGGCCCGGAGGCCCCCTCGGTCTGCTCGGCCGTGCAGCCGGTCACGGCGACCAGCACCGCCACGGCGATGGCCGCTCCGCCCCTCGGACGCGTCACAGTGCGTCTCCCTCCCTCACCCTGGTCCGCCCCGCGGGCGCGGGCGGATCGTTCCGCTCACCACCGTAACTGCCCGCTGTGGCCCGTCAGATGCCAGCGCAAAGGGGGCGCCGGGGAGCAAACCGGGTGACTGTGGGAGAAGGTGACGGGCCGTTGCCGTCCGCGCGCCCCGGCCGGGCTTGACCTTGCCACTGGGTCAGGGTCAGGGTCCGGCGATCGCCGCGTGACCGAGAAGAGCAACGAGAACAGCCGCCCCGCCGGCCCCCGTACCGTCGTCGTCCAGGCAGGGCAGGAACGCCCGTACGTCGTCCGGGGTGCGGCCCGCCTCCGGCAGCCGGCGGATGCCGCGGACCCGGACGGCCGTGCCGGTGGCGTGCGCGCGGTGGCCGTTGGCCGCACGCACGGACGTGATCACACCCTGCTGCTCTTGGTGGCGCAGGGCGCGCGGCGCCGTCCCGGTGACCTAGGCCGGCTCACCGGTCCGCTCGCGCGCCCCGCCCCCGTACGTCCGCCGTCACCCCAGGACCGAGGTGAGGAACTCGCCGACCCAGGCCAGCAGTTCGCGGCCGACCAGCGGCTTGCCGCCCACCTTCGCGGTCTTCGGGCGCGGGACCAGCACCTGGTGGGCGGTGGGCTTGATGACCGTGCCCGGGTAGAGCCGCTTGAGCCGCAGTTCCTGCGACTCGCGCAGTTCCACCGGCGCGAAGCGGATGTTGGTGCCCTGGAGGACGACCTCGCCGACGCCGCACGCGCGCGCGAGCATCCGCAGCCCGGCGACCAGCAGCAGGTTCTCCACCGGCTCGGGCAGCTTGCCGTAGCGGTCGGTGAGTTCCTCGCGGACGGCCTTGATGTCCTCCTCGGAGTTGGCCGAGGCGATCGAACGGTACGCCTGGAGGCGCAGCCGCTCGCCGGGCGCGTAGTCGTGCGGGACGTGCGCGTCGACCGGCAGCTCGATCTTGACCTCGAGCGGGGCCTCCTCCTCGATCCCGCCCGTCTCCAGCTGGCGCCGGTAGTCCGCGACGGCCTCGCCGACCATGCGGACGTACAGGTCGAAGCCGACGCCCGCGATGTGCCCGGACTGCTCGCCGCCGAGCAGGTTGCCGGCGCCGCGGATCTCCAGGTCCTTCATCGCGACGTACATGCCGGCGCCCATCTCGGTGTGCTGGGCGATGGTGGCCAGGCGCTCGTGCGCGGTCTCCGTCAGCGGCTTCTCCGGCGGGTACAGGAAGTACGCGTAGCCGCGCTCGCGGCCACGGCCGACGCGGCCGCGCAGCTGGTGCAGCTGGGACAGGCCGAAGGTGTCGCCGCGCTCCACGATCAGCGTGTTGGCGTTGGAGATGTCGATGCCGGACTCGACGATCGTGGTGGAGACGAGGACGTCGAACTTCTTCTCCCAGAAGTCGACGACCACCTGCTCCAGCGCGGACTCCGACATCTGGCCGTGGGCGGTCGCGATGCGGGCCTCGGGGACGATGTCGCGGAGTCTGGCGGCGGCGCGGTCGATGGACTCGACACGGTTGTGGATGTAGAAGACCTGGCCCTCGCGCAGCAGTTCGCGGCGGATGGCGGCGCCGATCTGCTTCTCCTCGTAGGGCCCGACGAAGGTGAGCACCGGGTGGCGCTCCTCCGGGGGCGTGGTGATCGTGGACATCTCGCGGATGCCGGTGACCGCCATCTCCAGGGTGCGCGGGATCGGGGTGGCGGACATGGTCAGCACGTCGACGTTGGCGCGGAGCTTCTTCAGCTGCTCCTTGTGCTCGACGCCGAAGCGCTGCTCCTCGTCGACGATGACCAGGCCCAGGTCCTTGAACTTGGTCTCCGAGGAGAACAGGCGGTGGGTGCCGATGACGACGTCCACGGAGCCGTCTTTCAGCCCTTCCAGGACGGCCTTGGCCTCGGTGTCGGTCTGGAAGCGGGACAGGGCCCGCACCTTCACCGGGAACTGTCCGTACCGCTCGGAGAACGTGCCGAAGTGCTGCTGCACCAGCAGGGTCGTGGGGACGAGGACGGCGACCTGCTTGCCGTCCTGTACGGCCTTGAAGGCGGCCCGGACCGCGATCTCGGTCTTGCCGTAGCCGACGTCGCCGCAGACCAGGCGGTCCATGGGGACCGACTTCTCCATGTCCTCCTTGACCTCGGCGATGGTGGTGAGCTGGTCCGGGGTCTCCGCGTACGGGAAGGCGTCCTCCAGCTCGCGCTGCCAGGGGGTGTCGGCGCCGAAGGCGTGGCCGGGGGCGGCCATGCGGGCGCTGTAGAGCTTGATCAGGTCGGCGGCGATCTCCTTGACGGCCTTCTTCGCGCGCGCCTTGGTCTTCGTCCAGTCGGCGCCGCCGAGGCGGTGCAGGGTGGGTGCCTCGCCGCCGACGTACTTGGTGATCTGCTCCAGCTGGTCGGTCGGGATGTACAGCCGGTCGCCGGGCTGGCCGCGCTTGGCGGGCGCGTACTCCACGACCAGGTACTCGCGGGTGGCGCCCTGGACGGTGCGCTGCACCATCTCGATGTAGCGGCCCACGCCGTGCTGCTCGTGGACGATGTAGTCGCCCGGCTCCAGGGTGAGCGGGTCGATGGTCTTGCGGCGGCGGGCCGGCATCCGGGCGCCGTCGCGGGTGGCGGTGCGCTGCCCGGACAGGTCGGTCTCGGTGAGCACGGCGAGTCGGAGCGCCGGGTCCACGAAGCCGTACTCGATCGACCCGCAGGAGACGTGCACCACGGAGGGGCTGAGTTCGCCGAGGTCGTTGTCGAGGCGGGCGGCGATGCCCTCGCCGCCGAGGACCTCCGCCGTGCGGGCGGCCGGGCCGTGGCCCTCGGTGACGAACACCGCGCGCCAGCCGTCGGCGAGCCAGCCCTTGGTGTCGGCGAGGGCCCGCGCGGTGTCGCCGCGGTAGGTCTCGGGGGCGTGCATGCCGAGCTTGAGGGTGTCGCCCGCCGCGTCGGCGGCGAACGGATCTGTCAGTTCCTCGTCGGCGGCGAACGGGGACACCGACCACCACATCATGTCCAGCTCGCGCGCGCGGTCGCGGACGTCGGCGATGGACCGCAGGGAGGCCGCGCCGACGTCGATCGGGGCCTCACCGCCGCCGGCGGTGGCCGCCCAGGACGCCTGGAGGAACTCCTGGCTGGTGGCGACGAGGTCGGCGGCGCGGGTGCGGACCCGCTCCGGGTCGCAGACGACGGCCATGGCGCCCTCGGGCAGGACGTCGAGCAGCAGCTCCATGTCGTCCACGAGGACCGGGGCCAGGGACTCCATGCCCTCGACCGCGATGCCCTCGGCGATCTTGTTCAGGAGTTCGCCGAGTTCCGGGTGTTCCTCGGCGAGGGCACGCGCGCGGGCGCGGACGTCGTCGGTGAGCAGCAGCTCGCGGCAGGGGGGCGCCCACAGGCCGTGCTCGGCTACTTCGAGGGAGCGCTGGTCGGCGACCTTGAAGTAGCGGATCTCCTCGACGTCGTCGCCCCAGAACTCGATGCGCAGGGGGTGTTCCTCGGTGGGCGGGAAGACGTCCAGGATGCCGCCGCGCACGGCGAACTCGCCGCGCTTCTCGACCAGCTCCACGCGCGCGTAGGCGGCGGCCGCGAGGGCTTCGACGACGTCGTCCAGGTCGGCGCTCTGGCCGGTCCGCAGCGCCACCGGTTCCAGGTCGCCGAGGCCCTTGACCTGCGGCTGGAGGACGGAGCGCACGGGGGCGACGACGACGGAGACCGGGCCGGTCTCGGGGTCGTCGGGGCGGGGGTGGGCGAGGCGGCGCAGGACGGCTAGGCGGCGGCCGACGGTGTCGCTGCGGGGGCTGAGCCGCTCGTGCGGGAGGGTCTCCCAGGAGGGGTACTCCACGACGCCCTGCTCGGGCAGCAGGGAGCGCAGGGCGGCGGCGAGGTCCTCGGCCTCCCGGCCGGTCGCGGTCACCGCCAGCACCGGGCGGCCGGCCTCACGGGCCAGGGCGGCGATGGCGAAGGGCCGGGCCGCCGGGGGGCCGACCAGGTCGACGTGCGGGCGGTTGCCGTCCGCCGCCGCCCTGATCGCTTCCGCGAGGGCGGGGTCCTTGACTACGGCGTCGAGCAGACCGTGCAGGCTCATGGAGGGGCTTTCCGTCCAGGGGGTCGGCAACACGAAGGGCCCGACTCGTGCGACGGGCCGGGGCTGTCCAGCGTACGACGGCGGGGGCGGAGGTGCGGGCGGCTGTGGACAACCCCGGGCCGGCGCACAGCGCGGAAACCCGGTGCCGGGAAGTCCCGCAGGACTCCCGGCACCGGGTCCGCCCGCCGCAACCCCCGTGTGCGGTGGCCGTCGGCCCAGCCCCTTCCGGCTGGACCGCTAGTCGGTCGCGATGGCGTTCAGGACGTTCATGCGGCCCGCGCGGAACGCCGGGATCAGCGCGGCGAACAGGCCCACGAAGGCCGAGCCGACGAAGACGCCGGTGATCGTCGGCCAGGGGATCTCCAGGACCTTCAGGCCCTCCAGGGCGAGGAGCTTCTGGGCGGTCGCGCCCCAGCCCATGCCGAGCCCCAGGCCGAGCAGGGCGCCGAAGACGGCGATCACCACGGACTCCAGGCGGATCATGCGGCGCAGCTGGCGGCGGGAGAGACCGATGGCCCGCATGAGGCCGATCTCCCGGGTCCGCTCGACCACCGACAGGGCCAGGGTGTTCACCACACCGAGGACCGCGACGATGATCGCGAGGGCCAGCAGGCCGTAGATCATGTTCAGCAGCTGGCCGATCTGGTCCTTCAGCGCCTGCTTGTAGTCGGTCTGGTCGCGCACGGTCAGCGCCGGGTCGTCGCGCACCACCGACTTCAGCGCCTTGTAGGCGGCGGCTTCCTGCCCGTCCTTGGCGGTGGCGAACATGAGCTGGTCGAGGGGCATGCGGCCGGCCGGGACGTACCTGGCGGCGGTGGCGATCGAGACGTACATGGCGCCCTTGTCGACGACGACCTCGTCGCTGGTGATCGCCCGGACGGTCAGCTTCGCGGTGCGGCCGTCCTCGAAGTGGACGGCGACCGTGGAGCCGAGCTTGATGCCGTGGTCCTTGGCGAAGCCCTCGAAGACGGACATCGAGTCGGGCTTGTAGGCGTCGGCGAGGTCACCGGCGACGGTCTTGGTGCGCAGGTCCTGGACGTAGGTCGCGTCAGCCGCGTTGATGGTCTCCTTCTTGGAGACCCGGCCGTCCGGTGTGGTCAGGGACGCGTCCAGGAGCTTGTACTCGGTGACCCGCTCCAGGCCGGGCGTGTCCTTGATCTTCTGCACCATCTGGGGCTTGATCAGGTTGTACTCCTGCTCGCCCTGGATGATGAAGTCGGTGCCCACGGTCTTGTCCAGCTGGTCGGTGGCCGAGGCCACCATGGAGGAGCCGACCACCGACAGGCAGGCCACCAGGGCGAGGCCGATCATCAGGGCGGCGCCGGTGGCGCCGGTGCGGCGCGGGTTGCGCAGCGCGTTGCGCTCGGCCATGCGGCCCACGGGTCCGAAGACCCGCAGGAGGACCGCGCCGAGGACGCGGACCAGTCCGGCGGCGAGCAGCGGGCCGATGACGACGAAGCCGATGAGCGTGGCCACCACGCCCAGGCCCAGCCAGCCCGAGCCGGTCTTGGCCTGGTCGGCGGTGGCGGCGGTGTACAGGCACCAGCCGCCGGCGGCGGTCAGGAGCAGGCCGGTCACGGCCCGGACG
Source organism: Streptomyces sp. NPDC031445 (assembly GCF_055581365.1). Classification (NCBI taxonomy): domain Bacteria; kingdom Bacillati; phylum Actinomycetota; class Actinomycetes; order Kitasatosporales; family Streptomycetaceae; genus Streptomyces; species Streptomyces sp. NPDC031445. Next base: position 86,274 of record NZ_JBVIJO010000005.1, read on the forward strand.
GCACCGGCCTTGGCGTCGGCCGGGGCGCCCGCGTCGCGCAGGGCGGCCATCGGGGAGACCTTGCCGGCGCGCCGGGCGGGCAGGTAGGCGGCGAGGACGGTGACGACCACGCCGAGGAGCAGGCCGATGGCGGGGGTGGTCCAGGCGACGGTGAGGTCGTCGGTGGACAGGTTCATGCCGATCTGGCCCATGAGTTCCATCAGGCCGATCGCGATGCCGACGCCCGCGCCGACGCCGAGCACCGAGCCGAGGACGCCGAGCAGCAGCGCCTCGAGCAGCACGGACCGGTTGACCTGCTTGCGGGAGGAGCCGATGGCGCGCAGCAGGCCGATCTCGCGGGTGCGCTGGGCGACCAGCATGGAGAAGGTGTTGATGATCAGGAAGATGCCGACGAGGAAGGCGATCCCGGCGAAGCCGAGCATCGCGTACTTCATGACGTTCAGGAAGCTCTGGACGTCCTTCTGGTTGGCGTCGGCGACCTCCTTGGCGGTCTGCACCTTGTAGCCGTGCCCGAGGACGGCGGTGACGTTCTCCTTCAGCCGCGCGTCGGTGACGCCCTGGGCGGCCATGACGTTGACGTCGGTGTAGACGCCGGTCCGGCCGACGAGGGTCCGCTGGGCGGTCTTCGTGTCCAGGTAGAAGATCGCCGCGCCGGGGTTGGTGACCTTGAAGGCGGCGATGCCGGACACGCGCGCGTGGTGCGTGCCGACGGCCGTGATCACGCTGATCTCGTCGCCGAGCTTCAGGTGGTGCTTGCCGGCGGTGTCGGCGTCGACCATCACCTGGTCCGGGCCCTTGGGCGCGGTACCGGAGGTGATCTCCATGGTGCGGGCGTCGTTGCCGTTCCAGCTGCCGACGATGGTGGGGGCGCCGCTGGTGGGCGACAGCTTGTCCTTGCCGGCGTCGACGACGGTGACCGCGGTGGAGAACACCGTGCCCTCGGCCGACCGCACCCCCCGGGCCCCGCGGACCTTGGCGACCACGGAGGCGGGCAGCACGGGCGGCTTGCCGGTGCGGGAGGTGGTCTGCCCGGTGTCGGAGGAGCCCTTGGCGCTGACCTGGACGTCCGAGGACGTGGCCTGGAAGAGCTTGTCGAAGGTGGTGTTCATGGTGTCGGTGAACACGAGCGTGCCGCACACGAACGCCACCGACAGCAGGACCGCGATCGCCGACAGCGCCATGCGGCCCTTGTGCGCGAGGAAGTTGCGCATCGAGGTCTTCAGCACGGTCATGACGTGCGCCCCCGGGCGTCGAAGTCCTTCATGCGGTCCAGGACCTGCTCGGCCGTCGGCTGGTACATCTCGTCGACGATCCGGCCGTCGGCGAGGTAGAGCACGCGGTCGGCGTAGGAGGCGGCCACGGGGTCGTGGGTGACCATGACGATGGTCTGGCCGAGTTCGTCCACCGAGCGGCGCAGGAAGCCCAGGACTTCGGCTCCCGCGCGCGAGTCGAGGTTTCCGGTCGGCTCGTCCCCGAAGATGATCTCCGGGCGGGCGGCGAGCGCGCGGGCCACGGCGACGCGCTGCTGCTGGCCGCCGGAGAGCTGGGTGGGGCGGTGCTTGAGGCGCCCGGCGAGCCCGACGGTCTCCACCACGCGGTCCAGCCAGGCCCGGTCGGGCTTGCGGCCGGCGATGTCCATGGGCAGCGTGATGTTCTCGATCGCGTTCAGCGTCGGCAGGAGGTTGAACGCCTGGAAGATGAAGCCGATCCGGTCCCGGCGCAGCTGGGTGAGCTTCTTGTCCTTCAGGCCGGTGATCTCGGTCTCGTCCAGGTGGATCTGACCGCTCGTCACGGTGTCCAGGCCGGCGAGGCAGTGCATCAGGGTGGACTTGCCGGACCCGGAGGGGCCCATGATCGCGGTGAACTGGCCGCGGGCGATGTCCACGTCGACGTGGTCCAGGGCGACGACACGGGTCTCGCCCGACCCGTACGCCTTCACGACCTGCCGCGCCCGCGCGGCAACGGCCGTACGCCCTCCAGTGCCCCCGTGCCTGGGAATGGTCACAGCCGATGTCACGGTATGTCTCCTATGTCGGTTGACAAGTCGTGGTCGATGTCCCGGGGTTCCGGGCGTCGTCCTGGGTTACGTCGATGAGTCTCGCGGTCGGCGGGGGTGCCGCGCGCTGGTGCGGAGCCCCGTCTTTCCCGGGGGTAATCCCCACCCCCGCCGGTGCGGTCCGCCGCCCCCCAGCGGCGTACAGCCAGGTTAGGGAGCGCCCCCGGCCGGTCTCGTCCTCCGCCGGGACGAACCCTCCCCGAGCCGTAGTACGGAGGAACCCCTAGGGGTGCTCCACCGCCGGGTGGAGCCGTTCTCGGGGTGCCCTCCACCCGTCGGTGCGCGAGGCCTCCACCCTTTGGCCGCGTCGGGCTCCTGCCCGGCCCGCCGTGGGAAGCTGTCGTCCCGGTGGTACGTGCAGGGGGCACGGGGTAGCGTCCGACAGGGACCACGGGAGGGGTGCGCGGTGGGGAGGACGACACCGGCGGTGCGCGGCGGAGCCGGCCGGCGGCAGGACACCCGGCGGCGGGGCGCGGTGGTCGCCGCGCTCATGCTGGCGATGGCGCTGGCCGCGCTCGACTCCACCGTCGTCTCCACGGCCGTGCCGCAGATCGTCGGCGACCTCGGCGGGTTCTCCGTCTTCTCGTGGCTGTTCTCCGGCTACCTGCTCGCCGTCACCGTGACGCTGCCCGTGTACGGCAAGCTGTCCGACACCTTCGGCCGCAAGCCGGTGCTGGTGGTGGGCGCGGCCGTGTTCCTGCTCGGCTCGCTGCTGTGCGCGGCGGCCTGGAACATGGGGGCGCTGATCGCGTTCCGGATCGTGCAGGGCCTGGGCGGCGGGGCGTTGCAGGGCACGGTGCAGACGCTGGCCGCCGATCTGTACCCGCTGGCGGAGCGCCCGAAGATCCAGTCCAAGCTCTCCACGGTGTGGGCGGTCTCGGCGGTCGCCGGTCCCGGGCTCGGCGGGGTGCTCGCCGCCTACGCCGACTGGCGCTGGATCTTCCTGGTGAACCTGCCGATCGGCGCCGCCGCCCTGTGGCTGATCGTCCGTCACCTGCACGAGCCGGAGCGGGAGGAGACCCGCCCCGCGCGCGTGGACTGGGCCGGCGCGCTCGCGGTGTTCGCGTGCGGCGGGGTGCTGCTGACCGCGCTGGTGCAGGGCGGGGTGGCGTGGCCGTGGCTGTCGGCGCCGTCGCTGGCCCTGTCCGGCACGGGCCTGCTGCTGGTCGCCGTGGTGGTGTGGGTGGAGCGGCGGGCCGCGGCGCCCATCATCCCGGGCTGGGTGTGGCGGCGCCGGACGATCGCGGCCGTCAACCTGGCGCTGGGCGCGCTGGGGCTGCTGATGGTGGCGCCGAGCGTGTTCCTGCCGACGTACGCGCAGTCGGTGCTGGGGCTCGCGCCGGTGGCCGCCGGGTTCGTGCTGTCGGTGTGGACGCTGAGCTGGCCGGTGTCGGCCGCGCTGAGCCAGCACGTCTACCGGCGGATCGGCTTCCGGGACACCGCGCTGCTCGGCATCGGCCTGGCGGCGCTGATCCTGTTCGCGTTCCCGTTCCTGCCGTATCCGGGGTCGTGGTGGCAGCCGACGCTGCTGATGCTGCTGCTGGGCGGGGCGCTGGGACTGTTCCAGCTGCCGCTGATCGTCGGGGTGCAGTCGACCGTGGGCTGGTCGGAGCGGGGCACCACGACGGCGTCGGTGCTGTTCTGCCGGCAGACCGGCCAGACCCTGGGCGCGTCCCTGTTCGGCGCCGTCGCCAACGGCGTGCTGGCCGCGCGGCTCGGCGGGGCGGGCGACCTGGACTCCGTCACGCGCGCGCTGGACGCCGGTACGGCTCCCGAGGCGACCCGGCGGGCCATCGCCGAAGCGGTCCACACGGTCTACCTGGGCGCGGCGGTCGCGGCGGCCCTGGCCTTCGTGGTGCTGCTGGTGGTGGCGCCCCGCCGGTTCCCGGTGCTCCAGGACTGAACCCGGGCGGGTCGACTCGGGTGACACCCCAGGTGGCGTGCCCGTCCTCCCGGGGGCAAGCGCATACCGACCGGCCAGTTCGGTGAAAACGCCGCGCGGCCCGGGACGCGCGAGTAGCGTGCGTGGCTCAGCTCTCCCACCTCCCTGCGGTCCGCCGCCACGGACCCGAGCCGCGCAAGGAGCCCCGGGATGTCCTACGACCCGCCGCACCCGTCGTACTCACCGCACCCGCCCGAGCCGTCGTACCCGGCACGGCCGGCCTACCCCTGGCAGCCGCCCGCGCCGCCCGGACCGGAGCGCCCGGTCCGCCGGGCGCCGCGCGCGCCCCTGGGCCGCCACAGCGACCTGCGCCTGCTGCGCGGCGCCTACCGCTGGCAGCGGCGCACCGCCACGCTCACCGCGCTGGGCTACTTCACGCTGTTCCTCGTCCTGTCCGCGTACGCGCCCGGCGTCATGACCCGCACGGTCGCCGACGGCATCCCCGCCGGGCTGCTGCTCGCCCTGCTGCAACTCCCCGTCACCTGGCTGGCGATCGCCCTGTACGAGCACACCGCGCGCCGGTACGTCGATCCGCTCGCCGACCGCATCCGCAGGCACGCCGAACTCGACGCGCGGCGCGGAGCGGCCCGATGACGGCCGCCGCCGGTGCGGCGTCCACCGGCTTCAGCGACTCCGCGCAGACCATGTCCCTGGTGGCCTTCTCCACCGCCGCCACCGTGACCCTGCTGCTGTGCGTGATGACCGGCCCCGACCGCGACGACCTGGACGAGTTCTACACCGGCTACGGCTCCCTGTCCCCGCTGCGCAACGGCCTCGCCATCGCCGGCGACTACGTCTCCGCCGCCACCGTCCTCGGCACCGGCGGGGTGATCGCCCTGTGCGGCTACGACGGTGTCGTCCTCGCCCTCAGCACGGCCCTGTCGCTGATGCTGCTGATGTTCCTGCTGGCCGAACCCCTGCGCAACGCGGGCCGGTTCACCATGGGCGACGCCCTCGCCCGCCGGCTGCCGGGACGCTGCGTACGGATCACGGCCTGCGCGGTGACCATCGCCGCGCTGCTGCCGCTGATGCTCGTCCAACTGGCCGGGACCGGGCAGCTGATGGCCTTCATCCTCGGCTTCACCAACGAGTCCCTGAAGACCGGATGCGTCGTGGGACTCGGCCTGCTCATGATCGCCTACGCGGCGATCGGCGGCATGAAGGGCACCGCGCTCATCCAGATCCTGAAGATCGTGCTGCTGGTCGGCTCCGGCGCCGTGGTCGCCCTCCTGGTCCTGCGCCGCTTCGACTGGGACCCGGGCGCCCTGTTCACCGCCGCCGCACGGCAGAGCGGCGCCGGGCCGCGCTTCCTGCGCTCCGGGCTGGAGTTCGGCACCACACCCACGGGCCGCGCCGACATGATCGCCTCACAGCTGACCGTCGTCCTCGGCGGCGCCTGCCTGCCGCACATCACCATGCGCATGTACACCGCCTCCAGCGCCCGCCAGGTGCGCCGCTCGATGTCCTGGGCGGTCTGCCTCGTCGCCCTGTTCGTCCTCGTCATCACGGTGGTCGGGTTCGGCGCCACGGCCCTGCTCGGGCGTACGGCGATCGCCACGGCCGACCCGCAGGGCAACACGGCGTACCTGATGGGCTCGCGCGCGGTGTTCGGCGCCGACGTGTCGACGGCGGAGGGCCTCCTGTTCACCCTGGTCACCACCGCGCTCTTCCTGACCCTGCTCGCCTCCGTGGCCGGAATGATCCTCGCCTGCGCCAACTCCCTCGCGCACGACGTGTTCGCCGCCCGGGTGCCGGAGATGCCGGCCCGCCGCGAGATGACCCTGGCCCGCGTCTCGGCGCTCGCCACGGGCGTGCCGACGATCCTGCTCGCCACCCTGGTGCAGCACCACAGCCTGCAGCCCCTGGTCACGCTCTCCTTCTGCCTGGGCGCCTCCGCCCTCGCCCCCGCCCTGGTCTACGGCCTGTTCTGGCGCCGCTACACCCGCGGCGGGCTGCTGGGCACGCTGATCGGGGGCTCGCTGACCGTGCTGCTGCTCATGCCGGGCACCAACCTCGTCTCCGGATCACCCGTCTCCGCCTTCCCCGGCGCCGACTTCAACTGGTTCCCGTTCACCACCACCGGCATCGTCTCCATCCCGGCCGGCTTCTTCTTCGGCTGGCTCGGCACGGTGTTGTCGGGCCGCGCGAAGGCGGAACGGCAGCGGCACCAGTACGAGGCCGTGGAGGGCTGGATCCTGGCGGGAGCGGTACGCAAGGGAAGGTGACGAAAACACCGGCCCGCGGCTACTCCAGGACCACCCTGCCGGTCAGCGAGACGAGGGTCTCGCGCACGGAGTCCATGTGCGCCTGCATCTCGTCCCACAGCTCGCCGTGCTCGCGCAGCACCCGTTCCGTCTCCCCGGCGATGCGCTCCTCCTGCGCACGCGCCTCGGCGATGATCTCCGCGGCACGCGCGCTCGCCTCCTCCGGGGAACGGCGCTCGTACTCCTCGGCCTCCGCCAGGGCACGCTCGGCCTCGGCCAGCTCGGCCTCGGCCCGGCTCGTCCGCTCGGCGTACCCGGCGTCCAGCTCCGCCAGCCGATCGGCCTCCTCCCGCTCGGCCCGCGCCCAGCGCGCGGCGTGCTTCTGGGACTGCTCGGCGAGCATGCCCTCGGTGCGCCGGCGCGCCTCACGCAACTCCGCGAGCGACTCCATGCGCCCCGACTTCATCGCGCGCCGGGCGCCCACGCGGATGCCCTCGGCCTCGGTCTCCACGGCGAGGAGCCACTGACGGGCCCGTTCGTCGGCCTCCGCGCGGACCGCGTCCGCCGCCTCCCGCGCCTCCCGCAGGACGCGCTCGGCGTCCGCCTCGGCCCGCGCGACTTCCTCCGCGGCCTCGCGCCGGGTGCGTTCCAGCAGGTCCGCCGCCTCGTCGAGCACGCACTGGTACAGCTTGCGGGCGCCTTCCCCGAGCGTCTCGTACGTCTGCGGCGCAAGCTCGGCGACGGTCTCGCGCAGCAGCGCGGCCTCCGCCCCCATGTCCTTGGCGAGGACGGTCAGCCGGGCGGCACGCTCCCAGGCGGCGTCCCGGTCCTCGGACAGCGCCTCCAGGAACGCCTCGACCTGGTCGGGTCGGTAGCCACGCCCCCGCACGGTCGCGAAGCCGTGCGGTGGCATCGATGCGCTGCTCACCCTGGGGACCCCTCTCCACCGGACCTGCATGACAGGATGATTTCGTGCATATCTTGATGGATGGGAAGTAACGGTTCATAACGCGACACTCCGCAGACACGTCACGCCGACGCCCCGAACGGCCCCCTCACGGACACGCACCGGCCTCCGCACGCACAACGCGCCGGCCTCCGCACGCACAACGCGCCGGCCTCCGCACGCACAACGCGCCGGGCCCCGCACGCGTTGCGCGTGCGGGGCCCGAAGGATCACACCCGGCGACCGGGCTACGGCCGGACTACAGCAACCCGTCCCACATCTGCTCCAGCAGCACCGACCACCAGCTCTCCGGCGAACCGAGCGCCGCCGGGTCGAGGGCGGCCAGCTGCGCCTGGAAGTCGACGGTCCAGCGGCCCGCCTGCTCCTGGTTCAGCCCGTACCTGAGCCGCCACATCCGCCCCAGCAGCGCCAGGCACCGGGTGAACTCCGGCAGCCCGGTGTTCACGAACTGCGGCGGCACCGGCGCACCGCCCGGCCCCGCCTCCACCGGCACGGCCACGATGTTCGCCGTCCCGTACTGCACACAGACCGCCTTGCCGAAGTCCGTGCCCATGACGAGGTACGACCCCGCGTCCGCCGCCGGCCGCACCCCGCGCTCCGCCGCCAGCTCCGCCAGCGTCGGCACCGGCCGGCCCGGCTGCGCCTGCGCCCAGAAGAACGGCCCCATGTCCAGCGGCAGCCCCGCCACGACCAGGGTGTGCGCCACGATCGGCGGCACACCCTGCCGGGACACCGCCTGCTGTTCGAACCGGAAGACACCCGGACCGAACGCCCCGGCCAGCTCCTGCGCGATCCCCTCCGGGGGCACCGGCGGCGCGGCCTGCACCGGCGGCAGCGGCGCCCGCACCGGCGCCGGCCGCGCGGGACCGTCCGCCACCTGGTGCAACTCGCCCTGGTGCGCCAGCAACTGCCGCATGCCCTGCTGCCGGCTCGCCTGGTCCGTGCCGTACGGCGCGATGCTCGCGATCCTCGCCTGCGGCCACTGCTCCCGGATCATCCGCGCGCAGTACGCCCCCGGCAGCTCGCACGACTCCAGCTCCGTGTGCAGCTCGAGCACCTGGTCCGGCGGCACGTTCATGGCCCGCAGCTCGTGGAAGATCTGCCACTCCGGGTGCGGCGTCCCCGGCGCCGAACGCCGGATCAACTGCTGCTCGGACCCGTCCTGCGCGCGGTACCGCAGCACGGCCTGATAACCGGGACCGACCGTCGGCTGCCCCTGCCGCGGATACCCGTACGCCGCTGCCTGCCCGGGCATGGGACCACCCGGCGGCGGCATGGCACCCGGAGGCACGGGGGGCTGCGCGACGGGAGCGGCGGGGGGCATCCCCGGGACGCCGGGGGGCGGGGGCGGCTGGGCGCCGGGCGGCATGGCGGAGGCACCCGGCGCCGGGGGCACGCCCGGGACGCCGGGCGGCATGGGCATGCCCGGGGCGCCCGGCATGCCGGGAGCGCCGGGTACCGGCGGCGGGGGCACGCCCGGCCCGGCCACCGGCGGAGCGGCCAGCACGGTCTCCGCGTGATGCACGGCACCGTGAGCGGAGGGCGTTCCGGGGGTTCCGGGCGCGTTCGGCGGCTGCGGGAAACCTGCGGCGCCGGGACGGCCCGGAGCGGCCGGAGGCTGGGGCGCGCCGGGCGCGCCGGGGGTTCCCGGCACGTTCGGCGCGCCGCCCGGGGCGTTGTGCATAGCGGGGGCGCCCGGAGCCGCCGGGGCACCGGCCGCACTCGGGCCGCCCGGGACGCCCTGCCCACCCGGCGCACCGGGCGGCTGCGGCGCACCCGGACCGCCCGGAGCCGCAGGGCCGCCGGCCGGGTTCGGCATGCCCGAGGCGCCCGGGGCACCCGGCGGCTGCGGTGCCGGTCCGTTCAGCCGGCTCGGGTCGGCCAGGACCGTGGCCGCGTGGTGCGCACCGCCCGGCGGCCGCGTCCCGCCCGCGTTCCCCGGTCCGTCCTGCGCCTCGGGGCTCTCCGGCCCGACCGCCGGCACCAGCCGCGTCGGCACGTACCCGCCCGCCGGCGGGGGCGGCGTCGCCGCGCTCCCCAGGCGCGCGCCCGGCGCACCCGGGGCGCCAGGCGGCGGAGGCGGCGCGCCGACCCCGCCGCGCCCCTTCTTCGGCGGCGCCGCCTTGCTCGTCGCGGCGTCCGCGATCTCCCCCGCGTTCGGCGCGAGCCGCCGCTCGGGCCCGCCCGGGGCCGCCGGAGACTGCGGCACCTGCGGCGCACCGCCCGGCGCCGGCGGATAGCCGTACCCCGGAGCCCCGGACCCCTGCGGATAGCCGTACGCCGGGGCGCCCGACGGACCGGCGGGCGCGGCAGTCGGGGGCGGGGCGCCCTGCGCCGGCGGAACGTGCGGATGGCCGTACGCCGGCGTGCCCGGCGGCGGCGGGGGCACGCTGCCCTGGCCGACGCCCGGCGCACCCGGCGGGACGGCGGCCCCCGGTGCGCCGCCCTGCGCACCCGGCAGATCGAGCGCCGGCGCGACCGCCGTCGGCGGCAGCCGGCTGCCGCCCGACATCAGGGCGGTCGGCGCGTCCGGCGCCACCGCCGGCGGACGCGGCGCCTCGTCCGCGTCGCCCAACGGCGGCGCGAACACCGTCGCGGGCAGCGGCACCGAACGGTCGTCCTCACCGGGCCCGGCGTTCGTGTCGGTACCGGCCCACGGCGTGGCCCCCACGGGCACCTCCGCTCCCGCGGGCACCCCGGCCTGCGTCTCGGCCTGCGTCCCGGCCGGCCCGCTCCCGCCGGACGCAGCCGCCGCACCGGACGCCGTACCACCGGCCGCACCCCCGCCGACAGCCGGAGCAGACCCACCGTCGGCGGACGCCCGCGCGACCGGACCCGGCGCATCCGCCCCCTCCGCGCGCCGCTCCCCCAGCCCCAGCTTGTCCGCCGCCTCCTGCAACCACTCAGGAGGCGTCAGCAGGAACGACGTCTGGTTCAAATCCAACCGCGCGGCCGCGGGCGCCGGCACCGCCTCCCGCGACCCGTCCGCACGGCCGTACTCCTCCTCGTACCGGCGGATCACCTCACCCACCGGCAGCGCGGGCCACAGCGTCGCCTCCCCGCTGTCCCGGGCGATGACCAGCCGCTGTCCGCCCGCGTCCGAACGCGGACCCTCCGCCCGGTCCTCGCCCCACACCACGAACCCCAGCTCGAACTCCCGCACCCGCACCTCACGGTGCTGGTACGCGGGCACGTCGCCGTTGATCCACTCCTCGGCGCGCTCCTGCGCCTGCGCGTACGTCACCATCGCTCGCCGCTCACTCCCCCACCGGGCCGGACGACGCCGAGCCGGAAGCCACCGGCACGACACGGACGAAACCGCCGTCCACCATCAGACGGGCCACCGTCTCCAACTCCGGCGGACTGCCCGCCAGCCGGGACAGGAACGCGTCGAAGTCGTCACCGCACGGCAGCAGCAGCCGCTCCACCCGCTCCTCCGGCGACCACGACGGATCCACGTCCCGCACGTCGTCATACGCGCAGAACCACACCGAACCGACCCGCTCGCCCCTCACCTTCACCGCGAGCAGCCCGCCCTGCACGAAGGCCACACCGAGGTAGTCCTTCGTCAGATGGTCACGCAGGCACTTGTTCACGTACACCAGGTCATTGACCGCGGCCTCGTCCCGCACCGTGAAGAACGGCTGGTCCAGCAGCAGCCCCCACCCCGCGTCCAGCGCCGTGCCGACCGGCGCGCACCCGCCCGCCGCCTTCAGGAACGAGCGGTAGGCGCCCGGCAGCCGGTAACCGAGGTCCTCCTCGACCCCCTGCACCTGCGCCTCCGTCACCGCCACCCCCGACTTCGGCAGCCCGAAATGCGCCGGCCGCGACTCCTGCAACGGCCGCGTACCCCGCTTGCCGTGGTCCACCGGCGCCGTCGCCACGCCACCGTGATGCCGCAGCAACGCCTTCACCTCGACCGGCACCAGCTCCAGCCGCCGCGTACCCGCCACGTGATGCCACGTCCAGCCGTGCGGCGTCGCCACATCCGGCACCGTGTCCCACAACTCGTGCCCCGCCGCCGCCAGCGCCGCGTTCGCCGACACGCAGTCCGTCAGCCGCAACTCGTCGACCCCGAACCCCTCCGGCGGCTCGGCGATCTCCACCGCCACGCGCGCGTACGGCGAGAAATCCGGGTAACCCCGCTCATCGACCCGTACCCCTCTCGGGTGACGTGCCGCCCGCACCGGATCCGGAAAGTGCACGACCTGCCCGGCATAGGCCGCGTTCGGCGGCGCGGCTTGCCCACCGGCCTGGCCGCTGGGCGGCACACCCAGCCCGAGCCGACCTGTCGTCATGGCGGTTGCCCCCTGCGGCGTTCTCTCTGGCCTGAACGGCGGTGTCGATCGCGGATGGCGACAGCCTATGCGGTACGCCAATCCCGGTCACCGGCCCACCGCGACCCCGCCCCGGCACCCGGCCGCCCCCACCCCGCCCCCTTCGTGACCAGCCGTCACCCCACCGTCACAGCCCGCCCGGACACGGGCGTGTCGCACCGCCCCAGCTTCCACACCAGCCACGGCATTTGGCACCCTGTGTCCTTCGGGGGGACGCCCGGGGAGGGAAGAACGATCATGAACGCTCTGCAGACCGGAGGTACCGACGTGCGGGCCGGCGACCCTCGCATCGACTGGAGCGGCACCGACACACCCCCCGCCCCCACCCTCCGGCACCGCCGCGACGGCATCCTGCCCACCGTCGCCGCCGCCCTCTCCGTCCGCGGCGCCACCCTCACCGGCACCGCCGCCCGCAGCGACCAGCCCCCGGCCCTGCACCCCCTCGTCCAGGACTTCCTCGACACCCTCACCAGCGACCAACGCGACCGCTTCACCGGCCGCTGCGCCGAAACCATCCTCATCTCCCGGCACATCGCCGCCGCCGACGCCACCCGCAGCAAACGCGCCGCCCGCAGACCCATGACCAACGGCGAAGCCCGCAAAGCCCTCAAACACGCCAAACTCACCGCCCGCCGCATACGCGAGGACGGCGACCCCCTCCACGGCAGCTTCGCCACCCCCTGCCGCGCCTGCACCGCCCTCAGCGCCCACTTCGGCGTCCGCATCGTCGACCCCACCCCCACCGCCGACTGACCCCCGGCGACCAGCGACACCACCGGAACCACCAGCACGCACGACGATCGAAGGGCAGATGCACCCCGACCGCACCTCCACCACCCGCTTCCCCGTACCCGTCGACGCCGCCCTGCGCGCCGCCGGCTGGCAACCCGGACGCTGGGACATAAAGCAGGCCGAGTTCTGGGCCGACGCCCTCCGCGAACACACCTCACCCGCCGGACACCGGCACACCGTGTTCCCCGCCGCCGTCGAAGCCTGGGCCGAATTCGGCGGCCTGAGCATCACCCCCACCGGCCCCGGCCGCCAGATCGCCCCCGCCGGCCTCCGCGTCGACCCCCTCCACGGCCTCCACCACGCCCGCACCCTCGGCGACCTCGGCCGCGCCCTCGGCACCGAACTCAGCCCCCTCGGCCAGGAGACCGACAACACCGCCCTCCTCGCCATCGACGCCGAAGGCCGCGTCTACACCATCGACCACACCGGCGACTGGTACCTCGGCCCCGACATCGACCACGCCCTCGCCACCCTCATCACCGGCATCCGACCGGTCCGCCTCACAGCCGGCTGACCCCCCGCACACACGCGACACCCCGCCGGCACCGGCCCCCGGCGACCCGCCCCCACGCCGGCTACGCCGGGATCACCGCCGACACCCGGAAACCCCCCGCGTCCGTCGGACCCGACACGAACACCCCGCCCAGCGCCACGACCCGCTCCCGCATCCCCACCAAGCCGTTCCCACCCGACGGCAACCCCGCCGCCGACGCCGACGCCGGCTCCGGCGGCGGCCCGTTCTCCACCTGCATCGCGATCTCCGACACCCGGTGCGCCAACCGCACACGCGTCTTCGCACCCGCCGCGTGCTTGTGGACGTTCGTCAACGCCTCCTGCACCACCCGGTACGCCGTCTGCTCCACCTCCGCCGCATACGACCGCACCTCCCCCTCGACCGACAACTCCACCACCATCCCCGCGGCGGCCGACTGCCCGATCAGCTCATCCAGCTCCGACAGACACGGCCCCTCCACCGCCCCCTCCACCTCGGCCACCCGAGAAGCCGCCGCCGCGGCCGCCTCCCCCACCGCCGCCAACGGCGCCGACACCGCACCCCGGCCCGCACCCTCCCCCGCCCGCAACACCCCCAGCATCTCCCGCAACTCCGTCAACGCCTGCCGCCCCATGTCCCCCACCAGCGCCGCGTTCCGCACCGCCTTCTCCGGATCCTTCCGGGCCACCGCCTGCAACGCCGCCGCATGCACCACCATCAGACTCACCCGGTGCGCGACCACGTCGTGCATCTCCCGGGCGATCCGCGTCCGCTCCTCGCTGCGCGCCCACTCGGCCCGCTCCTCCGCCCGCTCCGCGAGCAACTGAAGCTCCCGCTCCAGACTGTCCGCCCGCTCCCGCAGACTCTCCATCAACCGCCGCCGCGCCCCCACGTACAACCCCAGCAGCACCGGCGGAGCCGTCAGCCCCAACGCCGTCGTCACCGCCGCGAACGGCACGAACCAGTCACCCAGCGTCAGATCCCCGCGCGACATGTCCTGCCGCACCCGCACGAACGTCACCACCGCCGTCCCCAGCAGCGACATCCCCGACAACGCCCCGATGATCCGCCGCGGCAGCTCACACGCGGCCAGCGTGTACAGACCCACCACACCCATCAGGAAACCCATCTGGGCCGGCGTGATCGCGATCGCCACCAGCACCACCGCGATCGGCCACTTCCGCCGCACCAGCAGCACCGAACCGGCGACCAGACCGAACACGATCCCCACGGACGCCGGAATCCCCGCGTCCCGCGCGAACGGAATCCCCTCCGCCGCGCACTCCAGAGCGGACGCCAGCGCGAGGCCCCCGTCGAACACCGCGCTGCGCCGCCTCACCCACCACCAAGGGCCGGTCAACGCCCTCTCGTGGTCTTCCCCCGTCGTGGTCATGGCTCCAGCCTACGGGCGAGCGGTGCGGCATTTCCGGTGACTTTCGCCTACCACCACACGCCACCCTCCGTGACCGAACGACCTCGAAACCACCCGCTTTCCCTCGAACTGGTGAACCTCTGCCGTTCGACCCCGGAACCCGGCATTCCGTCCGGACGGTATGCGTATGGCACATTCACCGGGCAAATACGCCGACTTCGAGGGGCTGCGGGAACAGGCGGTGACCCTCCGCCGGGCCGGCCACAGCCTCCGCCAGATCCGAGACGAGCTGAAGATCTACAACAACGACATCCTCAACCAACTGGTGAAGGGCGAACCCCCGCCGGAGTGGACGAAGCGCCCGAGGGCGAAGGACGACCTTCGCGAGAGGGCGCGGGAGCTACGGCTCCAAGGCTGGACGTACGACCGGATCGAGGCGGAACTGGGCTGCTCACGAAGCTCCGTGTCGCTGTGGGTGCGGGATCTGCCGCGGCCGGAGCGGCGCGATCCGGCAGAGCAGGCGAAGCTCGCAGCCCGCAAGCGGTGGGAGCATGAACTCGCAGTCCGCGAGGAGAAGCGACGCCGGACCAAAGCAGCCGCCACAGCGGAGATCGGCGCCATGTCCGATCGCGACCTGTTCATCGCGGGCATCGCGCTCTACTGGGCCGAGGGCACCAAGGACAAACCCCACGCCCGACGTGAGCGAGTCGCGTTCGTCAACAGTGACCCGAGCATGATCCGCCTGTTCCTTGCCTGGCTCGACCTGCTCCAGGTGAAGCGCGACTCGCTGAGCTATCGTCTGATGATCCACGAGTCGGCCGACGTACAGGGTGCCGAGCAGTACTGGGCAGACCTCGTCGAAGCCGACCGCGACAGCTTCGGCAAGACAACCCTCAAACGGCACAACCCCAAGACGGTCCGGAAGAACACGAACGAGAGCTACCGAGGTTGCCTCGTCGTCACGGTCCGGCAGAGTGCCGAGCTGTACCGTCGCATCGAGGGCTGGTGGTACGGCATAGTAGGTGCTGCCACCGCGCCCGATCTAGGAAATCGGACATAGCGGTAATCCCGGGTCGTCTAAGGGCAAGACGTCAGATTTTGGTTCTGATCATGGGGGTTCGAGTCCTCCCCCGGGAGCGCAATGCTCAGTGCGGGCCCTGACACCACCGTCAGGGCCCGCACTCACGTCCCCCTCAACCGCCCCCGGTATCCTGCGGCTGTCACCCCCACCCACCCACAGCCGAAGGGCAACCCCGTGAGCGCCATCCGCCCGGCCGCCGTCGTCGTTCTCGCAGCGGGTGAGGGCACCCGTATGAAGTCGGCCACACCCAAGGTCCTGCACGACATCTGCGGCCGTTCCCTGGTCGGACACGTGCTGGCCGCCGCCCGTGAGCTGGACCCGCAGCACCTCGTCGTCGTCGTGGGCCACGCCCGTGAGCAGGTCGGCGCGCACCTCGCCGAGATCGACCCGGCCACCAGGACCGCCGTGCAGGCGGAGCAGAACGGGACCGGGCACGCCGTGCGGATGGGTCTGGAGGAGCTGGGCGGGTCCGTGGACGGGACCGTCGTGGTGGTGTGCGGGGACACCCCGCTGCTCACCGCCGACACGCTCCGGCGGCTCACGGGGACGCATCACGCGGACGGCAACGCGGTGACCGTGCTGACCGCCGAGGTCCCGGACGCGACCGGTTACGGCCGGATCGTGCGGGACGGGGCGACGGGTGCCGTGACCGCGATCGTGGAGCACAAGGACGCGTCCGAGGCGCAGCGGGCGATCCGGGAGATCAACAGCGGTGTGTTCGCGTTCGACGGGCAGTTGCTGGCGGACGCGTTGAAGAAGGTGCGGACGGACAACAGCCAGGGTGAGGAGTACCTCACGGACGTGCTGGGGATTCTGCGGGAGGCCGGGCACCGGGTGGGGGCGTCGGTGGCGGCCGACCACCGTGAGATCGCCGGGATCAACAACCGTGTGCAGCTCGCGCAGGCGCGGCGGATTCTGAACGACCGTCTGCTGGAGCGGGCGATGCTGGAGGGGGTCACGATCGTCGATCCGGCGACGACGTGGGTGGATGTGACGGTGGCCTTCGAGCGGGACGCGGTGGTGCATCCGGGGACGCAGCTGACGGGGTCGACGCGGCTGGGTGAGGGTGCCGAGGTGGGGCCGAACAGCCGGCTGAAGGACACCGAGGTGGGTCCGGGGGCGCGGGTGGACAACACGGTGTCGGACGGGGCGGTCGTGGGGGCGGGGGCGTCGGTGGGACCGTACGCGTATCTGCGGCCGGGGACCCGGCTGGGTGCGAAGGGCAAGATCGGGACGTACGTCGAGACGAAGAACGCGTCGATCGGGGAGGGCACGAAGGTGCCGCATCTGTCGTACGTGGGGGACGCGCGGATCGGTGACTACACGAACATCGGCGCGGCGAGCGTGTTCGTGAACTATGACGGTCAGGACAAGCATCACACCACGGTGGGGTCGCACTGCCGGACGGGTGCGGACAACATGTTTGTGGCTCCTGTCACGGTGGGGGACGGTGCCTACACCGCGGCGGGGTCGGTGATCACGAAGGATGTGCCGCCCGGTTCGCTGGCCGTGGCCCGTGGTCAGCAGCGGAATATCGAGGGCTGGGTGGCCCGGAAGCGTCCGGGGAGCGCGGCGGCGAAGGCGGCCGAGGCGTCGTCGGGGCAGGGTGGGAACGAGGACTGACCGGAAACGCGTGCGCCAAACACGGCGTACCGTGATAAGTGCACATCCGTATGTGTGCATCCTGCACCCTTACCAGCTGATTCGGCCTCTCACGCCCAGCCGAGAGGTCGCCGAGCAGCCGGCTGGCTGAGACAACCTCTGAGGAGACTGTGCTGTGACCGGGATCAAGACGACCGGCGAGAAGAAGATGATGTTCTTCTCCGGCCGCGCCCACCCCGAGCTTGCCGAGGAGGTCGCCCAGCAGCTGGGTGTCGGGGTCGTCCCGACGAAGGCCTTCGACTTCGCGAATGGTGAGATCTACGTCCGTTACCAGGAGTCGGCTCGTGGTGCGGACTGTTTTCTGATCCAGAGCCACACGGCTCCGATCAACAAGTGGATCATGGAGCAGCTCATCATGATCGACGCGTTGAAGCGTGCTTCGGCGCGGTCGATCACCGTGATCGTGCCGTTCTACGGTTACGCGCGGCAGGACAAGAAGCACCGGGGTCGTGAACCGATCTCGGCGCGTCTGATCGCGGATCTGATGAAGACGGCGGGTGCGGACCGCATCCTGACCGTGGATCTGCACACGGATCAGATCCAGGGTTTCTTCGACGGTCCGGTGGATCACTTGTTCGCGCTGCCGCTGCTGGCGGACTACGTGGGTGCGAAGGTGGACCGGGACAAGCTGACGGTGGTGTCGCCGGACGCGGGCCGGGTGCGGGTGGCGGACCGGTGGTGTGACCGGCTCGGTGCGCCGCTGGCGATCGTGCACAAGCGGCGTGACAAGGACGTGGCGAACCAGGTGACCGTCCACGAGGTCGTGGGTGAGGTCGAGGGTCGTGTGTGTGTCCTGGTGGACGACATGATCGACACGGGTGGCACGATCTGCGCGGCCGCGGACGCGTTGTTCGCGCATGGTGCGGAGGATGTCATCGTGACGGCGACGCATGGTGTGCTGTCGGGTCCGGCGGCCGATCGGCTGAAGAACTCGCGGGTGAGTGAGTTCGTGTTCACGAACACGCTGCCGACGCCGGGTGAGCTGGCGGCGGATCTGGACAAGATCAAGGTGCTGTCGATCGCTCCGACGATCGCGAGTGCGGTGCGTGAGGTGTTCGAGGACGGCTCGGTGACCAGCCTCTTCGACGAGCAGTGAGGTTTCTGCGCTCAGTTCCGCACGCCCGTGCGCACCCGTAGGTGATCGTTTTGGGTACGGCCTCCCCCTCCGAGTAGACTGCTGCAGTTGCTCGGCGAGGGAGGCCGTACTCGTGTACGGCGGTCCGTTATCGACGCGCTCTTCGTAGCAGGCCGTTCGTGGCCGGGTGACCACGTCCGTTCCGATTTTCTACGAGGAGTGATCCATATGTCCGAGGTGAAGCTCAGCGCCGAGACCCGCACCGAGTTCGGCAAGGGTGCGGCCCGCCGCATCCGCCGTGACAACAAGGTGCCGGTCGTTCTGTACGGCCACGGCTCCGACCCGGTGCACCTGACCCTGCCGGGCCACGACCTGCTGCTGGCGCTGCGTACGCCGAACGTCCTGATCTCCCTGGACATCGACGGCAAGACCAACGAGCTGGCGATCCCGAAGGCCGTGCAGCGCGACCCGCTGAAGGGCTTCCTTGAGCACGTCGACCTCCAGCTGGTCAAGCGGGGCGAGAAGGTCACGGTCGAGATCTTCGTCCACACCGAGGGCGAGCTGGCGCCGGGCGGCAACCTGCTGGAGCACGTTCTGAACGCGCTGCCGGTGGAGACCGAGGCCACGCACATCCCCGAGTCGGTCACCGTCTCCGTCGAGGGCCTGGAGGCCGGTGCCTCCATCCTCGCCAAGGACATCCCCCTCCCCTCCGGCACCACGCTGGCCGTCGAGGAGGACACGGTCGTCCTGCAGGTCCTGGCCGCCCAGGCCGAGGAGACCGAGGGCGAGGGCGCCGAGGGCGAGGAGGCGGCCGAGGCCTGATCCTCGCCGTCGTCATCATCTGTTCAGCCGCCGCCTCCCTCGCCGGGGGCGGCGGCTGGCGCGTATCAAGGAGACATGGACGTGACCACCGCCGCCAGTGATCCCTGGCTGATCGTCGGGCTCGGCAATCCCGGGCCGGAGTACGCCATGAACCGGCACAACATCGGTTTCATGGTGGCCGACCTGCTCGCGGAGCGGATCGGGGGGAAGTTCAAGCGGGCGGGCAAGGCGCAGGCGCAGGTGCTGGAGGGGCGGATCGGTCCGGCGGGGCCGGGGAGCCGTCGGGTGGTGCTGGCGAAGCCGATGTCGTACATGAACCTGTCCGGTGGTCCGGTGAACGCGCTGCGGGACTTCTACAAGGTTCCGGTGGGGAACATCGTCGCGGTCCATGACGAGCTGGACATCGACTACGCGACGCTGCGGCTGAAGCTCGGCGGCGGTGACAACGGGCACAACGGTCTGAAGTCGATGACGAAGGCGATGGGGCCGGAGTATCACCGGGTGCGGTGCGGGATCGGCCGGCCGCCGGGCCGGATGCAGGTGGCGGATTTCGTGCTGAAGGACTTCTCGTCGGCGGAGCGCAAGGAGCTGGACTGGTTCGTGGACCGTGCGGCGGACGCGGTGGAGTGTCTGGTGGAGGAGGGGCTGGAGCGGGCGCAGAGCGCGTACAACTCCTGACTTGTCCGGGCTTGGCCCCGCGGGGAGTTGACCGGCCGTGGGGGTATGGCCAATGATCCCGGCCATGCCTGCCTCAGCCAGTACCGCTCGTCAGGCGTCCGTGTCCGCGTTGCGGTTCGGACGGGTGGCGGCGATGGGTGCGCTCGCCGCGCTGATCGTGTTCGCCGGGGTGCGGGGGTCCTGGGGGACCGCCCAGCACGTGATGCTGGCGAAGGGGCGTGAGTCCGGCTCGGTGACGGTGACGCGGTGTGCCGGGGACACCTGTACGGGGCCGTTCGTGCCGTCGTCGGCGGGGGCGCGGCCACGCGCGCGTGTGGAGATCGGGAAGTCGGTGGCGGTGCGCACGGGGGCGACGTACTCCGTGGTGCTGAAGCCCGGTACCGCGGAGGCGGTGCGGTCGGGTCCGGCGGGCATCCTGTACGCGTGGGTGCCGATGGGCGGGGCGCTGCTGCTGGCCTCGGTGGTGGTGGCGGGCGGGATGCGGCTGGCCCGGGTGGCCTGGGTGCTGGGGTTGTCCGGTGCGGTGCTGCTGACGGCGGCGTTCGTGGCGTTGCAGTGAGAGTGAGCGGGGAAGGGGGTGCCCCCGGGGTCGTACGGCCTCGGGGCACCCCCTTTTTTTTCCGGCGGGTCAGCCGGTGTTGCGCAGGCCCGCCGCCACGCCGTTGACGGTGAGGAGCAGGGCGCGGGAGAGCAGCGGGTCGGGGTCGGTGCCGGCCGCGACGGCGTCGCGCTGCCGCTTGAGCAGGGTGACCTGGAGGTAGGAGATGGGGTCCAGGTAGGCGTCGCGGATGGCGAAGGTCTGCTTGAGGACCGGCTGGGCGTCCAGGAGTTCCTGCTCGCCGGTGATGCGCAGGACTTCGCTGACGGTCAGCTCGTGTTCGGCCTTGATGGTGTCGAAGACGTGCTTGAGTTCGTCGGGGACGAGGGTGTCGACGTAGTGCTGGGCGATCCGCAGGTCCGTCTTGGCGAGGGTCATCTCGACGTTGGAGATGAAGTTGCGGAAGAAGTGCCATTGTTCGTGCATCTCGCCGAGCACGGTGTCCAGGCCGGTTTCCCGCAGTGCCTTGAGGCCGGAGCCGACGCCGAACCAGCCGGGCACGATCTGCCGGGACTGGGTCCAGCCGAACACCCACGGGATGGCGCGCAGGCCGTCGAGCGAGACGCCCGAGCCGGGGCGGCGGGAGGGCCGCGAGCCCAGGTGCAGCTCGGCGAGCTGGTCGACGGGCGTGGAGGCGAGGAAGTACGTCGGCAGGTCGGGGTCCTCGACCAGGCGGCGGTAGGCGGCGTGGGCGGCGTCGGAGACGACGTCCATGGCCGCGTCCCAGCGGGCGAGGGCCTCGTCGGACTGGCGGGGTGCGGTGTGCAGGGCGGAGGCCTGGAGGGTGGCCGCGACGGTCAGTTCCAGGTTCTCCCGGGCGAGGGAGGGGATGAGGTACTTGTCGGAGATGACCTCGCCCTGCTCGGTGACCTTGATCTCGCCCTCCAGGGTGCCCCAGGGCTGGGCGAGGATGGCGTCGTGGGAGGGGCCGCCGCCGCGGCCGACGGTGCCGCCGCGGCCGTGGAAGAGGCGCAGGCGTACGCCGTAGCGGTGGGCGACGTCGCGCAGCCGGCGCTGGGCGCGGTGGATCTCCCACTGGCTGGTGGTGATGCCGCCGAACTTGGAGGAGTCGGAGTAGCCGAGCATGACCTCCTGGACGTCGCCGCGCAGCGCGACCAGGCGCCGGTAGGACGGGTCGGAGAGCATGTCCTCCAGGATGGTGTCGGCGGCCTTGAGCTCGTCGGTGGTCTCCAGGAGGGGCACGATGCCGATCTTGGCCCAGCCGGCGTGCAGGTCGAGCAGGCCGGCCTCGCGGGCGAGGACGGCGGCGGCGAAGACGTCGTCGGCGCCCTGGCACATGGAGATGATGTAGGACTCGACGACCTCGGGGCCGAAGACCTCCAGGGCGCGCTTGACGGTCTGGAAGACGCCGAGGGTCTTCTGCGCGGCGGCGTCGACGGGGGCCGGGGTGGGCGCGAGCGGCCTTCTGGAGCGCAGTTCCTTGGCGAGGAGCTTGGCCCGGTACTCGCGGGGCATGTCGGCGTAGCACCAGGACTCCTCGCCGAGCCGGTCGAAGAGCTGGCCGAGGGCGTGGTGGTGGGCGTCGGCGTGTTCGCGGACGTCCATGGTGGCGAGCTGGAGGCCGAAGGCGGCGAGGGTGCGGATGGTGCGGGCGAGGCGGCCGTCGGCGAAGAGGCCGCCGCGGTGTTCGCGCAGGGAGGCCTGGATGATGCGCAGGTCGTCGAGCAGTTCGCCGGTGCCGAGGTAGTCGCGGCCCTCCTCGTGCGGGGTGCCCTTGGCGAGGCGCTGCTTGGTGTTCTCCAGCTTCTGCCGGACGCAGGTGGCCTTGAGCCGGTAGGGCTCCTCGGCGTTGAGGCGCTTGTAGCGGGGGCTGATCTCGGGGAGCAGTTCCAGGTCGGTCTTGAGGGAGTCGAGGAGTTCCTCGGTGGCGCCGGTGTAGCGGATGGAGTTGGAGAGCAGTCCGCGCAGCTCGTCGATCATCTCCAGGGCGTCGTTGATGCCGTGTTCGTGCTGGAGGATGAGGACGTCCCAGGTGACCTGGGGGGTGACGTTGGGGTTGCCGTCGCGGTCGCCGCCGATCCAGGTGCCGAAGGTGAGGGGGCGGGTGTCGTCGGGGAGCTTGACGCCGACGCGTTCCAGTTCGGCGGTCAGGTCCTCCAGGACGTCTCCGACGGCGTCGGCGTGCAGTTCGTCCAGGTAGTAGATCGCGTTGCGGGCCTCGTCCGCGGGTTCGGGGCGTACGACGCGCAGCTCGTCGGTCTGCCAGACGAGGTCGATGTTCTCGGCGAGGCGGACGTCGTGGCGGCGGCGGTCGGATTCGAGGACGGGGGTGTCCAGGAGCGCGGCGATGCGCCGGAGCTTGTTGAGGACGGAGCGGCGCGCGGCCTCGGTGGGGTGCGCGGTGAAGACCGGGCGGACGTTGAGGTTCTGGACGGTCTGCCGCAGGTGCTCGGGGTCGGCGTCCTTGAGCCGGTCGGCCGTGCGGGCGAGCAGACCGCCCTCGGCGGCGCGCCGGGCGCGCAGTTCCCGGCCGCGGTGCACCTGTTCGGTGATGTTGGCGAGGTGGAAGTAGGTGGAGAAGGCGCGGACCAGCTTGGCCGCGGTCTCCAGTTCGGTGCCGCGCAGCAGCTCGGCGGCGGCGTCACCGTCTTCGCGGGTGAGGCGGCGGACCTTCTCGACCAGTTCCAGGAGTTCGGGGCCTTCCTGCCGGACGAGGGTCTCCCCCAGGAGATCACCCAGCCGGCGGATGTCGGCGCGCAGCTCGCTGCTGGTCGTGGTGGTCTGGTCGTCGGCACTGCTCACAGGTGCGGCTCCTTGCAGTGTTGAAGCTCGTCTGGGAGGGAACCCGGCCGGCTGCCACACACGGCGGGTGCCGCATACGGGCCGGAGGGTCCGGGAAGGAAACTTCAGCGGACCGCGCTGTCCGACCGAGTCCAAGGATAGGTGGCCATGTGGACGCGCAGGGTCTGGGGCTCTTGCCGCCGCGCGACACGCTGCCATACTTACGATGCCGTAGGTTACGGAACCGTAGGGAAGCACCGCGGAGTGCCCGTCCGGTCCCGGGTACCCGGCATCTGCCTCGACCATCGACCCCACAGGGGACGCGCATGACCTCAAGTTCCGATGTGATCGAAGAAGCCCGTAAGGCCACCGACACACCCCCTTCCTCCGCCACGCTGGGCGGCGAGCAGAAGCGTTCGATCGAGCAGATCACGCTGCTCCTGTTCATCACCGTGCCGTTCCTGGCGCTGGTGGCGGCCGTGCCGCTGGCCTGGGGATGGGGGGTGAGCTGGCTCGACATGGGCCTGCTGGTCTTCTTCTACTTCCTGGGGTGCCACGGCATCACGATCGGTTTCCACCGGTACTTCACCCACGGTTCGTTCAAGGCGAAGCGGCCGCTGCGGATCGCGCTCGCGATCATGGGGTCGCTGGCGGTCGAGGGGCCGCTGGTGCGCTGGGTGGCCGATCACCGCAAGCATCACAGGTTCTCCGACGCGGAGGGCGATCCCCATTCCCCGTGGCGGTTCGGCGAGACGGTTCCGGCGCTGATGAAGGGCCTGTGGTGGGCGCACATCGGCTGGATGTTCGACGAGGAGCAGACGCCGCAGGACAAGTACGCGCCGGATCTGATCAAGGACCCGGCGATCCGGACGGTCTCCCGTCTGTTCGTCCTGTGGACGGCCGTGTCGCTGCTGCTGCCGCCGCTGATCGGCGGTCTGGTGACGATGTCCTGGTGGGGCGCGTTCACCGCGTTCTTCTGGGGTTCACTCGTCCGGGTGGCGCTGCTGCACCACGTGACCTGGTCGATCAACTCCATCTGCCACGCGGTCGGCAAGCGGCCGTTCAGGTCGCGGGACCGTTCGGGCAACGTGTGGTGGCTGGCGGTGCTGTCCTGCGGCGAGTCCTGGCACAACCTGCACCACGCGGACCCGACGTCGGCGCGGCACGGTGTGATGCGCGGCCAGATCGACTCCTCGGCCCGGTTCATCCGGTGGTTCGAGCTGCTGGGCTGGGCGTACGACGTGCGCTGGCCGTCACGCTCGCGTATCGATTCGCGCCGTCACACCGGGGAAGGCGGCTCCCCGCGCGGGAGGGAGACGGCCGAGGCGGCATGATTGACGCCGTGGCGACCGACTCCAGCAGCACCTCAGGCAACGACAAGCAGCGGCGGACCCGCCGGACCCGTATGACCGGTGCCGAGCGCCGCCAGCAGTTGCTGGAGATCGGTCGCACCCTCTTCGCCGCCAAGGGTTTCGAGGGCACGTCGGTGGAGGAGATCGCGGCGAAGGCCGGGGTGTCCAAGCCGGTGGTGTACGAGCACTTCGGCGGCAAGGAGGGGCTGTACGCGGTGGTCGTGGACCGCGAGATGCGGCGCCTGCTGGACATGGTCACCAGCTCGCTGACGGCCGGCCACCCGCGTGAGCTGTGCGAGCAGGCGGCGTTCGCGCTCCTGGACTACATCGAGGAGTACACGGACGGTTTCCGCATCCTGGTCCGCGACTCCCCGATCCCCCAGTCGACGGGTTCCTTCGCGTCCCTCATCTCGGACATCGCCACCCAGGTGGAGGACATCCTGGGCCGCGAGTTCAAGTCGCGCGGCTTCGACCCCAAGCTCGCCCCGCTGTACGCCCAGGCGCTGGTCGGCATGGTCGCGCTGACCGGCCAGTGGTGGCTGGACGTGCGCCGTCCGAAGAAGGCGGAGGTGGCGGCCCACCTGGTGAACCTGGCGTGGCACGGTCTGGACGGGCTGGAGCAGAAGCCGCGCCTGATCGGTCACCGCAAGAGCTGAGCGACCGCGCCGGCCTCTTCCGCCGCGCTCAGGCGTCCTTCACGGCCACGGCGAACAGCCGGCGGAACGGCAGTACCGTGCCGTACGGCGCGCTCGGGTAGGCCTCCCGCAGCAGGTCCCGGTACTCGGTCAGGAACGCCTCGCGTGCCTCGGGGTCGTCGGCGAGGGCGGTCAGGGCGGGCCGCAGGCCGGTGCCCTTGACCCAGTCCAGGACCGGGTCGTCGCCCCGCAGGATGTGGAAGTACGTCGTCTGCCAGACGTCGGCCGTGCAGCCGAGGCGCGCCAGGCGGTCCAGGTAGGCGCCGGGGGCGTGCACGGAGTCTGTGCGGCGCGGCAGGCCGGCGAGGCGGCCCCGCCAGCGGGGGGTGCCGGCCAGCTCGCGCATCAGGGCGTGCAGCGGGGCGTCGATGTTGTCCGGGACCTGGAAGGCGAGGGTGCCGCCGGGGCGCAGGGCGGCGATCCAGTCGGCGAAGCGGTCGGCGTGGCCCGGCACCCACTGGAGGGTGGCGTTGGAGACGATCAGGTCGTACGGCTCCGTGGGCGTCCAGGTCCGCACGTCGGCGTGGGCGAAGTCGAGCCGGCCGCCCCCGGCCGTGGGCCCCTCGTGGTCGACGTGGGCCTTGTCGAGCATCTCCGGCGAGTTGTCGTAGCCGGTGATGCGGGCGGTGGGCCAGCGGTCGGCGAGCAGGGCGGTGACGTTGCCGGGGCCGCAGCCGAGGTCGGCGATGCGGGGCGGGTCGCCGGGCAGGCTCGGGACGCGGGCGAGGAGGTCGGCGAAGGGCCGGGTCCGGTGCCCGGCGTGGCGGAGGTACTGGGCGGGGTCCCAGCTCGGCGTCGTCATGGCACCACTGTCCCCGCTCACTTCTCTCGATGTCAAGACACTCGACATCAAGAGACTTCACGTCGACACAACCACTACACTGATCTCCATGGAGGACGAGGTCGATCGGCTGGTCGCAGCGTGGCGCCGGGAGCGTCCGGACCTCGACGTGGAGCCGCTGGAAGTGCTCAGCCGGGTGAGCCGACTCGCCCGGCACCTCGACCGCGCCCGCCGGCTCGCCTTCGCCGAGCACCAGCTGGAGCCCTGGGAGTTCGACGTGCTGACCGCGCTGCGGCGCGCGGGCACGCCGTACCAGCTCTCGCCCGGCCAGCTGCTCACCCAGACGCTGGTCACCTCGGGCACGATGACCAACCGCATCGACCGGCTGGCGAAGAAGGGCCTGGTCGAGCGGCTGCCCGACCCCAGCGACCGGCGGGGCGTGCTGGTCCGGCTGACCGACGAGGGCCGCGACCGCGCGGACCAGGCGCTGGCGGGCCTGCTGGAGCAGGAGCGGGCGATCCTCGCCGAGCTGTCCCGCGCCCAGCGCGCCGAACTGGCCGGCCTGCTACGCCAGCTGACCGCCCCGTTCGACAACATCCCCGGTTAGGTCCACCGGTCCCACTCCGGCCCGCCGGGCCAGCGCGACGGCGGCCAGCGTGGAGTGGACGCCCAGCTTGCCGAGGACGTTCTGCATGTGGGTGCGGACGGTGTGCGGGGAGAGGAACAGCCGCTCGGCGACGGCCTTGCGGCCGAGCCCCGCGACCATGCAGCGCAGCACCTCCCGCTCGCGCGGGGTGAGGGACTCCACCAGCCGCTCGCTCTCGGTGCGGTGCTTGCGCGCCGCCGTCAGCTCCTTCAGCACACCGGTGAGCAGCGCGGGCGGCAGATGCGTCTCGTCGCGCAGCACCCCCCGGATCACCGTCAGCAGCCGGGACAGCGAGCAGTCCTTGGCGACCCAGCCGGACGCCCCGGCCTGGAGCGCGAGGGCGGCGCGGCGCGGGTCGTCCTTCTCGGCGAGGACGACGATCCGTACGGCGGGGTGGGCGGCCCGGACCCCGGTGACGAGCGAGATCCCGTCGACCAGGCCCTCCTCGTCGCCCGCCTGCACCGGCACGGCCGGGCGGGCGCCGGGCAGCCGGCCGCCCAGGTCGGCGTCGACCAGCAGGACGTCGTAGCGCCGGCCCTCGCCGGCCGCGCGCTCCAGGCAGCGCAGCGCGGCCGGGCCGCTGCCGGCGGCGGAGACGTCGACGTCGGGCTCGGCGGCCAGGGCGGCGGCGAGCGACTCGGCGAAGATGCGGTGGTCGTCCACGACCAGGACTCGGATGCGAACCACGTAACCCCCTTCCCCAGACTCCGCGTGGAGCAGGGGATACCCAAGGTCCGGAAAGCTGTGGAATTGGTGGGTCCGGAAAGCCCGGAATGGATCCGGAAAGCGACGACCGGCGCGGGTACGGCACCCGCGGACAGGGGACGTGCGCCGCACGGCCGCCGCCGTTGCGGACACTGTTACCCCCACCGCGGGCGCCGTACCCGCCTGTCTCGCCCCCTGAGCGGCACCGGCCCCCACCGGTGCTGCTCCACAGAGTACGGATGGCAGCACGCAGCGGAAGGCGAATTGCAGAACTGGCCGTCCGGCGCGTTTATGGTGTGCCGCATGTTTCGTATTGAGGCGGAAGTCGACAAAGAGCGACGTGATCTGCTCCGTGCACGGCTGCGGGAGACCAACACGGCGGCGTCCCCGGTCCTGGCCGCGCTGCGCGGCACGCCCGGCGAACGCGAGACGCCCCTCCACCTGTGGGCCCTGGACACCGCGGGCGGCCTGGCGGGCGGCCTGGTCGGCCACACCTGGACGACCTGGCTGCACGTCACCTATCTCTGGGTGGACACCGCACACCGCGGCGCGGGCCTCGGCACCCGCCTGCTGGCGGAGGCGGAACGCATCGCCGCGACCGACCGCGGCTGCACGGCGTCCCGCCTGGAGACCTGGAACTTCCAGGCCCCGGACTTCTACCGGAAACAGGGCTACGAGGTGGTGTGCGTGATCCCCGACTACCCGCCGGGGATCACGGAGTACACACTGACGAAGCGACTGGGCTGACGAGTGCTCGGCTGACGGGGACTCAGACGAGTCGCCGGGCCCCCGGCGAGGGGATCGCTTCGAAGACTCGGGGAGCCGTGAAGTCCGCCGTGGCGAACGCCTCTTCGATCGCCTTGGTCAGGGTGCCGACGTCGGTCGCCTCCGCCAGGACGATCGCCGAGCCGCCGAAGCCGCCGCCGGTCATGCGGGCGCCCAGGGCGCCGGTGGCGAGGGCCGTGTCGACGACCAGGTCCAGCTCCGGGCAGGAGATGCGGAAGTCGTCGCGCAGGGAGGCGTGGCCCTCGGTGAGGACCGGGCCGATGGCGCGGGTGTCGCCGGCGCGCAGGAGGGCGACGGTGCGTTCCACCCGCTCGTCCTCCGTGACGACGTGGCGGACCAGGCGGACGACCTCCTCCTCGTCGCCGAGCCGGGCGAGGGCGGCGTCCAGGCCGTCGTAGGGGATGTCCCGCAGGGCGTCGACGCCGAGCAGGGCCGCGCCCTTCTCGCAGCCGGCCCGGCGCTTGCCGTACTCGCCGCCGCTGTGGGCGTGCTTGACCTGGGTGTCGACCACCAGCAGGCGCAGGCCCCCGGCCACGAGGTCGAAGGGGATCTGCTGCTGGGACAGGTCACGGGTGTCCAGGAACAGCGCGTGGCCCTGCTCGCAGCAGGCCGACGCCGTCTGGTCCATGATCCCGGTCGGCGCGCCGACGTAGACGTTCTCGGCCCGCTGGCACAGGCGGGCCAGCCGCCAGCGCTGCAGGCCCAGGTCGTACAGGTCGTTCAGGGCCAGGGCGATCACGACCTCCAGCGCGGCCGACGAGGACAGGCCCGCGCCCGTCGGGACCGTGGAGGACAGGTGGACGTCGGCGCCGGTCACCTCGTGACCCGCCTCGCGCAGCGCCCACACCACGCCCGCCGGGTACGCCGTCCACGCCTGGTCGGTCCCCGGGGCGAGGGCGTCCAGCCGCAGCTCCACGACCCCGCCCTCGACGTCCTCCGAGTGCAGGCGCAGGACGCCGTCGTCGCGGCGGGAGACCGCGGCGACCGCCTGGTGCGGCAGCGCGAACGGCATGACGAAGCCGTCGTTGTAGTCGGTGTGCTCACCGATCAGGTTGACCCGGCCGGGCGCCGCCCACACGCCCTGCGGTCCGGCCCCGTACAGCTCGGCGAAGCGCTCCGCGACCTGCTCTGCACCCACTAGTGCTCCTTCGAGATGTCCTGCGCGAACTGCCACGCGTCCGCGACGATGCCCGCGAGATCCGCGCGGGTCGGGTTCCAGCCCAGTTTCTCGCGGGCGGTGTCCGCGGAGGCGACCAGGACGGCCGGGTCGCCGCCCCGGCGCGGGGCCACCACCTCGGGGATCGGGTGGCCGGTGACCTCGCGGACGGTCTCGATGACCTGGCGGACGGAGAAGCCGTTGCCGTTGCCGAGGTTGCAGATCAGGTGCTCGCCCGGGGTGGCGGCGCGGACGGCCAGCAGGTGGGCCTCGGCCAGGTCGGCGACGTGGATGTAGTCGCGGACGCAGGTGCCGTCGGGGGTCGGGTAGTCGTCGCCGAAGACCGAGATCGCGTCACGGCGGCCCTGGGCGACCTGGAGGACCAGCGGGATCAGGTGCGACTCGGGGTCGTGCCGCTCGCCGTACGCGCCGTACGCGCCCGCCACGTTGAAGTAGCGCAGGGAGACCGCCGCCAGGCCGTGCGCGTGCGCCTCGCCGGTGATCATGTGGTCGACGGCGAGCTTGGAGGCGCCGTAGGGGCTGGTGGGCCGCGTCGGCGCGGTCTCCTGGATCGGGGTCTGCTCCGGCTCGCCGTAGGTGGCGGCGGTGGAGGAGAAGACCAGCTTGCGGACGCCGGCCTCGCGCATCGCGGCGAGCAGGGCCATGCTGCCGCCGACGTTGTTGTCCCAGTACTTCTCCGGCTTCACCACCGACTCGCCGACCTGCGAGAACGCGGCGAAGTGCAGCACGCCGTCGAAGGACGGGTCGAGCCACTTGGCGGCGTCGCGGATGTCGCCCTCGACGAAGGCCGCGCCGGCCGGGACGCCCTCGCGGAAGCCGGTGGAGAGGTTGTCGAGGACGGTGACCTCGTGGCCGGCCTCCAGCAGGTGCTGGGCCACGACACTGCCGACGTATCCCGCGCCACCCGTCACCAGGTACTTCATGAACTCGCTACCTCTCGCAGTCGCTCGGCCGCGCGCTCCGGCGGCACGTCGTTGATGAACACGCTCATGCCGGACTCGGAACCCGCGAGGAACTTCAGCTTGCCGGAAGTACGGCGGATGGTGAAAAGCTCGAGGTGCAGCGCGAAGTCGTCGCGCGTGACACCGTCGAACTCCTCCAGCGCGCCGAACGGGGCCTGGTGCCAGGCCGAGATGTACGGCGTCGCGGGCTCACCCTCGCCGAAGATCCGGTCGAAGCGCCTCAAGAGTTCCAGATAGACCTGGGGGAATTCTGTGCGGGCGGCCTCGTCGAGCGCGAGCAGGTCGGGCACGCGGCGCCTGGGGTAGAGGTGGACCTCGTACGGCCAGTGCGCCGCGTACGGCACGAAGGCCGCCCAATGTTCACCCTCGAGGACGACCCGCTCGCCGGCGAGTTCCCGTTCCAGGACCGCGTCGAACAGGTTCTCCCCGCCGGTGGCCTCCTTGTGGGCGGCGAGGGAGCGGAGCATCAGCGCGGTGCGCGGGGTGGTGAAGGGGTAGGCGTAGATCTGCCCGTGCGGGTGACCGAGGGTCACGCCGATCTCGGCGCCGCGGTTCTCGAAGCAGAACACCTGCTCGACGGAGGGCAGATGCGACAGCTCCGACGTGCGGTCCGTCCACGCGTCCAGCACCAGCCGCGCCTGCTCGACGCTCAGGTCCGCGAAGGAGGCGTCGTGGTCGGAGGTGAAGCAGACGACCTCGCAGCGGCCGGAGTCACCGGCGAGGGAGGGGAACCGGTTCTCGAAGACGACGACGTCGTACGAGGAGTCCGGGATCTCGCTGAGCCGGTCGCCGCGGGTGGGGCACAGGGGGCACTCGTCGGCGGGAGGGTGGTAGGTGCGGCCCTGGCGGTGCGAGGCCACGGCGACCGCGTCGCCGAGCAGCGGGTCGCGGCGGATCTCGGACGTGGTGACCGTACGGTCCAGCGGGCGCCGGTCGACCGCGTCGCGCACGGTGTCGTCCCGCAGGTCGTAGTAGATCAGCTCACGACCGTCGGCCAGCCGGGTCGAGGTCTTCTTCACGCCGGACTCCTTGTTCGGGCCCTACGGGTGTGTCCGCACCCAATCACTCAACACAAACAAACATAACAGACCACAACTCCACAACTCCTCGGTCGATCACAATCAAACAAAGAACACCAGTCGGAGTGTTCAAATATCGAACACGGCGGCGTAGGTTCCGCTCTGGATCAGTTCGCGCAACGAAGCGAGTTCTCATGCAAACCCCCACATACGCCCCCACCTACCTGGCGGCGGAGCTACGGCTCCCCACCAACTGGCTGGACTACACGATCCTGGCGATCTACTTCGTCGTCGTCCTGGGCATCGGCTTCGCGGCCCGCCGCTCGGTCAAGACGAGCCTCGACTTCTTCCTCTCCGGACGCTCGCTGCCCGCCTGGATCACCGGCCTCGCCTTCATCTCGGCGAACCTGGCGGCCACCGAGATCCTCGGCATGGCCGCGAACAGCGCCCAGTACGGCGCCTACACCGTCCACTGGTACTGGATCGGCGCCATCCCCGCCATGGTCTTCCTCGGCCTGGTGATGATGCCCTTCTACTACGGCAGCAAGGTCCGCTCGGTCCCCGAGTTCCTGCTGCTGCGCTTCGACCGCGGCGCCCACCTGCTCGCGTCGGTCCTGTTCGCGTTCGCCGCCATCCTGATCGCGGGCGTCAACCTCTACGCCCTCGCGATCGTCGTCCAGGCCCTGCTCGGCTGGCCGCAGTGGGTCGCCATCGTCGTCGCCGGCGCGTTCGTCCTCGCGTACATCACCCTGGGCGGCCTGTCCTCGGCGATCTACAACGAGGTCCTCCAGTTCTTCGTGATCCTGGCCGCGCTCATCCCGATCACCATCCTCGGCCTGAAGAAGGTCGGCGGCTGGGGCGGCCTGACCGACAAGCTGACCGCGGCCCACGGCGCCGACTTCACCACCGCCTGGGGCGGCACCGGCATCGGGCACGCCAACCCGCTCGGCGCGAACTGGCTGACCATCGTCCTCGGCCTCGGTTTCGTGCTCTCCTTCGGCTACTGGACCACCAACTTCGCCGAGGTGCAGCGCGCCCTGTCGGCGAAGAACCTCTCGGCGGCTCAGCGCACACCGCTCATCGCCGCCTACCCCAAGATCTTCATCGTCTTCCTGGTGATGATCCCGGGCCTGGTCGCCGCCGCGATCGTGCCGAAGTTCGGCGCCGCCGGCTCCGGCTACCAGTACAACGACGCGATCCCCTTCCTGATGCAGGAGCTGCTGCCCAACGGCGTGCTCGGCATCGCCGTCACCGGTCTGCTGGCGGCCTTCATGGCGGGCATGGCGGCGAACGTGTCGTCCTTCAACACGGTGTTCACCAACGACATCTGGGCGAAGTACGTGGTGCGGGGGCGCGAGGACGGCTACTACGTCCGCTTCGGCCGGCTGATCACCGCGATCGGCGTCTGCGCCTCCGTCGGCACGGCGTTCCTGGCGTCCTCGTTCTCGAACATCATGAGCTACCTCCAGACGCTGTTCTCCTTCTTCAACGTGCCGATGTTCGCCGTCTTCATCGTCGGCATGTTCTGGAAGCGGGCGTCCGCGAAGTCCGGCTTCTGGGGCCTGCTCGCCGGCACCGTGACCGCGATGGTCAACTACTTCGTCCTCTACAAGAAGGGCATCATCTCCCTCCCGACCGACCAGGGCGCCAACTTCGTCTCCGCCATCGCCGGCTTCGTCGCCGGCGCGGTGGTGATGGCCGCGGTGTCCCTGTTCACCAGGCCGAAGCCGGCGGAGGAGTTGCGGGGCCTGGTCTACGGCACCGCCACCCCCGGCATGTCCGAAGCGCCCGCCGCGGGCGACGACGCGTGGTACCGCAAGCCGGCCCTGCTGGGCTGGGGCGCGGTCGCGCTGGCCGCCGTCTGCTACATCCCGTTCTCGTTCTGACGCGGGAGGATCGAGGAACCATGACCGAGCATCCTGAACACCCCGAGCGGGCCCGTCGCCCGCACTACAGCGAGCAGGACGTCCAGCGGGAGGTCTCCGAGCTGGAGACCAAGTCGGCGACCGCGGCGCGCATCTTCGACCTGCGGCGCATCATCGGCGGCCTCTTCGTGGTCTACGGCGTCATCGTCACGATCACCGGGATCACCGACTCGCAGGCCGCGATCGACAAGGCCGAGGGCGTGAACATCAATCTGTGGACCGGGATCGGCATGCTGCTCCTGGGCGTCTTCTTCCTGGCCTGGCTGAAGCTGCGGCCCACTCCCCCGCCGCTTCCTCCGGAGGGTCTGCCGGAGGAGAAGGAGTAGGTCCGGGGCCGACAGGCCGTGTCCCGACCGCGGGCGCGCGGGGGCCGGTCGCGCGGTTCCCGCGCCCCTTCGGGGCGCTGCCTCGGCCGCGGGGCGCCTATCCGGGGCCGCCGACGCCCCGCGCGGGGCCCGCTCGGTCCAGGAGGCCCGTCCGGGCCGCCAGGGCCGCCGCCTCCAGGCGGGAGCCCACGCCCAGTTTCATCAGCACCCGCTGGACGTGCGTACGCGCCGTGCTCGGTGCGATGCCCATGCCCGCCGCGATCCGCCGCGTGTCCTCCCCGTCGGCCACCCGCACCAGCACCTCCACCTCCCGCGGCGTCAGCATCTCCAGCAGCCGCTGGGCCTCGTCATCGGGCTGCGCGGCCGGGTTCAGCAGTTCACCGAAGGCCCCCTGGAGCAGTTGCGGAGCCACCGCCGCCTCCCCGGCGCGGGCCTTCATGATGGCCCGCTCGACCCCCTCGATCCGCTCGTCGTGCCGCACGTACCCCGACGCCCCCGCGGCGAAGGCCGCCGCGATGCCGCGCGGTGACGTCACCGGGCCCAGCACCAGCACCGCCACCTGCGGACGCTCCCGCTTGATCTTGACCACCGGGTCGAAGATCCCCGGCTCGGCCGGTGCCGCCGTGCCCAGCAGGCACACCTCCGGCGCCCGCGCGATCACGAGGTCCGCCGCGCCCGCGGCCGGCGCCGCCGCGGCGAGCACCCGGTGCCCGCGCAGCTTCAGCGCGGACGCCAGCGCCTCCGCGAGCAGCCGATGGTCGTCCACGACCATGAGCCGCACTCCCATAGAGCAACCCCCCAGTCCCCCCGCCCTTCATGCCCCCGGAAGCTACACGCTTGTTCGACATCGCGCTGCCCCTCTTCATGAGAAGTGCCCCGGATCGATGAAATCCGGGGCACTTCTCGGCAAGTCACTCATTCAGGTGAGGCCGGCGGATCAGCCGTCCGCGCCGAACGCCATCACGAGGTACTCCTTGCTGTACGACGACATGTCCCGCTCCTTGGCGAACACGGCGGACATGTACAGCCGGCCCTTGCCGAAGCGGAGTTCGGCGTACTCCGGCAGCAGGTTGGCCTCGGAGTCCCGCACGCTCTTGGTGGACGGGTTCTCCAGCAGCCTGGTCACCTTGAACGAGCCGCCGTCGATGCTGACGACCTGGCCGCCCCTGTTGTACGGCGGCGCGTTGTAGGCGATCAGGCTGCCGCCGTCCATGCGCAGCGGGGAGAGCGTGTAGCCGTCGCCGGCCTCGGCGCGCTGGCCGGTCGGCTTGCCGGTCCTCAGGTCGAAGGCGACGATCTCGTTGGTCCGGGTGTACTCGCCCTTGCCGTCGTGCGCCTCGGTCATCAGGTACAGCCTGCCGTTGCCCGCCACGATCTGCCGGCAGTCCTCGACGCGGGTGGTGCCGTCGCAGCGGCCCCCGTACGTGTCGCCGGGCGCCGGGATGCGGGCGAGCAGCTTGCCGGTCCTGCCGTCGATGGAGAAGTAGTCCGAGACGCCGCTGCCGTCGCCCGCGCTCTGCCCGACGTCGGCCGCGACCACCAGCGGGTCGGTCGACACGACGGAGGCGTACGCGACGCCGTTCGGCATCCTGTACTCGGAGATCACCTTGCCGCTGACCGGGTCGATGGTCTGGATGTCGAGCTGCGGGTCGTCGTACTCGCCGCACTTGCGCACCGCGACCAGCCGGGTGCCGCCGCCGTACCCCTCGTCGTGGCAGGTGTCGTCCGGCTTCGGCTGCCACAGCGTCTTGCCGGACTCGATGTCGAACGCGGCGCCGCCGTCGGTGCCGCCGACCGCGACGGTGTGCTGAGCGACCGTCACATTGGCGAAGTTGACCGGGTAGTCACCGGACTTGACCGACTTCGTCCACAGTTTCTTCCCCGCGGTGAGGTCGATCGCGGCGACCTGACTGCATCCCGCGGACGAGCCCTTCGCCGGCATCCTCGGCTGGAAGGCGACCGCCGTCCGGCCGTCCCCGTCGACGTGCTTGCTGGCCGCGCAGACCGGGCCGGGCAGCTTGACCGTCCACAGCTCGGTGCCCTTCACCGGGTCGTAGCCGGTGATCTTCGCGATGCCGCTCTTGGCGTACACCGTGTCCGTCAGCCACGAGCCCGCGGTGCTGACCGTGTCGTCCGCCTTGGGCAGCGGCACCCCGAAGAGCAGCCGGGCGGACGGGTCGGCGGGCGCCTTCTCCTTGCCGCCGCCGGTGCCCCCGGAACCCTTGTCGTCCGGGCCGCCGGTGCCGCCGCCGGAGGACGCGGTGCCGTGCCTGCCGTCGTCCCCGGAGGACCTGGCGTACCAGATGCCGCCGCCGATGATCAGCGCGATGGCGACGGCCGCCGCGACGACGATGAACAGCACGGCGTTGTTCCGCCCGCCGCCGCCCGCCCCCGGCTGGGGCGCCATCGGCACGGTCGGCGGCTGCCCCTGGCCCGGATAGCCGTAACCCGGCTGCACGCCCGTCGGCTGCATGGGCTGCGTGGGCTGGGCGTAGGGGTTGTGCGGCTGGGCGCCGTAGCCGGGGAACTGCGGGGCGGTGGGGGCCGGGGGCTGCTGCGCGTACGGGTTCTGCTGCGCGCCGGGATAGCCGTAACCGGGCTGCGGCGGCTGCGGGGGCGGGACCGGCGGATAGCCGTACCCCGGCTGCGGCTGCCGCGGCGGCTGGGGAGGCTGGGCCGGCGGCTGCGGGGGCTGGGCCGGCGGCTGGTTCCCGGGCGGCTGGTCGGAGGGCTGGTTCGGGGGCGGCTGGGGCGGCTGGGTCATGGCGCGGGTACCTCGGTGACGCTCGGAAGGCCGTACGGCGGGCGGGACTCGAAAAGGACGGGCCGCGGCCGGCGCGGGGGCCGGCCGGGGCGGCGCGCCGGGCTCAGTTGCCGAAGGCCATCATGAGCTTCTCCTTCGAGTGGTCGTCGCCGGACAGCCGGCCCGAGGAGATGAAGAACCGCCCGCCGGCCCAGTCCACGACGCCGTCGTAGAAGGCGTCCTCGGCGCCGGCGGCGCCCTGCGGGTTCTGCAGGAGCCTGGTGGTCCTGTGGGACGAGCCCGTGACCGGCACCGACACCACCTGGCCGCCCGCGTCGTACGACGGCCGCACGTACGCGATGAGCTTGCCGCCCTCGACCTTCACCGGCGCCATCGGCCGGTCCGCCGGGGACTTCACCCGCCACTTCGCCTTGCCGTCAAAGAGGCTGATCGCGACGATCTCGTTGGCGCTGACGGTGGAGTCGGTGGGCAGGTAGAGCATGCCGGCGTCGACCGCGACGCCCTGGCAGCCCTGCAACTCGCGTTGGAGGACGGCCCAGCCGCAGCGGGGGGCGAACTTCTCGTTCACCTTCACCTCCGAGCGGAACGTGCCGTCCTCGGTGAACGTGGAGATGTTCCAGGCCTTCTTGTCCCGGTTGGTCAGGTAGACCACGAGCGGGTCGACCGAGTAGGCGCGGGTCACCTCCCAGCCCTTCTTGACCGTCCGGGTCCAGCGCACCTTGCCGGTCGCCGGGTCGAGTTCCTGGATCTCCTCGTGCTCCTTGGCGGTGCCGGCGCCGCAGGAGGCCACCTGGATCAGCCGGCCGGTGCCGCCCGCGAAGGCGGCCGGGAAGCAGGCCGCGCCGTACTTCTTCTTGTCGTACAGCTTCTTGCCGCTGTCGATGTCGTACGCGGTGCCCGACTGCGAACGGCCCACCATCAGCGTCTTGCCGCTGACCGTCAGTTCGACGCTGAGCGCGCTGTCGAACAGCCCGCCGTCGGCGACCTCGGCGCTCCAGCCCTTCTCGCCGGTGCGCAGGTCGAGCTGCTGGAGCTGGTTGCACTTGGCGCGGTCGCCGCCGCCGTTCATGTACGCCACGACGATCTTGTCGTCGGCCGACTTCTGCGGGGTGACCGCGCAGATCTTCTGCGGGAGGGCGAGCGGGCCCCAGGCGGTGCCGCCGTCCCCGGTGCGGAAGGCGAAGACCTGCTTGTAGGCCGCCTTCACCGCCGTGCCGCCGGTGATCCACATGCCGGGGGCGTCGGCGCCGGAGGCCGGGGCGTCGGGCGCCGGCTTGTACCAGAGCACCTTCGCCTCGCCGGGCCGGCGGCCCTCGTTGAGGTTCTCCGGGTCCTCACCGCCGCCGGACGTGGTCGGCGAGGCGGTGGCGGAGTTCTTGGGGTCGTCGCTTGGCCGGGCGACCGGCTTCTTCGTGCCGCCACCGCCGCTGTCGTCGCCGGTGACCGCGAACACCGTGCACCCGATGACGAACAGCGCGGCCACCGCGGACCCGATGATCAGCGCGGTCTTCTTCCGGGAGGCCCGCTTGCCGTCGAAGGGCCCGCCGGGCGCGGCGCCGGGCATGCCCGGGTACGGCGGCTGCTGCGGGTGACCGTAGCCGGGCTGCGGGGCGCCGTACCGGCCGGGCTGCTGCGGGTGGCCGTAG
Source organism: Streptomyces sp. NPDC031445 (assembly GCF_055581365.1). Taxonomy (NCBI): domain Bacteria; kingdom Bacillati; phylum Actinomycetota; class Actinomycetes; order Kitasatosporales; family Streptomycetaceae; genus Streptomyces; species Streptomyces sp. NPDC031445. The sequence goes on from NZ_JBVIJO010000005.1 coordinate 123,879, forward strand.
GGGCCGGACTGCTGCGGGTGGCCGTAGGGGCCGGGGGCGGCGCCGTACGGGCCCGGCTGCGGATAGCCGTAGCCCGGCGGGGGCTGCGGGGTCTGCTGCGGAGGACCGGCGGGCGGCTGCGGCGCGCCGAAACCGCCCTGGACCGGCGGGACCTGGGGAGCGGGGCCGAAACCGCCCTGGGCCGGCGGCGTCTGCGGGGCCGGGCCGAAACCGCCGGCCTGCGCAGGCTCGTCCTGTGCAGGCCGGTCCTGCGGAGGCTGGTCCCCCGGCGGCTGGTCCTGCGGCGGGCCGAATGCGCCGTGCGGCGGCTGGCCGGGCGGCTGAGTCATCAGCGCTCTTCCCCCTCGTTCACTGATTTTTAGCCACGCCCTGAGGTTCGTGACGGACTCAAGGTCGTTCTCAGACTGTTCTCAGACGGCTCTTTCTATCACCCGGTACGGACAGCACACGGGGCCGTGTCCTCCCCTGTTCCCAAGGGACGACCGGCCCGTGATGCCGTCGTTACGCGCCTTCACGCCCCCTTCACGCGGCGCTCGCGCCCCCCGCGTGAGCGGGCGTCAGGGATCAGGCGTCCTCCGCCAGTTCCAGCCAGCGCAGCTCCAGTTCCTCGCGCTCCCCGGCGAGGTCCCGCAACTGGGCGTCGAGTCCGGCCACCTTCGCGAAGTCGGTGGCGTTGTCGGCGATCTGGGCGTGCAGCTTGGACTCCTTCTCGGAGATCTTGTCCAACTGGCGCTCGATCTTCTGGAGTTCCTTCTTCGCGGCGCGCTGGTCGGCCGCGCTCCTCTCCTGCGTGGCCGGCTTGGGCGCCGCGGCGGCGGTCTGCGCGGCGACCGCCTCCTCCATCCGCTGCCGTCGCTCCAGGTACTCGTCGATGCCGCGCGGCAGCATCCGCAGCGTGCCGTCGCCGAGCAGGGCGAACACCCGGTCCGTCGTCCGTTCCAGGAAGAACCGGTCGTGGGAGATGACGATCATCGAGCCGGGCCAGCCGTCGAGGACGTCCTCCAGCTGGGTGAGGGTCTCGATGTCGAGGTCGTTGGTGGGCTCGTCCAGGAAGAGGACGTTGGGCTCGTCCATCAGGAGCCGCAGCAGTTGCAGCCGCCGCCGCTCACCGCCGGAGAGGTCCCCGACCGGCGTCCACTGCTTCTCCTTGCCGAACCCGAACGTCTCGCACAGCTGCCCGGCCGTCATCTCGCGGCCCTTGCCGAGGTCGACGCGCTCCCGGACCCGCTGCACGGCCTCCAGCACGCGCCAGGCCGGGTCGAGTTCGGCGACCTCCTGGGAGAGGTAGGCGAGCTTGACGGTCTTGCCGACGGCGATCCGGCCGCCGGCGGGCTGCTCCTCGCCCTCGGTCCGCGCGGCCTCGGCCATGGCGCGCAGCAGCGAGGTCTTGCCGGCGCCGTTGACCCCGACGAGGCCGATCCGGTCGCCCGGGCCGAGCTGCCAGGTGACGTGCTTGAGCAGCACCTTCGGCCCGGCCTGCACGGTGACGTCCTCCAGGTCGAAGACGGTCCTGCCGAGCCGGGAGGAGGCGAACTTCATCAGCTCGCTGCTGTCCCGGGGCGGGGGCACGTCCGCGATCAGCTCGTTGGCGGCCTCCACGCGGAAGCGCGGCTTGGAGGTGCGGGCGGGTGCGCCCCGCCGCAGCCACGCCAGCTCCTTGCGGATCAGGTTCTGCCGCTTGACCTCCTCGGTGGCGGCGATCCGCTCGCGCTCGGCACGGGCGAAGACGTAGTCGGAGTAGCCGCCCTCGTACTCGTACACGTCACCGCGCTGCACGTCCCACATGCGCGTGCACACCTGGTCCAGGAACCACCGGTCGTGCGTCACGCACACCAGCGCCGAGCGCCGGTTCTGCAGGTGCCGGGCGAGCCAGGCGATGCCCTCGACGTCGAGGTGGTTGGTGGGCTCGTCCAGGACGAGCAGGTCCTGCTCCTCGATGAGCAGCTTGGCGAGCGCGATCCGGCGCCGCTCGCCACCGGACAGCGGGCCGATGACGGTGTCCAGCCCCTTCGGGAAGCCCGGCAGGTCCAGCCCGCCGAACAGCCCGGTCAGGACGTCCCTGACCTTGGCGTCGCCGGCCCACTCGTGGTCGGCCATGTCGCCGATGACCTCGTGACGCACGGTGGCCGCGGGGTCGAGGGAGTCGTGCTGGGTGAGCACGCCGATCCGCAGTCCGCCGGAGTGCGTGACCCGTCCGGTGTCGGCCTCCTCCAGCTTGGCGAGCATCCGGATGAGGGTGGTCTTGCCGTCGCCGTTGCGTCCGACGACCCCGATCCGGTCCCCTTCCTGCACACCGAGCGAGACACCGTCCAGCAGGGCACGGGTGCCGTACACCTTGCTGACGTTCTCGACATTGACCAGGTTGACGGCCATTTCACTCCTGTGCGCGGGGCTGTGACGGTGTGCGGCTCCGCCGCGTGGGTCAGCCTTCTAGCGTAGGGCCTGCGGGGGCGGGGGCGGGGCGCGAGGAGGTTGTCACTCTTTGTGATGACGTGATCGGGAAAGGGTCGCTACGGTGGGAAGGCAGGCCGCAGGATCCCGTCCATGGGAGGAACCATGACCGCCGAGCCGATCTCCGAGGCCGCCGCGCCCGACGACGAGCCGTCCTCGCGATGGCCGGTGCCTCCGGCGGACGGCTGGACGGTGGACGACCTGTTCACCCTGCCCGGCCTCCCGCCGCACACCGAGTTGATCGACGGGAGCCTGGTCTTCGGGAGCCCGCAGCGGGATTTCCACAGCATTGTCATCGACCTGCTGGTGAGTGGCCTCCGCCGTACAGTGCCGACGAGGTTCAAGGTTCGCCGCGAGATGACCGTTGTCATCGACCGCAAAAACGGGCCCGAGCCGGACGTCTCCGTGCTCCACTCAGAGGCAGTCGCCAGCCGCAGCCAGACCTCGTTCCGAGCCGCCGATGTGGTCCTCGCCGTGGAGGTGGTCTCGCCGGATTCGGAGTCCCGCGACCGTGACACCAAACCGCGCAAGTACGCAGCCGCGGGGATCGATCACTTCTGGCTGGTGGAGATGGTGGGAGAGGACGAGCGGCCGGTCGTCTACGTGTACGAGCGTGATCCGGTTACCAAGAGTTACACTGTCACCGGCATCCACCACGACCGGCTGAAACTGTCCGTCCCGTTCGACATCGACATCGACCTGACGGAAATCGACTCCCTCTGAGCCGCCCACCGCTCAGAGCACCGTCGCCCCCGCCACCGGCCCCACCGCCACCCGCACCGCCCTGCACGTCCCCGATGCCCCGAGGGCCCCGGCCACCTTCTGCGCCGACTCCGCGTCCCGCGTCAGGAAGGCCGTCGTAGGCCCGGATCCCGAGACCAGCGCGGCGAGCGCACCCGCCCCGCGCCCCGCCGCCAGCGTGCCGGCCAGCTCGGGGAAGAGGGACAGCGCGGCCGGCTGGAGATCGTTGGAGACCGAGGCGGCCAGCGCCTCGGCGTCCCCCTTCGCCAGCGCCGCCACCAGCTCCGCCGAGGCCACCGGCTCCGGGATCTCCCGGCCCTCGGCCAGCCGGTCGAACTCCCGGAACACCGCCGGCGTCGACAGCCCCCGCTCCGCCATCGCGAAGACCCAGTGGAAGGTGCCGCCCGCCTCCAGGGCCGTCAGCCGCTCACCACGCCCCACCCCGAGCGCCACACCGCCGACCAGGCTGAACGGCACGTCACTGCCCAGCTCCGCGCAGATCGCCAGCAGTTCGGCGCGCGAGGCGCCCGTGCCCCACAGCCGGTCGCAGGCGAGCAGTGCGCCCGCGCCGTCCGCGCTGCCGCCCGCCATGCCACCGGCGACCGGGATGTCCTTGGCGATGTGGACGTGGACGTTCGGTTCGATCCCCCGGCGCGCGGCGAGCGCGATCGCGGCGCGCGCGGCGAGGTTGGTGCGGTCCAGCGGGACCTGGGCGGCGTCCGGGCCCGCGCAGGTGATCCGGAGCTCGTCCGCGGGGGTCACCGTGACCTCGTCGTACAGCCCGACGGCGAGGAAGACGTTGGCGAGGTCGTGGAAGCCGTCGGGGCGGGCGGCGCCGACCGCGAGCTGGACGTTGACCTTGGCCGGGACCCGGACCGTGACGCTCACGCGCCCGCCTCCTTGTGCTCGGCGATCCGCGCGAACTCCTCCACCGTCAGCGACTCCCCGCGCGCCTGCGGCGAGACCCCGGCCGCGACCAGGGCCGCCTCGGCCGCCGCCGCGGACCCGGCCCAGCCGGCGAGCGCGGCCCGCAGGGTCTTGCGGCGCTGGGCGAAGGCCGCGTCGACGACGGCGAAGACCTCGGCCTTGGAGGCGGTGGTCTTGACCGGCTCGGCCCGCCGCACCAGGGACACCAGCCCGCTGTCGACGTTCGGCGCGGGCCAGAAGACGGTGCGCCCGATGGCCCCGGCCCGCTTCACGTCGGCGTACCAGTTGGCCTTCACGGACGGCACGCCGTACACCTTGTTGCCGGGCGCGGCGGCGAGCCGGTCGGCGACCTCGGACTGCACCATCACCAGCGTCCGCTCGATGCTCGGGAAGGTGTCGAGCATGTGCAGCAGCACGGGGACGGCGACGTTGTACGGCAGGTTCGCCACCAGGGCCGTCGGCGCCGGTCCGGGCAGCTCGGTGACGTGCATGGCGTCGGAGTGGACCAGCGCGAAGCGGTCGGCGCGGTCCGGCACGCGCGCGGCGACGGTGGCGGGGAGGGCGGCGGCGAGGACGTCGTCGATCTCCACGGCGGTGACGCGGTCGGCGGTCTCCAGCAGCGCGAGGGTGAGCGAGCCCAGCCCCGGGCCGACCTCGACGACCACGTCGTCGGGGCGGACCTCGGCGGTACGGACGATACGGCGGACCGTGTTGGCGTCGATCACGAAGTTCTGGCCGCGCTGCTTGGTGGGACGGACACCGAGCGCCGCCGCGAGTTCGCGGATGTCGGCGGGACCGAGGAGGGAATCGGGGGTGGGGCTTGGGGTGGGGCTGCTCACGGGACAAGGGTACGGGGCCGTACCGGGCCGGGTCGCCAGGTGCGCCGGAGCCAGGGCCCCCCTACCCCCGCAGCCTCACCCCGCAGTGCGGCCACGGGGTCGCCCCCCGCCGGATGTACAGCTTCTTCGCCCGGTACGTCTGTTCTTCCGCCGAGGCGTCCTGGGGACGGCCCGCGCCGCCGAGGCTCTGCCAGGTGCGGGTGTCGAACTGGTACAGCCCGCCGTACGTCCCGGAGGGGTCGACCGCGTCGGGCCGGCCGCCGGACTCGCAGGCGGCGAGCGCCCGCCAGTTCAGGCCGTCGGCGCCGCTCACGGCGGGCGGCCGGGGCTTGGTGCCCACCTTGATCACCTGTGCGCGCGGCTCGCGCACCACCTCCGACCTCTCGGGCCGCGGTCTCTGCCGTACGCCGTTGACGGTGCGCACGCGATAGGTGGTCCGGCGCAGTCCGGGCTGCCCGGGCCGTGCGACGACCTCGGTGCCCTGGAAGACCGTGGGGTCCGCGGTCCGCTCGACGGCGAACGGGATCTGCTCCTCGTGGATCTCCCGGGTGCTGCTCACCCGCAGCACGGTCACCGTCTGCCCGTCGCGCGGGAAGCTGTCCGGCGGGACGGAGGTGGTGTCCTGGCCGCGCAGCGTGATCCCGGCCTCCTCGACCGCTTCCCGGACGGTGGCCGCGTTGGTGCGGATGGTGCGGGTCCGGCCGTCCGCCAGGACCGTGACCGCGCGTTCGGTGCGCACGTCGAGCGCGAGCCCGGCGCGTCCGATGCGCTGGGAGCGCGAGGTCGACAGATACGCGCCCTCGGCGCGCACCCCCAGCTCGTCCAGCGCGCCCTCCACCGTGCGCGCCGTCGTCCACACCTCGCGCCGGCGGCCGTCCAGGGTGAGCCGCACCGGGCGCCCGTAGCGCACCGCGACCGCGTCGCCGCTGGCGAGCGCCGTGCCGGGGGCGGGCGCGATCATGTCGTGCGCCCCTACGCGTACGCCCTCCTCGGCGAGCAGTTCGCCCACGTCGTCGGCGAACGTGTGCAGGCTGCGCTGCCTGCCGTCGACGCTCAGCTCGACCGCCTTGTCGTTGGCGACGAAGGCGGTGGTGCCGCCGGCCAGGAAGGCCACGACCAGCGCCTGCGGCAGCAGGCGGCGCACGGTGGAGTCCGGGCGCTCGCCGTAGCGGGTCCGGCGCCGGCGCGGGACCCGCCCGCCGGTCTCCTCCGCCTCCTCGGACACCCCGGCCCGGGGGGCCGGCGTCTGCCGGGGCAGCGGCGCCGGCTCGGTGACGAAGTACGCCTCGGCCTCGTAGGCGGGCCGGTAGGTGTCCTCGTGGATGCCGAACGGCAGCGTCTCCGCGGTGGGGACGGGGGCGTCAGGGCCGTAGGGGTCGTACGTCTCGTACGGCGACGTGCTCACGCCGACACGCTCCAGGGGCCAGGGGTCCGGATCGGGCCCCCAGAACCTAGCGGAGCGCCGGTCACTCTCCAAAGCGACGCGACTACGGACGGTGGCGACCCGAACGGGTGGCCGGGGCCCCGGACGGGCGGCCCGGCCGGACGTCCGGGGCCCCGGAACGGGCGGTCAGTAGCCGAAGACGCGGGCCGTGTTCGCGGCGAGGGCCGTCGCCAGCGCGTCCTCGTCGACCCCGCGCACGGCGGCCATCGCGCGGACCGTGACCGGAATGAGATACGGCGCGTTGGGCCGTCCGCGGTACGGCGCCGGGGTGAGGAAGGGCGCGTCGGTCTCCACCAGGACCAGCTCCGGCGGGGCGACGGCGAGGGCGTCGCGCAGGTTCTGGGCGTTCTTGAAGGTGACGTTGCCGGCGAAGGACATGAAGTAGCCCTCGCGGGCGCAGATCCGGGCCATCTCGGCGTCGCCGGAGTAGCAGTGGAAGACGGTGCGCTCGGGGGCGCCCTCCTCCTTCAGGATCCTGAGGACGTCGGCGTGGGCGTCGCGGTCGTGGATGACGAGCGCCTTGCCGTGCCGCTTGGCGATCTCGATGTGGGCGCGGAAGGAGCGCTCCTGGGCGGCCTTGCCCTCGGGGCCGGTGCGGAAGTGGTCCAGGCCCGTCTCGCCGACGCCCTTCACCTGCGGCAGCCCGGCCAGCCGGTCGATCTCGGCGAGGGCCTCGTCCAGCGCCGCGTCGCCGCCGGGCTCCCGGGCGCCCTGCCGCGACCACCCGTCCGGGTCGCCGTGGACGATGCGCGGGGCCTCGTTGGGGTGGAGGGCGACGGTGGCGTGGACGTTCTCGTACGCCGCCGCCGTCTCGGCGGCCCACTGCGAGCCCTTGAGGTCGCAGCCGACCTGGACGACCGTCGTGACGCCCACCGAGGCGGCCTTCGCCAGGCCCTCCTCGACGGTGCCGGACTGCATGTCGAGGTGGGTGTGGGAGTCGGCGACGGGCACCGCCAAGGGCTGGGGCAGCGGCGGTGCCGCGTTCTTGTCGGCGTCCTTGGGGCTGTGACCGGCGTTCGAAGGCATGTTCCGATCCTACGGAAAGGGGCATGCCGTCGAACGGCCGGCGATCCGCTCAGCCCGCCTTGCGCTGGAACGGGTGCAGCAGGTCGGACAGGTGCCAGTGGTGCGGCGCGCCGACCGGGCCGGCCTGCGGCACCGGGTGGTGCCGCCGCTCGGCCGTGCCGCGCACCGCGGAGACCTGGCCCGCGCGCATGATCCGTACGACATGGCCGTCGCAGTTGTGGCAGGACGGCCGGCTCAGCGGCGACGGCACGACCTGGCCGTCGGCCACGTACAGCACGAACTCCTCCCCCTGGGCGTTCGTGTGGTGCTCTATCTCGTACGACTGCTCCCAGCCGTGCCCGCAGCGCATGCAGGCGAACGAGTACGACTCGTGAACGACGGCTGTGGCTGTGGCGCGAAGACCGGTCCGCCCTGCTATGTCACTCATGCCAGCTCCCTGTCGGACGGGTGCGTCCCTCTGGACGGGTGCGTCCCTTCGACCAGTGGACGCCTCCACCGGCGCGGGCGCAGCAGGGCTGTCGAGTGTTGGAGGCGATTTGGACATCGCTTGCCAAACGGTCGCGAATGAGACGGCTGTGCTTTGCCATCGACGCCAGCCTTTTGCCCCCTCATGGGGCGCGCGGCGGCGCTCCGCGGGGGCGCGGGGGCCTGTACGACGGCCCGCCTCACCCGGCGGCGCGCTTGGCCGCCACCACCGCGTCGAACACGACCCTCTTCGGCAGTCCCGCCTCCGCCGCCACCGCCGCGATGGCCTCCTTGCGGCGCTCGCCGGCCTCCTCCCGGACCCGCACCCGGCGCACCAGCTCCTCGGCGTCCAGTTCCTCGGGCCCGGTCTCGGGCGCGCCCTCGACCACCACGGTGATCTCGCCGCGCACGCCCTCCGCGGCCCACCGCGCCAGCTCGGCCAGCGGACCGCGCCGCACCTCCTCGTACGTCTTGGTCAGCTCGCGGCAGACGGCGGCCCGCCGGTCGGCGCCGAAGACCTCGGCCATGGCGGCGAGGGTGTCGTCGAGCCGGTGCGGGGCCTCGAAGTAGACGAGGGTCCGCCGCTCGCCGGCGACCTCGCGCAGCCGGGACAGCCGTTCCCCGGCCTTGCGGGGCAGGAAGCCCTCGAAGCAGAAGCGGTCGACGGGCAGCCCGGACAGGGCGAGCGCGGTGAGCACGGCGGACGGCCCCGGCACGGCGGTGACCCGGATGTCCTGCTCGACGGCGGCGGCGACGAGGCGGTAGCCGGGGTCGGAGACGGAGGGCATCCCGGCGTCGGTCACCAGCAGCACGCGCGCGCCGCCGAGCAGCTCCTGGACCAGTTCCGGGGTGCGGGCCGACTCGTTGCCCTCGAAGTACGACACCACGCGGCCCTTCGGCGTGACGCCCAGCGCCTGGGTGAGCCGGCGCAGCCGCCGGGTGTCCTCGGCGGCGACCACGTCGGCGCCGGCCAGTTCCTCGGCGAGCCGGGGCGGCGCGTCCGCGATGTCGCCGATGGGGGTACCTGCCAGGACAAGGGTTCCAGTCACACCCCCATCCTCCCAGGGAATCCCGGGCCGCCCGCCCGGGCTCCCGGGGCCGTCGCCGGGCGGCCGCGAGCGGGACGGAGCCGACCGTGTCCCGACCGGTACCGCACATGCGCGGGACTCGCACAGGACGTTTCCCTACGATGGCGCGGTGACCACTACCGCGTCCTCCATGGACCTCCGGCAGGACCAGGCACCGCACGACCGCCGGCCGTCGTGGCAGCGCCGGCTGCGCCGATTCGGGTACGCGCCGGCCACGGACGCGCCCTCGGGCGACGTGCGCGACCGGCTGGTGCCGCCGTACGCCGAGCCGAGCCCCCGGCTGTGGCGGGCGCTCGGCGTGCCGCCGCTCCTGGCCGAGCGGCTCACCCGGTGGTCGGGCTGGGGCGGGCCGCTGCTGGTGACGCTGATGGCGGGCGTCATGCGGTTCTGGAACCTGGGCAGCCCGCGGGCGGTGATATTCGACGAGACGTACTACGCGAAGGACGCGTGGGCGCTCGTCCACCGCGGCTTCGAGGTCAGCTGGGACCGGTACGGCAAGAGCGCCAACGACATGGTGCTCCAGCAGCACGGGCACCTGGCGATCCCGACGGACCCGGCGTACGTGGTGCACCCGCCGGTCGGCAAGTACGTCATCGGGCTGGGCGAGCTGGTGTTCGGGTTCGACCCGTTCGGCTGGCGGTTCATGACGGCGCTGCTGGGCACGCTCTCCGTCCTGCTGCTGTGCCGGATCGGCCGCCGGATGTTCCGCTCGACGTTCCTGGGCTGCCTGGCGGGCGCGCTGATGGCCGTGGACGGCCTGCACTTCGTGATGAGCCGGACCTCGCTGCTCGACGGCGTGCTGATGTTCTTCGTGGTGGCCGCGTTCGGCTGCCTGGTCGTCGACCGGGACCGGGCCAGGGAGCGGCTGGCCGCCGCGCTGCCGGCCGCTCCTGACGGGCGGGTACGGCCCGACGAGCGGGTCGCCGACGCCTTCCGCTTCGGGTGGCGCCCGTGGCGTTGGACGGCCGGGGTGATGCTGGGCCTGGCCGTGGGCACCAAGTGGAACGGGCTGTACGTCCTGGCCGCGTTCTGCGTGATGACGGTCCTGTGGGACGCCGGCACCCGCAAGGTGGCGGGCGCGCGCCGCCCGTACCTCGCCGTCCTCAAGTACGACACGGGCGGCGCCTTCCTGGCGACGGTCCCGGTGGCGCTGGTGGTCTACCTGGCCTCCTGGACGGGCTGGATCCTCTCCCCGGCCGACGGCACGGGCGGCTACTACCGCAACTGGGCGGCCACCGACGGCAGGGGCGGCACCTGGTCCTTCCTGCCGGACTGGCTGCGCAGCCTGTGGCACTACGAGCACGAGGTGTACAACTTCCACGTCCACCTGGACCAGCCGCACACGTACCAGTCCAACCCGTGGAGCTGGATCGTGCTGGGCCGCCCGGTGTCGTACTTCTACGAGTCCCCCTCCCCCGGTGCCGACGGCTGCCCGGTGGACGCCGGCCAGAAGTGCGCGCGGGAGGTGCTGGCGATCGGCACGCCGCTGCTGTGGTGGGCGGCCTGCTTCGCGATCCTGTACGTGCTGTGGCGCTGGGCGTTCCGCCGGGACTGGCGGGCCGGCGCCATCGCCTGCGGCATCGCGGCGGGGTACCTGCCCTGGTTCCACTACCAGGAGCGGACGATCTTCCTCTTCTACGCGGTCGTCTTCCTGCCGTTCCTGTGCCTGGCGGTGGCGATGATGATCGGCGCGATCCTGGGCCCCCGGGGTTCGACCGACACCCGCCGTGTGATCGGCGCCTCGGCGGCGGGCGTCCTGGTCCTCCTGATCGCCTGGAACTTCATCTACTTCTGGCCCCTCTACACGGGCCAGGCCATCCCGATCGACTCGTGGCGGTCGCGGATGTGGCTGGACACCTGGGTCTAGCTGGGCGGACACATCAAGAGGGCGCGGCCGTCGGCCGCGCCCTCTTGATCGTTGTTGGTTGTCGGCGGTCACCGCTGGCCGCCCTCGAACGGCCCAGGCACGGCCCGGAGGTGACCCACGGCAGATTTACAGACCGCGCGGCCCAAGGCGACTGACCTGGCAAAATCACCGCCACCAGGCACACAACCCCACGCCTACCCCACGAAGCGTAGGTCCGCCGGTTTACGCCCACTGAGCATCGTGAGGAACAACGGACCGTTCGACGTCTCTCAAGACAGGAATCTTGTCCTTCTCGCATATCACGCTAATCACTGTGCGCTGCGGTGTTGCGCTCAGGCACCCTTGCCTCCATGACGAAGGTTGAGCAAGACAACGCTCGGGCCATCGCTGGCCTAGAAGCATTGACAGAGCTGCTGGAATCGGGTGTGGCGACCTTCGCCCCTGCTTCGGAAGACCAACGGCCGTTCCTAGTTGGATGGGGCCTGCTGGCAGCCTTGCACGGCCAGGCGTCCGCCGTGGTGCTGCTTCATCGCAGCGGGTTCGGCCACGAGGCCGCCCCGAATCGTCGCTTGATGATCGAGTACATGGCGCAGATTCAATGGCTGGCGAGGGACGGCGGGGCCGCTGTCGATTCTCTGAATAAGGCGCTCCAGCACACTCAGGACAAACTGCGCAAAGCGATAGACCAGGGCGATACCTTTTCGTACGACGATGAGGTAGCTGCGTCGGCCGACGCAGTCGCGGCGGCAGTCATCACGCCCAACGCGGCCAACCAGTACGCGAACACCAGCAAGTTGCTGAATAGCCTGGCGACCAAGGGCCTGCTGGAAGTATGGCTCGGTGAAACGCAGCTATCGCACTCGGGGCTGCCGGCCGCTCAGGCGTTCCGTGATGACTCCGGCGAGGCCGTGCGACTGCTCGCACGGCCGGAGTATGGGAAGGCTCCCGACCCAAGCGAGCGTTCGCCGCTCATGGCCTGCCTGCTGCTTCACCTCGGCATGCAGGCGTTCAACGACTTGATGGCGGGTCGGCCCTGGACCGCAGACCTTGACCGCATCGGCCGGGAGGTCGGCCTGATCGAGGACGAAGGCCCCGTTGGTTCCTGACGCCACCTGACTGGCAGATTTTGAGCTGGCTCCACACAGTGACACTTCAGTTGTCTGGCGGGCAGGATTGAGCTGCGACGCGATGGTCGGCCGTGTCGGGCAGCCATCAGAACAGGGGGCGGCAGTGACGCACAACGGGACGCAGGAGACCCGCGAAAAGTGGGCTCAGGAGGCTTACTCGGTACTGGTCGGCGTGGCGCGCAGCTACCACGCGGTCATCACCTACAAGGAACTCGGAGCGGAGGTCCAAGAGCGATCCGGCATCCACACCCGCGCCCCATTGCAGTACTGGATTGGTTCGGTCCTGGGGAAGGTGGTCCGCGAAGCCCACAGAAGAGGTGACCCGCCACTGACGGCCCTCGTTGTACATAGCGACGACGGCATGGTGGGCGAGGGCTACAAGGAAGTTCTTGAGGTCGCGGGACAGCCACCAGTGCACGAGGTGTTGGACCGGGAACGACATGCCGCTGAGGCTCGGCTCGCCTGCTACCGGAGATTCGGAGCAAGTCTGCCTCCAGGCGGAGGAGTGCCCGCCCTCGCTCCCAGATACCAGGCGACCATCGAGCGGCGGCGCGCACAGACTGCTGAGCCGCCGCCTGTATGCCGGGGCTGCTTCGTCCAACTCCCGGCAACCGGTGTCTGCGACTCTTGCAACTAGGCGGCACCTTTACAGGCCGCGCGAGGGTGGCTCCCTCTGCGTCTCGTCTCGGTCAGGACTCACGGGTCCCACTCCTGACCTACTACCAGGCAGTTCGTGCAGTGCCGACGGGAACACCACACGGCCAACCTCAGTGGCAACTACCGCTGCCCCTGTCGGGACCTTCGCCTCTGAGAGGGCATTCCAAGCGGCGAGGGTCAGTCGACTGAGTTCCGGTATGCGCTGCGAATGGATGGCACCGCGGGAACGGCTGCGCGCAAGGTTACGAGGCTGCCAATCACCGGAAGTGCGCCGCCGGCGGCTGTTCAATGGAGGGGCCGTTGCCAGTTGAAGGGCGTGCTCCAGCGCAAGTCCGCAGACCGCGGAGCCCATGGCTTCAACCTCCAACTGTTCGGACCGTGGTGCCTCAGCGAGCAGCAGCGGCCAGCGGATCAGCACCACCCTCTCCCAGACTTCGGGTGGCACCGTGTTGGCTAGGTGATGGCTCTCGCCTACTGGAAGGTCGCGCAGGCGACGTTCGGCCTCCTGCGTTTGTCCCACGTAGCAAAGCCCTGCACCTGATGCAAACACTCCGTAGAGCACCGGGCCCGTAGTGACAGAGCTGTCGCTTTCGCCGTGCATCTCGGTCAGTAGGGCTCCCACGCGGTGAGCGAACTGGTACCGGCGCTCCTGCCACCGCGCCAGCAGTGAGGTATCCCCCAACAGAGTCATCAGCGAAGATCGCCAGGCGTGACAGGCGTCCTCGTACGCTTGGTCACTCACTGGCCCCCCAAGAGATCATCCACGCACCGCAGCGTAGACCCCCGCACCGAAGCCCACGGGACGGCCAGGAGCCGTCCCATTTACAGTCTGCGCGGCCATCACGCCGTGAGCTGGCAGCTTTACGCTTTGTCGCTCAGTTGCCCCACAGGGGCCCCACCGGACTGTGCGCCACCCCACCCAGCGCCACATGAGGTGGCGTGCCTCACCTCTGCGTCTACGCGGCGACAGGTAGGGCATCTACGGTTCGCCCTCGCGCGGCTCACACCAGCCAAGCCCTCGCGGTCCGGCCGCCAGATCAGCGTGACAACCAGAGCCACAACAGCAGTAGCAGTTCCGATCGGAGCAGCCAGAGACGGCCACACCAGGAGAAGCACCGTAACCACGGCTCCAAGGCCAGCGAGACTGGCGAGCGCAAGCCAGCGCCGCCTCCTCTCCATCCTCTGCGGCCTTTCATCAGCCCTTGAGGACGCACCTGCGGGGCTACCCTGAGTTAACGCCTGCGGCTCGGTAGGTAGTGTCACCACTGACCTTTCTCTCTGACACGGATGAGGTCAGGGGCGGCTCCCGCACCATCGGGGGCCGCCTTTCGTTGGCCACACCGCCCCACTGCGCGGCCAGAATGAGGCAAGCGTGCACCCTTCCGCATCCCGGCACTTTGCATTGATTCACGAAAGCAACGGCAAACGGGAGACTGTTGTCGCTATAGAGTGGGCATCTGACCTGCATGGTTTTACAAACCGTCCTAAGCATCACATTGCAATGCTTAGGACGGTTGAGGACGCAAGGCCGCGCAGGTGGAAGAGTTGCCAGCCCTAAAGCCGCGCGCCCCGGCGGCTGGCTGGTGGCCGACTCACACGGACACCCGCGCGCCAGCATCGGCGGCCGAGCGCGACGCCGATCCTGAGAGGCGTTGCATCGCGTCACGCTCAGATTTTACTTACACATTACCGACAGCGTTGTGAAGCCCTAGGTCTGATAGGCCCCTATTCGCTCCTGGCAGCGGGTACGCAGTTGGCCCGGCCTGCGAAGGGATGGCTGCGGTGCTGGTCGCTGCCTGTCGTCGGCGGTCGTCCTCGGAAGGCCCAGACAGGGCCCAGTCCCCCGGCACTACTGGCAAGCCGGGTGGGATGGATGCGCTCAGGGAGGTAGCGGACGTCAGCTCTGTGCCCTGTCCTAGACCTAGTACCAGGGCTCGTCCTGTGCCTCTCGTTGGACCTCAGCGATACGCTCCGCCTCCTCAAACGTCGCTTCCGCCTCCGCCAAGAATTCACCGAGATGGGTGGTCGCCAGGGTCCAGGCATCCGCCGGCTTCGGGAGCCTCTTGCCGTCCAGCCGCGCTTCCAGGACCCTCCGGATGTCGGCGAGCGCGACGCCGTGAGCCGCTAGCTCAGCCTCGCCCCCGTGGAGGCAGCGCCAGTTACTTGCGGAGTTGGCGAGTAACGGCAAACACTATGCCTCCCCGGCCGACCTGTCCGCGTCACCTCAAGCCGGATTGAGCGAGTGAGTATCCCGCGCCACACGCGACGCGGGATACTCAAAAGCTGTTGGCGTCAGGGTGTGGTGCCGTTCCCACCTGTCATGCCGTCGTTAGCTCCTGCCTGTGCCCGCTGGTGCGGTACCTCGGGTGACGCTGCTGTATCTCGGTCGCGCCTCTCGGGCGACCCAACAGCCAAGAGGTCATTTGGCAGAGTTAGCTCACCCGCCCGACGTTGAGCGAGCCACCCCGAGCGCCTGTGCGACGGTGCCTCCGTGCGCACGTGCTGGAAGCCCAACCGTTCGTAGTAAGCGTGTAGCCCGGTGTTCGTACGCCACGTGTCGATGCGCACCCAGCTTCGCCCTTCCAAGGCGGCAAGTCGGGACATCCAGTCAATAAGGCGCGTGCCAAGCTGCCGACCGGACGCTTCACGGGCGACGATAAGTTTGTAGAGGTACAGGGCTGTTTCAGGGCGATCGGCATCGGTCCAAAAGTCCCGGTCCACGGGGCCGCGGCTGACGGTGGCGAGCACCTCGCCCCGCTCACCGACGGCGACCCATGCCCTCCCCTCATCTATACTCGCGCGCCACTTCGAAATAGCGCGCTCGCCAGTCTCCGGATCGCTCCACTGGTCGGTGCCCTTGGTACGTAGCCACCCTTCGGCCTCTGCGCGCAGAGCCAAGAGGGCCGGTACGTCCTCCGCCGCTGCTGGGCGGAGGTACTCAGTCCGTACTGACTTCATAGAGGATCTTGTGCCTGTCTCCTGGGAGGATGGTGACCATGCAGCGGAGGGGACGATCGTCCGCGTCATAGCCCGTTCGGGTGTGTTCTGCCACGGGAGTAGCCGCAGGGAGGCCAAGTAGCTCCGCTTCCTGGTGAGTCGGCATCCGAACTGAAATTTCGTCCACGTACTTGGCTTGCACGAGCCCGAGGGACGCGAGGATGCCGCCGGGTGCCGAGACGTCTCGGGGCTCCATCAGGGGCGTGCCGACCACGAGTTCCTGAGGGAAGTACGAGTCGGCGAGAGCGTAGGGCCGGTTGTCTATGAACCGGACGCGCTTGCGTGCCACGGCCAAGCCGTCGGCAGGGAGCCCAAGACGTTCTCGGACGTGCGGCGGAGGCACGACGATGGAGACCGAGATCTCTTGGCGCGGAGCGTTCCCGTTCTCCGCAATGGCGCTCGCCCACTGGTCGCCGGCGGTTCGCCCTTCCACCGCGTTCGCGTGTCGGCTGCGGCTTTCGAGCGTCGTCCAGTTCCAGACGACAGGGGGGTAGTCCTCGCGGACGTACTTGCCCTGTCCCTGCCCGGTGACGACCAAGCCCTCCTCAATCAAGAGGCGGACGCCGGCCCGGACGGTCTCGCGGCTGTAGCCGTACTGGCTCATCATCTTTGATTCGCTGGGCAGGGCCTCGCCTGGCGCCAACCTGCCGGACTGGATCTGTTCCCGCAGGTCGTAGGCAATTTCCTGAGCCTTCGTCATACCGCGTCGTACTGGCAAGGCGACCCCTCTGCTCCGACTCCTCCGTACAAGTTAGACCAGGGGGCTTGACCATCCAAGCGCGGCTCGTGCAATCTCTTGCCACGGCACTCCTCCAGACAAGTCGTACGGGGTGTCACGTACGGTTCTGCCGTACATGCGTCGCCCAGAGGAAAGCCCGCAGGGGTGAGTCCGAAGTGAGCGGTTGTTGTCTTGAGAACTGAACAGAGTGCCAAGTTGGCGGGGTGTGAGTCCCCGCCTCCGTAGCGGCCCGGGTGATGGCCGCCGGCGGCCACTTCGTGGCAGGTGAACGTGTCCTGTCCTGCGTGTCAGCTCTGGAGAACAGTCCTGGGGATCAGCCCTTCATTGCGTGGAGGTCAACCCCGGGGGTGCCACCTGGTACGCGCCGCCCTGCTGGCGTCAGAGCAGTGACGATGACGCACCCGACGTGCCCGGCTCGGGACCGGCGCTCCGTGGCAACGGAACGCCAGTGAAGCCGTGTCCCTGCGATCTGCGGGAGGTCGGTGTGAACCGACGACATACCTGGGCGCCGCCGGTTCACGGACCGGCCGGCGGCGCCCTCTTCGCATCTCTGGTCCGCCTCTGGCCTCGCGGCGCCTGACGCTGCGGCCGGCTGCCTCTCCCGCCCGTCCGGGGTCGCGTCCACTGCGACAGTCCGTACGGGCGGGAGTGCGGGGAGCCGGACATTCCGACTTCAACGGCGCGCGGCCCCGGTGCGGGAACACCGGGGCCGCTGTTCGGGCCGTTCACCTGTGAGAGGAACCACGACCCAATGGACCACATCGTCACTGTTCAGGACGCTGTTACCGCGTTCGCCGACTTCATGGAGCCGACCGACGCGGAGCTGGACACGATCGAGCAGGAGATGCCGCTGATCCTGGCGGACGTCGACCTGCTCGACGCGCAGATCATCAGCCTGGACCGCACGCCGAGCGAGCTGGACGCCCGCCGGCTGCGGCGAGCCCGCCGCCGGGTGCTGGCCGCGCGGCGGGAGCTGGCCAACCGGTCCACCGTGGTCACGGGGGTGGGCGCGTGAGCACCCAGACTCTGGCCACGCAGGCGCCCGTCCTCACGTACCTGGCCACCCTCGCCATCGCTCATCCGGACCTTCCTGCCGCCTACCTCACGGTCAGCAAGTACGGCACGGGTGAGTTGGGCGTGGGGCTCGACAGTCCTGCGGCGGTGGAGGCGTGGCGGGAGGCGCTGGGCGTCACCCCGGCCGCCCTGGTCGTCGACCGGATCGGAGACCGGCCGTCGCTGGAGTTCACGGCGACCGCCTACGGAATCAAGTTCCAGGTCTACGCCACCTACACCCCGGCCACGGCGGCAGCGGGAGGCGCAGCGTGAACCGCAAGGGCCGCATCCTCCTGGTGGCCGCGCTGGTCGCGGTGGTCGGCATGGCGTTCCGGGTCTCGTGGAACGCGCTGCGGGACATCGCCGGCACGGTCGGTGCCGACACCACCGCGGCGACGCTGTACCCGTTCGTGGTCGACGGGCTCATGGCGCTCGCCCTGGTCGCCACCCTCGTCCTGGCCGGCGACGACCGCAAGTTCGCCCTCCGGGTGCTCGGCACCTACACCGCCGCCTCGCTGGTTCTGAACTACGTGCACGGCCTGGTCCCCGAGCTGCATGGGCGCGGGGTCGCCTGGGGAAGGCTCGCCGACTGGGACCCGGCGAACTGGGCCCTCGTCCTGCTGGCCACTTCGCTTCCGGTCGGCTCGATCTACTTCGGCTCTGATCTGGTTGCCAAGGTGCTGCACCACCGCACTGTCGCCCCGGCGGAGCCGGTGTACGGGCCGGACGCGCAGGAATCCGCACCCGCCCCGCACGCCACCGCACACCCCGAGCAGGCGTCCTCGCCGATCATCACTGACCCCCCGGCAGGCGTGCCCGGTTCGGAGCCGTCTGCCCTGGTCACACCCCGTGCGGACGCCGAGCGGACTCCCGCACCGCACGCCCCGTACACCGTCCGCACACCCGAGACGGAGTCCGCCGCTGAGGCACTGCGGCAGGCGCAGTTCGAGGACGCGGAGCTGGAGCGGATGCGGCAGGACGCACGCCGTGCGTACGCCGAGTCCGCACAGGCGGGCCGCCCGCTCAGCGCCCGTGCGCTGGGGGAGGCGTTCGGTATGAGCGAGTCGTGGGGGCGTAAGCAGATCCTCGCCGTACGAGACGAGGATGAGCCCTCCCGCCCGCACCTGCGGGCCGTCGACACCGCGGCAGTGTGATGGCTGCCGTCCCCGTCTACCCGTGGCGACTGGCCCCTGGCGGTCTGGCCACGCTGCGGCAACTGCGCGCGGCCGGACTGCGGCCGGGAGGGCAGGACGTGGCCGCGCAGGTCGAGCGTCCGCGCCGCCGCGGCGGCCCGCTGGTCGCCTACCTGTACCGGATCGACCAGGCCCGGCCGGTGCGCCCGATGACCCCGGCCAAGTGGGCCGCGCTGGCGAGGGCCAACACCGCTCGTCGCATCTGCCCGGAGTGCCGCCGGGACGCCGGTTACGTGATCCCGGTCGCGCTCGGCATGTGCACTCCGTGCGCCTTCCCGGACGACCAGGCCGCTGCGGCCTGAGCAGCACAGCACACCCCAACCTGACTGCCTCCCGCGAGGAGATTCGCTGTGTCCAGCCGTACCCGTGCCCGCGGCGCCAAGGCCGCGGGCGTCCACACCGTCCACATCCCCCGCCAGCGCGGACGCCGCGCCGCGCAGCCGTTCGTGATCGTCGTCCCCGAGCAGCCCTCCCTCAGCCGGGAGGCCGCCGGATGGGTGGGCCGCATGCTGTGGCGCCACCGCGGCGCCCTCGCCCCGACCGGCCTCGCCATGTTCGCCCTCGCCGCCGCCGGCGTGCTCCACACCATGGCGCCGTGGACCGGCCTGGTCCTCGCCGCCCTGGCCACCGGCCCGGCCGTGTGGGTGCTGCTCATGCAGCGCCGCCGCCCCGGAACCGGCTCCGTCCTCGCCTGGCGCATCGGCCTGGCCGCGCTGGCGACGCTGGCGGGCGGCTGGCTCGCCGCCGCAGCCGGGTTCGGTCCGCTCACCGGCCCGCTCGGCTGGCTGTGGCTGCTGCTGGGGGGCACCGCACAGACCGCCTGGCTCATCGTCCGCCGCACCCACTGACCCCCGAAGGAGTCGACCAATGGCCTCCACCAACAGCCGCGGCGGCAACGCCAACGTGCCGAAGTCGAACAAGTTCGCCAACGCCGGGGCCGCGGCCGGTGGCTTCGTCGGCGGACTGGGCAGCTCGTTCGCGCCCCCGGTGAACGTCACCATCAACCGCACCACCAACCACCACCCCGCCGGCAGCGGCGGCGGGCGCCGGCCGCACGCCGAAGCCCTGCTCCCTGAGCCGGACTTCTCCTCGCCGGCCCTGGTGCGGATGTACTGCAACGCCCTGCGGGCCGCCGCGGTGACGCTGTCCATCGAGGTGGCCATGGGCGCCGAGATCATGAAGGGCGTCCTGGCTGCCGTGCCCGACCCGGAAGGGCGGGCGTTCGGCTCGCGGATCAGGGCCCAGAAGGTGGCCCGCAAGATGCAGCGGGCCGCGGACGCCCTGCGGGACGCGGCGAAGAACGCCGCCGCCTGCCACTCCACGTTCCAGCAGGAATTCGAGGAGGAGATCAACCGCGTCCGTCACCGTGCCCGCCGGCCGCAGCAGCCGGTCATGAACTGGGCCCAGCAGTAGGGAAGGAGTGATTGTCCATGGCACGCAACAGCCGTTCGGTGGCCTACGGCCACGAAGGGACGACCGCCTACCTCGCCGACCCCAACGCAGTCGGGTCGGGCGGGGGCGTGGGCGTGTACCTGCTCAACCGGGTGAAGCCGCATCTTCCGCCCTGGCTCGGTTGGGCCGGGACGGGTCTGGCCGGGGCGCTGGGCTCGTTGCGGTGGGAAGCCTCCGCCGGAGCCGGCGTCGGTCTCACTCTGGCCTCCGTCGCCCTGACGGGGGCGACGTGGTGGGCGGGGAAGTCGACCAGTCAGCAGCGTCGTCTGCACTCGGCCATCACCGTTGCGGCGGGGTCGGCGTGGGTGACCGCTGCCTGCCTCGCCGGCCCCACCACCGGCCCGCTGGACGACCTGTTCCTGATGGGCGGGCCCGTCGTGGCCCTGTCGTGGAACGTCCGCATGGTCCTGCGCCGCAACGACGCCGACCCGCAGGGCAGTGGCGACAAGGGGCTGTTGGAGAAGGTCGGTCTTGCGCGTGCGCAGATCGGGCAGGCGAAGGTGGAGCCGAACCGGGTCACCGCGCCGCTGGCGCTGGAGCCGGGCGAGCAGACCAACGACGACGTCTCCAAGGCCCTGGCCCGGATCGCGTCCGCGCTGGACCTGCCCGTCTCCGCCGTGCGCTACCACCCCTCGCCGGACTCCAGCCGGCGAGGTGAGCTGGTCATCGTCCCGGAGGACATGCTCGCGCAGCCGGCGGAGTACGAGGGGCCGTCGAACCTGGGCGGTTCGATCGCGGAACCGCTGGTCATCGGCCGCTACGACGACGGCTCCGCTCTGGTGATCTGGCTCCCTGGCGACCCGGAGGCCAAGCGGAACAGCACGCACGTCCTGATCGCGGGCGGCACGGGCTCGGGCAAGGGCGAGACCGCGCTGAACCTGATGACGGAGATCCTGTCTCGCCGGGACGTGCTGCTGTGGGTGTCGGACCCGAAGGCGTTCCAGGACTTCGCGCCGCTGCGGCCGGGCATGGACTGGTCCGCGGAGGGCGGGGCGGATACGGAGGTTATGGTCGAGGCGGTCAAGGCCATCATCCCCGCCCGCACCCGCTGGCTCGGCGCCCACGGCTACCGGCAGTGGGTCCCCGCCGCCGCCGACACCCAGACCGATCCCGCCCACTCCTGCCAGTCCGGCCGGGCGTGCGGGTGCGCCGGCATGCCGTTCCTGGTCGCGTGGTTCGAGGAAGCGGCGAACACCCTGCGCAACCTCGGCGACGACGCGTTCACCGGGATCGCGCAGGAAGCCCGCTCCGCCGGCGTCTCCCTGATCGTGTCCCTCCAGCGCCCCTCCTACGACCAGATGTCCACCAGTACCCGGGCCTCCCTGCCGTCCGTGATCGCGCTCGGCTGCGACCCCCGCGACGAAGGGTTCTCGCTGCCCGAGGCGGTCATCGACGCCGGCGCCCACCCCGGCGCGTGGGGCAACCGGCGCCCCGGCTACTGCTACGTCGTCTCCCCAGGCATCCCCGAGGACCGCCACCCCTCCCCGGGCCGCACCTTCGCCTTCCCCGCCCGCGCCGTCCCGCTCATGGAACAACTCGCGGCATGGGCACTGCGGGAGGGCGCGAGTGCCGACCCGGTCACGGCCGGCGCGGTGACCGCGGTCGCCGGCCGCGCCTACACCGGCCGCACCGCACCCGACCCCGTCCCCGCCGCGGGCGGTCCGCGGCTGACCGCCGTACAGGGAGACAACGCCATGAACGACGAACACGGGCAGGGGTACGGGCCGCTGGTCGACCCCGAGGACGCCGGCATCGACCCCGACGCCGAACTGCCCGGCGACCAGGACGGCGACGACGCGCCGATCTTCGGACAGGAGACCGGCCGCAAGCCGTCCCCCAAGGAGGCCCGGGAACTGTTCGCGCTCGCCCTGGAGGAGTTCGAGCGGGCCGGACAGATGGTCGTGGGCCCGGTCGACTTCATGGACTGGTGCGACCGCAACAACCTCTCCCGCCCGTGGGTGTCCGCCCGGCTGAAGGAAGCCGCCATGGACGGCCGGCTGGAGCCCACGAACAGCACCGGCCGCTGGCGCATCGTCCCTACTCTGGCCGCGGCCTGACACCTGACACCGTCACGGACCCTGACACCCAAACCCTTAGGCAGACGGACTGTCACGCGCCCCTGACACCCCCGTGACACCCCGTCTCGCATCCGGCCCTGACACCCAACCGCGGGCCCGCGCCACGTCGGCGCGGGCCCGCCGGCTCACTCGAAGGGAAGCCACGCCATGCCGCACCGCGACCCGCCGGGGATCATCACCCCACACATCCCCGCCGACGCCTACCGCCGCGCCGAAGCCACCGGACAGCCGGTCGTCATCGTCATCCACACCACCGACGGCACCGGCCGCCCCCTCCGCCACTTCCTGTACCCGCTCGCCGTCGCCGGCGCCGGTGCCATCGGCATCTTCGCCACCATCGCCGCGCTGCTGGCCCTGCTCGACTTCGCCGTCCACACCGCCGTGTCCATCGCCGCCGCGACCGGCCCGATCAGCGTCGGCGGCATCACCGTCAAGCTCTTCGGCTCCAAGCGCTGACAGGAGACCACCCGTGATCCGACTCCGCATCCAGCTCACGCACTGGCCCCGCCGGGCCCTGATCCTCACCGACACCCCCCGCCCCAACTGCCCGAAGTGCGGCGGGGACGGCGGCACCAACCGCGACTACGGCGACCCGGAGACCGGAGAGTGCGCGGGCACCGACTGGGAGCCCTGCACCTGCTGGGACGAGACCCGCCGCCGGGTCCTGCTGCCCCTCCCGCGCCGGCCCTGGTGGCTGCGCCGCCGCGACACCGGCCGTGACCCGTGGGCGCCCGGCGGCTACAGCGACGAACCGCCCTTCTAGCTACGCCGAGGGCGGCCCCCCATTCCGCCAAGAACCGGGGCCGCCCTCGTTCCACCCATCCAACTGAACAGTGGAGGTCTCCCAGCATGACCCAACCGACCGCCATCGGGCGAGTGTCCGACGACCGGCCGCGCCTACTGGATCTGTTCTGCTGCGCCGGGGGTGCCGGTACTGGCTACCATCGCGCCGGCTTCCAGGTCGACGGCTGCGACATCGCCGACCGCCCGAACTACCCCTTCCACTATCACCAGGGTGACGCGCTCGCCTACCTCGCCGCGCTGATCGCGACGGGCGAGATCCGCCGGTACGCCATGGTCCACGCCTCCCCGCCGTGCCAGGACAAGTGCTCGCTGACCGTGGGCACCAACCGGTCCCAGGGATGGGGCGGCACCCACGAGGACCTCGTGGCGCCCACCCGCGACCTGCTCGACCGGACCGGTCTGCCGTACGTGATCGAGCAACCGAACGGACGCGCGGAGATCCGCAAGGATCTGACCCTGTGCGGGGAGATGTTCGGTCTCGGGGTGATCCGGCATCGCAACTTCGAGTTGGGCGGCTGGACCACGGCCCGGCCGGCGCACGTCCCGCACCGGGGCCGCGTCCGCGGATACCGGCACGGCCGCTTCTACGACGGCCCCTACGTCGCCGCCTACGGCAACGGCGGCGGCAAGCCGTCCATCACCGAGCTTCAGGCCGCGATGGGCATCACGTGGACAGACGTTCGCGAGGAACTGACCGAGGCCATCCCGCCCGCCTACACCGAGTTCATCGGCCACGCCTACCTCGCCGCCACCAACGCGTCAGGGGCGGCGGCATGAGCACCACTCGTGACCTCCTGCCCACCGCCCTCGACCTGACGGCGGCCGGCGTGCCGGTGCTGCCCCTGCGCCGGCGAAAGGTGCCGTTCGGGAACTGCCGCGCGTGCGCCAAGAACGTCTGCGGCGGACGACCGAACATGAAGAACGCCGGTCCCTGCCAGTGCCCGGCACCCTGCCACGCGTGGGCCGCCGCCACCACCGACCCACAGGTGATCACCTCGCCAGCGTGGGCGCCGGCATGGCGTGAGGCCGTCTGCATCGGCTACCACCCCGGCGGGGCCGGGCTGACCGTGGTGGACCTGGACGACGCGGCGGCCGTCGCGTGGGCCCGCGAGACGCTGCCCTCTACCCGGACCGTGCCGACGACGCGCGGTGAGCACTGGATCTACCGGGGCGCCATGACCTCCCGCAACGCGGCCCGGCCCGGCGTCGACATCAAGTCGTCCATGGCCTACGCCCGCTACCTCGGCCCCGGCACCGGCCACATCGCCGACCTGCCCGACGCCGTGCGCGCCCTGGCCATCAAGACACCCTCCCCGGCCCGGCCGGCGCCGCACGCCGTCACCGTGCCCGCAGGGCCCGGGGAGTGCCCGCACCGCACGCCCACCTTCCTGGAAAGCGGCATTGCCATGGCCGTGGAGCGGATCACCGAGGCGCGCAGCGCGGTCCACGCGACCGTGTACCGGACGTTCCTCGCCGTGCTGTCCACGCACGGCCGGTGCGGCTGCCTCACCGACACCCACGTCACGCGGCTGTTCGCCGCCGCGCAGACCAAGGGTGAGTCCCCGCGGCACTGCACCGACGCGTGGACCAACGCCCGCACCACGTTGGGACTGTGACCATGACGGACGACGACAAGAACCCCGCCCGCCAGATCATCACCGACTACGCCCAAACGCACTTCCGGTACTTCCGCACCGCCGACGGCACCGTCTACGCGCAGCGCAACGGCCACCCCGTGGCCCGCCCGATCCGCTCCCAGGGCACCACCGGCAGCCACCGCCAGGAACTCATGGTCGGACTCTTCCGCGACGGCATCGGCGTCTTCAACGGCACCGCCCTCAAGGAGGCGTTGGACCTGATCGAGGCTCTCGCGCTGACCGAGGACGTGCAGCCCGTGCACATCCGCGTTGCCCCCGGACTCGACGGAGCCACGTGGCTGGACCTCGGGCGCGCCGACGGGCAGTCCGTCCGCATCCACCCCACTGGCTGGGACATCGCCGTCCCTGACCCGCGTGAGGTGTGCTGGCGACGCACCCAGCTCACCGGGGAGCTGCCCCTGCCGGCCAAGGACACCGACGGCAAGGGTATCGACCTGCTGCTCAGGTTGTGCAACTTCGCCAACGCGGAGACGGAGTGCCTGGCCATCGCCTGGCTGATCGGCTGCCTCGGCCCGTCCGTACCCGTCCCCGCTCCGTTCCTCACCGGCCCCCAGGGCGCCGGCAAGTCCACTGGTGGGCGGATGCTCGTGCGGGTCATCGAGGGCATGAGCGGGGACCTGCGCCGGGCCCCGAAGGACGAGGAAAACCTGATCGCCGCTGTTGCGGCCGGATGGGTCACGGCCCTGGACAACCTCTCCCACATGACGCCGGACCTGTCCGATGCCATGTGCTGCATCGTCACCGGGGCTGAGAACGTCAAGCGCGCGCTGTTCACCGACGGGGACGTGTTCCGTGCCCGCTACCGCCGTCCCCTGCTTCTGACCGGCATTGACGTGGGCGTCATCCGGCCCGACCTCGCGGAGCGGCTCCTGCCCTTGCGGCTGGAGCGGCCCAAGGTCCGGCGGACCGAGGCGGAACTGTGGGCGGAGTACGCCGAGGCGCTGCCGGTCATCCTCGGGTCGTTGCTCGACCTGACGGTCAAGGTCCGTGCGGCAGAGGCGGACATCCCGACCGACCTGCGGATGGCCGACTTCGCGCACCTGTGCGCGCAGCTCGACGCGGCGACCGGCCTCGGCGCGCTGAGCGCCTACCGGGCCAGCCTGGACGACCTCAACGACGACGTCATCGAGGGCGACCTGCTCGCACAGACCGTCCTGAAGCACGCCGCCGGCATCGAGCCGGGCACCGAGCAGCGGATGACGTCGGCCGAGTGGCTGCACTGCCTCACGGGCCTCTACACGGGCGAGGACTTCCGTCCCCTGCCCAAAGGGTGGCCGACCACCGGCAAGGTGCTCTCAGACCGCCTCAAGCGCCTTCAGCCCACCCTCGCCGCCCGGGGCGTCCTCATTGACTGGGGCCGCACCAAGACGTCCCGCTACATCGAGATCACGCGGCCGGCCGCCCCACTGCCCCCGCACGAGCAAGCAGCGGCCTTCTGACCGCGCGGGACCACGACCGCCCGCACAAGCAAGAGGAGCACCCGTCCCCGCGTGCTCCTCTTGCTGTTCGGCGGCGGCGCCGCCCTGCAACGGTCGTGCCGCGAAGCGGCCCGTTCTTCACTCTCTGAGCCGCGCACCACAACAGACACCAACCCCTCCCTTGTCCGAAGTAGAAAGACTCTGCGTCACCTGCGTCACCCACCCCCCTCAAACGGTCGGTGACCTGCCCAAAGACGGGTGACGCAGACAGCCGATCTCTGCGTCACCCCGCGTCACCTGCGTCACCCGGTGACGAAGGTCTGCGTCACCGGTGACGCACCCTCCCGGTCCTGCGTCACCTCAAAGCAGCAGGTCAGGCGAGTGAATGACGCAGATGACGCGGGTGACGCAGAAATCCGCACCTCGGACACACGCGGCCACGCCCTCCCCGCTTGGAGTCCCTATGGCAAAGCCGACAGATCTCGACCCCCGCGCCACCCTCCGAGGCGGTCTCCCGGACCGGTACCTCACCCCCGACGACATCGCCGCCATGTTCGGCGTGCCCCTGGAGACCGTCTACCAGTGGCGCAAGAAGCGCACCGGACCGCCCGGTTTCCGCATCGGCAAGCACCTCCGCTACGACCCCGCCGACGTACGCGCCTACGTCACCAACCGCAAGGACGCCGACCGCGACGCTGCCTGAAACGGCCAGCACCCAGCTTCGCGCCACCACGGGGAGGCCCGCCGGCCCTCCCCGCCTCATATTCAGAAGGGACCGCGCCTTCATGGCAGGCCACATCCAAGACCGCTGGTACAAGACAGAGACCGACGCCAACGGAAAGTCCGTGAGGGTCAAGACCGACCGCTATGGCACCGGCATGCGCTACCGGGCTCGCTACATCGGCCCCGACGGCACCGAGAAGTCCAAGAGCTTCCCCGACCGTCAGAAGCGGCTCGCAGAGCAGTGGCTCGCCCAGATCGAGGCGGACATGTCGCGCGGCCAGTACATCGACCCCAAGTCGAGCCGGACCACCTTTCAGCAGTACGCGGAGCGTTGGGTGACGACGCACACGGGCGAAATCAACAGCCGTGAGGCTGCGGAACGGCGGCTCAGGCTTCACGCCTACCCCCATCTCGGCTCACGCCCCCTCGGCTCGTTCAAGCCGGAGCACATCCGGGCCTGGATCGCCGCACTGGAAGCCACCGTGCCGGCAGAGTCGCACCGTCGCATCATCGTCGGCACCGTGTCGGCCGCGCTGAGCGCGGCGGTCGATGACGGGCTACTCAGCAAGAACCCCTGCCGTGCCCGCACGGTTCAACTCCCCAAGCCGAGCAAGCCGCGCGTCGTCCCGTGGACGGCAGAGCAGGTCTTCGGCGTGCGTGCCGACCTCCCTCCGCGCTATCAGGCGGCCGTGGACGCTGGCGCGGGCTGCGGACTGCGACAGGGTGAGATCTTCGGCCTTGCCGTCGAAGAACTCGACTACGAGGGCGGGTGGCTCACCGTCGGCCATCAACTCAAGCGCATCCGCGGCAAATACGTCTTCGCTCTGCCGAAGGGTGGCAAAATCCGGGATGTCCCGCTTCCCAAAGCCGTCGCCACCGCGCTCAGAACACACGCGACGAAGTTCGAGCCGGTCGAGGTGACGCTTCCGTGGCGCACGCCTGACGGCCCGCCTGTGACGAAGCGGTTGCTTTTCAGCGGGCCTGAGGGCAATCACGTCCGCGTGAGCAACTTCAACGACCACCACTGGAAGCCCGCTCTGGCCGCCGCCGGCATCATCCCGGCACGGGAGGAGGGCGAGCGGTACGCATCGGCCCCCCAACACGGCATGCACGCACTCAGGCACTTCTACGCGTCCGTTCTCCTGGACGCCGGCGAGAACATCCGGGCCCTGAGCCAGTACCTCGGGCACAGCGATCCGGGCTTCACGCTCCGGACTTACACGCACCTCATGCCGAGCAGCGAGGGGCGTACCCGGAAGGCCGTCGACAGCCTTTATCTGACGGCTGAGCCCGGTCAACGTGCTGCGTCAGTCCACGAGGCGGCATAGAAGCCACTGGTCGGGCCGCTGCCCGCGTTTGGGGCAGCGGCTCAACCGCTGAACTGTCGGACACAAGTGTGATCAGTTGCGAAAGAATGCTGCGATGGATCAAGGGATTGCTGGCGTGATCGCCGGGATAGCGGGTCTAGTGGGTGCCGGGGTCGGCGGACTCGCCACCGCTTACGGAGCCCGAATCGGAGCGCAGAAGACGATTGAAGCCGCACAGACTCAGGTCGCCCATCAATCAGCAGCCGAGCACCGTCATTGGGTGCGCGACCAACGGAGGGAGGCCTGCGCAACCTTCCTGGACAAGTTCGGAGTCTTCGCAATGGTTGCTGTCGACTGCGTAACGGCTGTCGATCATGGAACGCGGCTCGACGAGGAGCACAGCCGCCAACTGATCGACCTTACTAGGCAACTGGTCGTCGCGAACGCACAACTGCAACTGTGGGGACCCGCTCACCTGACGGCCTGCGCCCAGGAGCTCACTAGCGCTGCCACCGCGTTCTTCCATCACCTGGCCGCATGGGAGAACGTCCGGACTGCGGGCGACGCAGAGTCCAGGCGACAGCACCAACAGAGGAGCGATGACCTTTGGCTCGCAATCCCTCTCAAGCGCAACGCCTTCATGGATGTCTCGCGCGATGTCCTCACCACGCACGAGTGAACGCCATTCGAGACCTCCCGCTGGTGTCGCCCTAACCCGTGATCACGGCCCGTAGACGGCCCAGATGACTCATCCTGGCTGCACGGCGATGAAAGCGCCGTGCTCAGACCCCCAAGGCCCTTGCTACGGCACACTTCATCTACTTCTGGCCCCTCTACACGGGCCAGGCCATCCCGATCGACTCCTGGCGGTCGCGGATGTGGCTGGACACCTGGGTCTGAGTCACGGTTTCGACAACTCCCGTCATGCGGGGAGCGCAACCGCTTACAGTGCCCCCACCTGTTTTGAACATGTTCAACAGGCTGAACGGGAGGGGAAGCGCACCATGCGCAACGGGGTCAAGGCGGCCGTCATCGGCGGCGTGTGCGTCACGGTGCTCGGCGGCGCCGGGTACGGGCTGTACAACGTCGCGTCCGCGCTGAACGGTGACGACGGCCCGGGGGGCCCGGTGGCCGTGCGGACCGGTCCGCCCAGCGGCTCCGAGGTGAAGGAGACGACCGGCGCGTTCTTCAGCGCCTGGCAGAAGGGCGACGCGGCGGCCGCGGCGTCGTACACCAACTTCCCGGAGGCGGCCCGGGAGCTGCTGTCGGCCTACGGCCACGACGCGCACATCGGCGCGGTGCGGATCACGCCCGGCCGGGCCACCGGCGACACGGTGCCGTTCACGGTGCGGGCCACCGTGTCGTACGCCGGCGCCTCCCGGCCGCTCTCCTACCGCAGCGCGCTGACCGTCGTACGCGGCCAGACCTCGCACCGTGCGCTGGTCGACTGGCAGCCCTCCGTCGTCCACCCGCGGCTGCGCAAGGGCGACACGCTCACCACCGGCGAGTCGGCCGCCCCCGAGGTCGAGGCCGTGGACCGCAGCGGCAAGGTGCTCACCCGGGTGACGTACCCGTCGCTCGGTCCGATCCTGGACGAGTTGCGCCGGCGCTACGGCGACAAGACCGGCGGCCGGCCCGGGGTGGAACTGGTGATCCGGCATCAGGCGGCGGCGGACGGCAGCCAGGTCGCGGACACCCCGCTGCTCACCCTGGCCAAGGGCAGGCCCGGCAAGCTCCCCACGACGCTCAGCGCGAGCGCCCAGGCGGCGGCCGAGAAGGCCGTGCTGAAGTACCCCGACTCCTCGGTCGTGGCCGTCAAGCCCAGCACCGGCGAGATACTCGCCGTCGCCAACAACCGCGACGACGGCTTCGACGCGGCCCTCCTCGGCGAACGCGCCCCCGGCTCCACCATGAAGATCATCAGCGCGGCGACCCTCATCGACAACGGCCTGACCACCGCGAACGGACCGGCGCCCTGCCCGCCGTCGGCCGTCTGGCAGAGCCAGACCTTCCAGAACCTCAAGGGCTTGACGCCGGACGGGCACGCCACCCTCGCCGACAGCTTCGCCCGCTCCTGCAACACGGCGTTCGTGAAGTTCGCGGACGAGGTGAAGCCCGACTCCCTCACCCGCGAGGCCGAGGACCGCTTCGGGCTCGGGCGCGACAACTGGCAGATCGGCGTGCCCACGTTCGACGGCCGGGTGCCGGCGGCCGGCGGCCCGGACACCGCGGCGGGCCTGATCGGCCAGGGCCAGGTCCAGATGAGCCCGCTGAACATGGCGTCCGTGACGGCCACCGCGAAGACCGGCACCTTCCACCAGCCGCTGATCGTGCCGCTGCGGCTGGACGACCGGAAACCGGCCCGCGCGCGCGGCCTGTCGCCGGCCACGGCCCAGCAGCTGCGCGCCATGATGAACCGCACCGCGCGCAGCGGCACCGCGGCCGGCGTGATGGCCGGGATGGGCGGGGACGTCGGCGCGAAGACCGGCTCGGCGGAGGTCGACGGGGAGGCGCGGTCGGACAGCTGGTTCACCGGTTACCGCGACGACGTCGCCGCGGCGGCCATGGTCCAGGACGGCGGGCACGGCATCGACGCCGCCGGGCCGATTGTCGCAAGCGTGCTACGGAACGCGGGCTGACGTCACCCGGGAA
The DNA here is from genome assembly GCF_055581365.1 of Streptomyces sp. NPDC031445. Lineage (NCBI taxonomy): Bacteria > Bacillati > Actinomycetota > Actinomycetes > Kitasatosporales > Streptomycetaceae > Streptomyces > Streptomyces sp. NPDC031445. Next base: position 154,585 of record NZ_JBVIJO010000005.1, read on the forward strand.
GACGGGGACTTTAAGGTGATTGCCGTCGTTGGGGAATGTGCGGGCTGCGGGGACCCTGGGAAAGGTGCGGAGGAACTGAGGCTGTGGGCAAGAGAAGGCGCGTCGCCGAGCGACGGAAGACCCGGCCCGCCGTGCTCGGCGGGATGATCGCCGTGGTGGTCGGCGGTGCCGGGCTCGGCGTCTACGCGCTGTACGACGGCGGTGCCGCGGCCGACGAGCGGTCCGCCACCACGGCCGGCCACCGGACCGTCAGGACCGGCCCGCTCACCGCCACCGAGGTCCGCACGGCCTCCACCCGCTTCCTGACCGCCTGGCAGCAGGGCGAGGCCGAACGGGCGGCGGACGCCACGGACGACCCCGCCGCCGCCGGGAAGGCGCTCACCGGCTTCGCCAAGGACGCCCACCTGAAGGACGTCACGCTCAAGCCGGGGACGGCCAAGGGCGCCGAGGTGCCGTTCTCCGTGCGGGCCACGGTGGCCTACCGGGGCCTCAGCAAGCCGTTCGCCTACCGCAGTTCGCTCACCGTCGTGCGCCGGGCGAGCGACGGCAAGCCGCTGGTCGACTGGCACTCGGCCGTGCTCCACCCGGAACTGCGGGACGGCGACACGCTGGTGACCGGCGCGTCCGGCACCCCGCCGGTCAAGGCGCTGGACCGCGACGGCGGCGAGATCACCACCGCCAGGTACCCGTCCCTCGGCACGGTGCTGGACGGGCTGCGGGAGAAGTACGGCAAGACGGCGGGCGGCACGGCGGGCGTCGAGCTGCGCGTGGTGCGCGGCAAGGCCGCCAAGGAGGCCAAGCTCTCCGACAAGACGCTGGTCGAGCTGAGCAAGGGCACCCCGGGCACGGTGCGGACGACGCTCAGCCCCGCCCTCCAGGCCGCCGCCGAGCAGCAGGTCGAGGGGCGCGCGCGTGCCTCGGTGGTCGCGCTGCGGCCCTCGACCGGCGAGATCCTGGCGGTCGCCAACGGCGGCCACGGCTTCAACACCGCCTTCCAGGGCTCCCTCGCCCCCGGCTCCACGATGAAGGTCATCACCTCGTCGCTGCTGATCGACAAGGGCCTGGCCTCCGCGGACAAGAAGCACCCCTGCCCGAAGACGGTCACCTACGGCGGCTGGAAGTTCCACAACGACGACGACTTCGAGATCAAGGGCGGCACGTTCAAGGCGAGCTTCGCCCGGTCCTGCAACACCGCCTTCATCAGCCAGGCGAAGAAGCTGAAGAACGACGACCTGACCAAGCAGGCCCAGCAGGTCTTCGGGCTGTCCATGAACAACTGGGCGATCGGTGTGCCCACCTTCGACGGCTCGGTGCCGGTGCAGTCGGCGGCGCAGATGGCGGCCTCGCTGATCGGCCAGGGCGGGGTGCGCATGAACCCGCTGAACATGGCCTCCGTGGCGGCCACCGTGAAGTCGGGCAGCTTCCACCAGCCGTACCTGGTCCCGCCGTCCGTGGACCACCGCACGCTGGCCACCGCCTCGCGCACCCTGTCGCCGAAGACGCTGTCCCAGCTGCGCGAGCTGATGCGGTACACGGCCGCGTACGGCACGGCCGCCCAGGCGATGGCGGGGCTCGGCCCGGACTACGGCGCGAAGACCGGCTCCGCCGAGGTGGACGGGCAGAAGAAGCCGAACGGCTGGTTCACCGCCTACCGGGGCGACCTCGCCGCAGCCGGTGTGGTCCAGGCGGGCGGGCACGGCGGTGACACGGCCGGCCCGATCGTGGCGAAGCTGCTGAAGCTCGGGGGCTGACCGGCTCCGCCCGGCCGCGATCAGCTCCGCACGGGCTCGACGGTGTAGGTGCGGCGCAGGAACCGCACCAGCGTCTTCGACTCGAACTGCACGACCTCGACCCCGTCGTCGGTGTGGAACTCGACCACCGCCTGGACGCGCCCGCACGGCCACACCCGGACGTCGCCGCTCTCGGCCGGCGCCCGCAGTCCCCGTTCGAGGAGCGCGCGGGAGAAGGTCCACTCGTGCGGTCCGGGCAGCCCGATCCGGACGGAGCGGGGATCGGCGTCGGGGTCGTACCGCAGCACGACGGGTACGGCCCCGGGATCCTCCTCGTCCGTGACGATGTGAGCGCGCGCGTACTGTTCGACTACAGACATCGGACCGCCCTCTCACGCACCGTGACGTATGCGAAAGCCGTGCATCCGCTTTCCCTCAAGAGTGGCACATTTTCCGGTCCGCGCCTCCGCTGGAGATGGAGAGCCGGTCTCTCTTGCAAGACATTCGCAACAAGGGCCTAAAATCGTACGGTGCATGTACCTGACGGATTCATCGACGCCCCGACCTCCGCGGTCACCGGAGTGGTCGCCGCCGGCGCCCTCGCCGTGAGCCTGCGCGGCGCCCGCCGCGAACTCGACGAGCGGACGGCCCCGCTGGCCGGCCTGGTGGCGGCGTTCATCTTCGCCGTGCAGATGCTCAACTTCCCGGTCGCCGCCGGGACCAGCGGCCACCTCCTGGGCGGCGCCCTGGCCGCGATACTCGTCGGGCCCTACACGGCCGTCCTGTGCGTGTCGGTCGTGCTGCTGATGCAGGGCGTGCTGTTCGCCGACGGCGGGCTGACCGCGCTCGGCGTGAACATCACCGACATGGCGATCGTCACGACCGTCGTCTCCTACGCCGTCTTCCGCGGCCTGCTCGCCGTGCTGCCCCGCAAACGGCGCTCGGTGACGGTGGCCTCCTTCGTCGCCGCCCTGGTGTCCGTGCCGGCCGCGGCGGTCGCCTTCACGCTGATCTACGCGGTCGGCGGCACCACCGACGTCTCCCTCGGCAAGGTCGCCACCGCGATGATCGGCGTCCATGTCCTGATCGGCATCGGCGAGGCGGTCATCACCGCGCTGACGGTCGGCGCGGTCGTCGCCGTGCGCCCGGACCTGGTGTACGGCGCGCGGGGCCTGCGGCAGCGGCTCCGGTTGCGGGTGAACGGCGAACTGGTGGACGCGCCCGCCCCGACGGCGCCCGTGGCGGCGCGCACCTCCCGGCGCACGCTGTGGATCACCGGCCTCGTCACCTCCCTGGTCCTCGCCGGCTTCGTCAGCTTCTACGCCTCCGCGAACCCCGACGGCCTGGAGAAGGTCGCGCACGACAAGGGGATCGACAAGAAGGCGAAGCAGCACACCACGGCCGACTCGCCGCTCGCCGACTACGGCGTGAAGGACATCTCCGACGCGCGGCTGTCCGGCGGCCTCGCGGGCGTGATCGGCGTCGGCGTCACGGTCGTCGCGGGCAGCGCGGTGTTCTGGGCGCTGCGCAGGCGGCGCGCCGACGACGTGTCCCCCGCGAGCACCGGCGTCTGACGTGGGAGCGGGACACGCACACCGGCTCTACCGGCACGGGCACTCGCCCGTGCACGGCCTGCCGCCGCACACCAAGCTGGCCGCCGCGTTCCTGTTCGTGGTGGTCGTCGTGTCGACCCCGCGCGAGGCCATGTGGGCGTTCGCGGTGTACGCCGTGCTGCTCGCGGTCGTCGCGCACCGGGCGCGCGTGCCCGCCCGCTTCCTGCTCGGGCGGCTGCTGATCGAGGTGCCGTTCGTCGCGTTCGCCGTGCTCATGCCGTTCGTGGCGGAGGGCGAGCGGGTGCACGTGCTCGGGCTCTCGCTCAGCGTGAACGGGCTGTGGGGCGCCTGGAACGTACTGGCCAAGGGCACCCTCGGCGTCGCCGCGTCCGTGCTGCTGGCGGCCACCACCGAACTGCGCGAACTGCTGCTCGGGCTGCAACGGCTGAAACTGCCGCCGCTGCTCGTGCAGATCGCCTCCTTCATGATCCGCTACGGCGACGTCATCACCGACGAGATGCGCCGGATGCGGATCGCCCGTGAGTCGCGCGGCTTCGAGGCGAAGGGCGTGCGGCACTGGGGTGTGCTCGCCAAGTCCGCCGGCGCGCTGTTCATCCGCTCCTACGAGCGCGGGGAGCGCGTGCACCTCGCGATGGTGAGCCGGGGGTACGCCGGTTCCATGCCGGTCATCGACGAGGTGACCGCGTCCGGCGCGCAGTGGCGGCACGCGCTCAGCCTCCCCTGTGCCGCCCTCGTCGTCTGCCTGCTGGGATGGATGCTGTGATGGTTCCTGTGACTGCTTCCCTGGAGGTCTCCGGCCTCGCCTTCGCCTACCCCGACGGACACCAGGCCCTGTTCGGCGTGGACTTCTCGATCGCGCGCGGCGAGCGGGTCGCGCTCCTCGGCCCGAACGGCGCCGGCAAGACCACCCTGGTGCTGCACCTCAACGGCATCCTGGGCGGCGGCACCGGCACAGTGACCGTGGCCGGGCTCCCGGTGTCCAAGCAGCACATGGCCGCGATCCGGCAGAAGGTCGGCATCGTCTTCCAGGACCCGGACGACCAGCTGTTCATGCCGACCGTGCGCGAGGACGTGGCGTTCGGTCCGGCCGCCGCCGGGATCAAGGGGGCGGCGCTGGAGGAGCGGGTGCACACCGCGCTGGAGCGGGTCGGGATGCGGGAGTTCGCCGACCGGCCGCCGCACCACCTGTCCTTCGGCCAGCGCCGCCGGGTCGCGGTGGCCACCGTGCTCGCCATGGAGCCGGAGATCCTGGTCCTGGACGAGCCGTCCTCCAACCTGGACCCGGCCTCGCGCCGCGAACTCGCCGACATCCTGCGCTCCCTGGACGTCACGGTCCTCATGGTGACGCACGACCTGCCGTACGCCCTGGAGCTGTGCCCGCGCTCCCTCGTCCTCAGCGAGGGCGTGATCGCGGCGGACGGCCCGACCGGCGCGCTGCTCTCCGACGAGGAGCTGATGCGGGCGCACCGGCTGGAGCTGCCGTTCGGCTTCGACCCGAAGTCCGTGGCCATGGGCGCGTGACGGGCCGTGCCGGACGCGGACCCGGCCGGCGGCGCACCCGACGCGCGGCGCCATCGACGTAACGATTCTGCCGGGCCGGTCCGACCGAGGAATCGCAGGCTCGTCCCCCGTGTTGCACCCACTGTCGCAGGAGACAGCTGGGCGGAAGGGGCGGCGGGCGTGGACGTGGACGTGAACGGCACTGTGGCCGAGGGCTTCGAGCCGGTCAGGGAGGCGTTCGCCGCGAACTTCGCGCTGCTCGGCGAGCGCGGAGCGGCCGTCGCCGTCTACCGGGACGGACACCGGGTCGTGGACCTGTGGGCCGGCACCCGGGACGTGGACGGCACGGCCCCCTGGCAGCGCGGGACCGCGCAGATCGTGCGCTCCGCCACCAAGGGCGTCGCCGCCGCCGCGCTGCTGCTCCTGCACCAGCGCGGCGAACTGGACCTGGACGCCCCGGTCGGCACCTACTGGCCGGAGTACAAGGCGGCCGGCAAGGAGCACACGCGCGTACGGGACCTGCTCGCGCACCGGGCGGGCGTGCCCGTGCTGGACCGCCCGCTGACCCCGGCCGAGGCCGCCGACCCCGACCTGGGCGCCGCCGCCGTGGCCGCGCAGGCGCCGGTGTGGGAGCCGGGCACCGCCCACGGCTACCACGCCCAGACCTTCAGCTGGCTCACCGGCGAACTGCTCCGCCGGATCACCGGCCGCCCGGCCGGCGACTGGATCGCCGAGGAGATCGCCGGGCCGGCGGGCGCGGACCTGTGGCTCGGCCTGCCGGAACCGGAACAGGCGCGCGTGGGGCGCGTCGGCCCGGTGGACGCGCCCGAGACCGCCGGCGGGCTGAAGACCCGCCCCAAGCGGGCGGTGGCCGAGGCCTACGCCGACCCGGACTCCCTGACCCGCCGCGCGTTCGCCGCGATCACCCCGTTCCCCGACGAGAACGACCCCGGCTACCGCGCCGCAGCCCTGCCCGCCTCCAACGGCATCGCCACGGCCGACGGGCTGGCCCGCTTCTACGCCTCGCTCATCGGCGGGGTCGACGGCGGGACCCGGCTGTTCACCCCGCGGACCATGGAGCTGGCCCGCGCGGAGGAGTCCGCCGGACCGGACCGGGTGCTGGTGGTGGGCACCCGCTTCGGCCTCGGCCACATGCTGCACGGTGCCGCGTCGCCGCTGCTCACCCCCGGCTCCTTCGGCCATCCCGGGCGCGGCGGCGCGCTCGGCTTCGCCGACCCGGACACCGGCGTCGCCTTCGGCTACGTCACCAACGGCTTCCGGCAGAGTGTGACGGCGGACCCGAGGGCGCAGGCACTGGTACGAGCGGTCCGCACGGCGCTCGCCTGAGCCATGCGCGCCCTCGGCGCACGCCGGACGCGTGTCACACGTGGATCGGGTGCGAGGTCCGTCCGGACGCCTGGTCGATCTCCTCGTGTGCCTTGGTCAGCAGGTGCATGGCCAGTTCGTTGAGGGCGCGGGCACCGGCGATCTCCTCGCCGACCCGGGGCTGGTTGGCGTCGACGCCGTGCCGGCTGGCCCGGCCGTGGGCCCGCACCTCGGAGCCGTCGGGCAGGCGCACCAGGGCCGCCGCGCGCGTGTGCTGATCGTCCTCCATGAACTCCATCTCGATGTGCCATCCCACAGCGGTGTGCATCATGACGACCACCTCCGAAAACCGCTGCTTCCAGGGTGCGTCACGGCACCCGGCCCGTCATGTCGGCACCGTGCGCCGCGCTAGCCGGCCCGCAGCATCAGCCCGATGCCCACGACCACCAGGCCCGCCGCCGCGATCCTGGGCGCCCCGAAGCGCTCCTTGAAGAACAGCGCGCCGATGGCGGCGCCGACGATGACGGACGACTCGCGCAGGGCGGCGACCGGGGCGAGCGCGGCCCGGGTCTGGGCCCACAGCACCAGGCCGTACGCGGCGACGGACAGGGCGGCGCCGAGGAGGCCGAGGGCGGCGTACGGCCGCAGGAGCCGGATGGTGCCGGCACGCGCGCGTGCGTACAGGAACGCGGGCAGCACCGCCCCCTGCACGGCCATGAGCCAGGCGACGTAGCCGGAGGGCGTGCCCGAGGCCCGTACGCCCATGCCGTCGATGACGGTGTACACGGCGATGGTCAGGCCGGTCGCGAGGGCCGCGCCGATCGCCGCCCAGTCGGGCCGCCGCCCGCGCAGTCCCCACAGTCCGACCCCGCCGAGCCCCAGGCAGGACACGGCGATGCCGGCGGCCGCCCAGGCGCCGGGCACCTCGTGCGCGAAGACGGCGGCGAGCACGGTCACCACGAGCGGGGCGCTGCCGCGCGCGAGGGGGTACGCCTGCCCGAAGTCGCCCAGCCGGAACGAGGTCATCAGCAGCGCGTAGTAGGCGATGTGCACGACGGCCGAGGCGAACAGGTACGGCCAGGCGGGGCCCGCCGGGAACGCCGTGAACGGTGCCGCCGCGAGCCCGATCAGCAGTCCGCCGCCGGAGATCAGGGCGAAGCCGACGAGCTTGTCGGTGATGCGGTGCGCGATGGCGTTCCAGCCGGCGTGGGTGACGGCGGCGAGCAGCACGGCCGTCGCGACCAGCGGTGTCACGCGTGCCGCTCGCGCACGTCCACCAGGGTGGCGCCCGCGTGGGCGACGAGTTCCTCCGGCCCGATCGGGAAGACGGTGTACGGCGTGCCGGCCGCCGCCCAGACCACCTCGTGGGCGAGCAGCGAGCGGTCGGCGAGGACCCGTGTGCGGGTGCGGTGCCCGAAGGGCGGCACCCCGCTGATGGCGTACCCGGTGGTCTCGCGCACGAGCCCGGCGTCGGCCCGGGTGACCTTCGCGGCCCCAAGCTCCTGCCGCAGCCGCTCGACGTCCACCCGCGAGGCTCCGTCCACGAGCACCAGCACGGGCACCCCGTCGGCGGCGAAGACCAGTGACTTGCAGATCCGGCTCAGCTCGCACCCGATGGCGGCGGCGGCCTCGGCGGCGGTCCGGGTCGCCTCCGGGAAGCTGCGGACCCGGGGCAGCAGCTCCCCCAGTCCCGACTCCTGCACGGCGGCGGCGAAACGAGGATGGGCGGTCGTCGTCATGGGCGCACGCTAGCGGGAAAGCCGGTGAGGGTGCAGCCCCGTCCCCACGGGCACCCTCACCGGCGGCTCTGTGTCAGGAGCGGTACGTCAGGCCCGTACCAGCTCCTTCTCGTCCTCGCGGGCGGCGTGGGCGCGCAGGCCCTCGCCCTCCACGTCCACGTTGGGCAGGGCGCGGTCCAGCCACTTCGGCAGCCACCAGGCCCGCTTGCCGAGCAGGGCGAGGACCGCCGGGACGATGGCCATGCGGACGAGGAACGCGTCGAAGAAGACGGCGATGGCGAGGCCGAAGCCGATCATCTTGATCATCGACTCGCTGGAGCCGATGAAGCCGGAGAAGACAGCGATCATGATGACGGCGGCGGCGGTCACGACCCGGGCGCCGTGCCTGAAGCCCGTCACCACCGCCTGGCTGGGCTTCTCGCCGTGGACGTACGCCTCCCGCATGCGGGTCACGAGGAACACCTCGTAGTCCATCGCGAGGCCGAAGACGACGCCCACCATGAAGATCGGCATCATCGACATGACCGGGCCGGTCTCCTCGACGTTCAGCAGGCCCGACAGCCAGCCCCACTGGAAGACCGCGACCACGGCGCCGAGGGCCGCCATCACGCTGAGCAGGAAGCCGAGCGCCGCCTTCAGCGGGACCAGGATCGAGCGGAAGACCACGATCAGCAGGAGGAAGGCCAGGCCGACGACCAGGGCCAGGTACGGCAGGAGCGCGTCGTTCAGCTTCTGCGAGACGTCGATGTTCATCGCCGTCGAGCCGGTGACCAGGACTTTGGAGTCGGTCGTGCGGGCGATGTCCGCGCCCTTGTCGCGGATGGCGTGCACCAGGTCCTCGGTGGTGGTCGAGGACGGCTTGGAGCCGGGGACGACGGTGATCGTCGCGGTGTCGCCGGCCTTGTTGGGCGTGGCCGGGGTGACGGTGACGACGTCCTTCAGGCCCTTGATCTCGTCGCCGACCTCGCGGAACGCGGCCTTGGGGTCGGCGCTGTCCTTGGCGTCGACGACGATCATCAGCGGGCCGTTGAAGCCGGGCCCGAAGCCCTCGGAGAGCAGGTCGTAGGCACGGCGCTGGGTGGTCGAGGCCGGCTGGGAGCCGTCGTCGGGCAGGCCCAGTTCCAGGGAGGAGGCCGGGATCGCCGCCGCGCCGAGGCCGAGCACCCCGAGCAGCAGCACGGCGACCGGGCGGCGGACGACGAAGCTGGCCCACCGGGTGCCCATGTTGGGGCGGCCCGGCTTCTTCGGCGTGCGGCCGCCGCCCAGCAGCCTGCTCTTCTGGCCGGCCGGCCTGATCCTGCGGCCGGCGTAGCCGAGCAGTGCCGGGATCATGGTCAGCGCGATGAGGACGGCGATGGCGACCGTGCCCGCCGCGGCGACGCCCATCTTCGTCAGCATCGGGATGTTGACGACGGAGAGGCCGACCAGCGCGATGACGACGGTGAGGCCGGCGAAGACGACCGCCGAGCCCGCCGTGCCGACGGCGCGTCCGGCCGCGTCCTCGCGCTCGCGGCCCTCGGCGAGTTCGGCGCGGTAGCGGGAGACGATGAAGAGGGCGTAGTCGATGCCGACGGCGAGGCCGATCATCGAGGCCAGGGTGGAGGTGGTGGTGCCCAGGTCCAGGGCGCTGGCGAGCGCGGTGATCGCGGAGACGCCGATGCCGACCCCGATGATGGCGGTGAGCAGCGGGAATCCGGCCGCGAGCAGCGAGCCGAAGGTGATGACCAGGACGACCGCGGCGACCGCGATGCCGATGATCTCGCTGGAGCCGGTCTCGGGGGCCGCGCTCAGCGCGTCACCGCCGATCTCGACGGTGAGACCCGCGTCCCGCGCGTCCTGGGCCGCGCCCTTCAGCGCGTCCTTGGAGGAGTCCTCCAGCTCCATGCCGGAGACCCCGTACTTCACCGAGGCGTAGGCGATGGTGCCGTTCTTGCTGACGGCGTGGCCGGTGTAGGGGTCGGCGACGGAGGCGACCTCGGAGCCGCTGCGCAGCTCCTTGACGGTCTTCTCGACGGTCGCCTTGTTGACGGCGTCCGTCATCTTCTCGCCCTTGGGGGCCTTGAAGACGACCCGGGCGGTGGCGCCGTCGGCGCTCATCCCGGGGAAGCGCTGCTCCAGCAGGTCGAAGGCCTTCTGAGCCTCGGTACCGGGGATGGAGAAGGACGTGTTGCCGGCGGCCGGCGCGGAGGCGGCGCCCACCCCGGCGAGGGTGAGCAGCGCGACCCATATGAGGGCGACGAAGTGCCGTCGCCGGAAGGCGAGGCGTCCGAGTTTGTAGAGGAACGTGGCCACGGAGGCGTACTCCCGGTCAGGTCGTTGGGTTCGGCTGGGCAGGGGTGATCAGCCCGACGACGTGAGCGGTGACGTCAGGTGGTGGGCTTGCTGGGGAAGAGCGTCAGCTCGCGGTGACGCCGAAGGCGGGGAGGACCACGGCGTCGATGTACGAGAGGAGGAAGTCCTGCGTCGGCGGCTGCTCGTCGATCAGTGTGCGGGCGGCGAACGCGCCGATCATCATGTGCATCATGAATCCGAGCGCGGGGTTGTCCGCGCGGATTTCGCCCCGGTCGATCGCCCGTTGCAGCACGCGCCGGAACTCCGCCATCTCCGGCTCGACGAGGTGCTCCCGGAACGCTGTGAGCAGGTCCGGGTTGCCGTGCACCGCCATGGCCAGGCCCCGCATCAGCGCGGAGCTCTGTTCCATCTCGCAGTCGTCCGCACGCAGGGTGAGCGCGTGCAGATCGCCTCTGAGGGAGCCGGTGTCGACGTCGCCGGCCCGGCCCGGCTTGCTGTGCCGCACGGCCTTGGCCACCAGCTCGGCCTTGCCGCCCCACTGGCGGTAGAGCGTGGCCTTGCTGGACCGGGTGCGGGCGGCCACGGCGTCCATGGTGAGGGCGTCGTAGCCGACCTCGCGGAGCAGGTCGAGCACGGCCTCGTACAGCTCGGCCTCGCGCTCGGGCGTGATGCGGCTGCGACGTGTCGCCGCTACGGCTTCGGTCATGCCCGTCACCTTCCCGCTCCGGAGCTTCTTCCTCGTACATCCATGAAGATACCCCGTGCGCCAACGAAACGAAACCGTTTCGTACGTGGGGTGGGTCACGAAGGTGAAGGGCCTGTAAGGAACCGGGCGGCGCGGACCCCACGAGTTGCCCGCGCCGTATGACCGGAAAAGCATGGGGACGTGAGCTATCTGCGCCTTCCCCACCTCAGCGGTGACCTGCTGTGCTTCGTCGCGGAGGACGACCTCTGGCTGGCCCCCCTCGACGCCCCGGGCCGCGCCTGGCGGCTCACCGCGGACCGCACCAAGACCGGCCACCCGCGCTTCTCCCCCGACGGCCGCCGGATCGCCTACACGACCTGGCGCAGCCTCGCCCCCGAGATCCACCTCGTCGACGCCGACGGCGGCCCCGGACGCCAGCTGACGTACTGGGGCAGCACCGACACCCAGGTCTGCGGCTGGACCCCGGACGGCGACATCCTGGCCGTGGCCTCCCACGGCCAGCCCTTCTCCCACTTCACCTGGGCCTACAAGGTCCCCGCCGACGGCGACCCGGGCGGGCGGCTGCCGTGGGGGCCGGTCGCCGACATCCAGTGCGCCGACCTCGCCGGCGAGCACAGGACCCTGCTGCTCACCGGCACCCCGCCGCACGAACCGGCCTCCTGGAAGCGGTACCGCGGCGGCGCCATGGGCCGGCTGTGGCTGCACGGGCAGCGCCTGCTCCCGGACCTGGAAGGCCATCTGGCCTGCCCCATGTTCGTCGCCGGCCGGATCGCCTTCCTCTCCGACCACGAGGGCGTCGGCAACCTCTACTCCTGCGCCTACGACGGCACCGACCTGCGCCGGCACACCGACCACGACGCCTTCTACGCCCGGCACGCCGCCGGCGACGGCGACCGGGTGGTCTACCAGTGCGCGGGCGACCTGTGGCTGGTGGACGACTTCTCGCCGGGCGGCATGCCGCGCAAGCTCGACGTCCGGCTCGCCGGACCGCGCACCGGCCGCCGCCGCTACCAGGTGCCGGCCGCGCAGAACGTCGACGGCATCTCCGTGGACGAGACCGGCCGGGCCAGCGCGGTCGTCGTCCGCGGCAGCCTGTACTGGCTCACCCACCGCGACGGCCCGGCCCGTACGATCACCGACACGCCCGGCGTCCGGGTACGGCTGCCGGAGATGCTGGGCTCCACCGGACAGATCGCCTACGTCACCGACGCCGAGGGCGAGGACGCCGTCGAGATCGCCCGCCTGCCCCGCGCCACCGGCGACCGCCCGCCCCGGCGGCTGGCCTCCGGCGCGCTGGGCCGGGTCCTGGAGATGGCCTGCGACCCCGAGGGCGAACGCCTGGCCGTGGCCTCGCACGACGGGCGGCTGCTGCTGATCGACGTGCCGGAGGACGGGGCGGCGGAACCGGAGGAAGCCGCGCCGGAGCCGGAGCAGGGCGAGGGGGAGAGCGGGGCGGCGGCCGGCATCACCGAGCTGATCCGGTCCCTCAACGGCCCGGTCCGCGACCTCGCCTTCTCCCCCGACGGCTCCTGGCTCACCTGGTCGCACCCCGGCATCGGCCGCTCCCTGCGCCAGATCAAGCTGGCCCGCATCAAGGACCGGCTGGTCGTGGACGTGACGAACGGCCGCTTCGAGGACGAGAACCCGGTCTTCACCCGCGACGGCCGCTACCTCGCCTTCCTCTCCTGGCGCGGCTTCGACCCGGTCTACGACGTGCACACCGGCGACCTGTCCTTCCCGCTCGGCTGCCGCCCGTACCTGGTCCCGCTCTCCTCGGCCACCCCCTCCCCGTTCGCCCTGAACCCCGAGGGCCGCCCGGCCGCCGGCGGGCTCGATCCGCTGGAGGACGAGGAGACCGGCGAGGCCGGCACGGTGACGGTCGAGGCCGAGGGGCTGGCGGACCGCGTCACGCCGTTCCCGGTCATCGCCTCCAAGTACTCCGGGCTCTGCCCGGTCGCGGGCGGCGGCCTGGTCTGGCTGCGCTGGCCGATCTCCGGCGCGCTCGGCGAGACCTTCGTCAACCCGGCCGACATCAGCGGACGCCCCACTCTGGAGTACTTCAACATCGCCAAGGCGAAGAAGTCCGAACTGGTCGACCACCTGGACTGGTTCACCGTGAGCGGCGACGGCACCCGGCTGGTCGTCGTGGACGAGGGCGACCTGCGGGCGGTGCCGTCGACCGAGATCGGCGACGCGGACTCGACCGTGTGGATCGACGTGCGCCGCATCCTGCACCAGGCCGACCCGCCCGCCGAGTGGCGCCAGGCCTACGACGAGGCGGGCCGCCTGATCCGCGCCTACTTCTGGGAGCCGGGCATGTGCGGCATCGACTGGCCCGCGGTGCTCGAGCAGTACCGCCCGCTGGTCGAACGGGTCGCGTCCCCCGACGAGTTCGCCGACCTGCTCCGCGAGGTCCTCGGCGAGCTGGGCACCTCGCACGCCTACGTCACCGCCGCCCGCCGCAACGAGGGCCCGCCGCACTACCAGCGCTGGCAGGGCCTCCTCGGCGCCAACTTCGTACGCCGGGACGGACGCTGGGTGGTCAAGCGCATCCTCGCCGGCGACTCCTCCGACTCCAGGGCCCGCTCGCCGCTGGCCGGCACGGGCATCCGCGAGGGCGCCGTCCTGACCCACGTCGAGGGCCGCGCGGTCGACCCGGTGGCGGGCCCGTACCCGCTGCTGGCCGGCTCGGGCGGAACGACCGTGGAGCTGACGTTCACCCCGTCCGAGGACGACACCGGGCACGCCCGCCGCGTCGCGGTCGTCCCGCTCGTCGACGAACGGCCGCTGCGCTACCAGGACTGGGTCGCCAAACGCCGGCAGGTCGTCCGCGAGTTGAGCGGCGGCAGGTGCGGCTACCTGCACATCCCCGACATGGGCGGCTCCGGCTGGGCCCAGTTCAACCGCGACCTGCGCATGGAGGTGTCCCGGCCGGCGCTCATCGTGGACGTGCGCGGCAACGCGGGCGGCCACATCAGCGAACTCGTCGTCGAGAAACTGACCCGGACCATCCTGGGCTGGGACCTGACCCGGGACGCGCAACCGGTGTCGTACGCCTCGAACGCCCCGCGCGGGCCCATCGTCGCCCTCGCCGACGAGGCGACCTCCTCCGACGGCGACATGATCACCGCCGCCTTCAAGCTGCTGAAGCTCGGCCCGGTCGTCGGCCAGCGCACCTGGGGCGGAGTGGTCGGCATGACCGGACGGCACCGGCTCGGCGACGGCACGGTCATCACCGTACCGATGAACGCGGCCTGGTTCGACGCCTACGGCTGGTCCGTGGAGAACCACGGCGTCGCCCCCGACCTGGAGATCCTGCGCACCCCGCTGGACTGGGCGGAGGGCCGCCACGCCCAGCTCGCCGACGCGGTGGAACTCGCCCTGGAACTGCTGGAGTCCGACCCGGCGGCGATCCCCCCGACCTACGACGGCGTCCCGGACCGATCCCGCCCGAAGCTGCCCCCGCGGGCGGCTTCCTGACCTGCCGGACCCGACGCGGGGTGCCCTCCCGGAAGAAGGGCACCCCTCGTCAACCGGCCGGAGCCGAGCGCAGCGGTCAGGCGTCGTAGTCCCGGTCGTACCGGTCCTGCATCTGCTGCTCCGTGTCCTCGATGTCACGGTGGTTCTGGCCGCCCCGCTCCGACGGCTGCTGGCCCTGGCGGCCCTGCTGCTGGCCCTGGCGGCCCTGCTGCGGACCGCGCTGGCCGGCCTTCTCGCGGCCCTGGTCCATCTTGTCCTTGGCCTGGCGGGACTTCTCCTGGAACTGGTCCTTCATACCCATGTGGGTTCACTCCCGTGATGAGTGGGGGTCCGGCCCCGTCGGTGGGGCCTCGACCAGATTCACACGGGCGAACACGGTGTGCATGTCGATCAGTTACGGTGCGTAGCGCGAGCCGCCTCGTCGGCCTCCCCGCCTGCGCCGACGAGCCCGGAACGCATGCCCTTCAGGCGGGGCGCGAACCGCTTCATCTCGCGCTGCCCGACCGTCCCGATGAGCCCCGGCAGATATCCGCGCACCCCCTGCATGCCACGCAGCCACCACTGCCCGTACACGTGCGCCGAGCGCCGCTCGATCCCCTCCACGAGCCGGTCCACGGCGGGGCCCAGCGGATAGGTCTTGTTGGACGGCCAGGGCAGCCGCTGCCGCAGCTCCCGCATGACGTCGTCCTGGTCGGCCCCGCGCACCATGTCCGTGTCCGTCCACGACAGGTACCCGACGCCGACGCGGACGCCCTGGTAGCCCACCTCGGCGCGCAGACTGTGCGCGTACGCCTCCACGCCCGACTTGGACGCACAGTACGCCGTCATCATCGGCGCCGGCGTGATCGCGGCGAGCGAGGCGATCTGGAGCAGGTAGCCGCGGCTCTCCACGAGCACCGGCAGGAACGCCCGCGCGGTGACCGCCGAACCGATGAGGTTCACCTCGATGACCCGCCGCCACGCCTGCGGATCGGAGTCGGCGAACGGACCGCCCGTCGCCACACCGGCGTTGGCGACCACGATGTCGACCTTCCCGAACCGCGCCTTCACCTCCTCGGCGACCCGGCTCATCGTCTCGTGGTCGGTGACGTCGGCGTACCAGTGGGCGCTGTCGCTGTGCAGCCGCCCGGAGACCTCCTTCAGCGCCTCCTCCTCCAGCCCGACCAGCGCCACCTTCGCGCCGCGCGCGGACAGTTTGCGCGCCAGCAGCTCACCGACGCCGCGCGCCGCTCCCGTGACGACCGCGACCTGCCCTTCGAGGCTGACCCTGCTCATGCGCCCTCCTTGATCTGCGCGGGGGTGGAACCGTGCCCGGGGACGGCCCCCGTGACATACGTGCCGACGAGTTCCCGGATGCGGGCGGTCACCGGCTGCGGGGCCTCGACCGGGGTCATGTGGCCGACGCCGGGCAGCTCGGTGAGGCCGACGCAGTGCGGCAGCGCGGCGACCAGCGCCCGGGCGTGCACCGCGGGCGTGAGCCGGTCGGACGCGCCGTGCAGCACGGCGGTGGGCACGCTCAACCGCCGTACGCCGTGGTCGAGATCGAGCCCGGCGAGGACGGCCGACCAGGCGTGGCGCGCGGCACGCGGGCAGGAGTGCACGATCCGCGCGCACGCCTCCACCATGTGCGGGGCCGAACCCGCGCCCATCGTGGCGTACTTGAGGACGCTCCGCGCGACCGGTGTGACCGGCCCGAGGGGCGCGCGGGAACCGAGGACGCGACGGGTGATCCAGGTGCGCACGCGCCCGGCGGGCAGCGGCACCACCCGCGACTGGGCGACCAGCCCCGAACTCCCCGTGCTGCACAGCAGGACGGCGGCGGCGTGTTCCCGGAAGCGGGGGCGCCCGGCCGCCGCCATGACCGTCATGCCGCCCAGGGAGTGACCGGCGACGAGCGCCTTCTCCCCGCGCGCCAGCGTCTCTGCGAGCACCGCTTCCAGATCGTCCGCCAGCGCCTCGGTGGTACACGTGGGGCTCGCGGGACTGCGCCCGTGCCCCCTCTGGTCGTAGGCGATCACCCGGTGGTCGGTGGCCAAGTCCCGTATCTGCGCCGCCCAGAACGCCGTCGAGCAGGTCCAGCCGTGGGCGAGGACGACCGGTGGCGCGTCCTCGTGGCCGTGCACCTCCACGTGCAGCCGCGCGCCGTCGGCGGAGACGGCGGTGAGGGTACGGGCCGGGACGGGCGGGGCGTAGGGGCCGGAGGTGACGTGGGCGCTCCGGCTCATGCGGCGGCCCCGCTCTTGCGGCCGGCCGGCCCGGCGCCGGGGCCGGACACCGGCGCCGGTTTCCGCAGCACCTCGTACTCCGCGAGGTCCACCCGCCGGGTGGCGCGCCGGAACTCGGTCGTCGTACCGGGCCAGATGGTGGTGTTGCGGCCGCTCGCGTCCAGGTACCAGCTGGTGCAGCCGCCGGTGCTCCACACGGTCCGCTTCATGCGCTCCTGCACCCTGTCGTTCCAGGCGTCGACGGCGGCGGGCCGCGCGTCGAGGGCGGTACGGCCGCCCAGGACGTCGAGCTGGCGCAGATAGTCGGCCATGTAGCTGAGCTGGGACTCGATCATGAGGATCATGGAGGAGTTCCCGAGGCCGGTGTTGGGCCCGATGATCGTCATCCAGTTCGGGAACCCGGCCGCCGAGGCGCCGCGCAGCGCCCGCATGCCGTTCTTCCAGGACTCCGCGAGCGTGATGCCCTCCGCGCCGACCACGCGCTCGGCGATGGGCATGTCCGTCACGTGGAAACCGGTGCTGAAGATGATCACGTCGACCTCGGCCTCGGTGCCGTCGGCCGCCACCGCCGTGGACCCGCGGATCTCGCTCAGCCCGCCGACGACGTCCACGTTCGGCCTGGCCAGCGCCGGGTAGTACGCGCTGGACAGCAGGATGCGCTTGCAGCCGATGCGGTAGTCCGGGGTGAGCCTGGCGCGCAGCTCCGGGTCCTTGATCGCGCGGGCCATGTTCCGCTTGGCGAGCTGTTCGACCAGGCCGAGTTCGTCCGGGCGCTTGGTGAACGCCTGCACCTGGAGCTCCCGGATGCCCCACAGCAGTCCGCGCCGGACCTGGGCGGTGACGGGCAGCCGGCGGTGCAGCCAGCGCTCGGCGCCGCTGATGGCGCGGTCGACGCGGGGCAGCACCCAGGGCGGGGTGCGCTGGAAGAGGGTGAGCCGGCCGGCCTGCGGCTGGATGGCGGGGACGATCTGGATGGCGGAGGCTCCGGTGCCGATCACGGCGACCCGCTTGCCGCGCAGGTCGTAGTCGTGGTCCCAGCGGGCGGAGTGGAACACCTTGCCCGGGAAGGAGTCGAGACCGGGGACGTCGGGGATCTTCGGGTCGGACAGCGGCCCGGTGGCGGAGACGACCACATCGGCGGTCAGCGTGCCGCGCGTGGTCTCGATGGTCCACCACAGGTTCTCGTTGTCCCAGGTCATCAGCTTGACCTCGGAGTCGAGGCGGAGGTGCGGGCGCAGCCCGAAGACATCGGTGACGTGCTCCAGATAGGCGCGGATGTGCCGCTGTCCGGAGAAGGTGCGCGGCCAGTCCGGGTGGGGCGCGAAGGAGAAGGAGTACAGGTGCGAGGGCACGTCACAGGCGCACCCGGGGTAGCTGTTGTCCCGCCAGGTGCCGCCGACGCTGCCGGCCCGCTCCAGGACGACGAAGTCGGTGATTCCCTCGCGGCGCAGCCGCACGGCGGCCCCCAGCCCGCCGAACCCGGACCCGATCACCGCCACCCGTACATGCTCGTGCTCGGCCATCCCGAAGCCTCCACGCATCGCCTAGGAACTCTGCCAGTGAACACTGGCGCAATGGGACTGTAGAGCAGCCGCCTACCGAGCGGTAGGGGGTGGTCGAAGGAAAGTTACCGGCAGTACGCCATAGGCTGCGGTCGTGGCAGAGGACGCGGAACACCCCACGGTCAGGCGCGAGTACCGCATGGAGGAGCTGGCCCGGCGCGCCGGCATCACCGTGCGCACCCTGCGCTTCTACCGCGAACGCAAGCTGATCGGGCCGCCCCGCCGCGAGGGCCGCATCGCCTGGTACGACGACCACCACCTGGCCCGGCTGCGCACCATCGCGGCACTCCTGGAACGCGGCCACACCCTGAACGGCATCGCGGAGCTCGCCGACGCCCTCGACCAGGGCCGCGACGTCGCCGACCTGCTCGGCGTCGGCACCCCCACCGAGGAGGAGCCCGTCCGCCTCACCCCCGAGGAACTCGCCGCCCGCTTCGAGGGCGAGGTGACCCCCGAGAACCTGGCCGCCGCCCTGGAACTGGGCTACCTCGGCACCGACGGCGACGAGATCGTCCACATCAGCCGGCGCCTGCTGGACGTCTCCTCCGCGCTGGTCCGCGAGGGCATCCCGCTCGCCGAGGTGCTGGCGGCCGGCGCCCGCGTCCGCGAGCACGCCGACGCCCTGGCCGAACTCTTCGCCGACCTGATCCTGCGCCACGGCCCCGAGGAGGACCTGCGCCGACTGCGCCCGCTGGCCCGCAGCGTGGTGGAGGCGGAACTCTCCCTGGCACTGGACCGCCGGCTGAACAAGCGGGACTGACCGGGGAGGCCGGACGAGCGGGCCCTAGAGGTCGTAGACGACCGTCACCGGCGCGTGGTCCGACCAGCGGTCGGCGTGCGTGGCCGCGCGCTCGACGAAGCCCTTGACCACCTTGCCGGCGAGGCCGGGCGTGGCCACGTGGTGGTCGATGCGCCAGCCCGAATCGTTGTCGAAGGCCCGCCCCCGGTACGACCACCAGGTGTACGGGCCCTCCGCGTCCGGGTGCAGGGCGCGGACGACGTCGACGTAGCCGCCGTCCTGAGCGGCGAAGACGCGGTCGAGCCAGTCCCGTTCCTCGGGCAGGAAGCCGGAGTTCCTGGTGTTGCCGCGCCAGTTCTTCAGGTCGGCCTGGCGGTGGGCGATGTTCCAGTCGCCGCAGACGAGGACCTCGCGCCCGTCGGCGGCGGCCCGTTCGCGCAGCTCCTTCAGATGGACCAGGAACTCGCCCATGAAGCGGACCTTCTCGTCCTGCCGCTCGGTGCCGACCTCCCCGGAGGGCAGATAGAGGGAGGCGACGGTGACGCCGGGCAGATCGGCCTCGACGTAGCGCCCGCTGCCGTCGAACTCGGCGGAGCCGAAGCCGACCCGGACCCGGTCGGGTTCGCGCCTGGTGTAGAGGGAGACGCCCGCACGGCCCTTGGCGGCGGCCGGGGCGTGCACGACGTGCCAGCCGTCGGGACGGCCGGCCTCCTCGGGCAGCTGGTGCGGCTCGGCCCGCACCTCCTGGAGGCAGACGACGTCCGCGTCCGTCCCGGCGAGCCATTCCACGAAGCCCTTCTTCGCGGCGGCCCGCAGCCCGTTCACGTTCACCGAGGTCACAATCAGCATCCGGGCACGATACCGGCACACTGGTCGGGGTCCGCAAAATCCGGGGCCGCCCGCCGACTGCATAGAAGTACGATGCCCAGCATGATTATCCGCCGCGTTCGTTTCGATCACCCCGACGCCCTGAAGCTCAACGACGAGGTCCAGGCCGAGTACCACCAGCGCTACGGCGATGGGGGCGACGCCACCGTCCTGGACGCCGCCGACTTCGACCCGCCCCGGGGCGTGTACCTGATCGCGTACGACGAGCGCGACCGCCCCGTGGCCACCGGCGGCTGGCGCAGCCAGGACCGCAACGAGGAGGGCAACGAGGACGGCGACGCGGAACTGAAGCGGATGTACGTCGTCGCGCAGATGCGCGGCCGGGGCCTGGCCCGCCGCATGCTCGCGGCCCTGGAGGAGGACGCCCGCATGGCCGGCCGGGTCCGCATGGTCCTGGAGACGGGCACCAAGCAGCCGGAGGCCATCGCCCTGTACACCTCCAGCGGCTACGAGCCGTGCGCCAAGTTCGGCTACTACCGGCACCACGAGGAGAGCCTCTGCTACGCCAAGCGGCTCTGACCGGGGGCGGTGAAGCCGCCGCCCGTGCGGCGGCGACGCCGTCGTCGCACGGCGGAAACGCAGAAGATCCCGACCGGTCGTGATGACCGACGGGATCTTCTTCGTGCAGTGGACCTGAGGGGATTTGAACCCCTGGCCCCCTCGATGCGAACGAGGTGCGCTACCGGACTGCGCCACAGGCCCTTGCAACGAGTGAAACTTTAGCATCCCGATCGGGGTGCTTGGAAATCCGCTCCCCGACTGGTCAGGGCGGGGGTTCCCGAGGTGACCGGGGTCACTCGTTGGCCGCGCGCGGACGGTCGTCGTCCTCGTAGGGGTCGTACTGGTCGAAGAGCGGCGTGCGTTCGCGTTCCCGTGCCCGGCGGGCGGCGGCCGCGGCGGAGGCCGCGCCGCGCGAGCGGGTCCGGGCGTGGGGGCGGCCGTCCGCCGCCTTGTCCCCCTTCTTCTGTCCGGGCACCGCCTCCGGGTCGCGTGCCCCGCTCTCGGCGGCGTGACCCGCCTCCTGCTCCGGCACGACCGCGCTGGAGCGTGCCGAGCTCCAGGTGTCGGGCGCGCCGAGGTCCACGTCGGAGGTCGCGCGCGGGGCGACGGGCGCGGTCACGTACGTGGGCAGCGGCACCGGCACCGGGTCCCAGCTGTCCCCGTGGCCGGGCCTGCGCTGCCGCTCGCGCTGCTGGTCGACCCACTCGGCGTGGTCGGTCTGCTCGACGAGGGCGCGCCGGTCGGCGGCGAGCGCCGACAGTCCGGTGCCGGTCTCGGTGGGCTGGACCTCCTCCGGTTCCTCGGCGGCCGGTCCCGTCTCCAGGGGAGCGCGCCGGCGGGGCTGGCGCTCGCGCAGGCGCTGGGCGGCGGCCTCGGCGCGGCGCCGGTCCATCTGGTAGGCGAACCGGCGGCGCTCCTGCGTGCGCAGATAGGCGATGTACGCGCTGAGGAGCACGGCGGGCGCGGCGGGCACCCAGAGGAAGGCGAGGCCGCCGACGGCGGCGACGATCGCGCCGAGGGTGAAGGCGAGGAAGAGCACCACGGTGGTGCGCCGTCGGCGCGCGAGCACCTTGGTGCGCCGGGCGCGTGCCGCTGCCGACTGCGCCGAGGACGCGCTGCGCGCTGCCGGTTCACGCTGCTGGGCCGGCGGGGTCGCGGGGGCGGGCCGGGAGGCCGGGACGGAGACCTGGTCGCTCGGCGTCTCGGTGCCGCCGGGCGCCTCGGGCTCGGCCTCGACGGCCGCCTGACGGCGGGTCGGAGGCACGGCGAAGGCACGGACGTCCACCGAGTCGGTGACGGCGTCCGGATCGACGGCGCCCGGCTCCTCCTCCTGGGTGGAGCGCGCCCGCAGGTCCCTGGCGTACCGGCGCTCCATACCCGCCCGTCCGGACAGCAGCCGGATGGCGGTGCTGAAGCGTTCCGTCGGACGGGCCTCGTTCAGCTCGTCCTGCCTACGGAGCCACATCGGCACCAAGTAGGCGGCCCAGGCCCCGACAATGACTGCGTAGATGAGGCCGCTGCTGCTCACGCTCACACCGTAGAGGGGTTTGTGTGAGGCCATCCGCCAATTGGGCCGGTGTGTCGCACGATCTGGCTCATATTTCCAGCATTTTTTGCGACGCTTGCGATCAGCGGACCACCGCAGCCGGGAATTCAGCGCTCCGAGGCGGTCAACAGCCGGTCATTTTCGAACACATATTCAATTCAGGGACTCTCGGTGCGCTGGCTCCCGCGCGAGCGCGCCCGCTTCCACCGCGTGAGCAACCCGTCGGGCACCTCTTCCGCGGTGAGCGCGAAGACGAGATGGTCGCGCCAGGCGCCGTCGATGTGCAGATAACGCGGCCGGAGCCCCTCCTCGCGGAATCCGAGTTTCTCCACGACCCGCCGGCTCGGCCGGTTCTCCGGGCGAATGCAGACCTCGACGCGGTGCAGGCCGACGGTGCGGAAACAGTGGTCCACGACGAGCGCGACGGCCGTCGGCATCACCCCGCGCCCGGCCACCGCCTCGTCCACCCAGTAGCCGACGTGCCCCGAGCACATCGAGCCCCAGGTGATCCCGGCGACCGTCAACTGCCCGACCAGCTGCCCCTGGTACTCGATGACGAACGGGAGCATCCGGCCCGCGTTCGCCTCGGAGCGCAGATGCCGGACCATCTGGCGGTAGGTCGGCCGGTACGCGATCGGCCCGCTCGGCGTGGGCGGCGGGATGGTCGCCTCCCACGGGCGCAGCCAGTCGCGGTTGCGCCGGTTCACCTCGCGCCAGACCCGCTGGTCGCGCAGCTTTATCGGCCGGAGGACGACATCGCCGTCCGCCAGCACGACGGGCCAGGAAGGGCTGTTCAGCTCGCACCCCCCGTACCGCCGGGTCTCGGGTGGTCACCGCCGCGGATCTGGTCGACGGCGTGGAGCAGCAGGGGCTCCAGCACGGCGAGCCCGTCGCGCACCCCGCCGGTCGACCCGGGCAGGTTGACGATCAGCGTGCGCCCGGCCACTCCGGCCAGGCCCCGGGACAGCGCCGCGGTCGGCACCTTGTCCCGCCCGTACGCGCGGATGGCCTCCGCGATGCCCGGCACCTCGTACGCGATCACCGCGCGGGTCGCCTCGGGGGTGCGGTCGGTGGGCGACAGTCCGGTGCCGCCGGTGGTGACGACGACGTCGTACCCGGCGGCGACGCCCGCGCGCAGGGCCGCCTCCACGGGGTCGCCGTCGGGCACGACCCGCGGGCCGTCGACGTCGAACCCGAGGCCGCTGAGGCCGTCGGCGACCAGCGGGCCGCCCTTGTCCGCGTAGACGCCCGCGGCGGCCCGGTTGGAAGCGGTGATCACCAGAGCACGGTAGGTCATGCCCGGCTCCAGTCACCCGACTTGCCGCCCGTCTTCTCCTCCACCCGTACGTCCGTGATGACCGCCCCCTTGTCGACCGCCTTGACCATGTCGATCACGGTGAGCGCGGCGACCGTCACCGCGGTGAGGGCCTCCATCTCGACGCCCGTGCGGTCCGTGGTCTTCACGGTGGCCCGGATCTCCACGGCGTCGTCCGCGACCGACAGGTCCAGTGTCACACCGGACACCGACAACGGGTGGCACAGGGGGATCAGATCCGGGGTGCGCTTGGCGCCCATGATTCCGGCGATCCGCGCGGTGGCCAGGGCGTCCCCCTTGGGCACGCCCTCGCCGCGCAGCAGCTCGACCACGCGCGGTGCGACGAGGACCCGGCCGCTGGCACGGGCGGTGCGCGCGGTCACGTCCTTCCCGGACACGTCGACCATGCGGGCCGCGCCCGCCTCGTCGATGTGCGTCAGTCGGTCCTGCACAGGGGCTCCGGGGGTCTCCCCCCGGGAAGGCTGGGTCATGGCTGTGGCGCTCCCGGTCCGGGCCCGGCGCGGTGCGGCGCGCGGGCCTGCTGTGCGCGACACGGTACCGCCAACCAGCCGGGCTCAGCCGAGCAGGACCACCTCGACCTCGCTGCCGGGCTCCACGGACTCCATGTCCTCGGGCACGACGATCAGCGCGTTCGCCCGCGCCAGCGCGGCGATCAGATGGGAACCGGCACCGCCCACCGGGGTCACCTCGCCGCCGGCGTAGGTGCCGCGCAGGAACTGGCGGCGGCCCTTGGGCGAGCGCAGCGCCCCGTCGGCCTTGAGCACGGCCCGCACGCGGGGCCGGTGGAGGTCCGTGACACCCATCAGCGCGCGGATGGCGGGCCGGACGAACAGCTCGAAGGAGACGTACGACGACACGGGGTTGCCGGGCAGTGCCAGCAGCGGGGTGTGGTCGGGGCCGATGGAACCGAAGCCCTGGGGCTTGCCGGGCTGCATGGCGAGCTTGCGGAACTCCACGCCGCCGCCCGCCTCGTCCGCGTCCGCGGCGTACGCCAGCGCCTCCTTGACGACGTCGTACGCCCCGACGCTCACCCCGCCCGTGGTCACCAGCAGGTCGGCGCGGATGAGCTGGTCCTCGATGGTGGAGCGCAGGGTCTCGGCGTCGTCGGCGACGGCGCCCACCCGGTAGGCGATGGCGCCCGCGTCCCGGGCGGCGGCGGTGAGGGCGAAGCTGTTGGAGTCATAGATCTGCCCGCCGGCCAGTCGCTCCCCGGGCTGGACGAGTTCGCTGCCGGTGGACACCACGACCACGCGCGGGCGCGGGCGCACGCGCACCGTGCCGCGGCCGATCGCGGCGAGCAGCGCGATGTGCGGCGGGCCGAGGACCGTCCCGGCCTCCAGGGCCAGGTCCCCGGCCTTCACGTCGCTGCCCTTGTCCCGCACGTGCGCGCGTGCCTCGGCGGGGCGGTACACGTGCACGTGGCCCTCGGCGCCCTCGGGGGCCGAGCTGCGCGCCCGCATCCCGCTGACCGGGCCCTCGCCGAGCCCGCCGTCGGTCCACTCCACGGGGACGACGGCCTCGGCGCCGGGCGGCAGCGGCGCGCCGGTCATGATGCGCGCGGCCTGTCCGGGGCCGACCCGCACCGGGTCGGCCGCGCCGGCCGCGACGTCCCCGACGACCTCCAGGACGGCCGGGAACTCCTCCCCGGCGCCCGCCACGTCCGCGACCCGCACCGCGTACCCGTCCATGGAGCTGTTGTCGAACGGCGGCAGGGACACCGGCACCGTGACGTCGTCGACCAGGACGCAGCCCTGGGCGTCGAGCAGTTGCAGCTCGATGGGTTCGAGGGGGCGGACGGTCGAGAGGATGTCCTCAAGGTGCTCGTCCACCGACCACAGGTCGTCCGGGCCGGCGGGGCGGGTCGCGGCGCTGCTCAAGATTGCTGCATCTCCTCGGCTACGTAACTGCGGAGCCAGGTCCGGAAGTCCGGGCCCAGGTCCTCACGTTCGCACGCGAGTCTGACAATGGCACGCAGGTAGTCGCCACGGTCCCCGGTGTCATAACGGCGGCCCTGGAAGACGACGCCGTGCACCGGGCCGCCGACCTTCTCGTCCTGCGCGAGCTGCTGGAGTGCGTCGGTGAGCTGGATCTCGCCGCCCCGGCCCGGCTCGGTCTTGCGCAGTATGCCGAACACGTGCGGGTCGAGGACGTAGCGTCCGATGATCGCGTAGTTCGACGGGGCGTCCGCCGGGTCCGGCTTCTCGACCAGTCCGGTCACCTTGACCACGTCGCCGTCGGCGGTGGCCTCCACGGCCGCGCAGCCGTAGAGGTGGATCTGCTCGGGCGCGACCTCCATCAGGGCGACGACGCTGCCGCCGTGCCGCTCCTGGATCTCGATCATGCGCGCGAGCAGCGGGTCCCGGGGGTCGATCAGGTCGTCACCGAGGAGGACGGCGAAGGGCTCGTGGCCGACGTGCGGGGCGGCGCACAGCACGGCGTGCCCGAGGCCCCTGGGGTCGCCCTGGCGCACGTAGTGCATGGTGGCCAGGTCGCTGGACTCCTGCACCTTGGCGAGCCGTTCGGCGTCGCCCTTCTTCTGCAGCGCCGATTCCAGCTCGTAGTTGCGGTCGAAGTGGTCCTCGAGCGGACGCTTGTTGCGCCCGGTGATCATCAGGACGTCGTCGAGCCCCGCCGACACGGCCTCCTCGACCACGTACTGGATCGCCGGCTTGTCTACGACCGGCAGCATCTCCTTGGGAGTGGCTTTGGTAGCCGGCAGGAACCGGGTGCCGAGGCCGGCCGCCGGAATGACAGCCTTGCTGATCCTGGGGTGGGACTGAGTCATGCCCGCAACCATATCCGGTGCCTTTGTGGGGAATCTGTGGCTCAGGTTGCTTGACCCTTATATGACCTGCATTAAGAAGGGCGCGAGGACGACCAGTGGAACACGACGGACGTAAGGGCGAGCCTGACAAGCGCGCGTTTCGGCGAGAGTTCCTCGGGGTGAGGAAAAGGTTGACGGCGGATGACGTCCGCGTGGCGGGCCGCGCGCTGGCGGAGCGCGCCCTGGAGCTGCCCGAGCTGGCGCGCGGCCGCACGGTGGCGGCGTACGTATCGGTGGGCGGCGAACCCGGCACGCTCGACCTGATGGACGCCCTGCGCGCGCGGGGCGTGCGCGTCCTGCTGCCCGTGCTGCTGCCCGACAACGACCTGGACTGGGGCGAGTACGCCGGCCCGGACTCCCTCACCCGCGTCCGTCACGGCGGCAGAATGGCTCTTTTCGAACCCTCCGGTCCGCGTCTGGGCCCGGACGCCGTGGCGGACGCGGACGTGGTCCTGCTGCCCGGCCTCGCGGTGGACGGGCGCGGGATGCGCCTGGGGCGCGGCGGAGGGTCGTACGACCGGGTGCTGGCCCGGCTGGAGCGCGCGGGCGCGCGTCCCCGGCTCGTGGTGCTGCTCTACGACACGGAGGTCGTCGCGCGCGTCCCGGCGGAGGCGCACGACAAGCCGGTGCACGCGGTGGTGACGCCGTCGGGAGTGCGCCGCTTCCCTCAGCCCTGACCCTCCCCCGGACGGGAACGGCCCTCCACGCGCGCGTGGAGGGCCGTTGCGTGCACTGTGCCGTTGGTCAGGGCTTGAGGACCAGGGTGTCGCTCGTGCTCTTGCCCACCGCCTCGCCGGAGAACGACCAGGGCAGCAGCTCGCCCTTGGCCCACTTGCTCGTCTGGTCCGTGTAGTGCGCGCTGAAGGCGTGCCCGGAGGCGCCGGTCAGGTTGATCCACTTGGACTTGTCGAGGTCGGCGAGGTTGACGACCATCCGCATGGACGGCACCCAGACCACGCTGTAGCCGCCGGCGGCGTTCCAGCCGGTCGCGTTCACCGTCGCCTCGCCGCCGCTGAGCTTCCAGGGGCCGCGGTTGAGGAGGTACTGCAGGGCCTTGGGGCCCTCGGTGCCGAGCGTCTGGTTCTTCAGGAACAGCCGGTGCAGACGGCCCCAGCTCCAGGTGTCGATGTCCTTGCCGAGCTTGGCGGTCAGCTCCCAGCGGGCGTCGATCATGGCGCGGGCGAAGAGCTGGTCGCGGTTCTCGGCGGCGGGGCGGGTGCCCGACCTGGGCGTCTTCCACCAGTCGCTGTCCGGCTTGTCCATCAGGGTGCGCACGACCTCGAACCAGCGGTCGCCGCCGTCCGGCTGCGCCTGGTCGGCGTCGCGCTGGCCGCACTCGCGCACCTTGGTGTCGTCGTCCACCGGGCCGGTGCTGTCGATCTTGTCGACCCACAGGCACTGTCCCTTGACGCGCAGTTCCTTGGGGAGCTTGTTGCCGAAGGCGAGCTTGAGGATGTTGCGCCAGACGGCGTTGAAGTACGCGGCCGCCGCGGAGTCGGCGTCCTGGGTGTAGTCCCAGCCCTCCAGCAGCTTCTGCGCCTGGCGGACGTCCGCGTCCTTCAGGTTGATCTTCAGCAGCTTGGGCACCAGGAGCTTGGCGATCTCGCTGCTGTTGTCCAGCTGCATCTGCCGCATGTCGTCGGTGGAGATCTTGCCGCCGTCCTTGATCTTGGACTCGATCAGGTCGGTGATGCGCTGGCTGCGGGTGCCGTAGCCCCAGTCGGTGGTCAGGGTGTACGGGTACCTGTCCGGGTCGACCACGGCCTGGTTGGCGGTGACGATGTAGCCGCGCTTCGGGTCGTACTCGTAGGGCAGTTCGTCCTGCTTGATGAAGCCGTTCCAGCGGTACTTCGAGTCCCAGCCGGGCACCGGGACGGCGCCGGAGTCCTTGGCGGTGCGGGCGGGGATCCTGCCGGGCAGCGTGTAGCCGATGTGGTTGTCCGTGCTGGCGTAGACCAGGTTCTGCGAGGGCACGTCGAACAGGGCCGCCGCGGCGCGGAAGTCGCTCCAGTCCCCGGCCCTGTCCAGGGCGAAGACGGCGTCCATGGTCGTGCCCGGGTCGAGCGCGGTCCACCGCAGGGCGATGCCGTAGCCGTCACCGCGGTCGGGCGCGGCGGTGTTCACGGTGGCCCTCTTGCCGACCTGGACGAGTTCGTCGTCACGGTCGGACAGCAGCGGCATCCCGTCCTGGGTCTGCCGCACGACGATCGTCTTGGCCGAGCCCCCGGCGACCTTGATGGTCTCCTGGCGGGTCTTGAACGGCCGGACCTTGCCGTCGTACAGGTAGCCGTTGGCGCTGACCTTCTCCAGGTAGAGGTCGGTGACGTCGACCCCGGAGTTGGTCAGGCCCCAGGCGATCTTGCCGTTGTGGCCGATGATCACACCGGGCATGCCCGCGAACGTGTAGCCGGTGACGTCGTACTGGCACTTGCTGGAGACGGTGCGGCAGTGCAGGCCCATCTGGTACCAGACGGACGGCAGGGACGCCGACAGGTGCGGGTCGTTGGCGAGCAGCGGCTTGCCGGTGATGGTGTACTTCCCGGCGACCACCCAGGAGTTGGAGCCGATGCCCTGGCCGTTCACGCCGACGGCCGTGGGCAGGTCGTCCAGGACGCCGTGGAGGCCGCCCAGCTGGCTCGTGAGGGACGAACCCGTCCCGGCCGAGGCGGAGGACCCGGTCGCACCCGTCGAGCCCGCGGTGCCGCTCGTACCGGTCGTACCCGTCGTGCCGGTCGCACCCGTCGAGCCCGTGGTCCCGGTCGTGCCCGTGGTCCCGGTCGTACCGGTCGTGCCCGTGGTCCCGGTCGTGCCGGTCGTACCGGTCGTGCCCGTGCCCCCGGCGGAGCTCGTGGCGCCGCTCTGCTGGAAGGCCTGGGTCACCGCGTCGTACTGGCCCTCCTGGACGATCGGCTTGTTGCGGCCGTACGGGTACGCCGGGTACAGGTCCTGGATCTGCTGCGGGCCGAGGCGGCTGGTCATCAGGGCGCGGTCGATCTCGTCCTGCATGTTGCCGCGCAGGTCCCAGGCCATCGCCTTCAGCCAGGAGACGGAGTCGACCGGGGTCCACTTCGCCGGCTTGTAGTCGTTGGCGAAGCCCAGGGCCGCGTACTCCAGGGAGATGTCCTTGCCGTCCTTGCCCTGGAGGTAGGCGTTGACCCCCTTGGCGTAGGCCTGGAGGTACTTCTTGCTGGACGCCGACAGCTTGGTGTCGTACTCCTGCCGCGCGATCCGGTCCCAGCCGAGGGTGCGCAGGAACTCGTCGTTCTTGACCTGGCTCTTGCCGAACATCTCCGACAGGCGCCCGGAGGTCATGTGCCGGCGCACGTCCATCTCGTAGAACCGGTCCTGCGCCTGGACGTAGCCCTGCGCCATGAACAGGTCCTCGTCCGAGGACGCGTAGACCTGCGGAATGCCGTAGCCGTCCCGTTTGACGTCGACCGGCCCGGACAGGCCGTCGAGCTTGACCGAACCGGTGGTCTGCGGGAAGGAGGCGCGGACGGTGCTGATCGACCAGTACGCCCCGTAGGCGATGCCTCCGATGATGGCCAGGACCAGCACCAGCACGAGGAGTCGGGCTTTGCGCCCCTTCTTCCTGCCGGACTTGACGGACGTGGCACCCGCTGCGGCGGTGTCACCCGTGGTGGCGGTGGTGTTGGGGGGCATCGCTGTCCTTGCTGTCCTAACGCGAGCGGCAGGTCGGGCTGTGACTTTGAATGAGCGCTGGAGCAACCATAGGCGCAGGGCCCCGTCCCGCTTGACGCGGAGTCGGGAACGAGCGCGTACGAGCGTTCGATCTTGCCTCGCGAACGTCAAGAAATCGTCAAGAGTTAGGTAAGGTAACGAAGTAACCGAAGATCCGTGGGCCCGATCTCGGAGGAGGAACGCCCCCTGACTGTTCACCACCTCAACCAGCTCCTGCTCGTCTGCTCCGTCGTCCTGCTCGTCGCCGTCGCGGCCGTCCGGGTCTCCTCCCGCAGCGGCCTGCCCAGCCTGCTCGTGTACCTGGGCATCGGCGTCCTCATGGGCCAGGACGGCATCGCGCACATCCAGTTCAACAGCGCCGCGACGACCCAGGTCATGGGATACGCGGCCCTGGTCGTGATCCTCGCCGAGGGCGGTCTGGGCACGAAGTGGAAGGAGGTCCGGCCGGTCCTGCCGTCCGCCTCCGTCCTGGCGACCGTCGGCGTGGCGATCAGCGTGGGCGTCACCGCGGCGGGCGCGCACTACCTGGTCGGGCTGGAGTGGCGGCAGGCGTTCATCATCGGGGCGGTGGTGTCGTCGACGGACGCGGCGGCGGTCTTCTCGGTCCTGCGCAAAATCCCCCTCCCCGCGCGCGTGACGGGCACGCTGGAGGCCGAGTCCGGGTTCAACGACGCCCCGGTGGTCATCCTGGTCGTCGCCTTCTGCACGGCCGGCCCGGTCGAGCACTGGTACCTGCTGCTCGGCGAGATAGTCCTGGAGCTGGTCATCGGCGCGGCGCTGGGCCTCGCGGTGGGCTGGTTCGGCTCCTGGGGTCTCAGGCACGTCGCGCTGCCCGCCTCCGGTCTCTACCCGATCGCCGTGATGGCCATCGCCGTCACGGCGTACGCGGCCGGCGCGCTGGCGCACGGCAGCGGCTTCCTCGCCGTCTACCTGGCCTCCATGATCCTCGGCAACGCCAGGCTCCCGCACTGGCCCGCCACCCGCGGCTTCGCCGAGGGGCTCGGCTGGATCGCCCAGATCGGCATGTTCGTCGTGCTCGGCCTGCTGGTGACCCCGCACGATCTGGGCGACGACATCGTGCCCGCGCTGGTCATCGGGCTGGTGCTGACCATGGTCGCCCGCCCGCTGAGCGTGGTGCTCAGCCTGGCGCCGTTCCGGGTGCCGCGGCCGGAGCGGATCCTGATGTCGTGGGCCGGGCTGCGCGGCGCCGTGCCCATCATCCTGGCGACCATCCCCATGGTGAACGGCGTCGCCGGCAGCCGCCGCATCTTCAACATCGTCTTCGTCCTGGTCGTCGTCTACACCCTGATCCAGGGGCCGACCCTGCCCTGGCTGGCCCGCACACTCCGGCTCGGGGAGAAGGGCGAGGCCGCCGACCTCGGCATCGAGTCGGCGCCCCTGGAACGGCTCCGGGGACACCTGCTGTCCGTCACCGTCCCCGAGGGCTCCCGGATGCACGGCGTGGAGGTCGGCGAGCTGCGGCTGCCGCCCGGCGCGGCCGTCACCCTCGTCGTGCGCGAGGGGAAGTCGTTCGTGCCGCTGCCCTCGACCGTGCTGCGGCACGGCGACGAACTGCTGGTCGTCGCCACCGACCCGGTCCGCGACGCGGCGGAACGGCGGCTGCGCGCGGTCGCCCACGGCGGCAAGCTGGCGGGCTGGCTGGGCGCGGACGGCGACCGCGGGTGAGACCCGCGGCAATCACAGGCGGCCCCCGCGGGCGTGCTCGCTTTCACAGGGGCACAGCCCATGATCCCTGTAGTATGAAGGCACCCTGATCGAACCAACTCTGCCTGATGCAGAGCTGGCGCGACCGTATGGCGGCCGGAACACCCTCCGCGGAGGCACCGGTATCTACCGCAGTTCCGCGCAAGAGGACAGCTCTCGGCGCCCCCGCACGGGCGCGCTACCAGGCGGAAGAAAGGCACGGGCCGTGGAGTCCACGGTCACCAGCGGGCCGGCCGAGAACCCGCCGGCGTCGCCCCGCCCCGGATACGGACAGCTGCTGCGCACCCGCGGCGCCTGGACGTTCCTGCTCCCCGGTTTCGCCGCGCGCCAGCCGTTCGCGATGCTCACCCTCTCGATCGTGCTGCTCGTCCAGCACACCACCGGCTCGTACGGCGCCGCGGGCGCCGCCGCCGCGGCCACCGGCGTCTCCATGGCGGTGTTCGCGCCGTACAGCGGCCGCCTCGCCGACCGCTACGGCCAGCGGGCCGTGCTGATCCCCGGCGTCCTGGTGCACACGCTGTCCGGTCTGTCCCTGACCGCGCTCGCGCTGGCGCACGCGCCCCTGTGGGCGCTGTTCCTGGCCGCCGTCCCGACCGGCGCCTCCGTCCCGCAGGTCGGCCCGATGGTGCGGGCGCGCTGGGGCGTGCGGCTCCAGGGCTCGCCCCTGATGACCACGGCGGCGGCGTTCGAGTCGGTCACGGACGAGCTGACCTTCGTCGTCGGCCCCCTGCTGGCGACCGCGCTGTGCACGACCGTGACACCGGCCGCGGGCCTGGTCGCGGAGGCCGCGCTGACCCTCGTCGGCGGCCTGCTGTTCGCCGCGCGGAAGAGCACGCAGCCGCCGGTGTCCCGGGGAAGCGGGCACGCGCGCGTGCGGCACGCCTCCGCCCTGCGGGTCCCGGGCGTGCGCGTGCTGGTCGTCACCTTCCTCGGCATCGGCTCGGTCTTCGGCGGCATGCAGGTGTCGCTCGCGGCCTTCACCGAGTCGATCGGCGAGCCCGGCCTGAACGGGGTGCTGTACGGCGTCTTCGCCGCCGGGAACATGCTGTCCGGCATCGTCTGCGGCGCGGTCGCCTGGAAGACGGCTCCGCAGAAGCGGCTGGTGCTCGGTTACACGGCGCTCGCGGTGGCGGCGTCCGCCCTGTGGACGGCGCACTCGGTGCCGGTGCTCGCCGCGCTCGGTCTGCTGGTCGGCATGTGCATCGCCCCCTCGCTGATCACCGGCTACACGCTGGTCGACGGCCTGGTCCCGGACGGCGCCCGGACCGAGGCGTTCACCTGGCTGACCGGCGCCGTCGCGCTCGGCCAGGCCGCCGCCGTCACGGTCGCCGGACAGCTGGAGGACCGGCTGTGGGACGGCGCCGGGTTCCTGGTGCCGATGGGCGGCACCGTGCTCGCGCTGGTGACCCTGGTGACGCTGCGGTCGCGGCTGGCCGCACGGCACGGGAACCGCACGGTCGCGCGTGGCGTCGGTCACCGCGTGCCGGTCACGGTGGACTGATCCCCGGGAATACGTCACTATGGACCGTCGTTAGCACTCATTGAGTGAGAGTGCCAGGAGGAAGACAGTGCCGACCTACCAGTACCAGTGCACCGAGTGCGGCGAGGGCCTCGAGGCGGTGCAGAAGTTCACCGACGACGCCCTGACCGTGTGCCCCAACTGCAACGGCCGCCTGAAGAAGGTGTTCTCCGCGGTCGGCATCGTCTTCAAGGGCTCGGGCTTCTACCGCAACGACTCCCGCGGCTCCACGTCGAGCAGCAGCCCGGCGTCGAAGCCGGCCGGTTCGTCGTCCGACGCGAAGACGTCCTCCTCGACGTCCGCGTCCTCCTCGACGTCCGCGTCCTCTTCGGGCTCCGGCTCCGCCAGCAGCTCCGCCGCCTGACACCTCTCGTCCGGACCCCGCCGTCGCTCGACGGCGGGGTCTTCGGGCTTCCCCGGCACCGGCTCCCCCGCGCCCGCGCGGCCCGCTAGTGTGCTGGTCATGGCCAAAGCAGAGATCGGCGTCATCGGCGGTTCGGGTTTCTACTCCTTCCTTGACGACGTCACCGAGGTCCAGGTGGACACCCCCTACGGGTCGCCCAGCGACTCGCTCTTCCTCGGCGAGGTCGCCGGCCGGAAGGTCGCCTTCCTGCCCCGGCACGGCCGCGGCCACCATCTGCCCCCGCACCGCATCAACTACCGCGCCAACCTGTGGGCCCTGCGCTCGGTCGGCGTACGGCAGGTGCTCGGACCGTGCGCGGTGGGCGGCCTGCGCCCCGAGTACGGGCCGGGCACCCTGCTCGTGCCCGACCAGTTCGTGGACCGTACGAAGACCCGGGCACAGACGTACTTCGACGGGCTGCCGCTGCCCGACGGCACCGTGCCGAACGTCGTGCACGTGTCCATGGCCGACCCGTACTGCCCCACCGGGCGGGCCGCAGCGCTGAAGGCCGCCCGCGGCCGGGACTGGGAGCCGGTGGACGGCGGCACGCTGGTCGTGGTCGAGGGCCCGCGCTTCTCGACGCGCGCCGAATCGCTGTGGCACCAGGCCCAGGGCTGGTCGGTGGTGGGCATGACAGGCCACCCCGAGGCGGCGCTCGCCCGGGAGATGGAGCTGTGCTACACCTCGCTGACCCTGGTCACCGACCTCGACGCGGGCGCCGAGACCGGTGAGGGCGTCTCGCACGAGGAGGTGCTGCGCGTGTTCGCGGCCAACGTGGACCGACTGCGCGGCGTGCTCTTCGACGCGGTGGCGGCCCTGCCGGAGACAGGGCAGCGGGACTGCCTGTGCGTGAACGCGCTGGGCGGGATGGACCCGGGGTTCGTGTTGCCGTAGGTCGGAAGGTCGGGGCGGGCTGGGGGCCGGGCGGAGCTCGGCTCGGGCGCTGAGTGCGGCTCGGGTGCTGAGTGCGGCTCGGGCGCTGCGTGCGGCTCGGGCGCTGCGTGCGGCTCGGGTGCTGAGTGCGGCTCGGGTGCTGAGTGCGGCTGAGTGCGACTCGGTAGCTCAGTCCGCTCGGGCGCTGAGCTCGGCTGGGTGGCTGAGTGCGCTCGGGCGCTGAGTGCGACTCGGCGGCTGAGTGCGCTTGCGCGCTGAGCGCGGCTCGGTGACTCAGCCCGCTCGGGCGCTGCGTGCGGCTCGGGCGCTGGGCGAGGCTCAGTGCGCTGGGCGAGGCTCAGTGCGCTGGGCGCTGCGTACGACTCGGGCGCTGAGTGCGACTCGGTAGCTCAGTCCGCTCGGGCGCTGAGCGCGGCTCGGTGACTCAGCCCGCTCGGGCGCTGAGCGCGGTTCGGGCGCTCGGCGAGGCTCAGTGCGCTCGGCGCTGCGTGCGGGTCGGTGGCCAGGCGGAATTCCCCGTTCGGGTGGGCGAGTTATCCACAATCCGCCCGTGGTCCACGGGCCCCGGCGTGATCCGGCGCGAGGCGTCATCGTGGCAGGGCAAGCCGAACTCCTCGTCGCAGGCGGTGACCCCATGCCCTCGCTCCCGCGCCCCCTCCCGCCCACACCCGCGCCCCCGCCCTTTCCCTCTCCCACCGGCTTCTCGTTCCCGCCCCAACCACCGCCACCGCCCCTGCCGCCCCCAGCGCCCCTGTCACTGCCTCCGCGTCCGCGGCCGCTGGGCACCGAGGCCCCGCCGACCCGTGCGGTGCCCCCGTTCGATCCGGTGCGGGTGCGCGGCGGGCGGTACCGGCTGCAACGGCTGCTACGGCATCGCGGGCACGCCGTCGCGGCCGGGCTCGCGGTGACGGCGGTGGCGCTCGTGGCCGCGGGGCCCCGGACCGAGGGCGCCGGGACGCAGCCGCGCCGCGCCGAGCGGGTCCACGGCCGCCCGGTGGCGGAGCCCGCACGGCCCCGCCCGCCGGTCGAGCTGGTGACGGCGCCGGTCCGGATCGCCGACGCCGCCACGGTGCGCCTGCTGCACTCTGGCGACCGTGTCGACGTGATCGCCGCGGAGGACGCGTCGGCCGGGGCCGGCGTCCGGGTGCTGGCGCGCGGTGCACGGGTGACGGAGGTGCCGGAACCGCCGCCCGGCGCGGCCGAGAGCGGTGCGCTGGTCGTGCTGTCGGTGCCGCGGCCCACGGCAGCCCGGCTGGTCGGCGCGAGCGCCACCGCGCGCCTGGCGGTGACGCTGTGCTGAACCGGCTCGTACGCCTCCTCCGTACCGTGGCCGGCCTGGCGGCGAGGGTCTCGCTCCGGTTACGGGAGTGGACACGACGACCGCCCCGTGCCGTAGGTTGCGGAGCGTTTCGTTCCACACCCGGTGCACGCGAGGAGAGTCCCCTAGGTGAGCGCGAAGAAGGAACCGAGCGTCTGGCAGGGCTTCAAGGCCTTCCTGATGCGCGGCAACGTCGTCGATCTGGCGGTCGCGGTGGTCATCGGCGCGGCCTTCACGAACATCGTCAACTCGATCGTGAAGGGGATCATCAACCCGGTGGTCGGGGCGATCGGCACGCAGAGCCTCGACAACTACAGCTCCTGCCTGAAGGACCCGTGCCGGGTGAGCGCGGACGGCACGGTCACGAGTGGCGTGCCGATCATGTGGGGCTCCGTCCTCGGGGCCACGCTCAGCTTCGTGATCACCGCGGCGGTGGTGTACTTCCTGATGGTCCTGCCGATGTCGAAGTACCTGGCCCGGCAGGCGGCCCGGAAGGCGGCCCGGGAGGGCACGAAGGAAGTGGTCGAGGTGACCGAGCTGGAGGTGCTCAAGGAGATCCGCGACGCGCTGCTCGCACAGCGCGGGGCCGGGGACGGCGAGCGGTAGCGGCGCCGCCGCCCGCGGACCGCTCAGAGGTGGTGGGGCGGCTTCTCGTCCAGGAAGCGCCTCAGGTCGGCGGCGCTGTCGCCGCCCGGGCGCTCGCCCCACCCGCGGTCGGTGTCGTCCGAGGACTGCTGGTCCAGCGGGTCGTCGAAGACCAGCGCGGGCTTCGGGTCGCGCGGCTCGGGTTCACGCGGCTCGGGGTCGCGGGCGGTGCTCATGCCTCAAGGGTACGGCGCCGGCCGGGGCCACCGGCCTGGGGTTTCCGCCGGACCGGGGCCCCCTCCCGCACTTGTGAAAGCCTTCACAAGATTTCACGCCGGTTTTCTGCTGTGCTGGGAACCATGACGTCGAGTTCCCCTGCCACGCCCGCCCCCTCGGGGGCGCCGAAGCCCTCCGGCCCCCTGCGGCGGCTCACCGCCCGCGAACGCGGCGAGTCGCACCGCGTCGCCTCCTCGCTGGAGCTCTTCTTCGATCTGTGCTTCGTCGTGGCGGTCGCGCAGGCGGGCGTGCAGTTGGTGCACGCCGTGGCGGCGGGCCACGCGGGCGAGGGGATCCTCAATTACGCGATGCTGTTCTTCGCCATCTGGTGGGCGTGGATGAACTTCAGCTGGTTCGCCTCGGCGTACGACAACGACGACGCCCTCTACCGGGTGGTCACCCTGGTGCAGATCGCCGGCGTCCTGGTGCTGGCCGCCGGTATCTCCCGGGCGTCCGCACAGCACGACTTCCTCCTGGTCTGGCTCGGTTACGTGATCATGCGGCTGGGAATCGTCTGGCAGTGGCTGAGAGCCGCGAGATCGGCCCCGGGCGCGGAACGGACCACGGCGCTCCGGTACGCGTGCGGCGTGCTGCTGTGCCAGGTCGGCTGGCTCGGTCTGGTGGTGCTGCCGGAACCGGCCCGGCCCTGGGTGTTCCTGGTGATGGTGGTCGCGGAACTGTGCGTGCCGCTGTACGCCGAGAGG
Organism: Streptomyces sp. NPDC031445; assembly: GCF_055581365.1. Taxonomy (NCBI): domain Bacteria; kingdom Bacillati; phylum Actinomycetota; class Actinomycetes; order Kitasatosporales; family Streptomycetaceae; genus Streptomyces; species Streptomyces sp. NPDC031445. Next base: position 191,679 of record NZ_JBVIJO010000005.1, read on the forward strand.
GCACACAACACCCCCTGGCATCCGCACCACATCGCCGAGCGGTACGGCCTGTTCACGATCATCGTGCTCGGCGAGACGATCGCCGCGGCCACGGTGGCGGTGAAGTCGGCGGCGGACGAGCACAGCGCCCTGGGCGAGCTGCTGCCCATCGCGGCGGGCGGACTGCTGGTCGTCTTCTCCGCGTGGTGGATCTACTTCGTGGTGCCGATCCACGGCCATCTGCGCTCCAGCCGGCGGGCGTTCGTCTGGGGCTACGGCCACTACCTGGTCTTCGCCTCGGCGGCGGCGATCGGCGCGGGCCTGGAGGTCGCCGTGGAACAGGCGGTCGGCAAGGCGCACATCTCCGTCCTGTCCGCCTCGGCCGCCGTCACCCTGCCGACGGCGCTGTACCTGCTGACCGTGTGGGCGCTGCACGCCCGGCACTTCAAGGCGGGCCTCGCCCAGCAGCTGGTGCTGCCGGTCACGGCTCTGCTGGTGATCTGCTGCACCTTCCTGGGCGAGTGGGCGGTGCTCGCGGCGGGGCTGGTGTCCGCGGCCTCGGTGGCGGCCGGGGTGGTCCTGGCAGCGCGCGCGGCCGGCCGGGAGGGCGCGGCGCGCGCCACCGCCGCGACCGGCTGACCTTCCGGGCGGTGCGCCGCACTGGGCCAGACTGACGTTCATGACAGCTGACGCTTTGACGGACGTCGCCGGGATGCGCGTGGGGCACGCCACCCTGACCGGCGACGGGTGGCTCACCGGCACGACGGTCGTCCTCGCTCCCGTGGGCGGCGCGGTCGCGGCCGTGGACGTGCGCGGCGGCGGCCCCGGCACCAAGGAGACCGACGCGCTCGACCCGCGCACCGTGGTGCGGAAGATCGACGCCGTCGTGCTGACCGGAGGCAGCGCCTACGGGCTCGACGCGGCCTCCGGGGTGATGGCCTGGCTGGAGGAGCGGGAGCGGGGCGTGCGGGTGGGACCGGATCCGGCGCATGTCGTGCCGGTGGTGCCCGCCGCGTGCCTCTTCGACCTGGGGCGCGGCGGGGACTTCCGGGCCCGTCCGGACGCGGGGACGGGACGCGCGGCGGTGGAGGCCGCGGCGGCCGGTGTGCCGGGGGCCCGGGTGGCGCAGGGGTGCGTCGGCGCGGGCACGGGCGCCGTCGCCGGACGGTTCAAGGGTGGCGTGGGCACCGCGAGCACGGTGCTCGACTCGGGGATCACGGTGGGGGCGCTGGTGGTGCTGAACGCCGCGGGGTCGGTGCTGGATCCGGAAACGGGGGTGCTGTACGGGGAGTTGTTCGAGGGACGGGTGGAGTATCCCGCGGAGCGGGTGCACGAGGCCGCGTGCCGGCGCCTGGACGAGGCCGCCGCCGGGAACGGCCCGGCACCGCTCAACACGACGCTGGCGGTGGTCGCGACGGACGCGGACCTCTGCAAGGCGCAGGCGCAGAAGCTGGCGGGCACGGCGCACGACGGGATCGCGCGGGCCGTACGGCCGGTGCACCTTCTGCACGACGGGGACACGGTGTTCGCGCTGGCGACCGGCACGCACGCGCTGGACACGCACCCCCTGGCGCTCAACGACCTCCTCGCCGCCGGCGCGGACGTGGTGACGCGCGCCATCGTCCGGGCCGTGCGCGCCGCCGAGTCGGTCGACGGGCCGGGTGGAGTGTGGCCGTCGTACGGGGAGTTGTACGGCGCCGGGTAACGGTACGGCCCCGGGGGCGGGGTGGATTGTCGCGGTTCTGTCACGTGATGGCGTTCGAAGGGAGCGGAAGGGAACCTTCCCCGGCGTCGGCGCCCTCTTTCTCCACGCACTGGAACGGATCACGCACATCACACGAACTGGGAGCAGCCCGTGACAACGCCGGACATTGCAGCGCGGCGCGTACTCGGGGCCTGTGCCGCCCTGATGGTCGGCGCCCTCACCCTGACCGCCTGCGGCGGCAACGCCAAGGCGGACAACGGCGACGGCAAGGGGGGCAAGGACTCCCCGAAGACGTCGACGGCGAAGATAGCGATCTCGGCCAAGGACGGTTCGACGGGGGCGTCCATCAACGCGACCGGGGTGAAGGTCAGCGACGGCAAGCTGACCGACGTGAAGATGACCGTGGCGGGGTCGGGGCAGACCGTGCCGGGGGCGATATCGGACGACGGCCGCAGCTGGAAGCCCAAGGAGCGGCTGGAGCGCGGGACGAAGTACCAGATATCCGCGACCGCGAAGGACGCCGGGGGGCGCACGGCGGCGGCCAACTCCGTCTTCACCACCGTCTCCTCGGCGAACAGCTTCATCGGCACCTACACGCCCGACGACGGCACGACGGTCGGGGTGGGCATGCCGGTGTCGTTCACCTTCGACAAGTCGATCACCGACAAGAAGGCCGTGCAGTCGCACATCACGGTCAACACCACCAGCGGCCAGCAGGTGGTCGGGCACTGGTTCGGTGACCGGCGGCTCGACTTCCGGCCGCAGGAGTACTGGAAGGCCGGCTCCAAGGTCACGATGGACATCGACCTGGACGGGGTCCAGGGCGCCCAGGGCGTCTACGGGGTGCAGAAGAAGACCGTCTCCTTCACCGTCGGCCGGTCGCAGGTCTCCACGGTCGACGTCCGCACGCAGACCATGACGGTCGTGCGGGACGGCCGGACCGTCAAGACGGTGCCGATCTCGGCGGGCAGCCCGCAGCACACCACGTACAACGGGCAGATGGTGATCTCCGAGAAGTTCGTGCAGACCCGGATGAACGGCTCGACGGTCGGCTTCGGCGGGGAGTACGACATACCGGACGTGCCGCACGCGATGCGGCTGACGTCGTCCGGGACGTTCATCCACGGAAACTTCTGGTACAGCAAGGGCAACCCGCCGTTCGGGCGGGAGGGCACCAGCCACGGCTGCGTCGGCCTCGCGGACGTGCAGGGGGCGCAGGGCGCCACGCCGGCCAAGTGGTTCTACGACAACTCGCTCGTCGGCGACCTGGTGATCGTGAAGAACTCCCCCGACACGACGGTCGCCCCGGACAACGGCCTCAACGGCTGGAACATGGCGTGGAACGCCTGGACCGCGGGAAGTGCCGTCTGAGCGGCGGGTTTTGACAGGACGGCGGGCCGCGCGGGAACTTTTCGCGCGGCCCGCGCGTTTTCCAGGCGTACGTTTTCTCGGTTCCCGGACACGATGTCCGACCGAGGAGCTACGGTATGCACCCACAAGGTGACATGCAGCAACGCCGGGAGAAGCCTTGAGCGTTCCGTACGAGACGGCAGCGTACGAACCAGCCGAGTCGCCCGAGTCTCCTGAGGAGCATCTCGCGCGGCTCCTCGGCCGTGCCCTGAACTCCTTCGAGCTGCCCGACGAGGTGATAAGGCAGCTCGACTGCGCGCTGGCGCACGACAGTTCGCTGCACTCCGCGTACCACAGCGCGGGGCTGCACCGGGAGACGTACCGGCACACCTGGCTGCTCGCCGACGGCTCGGCGGTCACGCTGTGGGAGCTGGTGCACAACCCGACGCCGGGCAGCGCGCCGGAGCACGAGGTGTACGTAGACGAGGAGGAGGTGCAGACCGCCACGGCGCGGCTCGGTCTGCCCCCGGACACACGGGACTTCGAGCTGCCCGCGCTGATGCGGCTGTGGCCCGTGCCCGAGCCCCGGCACATGTTCGCCTCCGACGACTCCGCCGACCACGCGCGCCGGCTGCTGCGCCGCGCGGAGAACCCCGACCGGCCCGGCGAGCGGACGGCGGCACTGCTGGCGACGGCGACCGCGCACGAGATCACCCAGGCGTTCGGCCGGCCGGGGCGGGCCGGACGCACCGGGCTGAGCTACGCGCTGTACGAGCACGCCTTCCTGCTGCCGGACGGGACCGAGATCTCCCTGTGGGAGGTGGAGCACACGGCGACGCCCGACGGACGGCACATGTGCGAGGTCTACCTGTCGGAGGACGCGGCCCGGGACGCGATGGAGCGGCGCGCGGCGCGGCAGGGCTGAGGGTCAGCCGTTGGCGAGGTGCCGTACCAGGCCCGCGAACGCGTCCTGTTCGGCGGGGGTCAGCTCGACGGACTCCCGGGAGGGGCCGACCCGCGTCTGACTCGGCAGGGCCGGGAGCGGCGCGGTGGAGCGCCGGACGGTCCGGCGGCCGGCACGGCGCAGCAGACGCAGCAGAACGACGGCCCAGACGACGGCCGCCGCGCCGAGGACGGCCACGCCGATCAACTGGAGGGTCGTTGCGTGCTCAGGCATGCCTCCCAGTACACACCACGGTCCGGGACTTTGGTCCCGGACCGTGACGTATCTCGCAGGTGCCGTGAACAACTCACAGCGAACCAAAGGGACAAGGAGGCAGGAGGGGTGCCGCGCGGCGCCGTGGACGGCGGTGCGGCGCTCAGGCCGCTATGGGCTGTTTGGTCTCCTTCGGCGCGGTGGCCGCCGGCGCGGCGGGATCGGTGGCCGTGGCCCCGGGGGCCGGCTTGCGCAGCCCCTTCAGGAGGACCACCAGGGCCGTGGTGACGCAGACGCCGGCCGCGATGGCCAGCAGGTACAGGAACGGGTTGCCGATCAGCGGGACCACGAAGATGCCGCCGTGCGGGGCGCGCAGGGTGGCGCCGAAGGCCATCGACAGGGCGCCGGTGAGCGCGCCGCCCACCATCGAGGACGGGATGACCCGCAGCGGGTCGCCCGCGGCGAACGGGATCGCGCCCTCGGAGATGAAGGACGCGCCCAGCACCCAGGCGGCCTTGCCGTTCTCCCGCTCGGTCTGCGTGAACAGCCTGCCGCGCACGGTGGTCGCCAGGGCCATCGCCAGCGGCGGGACCATACCGGCCGCCATCACCGCGGCCATGATCTCCATGGCGGAGTCGCTGGGGTTGGCCACGGCGATGCCGGCGGTGGCGAAGGTGTAGGCGACCTTGTTGACCGGGCCGCCGAGGTCGAAGCACATCATCAGGCCGAGCAGGGCGCCCAGCAGGACGGCGTTGGTGCCGGTGAGGCCGCCCAGCCAGTCGGTCAGGCCCTTCTGCGCGGAGGCGATGGGCTTGCCGATCACGACGAACATCAGGAACCCGACGATCGCCGAGGAGATCAGCGGGATCACCACCACCGGCATGATGCCGCGCATCGCCGCCGGGATCCTCACCTTCTGGATCGCCATCACCACGCCACCGGCGATCAGACCGGCCGCCAGACCGCCGAGGAAGCCGGCGTTGATGTCGAAGGCGATGGCGCCGCCGACGAAGCCGGGCAGGAGACCCGGCCGGTCGGCCATGCCGTAGGCGATGTATCCGGCCAGCACCGGGACGAGGAAGTTGAAGGCCACGCCGCCGATCTGGAACAGCAGCGCGCCCCAGCTGCCGGTCTGCGTCCACACGAAGTGGTCCATGACCGAGGGGGCCTTGTTGACCTGCCAGCCGCCGATCGCGAAGCCCAGGGCGATGAGGAGACCGCCCGCGGCGACGAACGGGACCATGTAGCTGACGCCGGACATCAGCCACTTGCGGAGCTTGGTGCCGTAGCCCTCGGTGGAGTCGCCCGCGCGCTCGACCGGCGTACCGGACCCGGCGTGCGCGGGAGCGCTCACCTCACCGCGCGCCGCCTTCTCGCGGACCTCCGCGAGGAGTTCGGCGGGGCGGTTGATGCCCGCCTTCACTCCGACGTCCACGGTGGGCTTGCCCGCGAAGCGGTCCTTGTCGCGCACCGGGACGTCGTGCGCGAAGACCACGCCGTCCGCCGCCGCGATCACCGCCGGGTCCAGCCGGTCGAAACCGGCCGAGCCCTGCGTCTCGACGACCACCTCGAAGCCCGCCTCGCGGCCGGCGTTCTCCAGGGACTCGGCCGCCATGTAGGTGTGGGCGATGCCGGTCGGACAGGAGGTGACGGCGACGACACGGAAGGGACGTTCACCGGAGCCGGCGGGCTCCGCGGCGGGTGGTGCGGTGTCCGCGGCGGGGGTGCCGGCCGGGCTCGCGCCCCCGGTGCCCGCGTCCGGCGTGGGCGCCGTCCTGCCCGCTGCGGCGCCGGTGGAGGCCGCCACCGGGGCCGCAGCGGTGTCTTCGGGTGCCTTCTCGGCGCTCTGGGCCGAGGGTGCCTCGTCGCCCCGGATCAGCGCCGCCGCCGTCTCCGGGTCGCCCACCGCCCGCAGCGCGGAGGTGAACTCGGCGTTCATCAGCTGGCGGGCGAGGGAGGAGAGGATCGTCAGGTGGGCGTCGTCGGCACCGGCGGGCGCCGCGATCAGGAAGATCAGGTCGGCCGGGCCGTCCGCCGCGCCGAAGTCGATGCCGGCGGCGCTGCGGCCGAACGCGAGGGTCGGTTCGGTGACATGGGCGCTACGGCAGTGCGGGATGCCGATACCGCCGTCCAGGCCGGTGGGCATCTGGGCCTCCCGGGCGGCCACGTCGGCGAGGAAGCCCTTCAGGTCGGTCACCCGGCCCTGGCTCACCATGCGCTCGGCGAGGGCACGGGCCGCCGCTTCCTTGGTGTCGGCGGACAGGTCGAGATCGACCAGGTCCGCGGTGATCATGTCGCTCATCGCGGGCTCCTCTGCTCGCGTATCGCCCGGGGGGAGGGGTGGGCGGAGGTGGGGACGGGGGTCTTGTGGGGGGCGGTGGGGCGGACGGGGACCGACGCGACACCGCGGTGGGGTGAGCGGGGCGGGGCGGTCGTACCGGGTGCGGGGGGCGGCGGGTGGGGAGCGGTGCTGCGGTACGGGGCCCACGGGAGACTCCTCCCGCGGCGGCCGGCGGGGGCGGACGCGGGCCGGGTGGTGGACGCCGGCCCGGCTACGTCCGCTCCGGCGGTGCGAGGTACGTCCGTTGCGTCCGGCCGCCCCCGGTCGGCCGCGGTGCCGGGCGCCGAGTCCGCCACCTGAGCACGCGCACCGTGCACCACCGGGGCGGCCGAGGCACGCGCCCGCGGGGCGGTCATGACGCCGGCTCCCTCAGTTCGCGGTCCACGGGGACGTCGGTGGTGACGGTCACCGCCGCCGGGTCCAGGTCGGCCGGGGTCGGCATCACGCTGCCGGGCAGCTGGACGGCGGCGGCGCCGTGGGCGACGGCTGAGGCGAGGGCGTCGGGGCCGGTGCCGCCGGCGATGAGGAAACCGGCCAGGGAGGCGTCACCGGCCCCGACGTTGCTGCGGACCGCGGACACGCGCGCGCTGCCGAACCAGGCACCGGCGTCCGACACCAGCAGCTGGCCGTCGGCGCCCAGGCTCGCCAGCACGACGCGGGCGCCCATCGAGCGCACCTCCTCCGCCGCCTTGAGCGCGTCACCCACGGTCGTCAGGGGGCGCCCGACGGCTTCCGCCAGCTCCTCGGCGTTCGGCTTGACGACGTCGGGCCGCGCGCGCAGCGCCTCCACGAGCGCACGCCCCGAGGTGTCCAGTGCGATCCGGGCGCCCCCTGCGTGCGCTCGCGTGACGACATCGGCGTACCAGGAGGGCGCGAGCCCCCGGGGCAGGCTGCCGCAGCAGGCGATCCAGTCGGCGTCGTGGGACTGCGACCGGACGGTGTCCAGGAGGAGTTCCTGCTCGGAACCCGACAGCTCCGGGCCCGGCGCGTTGATCTTCGTGAGGACGCCGTCGGCCTCCGCGAGCGCGATGTTGGAGCGGGTGGCCCCGACGACCGGGACCGGCGCGACCTCGATGCCCTGGGCGTGGAGCAGTTCGGCGATGAGCGCCCCCGGCGCACCGCCCAGGGGTAGAACCGCGACCGTGCGCCGGCCGGCGGCGGCGACCGCGCGCGAGACGTTCACGCCCTTGCCACCGGGGTCCATGCGCTCGGTCTCGGCGCGGATGACCTCGCCGCGCTTGAGGGCCTGGACCTCGTAGGTGCGGTCGAGGGACGGGTTGGGGGTGACGGTGAGGATCATGCGCGCACTACTTCCGTGCCGCCGCGCTCGATCGCGGCGGTGTCTTCGGGGCTCAGCCCGCTGTCGGTGATCAGCAGGTCCACATCGCTCAGGTCGCCGAAGCGGGCGAAGTGCTCCTGGCCGTGCTTGGAGGAGTCGGCCAGCAGCACGACGCGCCGGGCGGCGGCGACGGCGGCCCGCTTGACCGCGGCCTCGGCGAGGTCGGGGGTGGTCAGTCCGTGCTCGGCGGAGAAGCCGTTGGCGGCGACGAACAGCACGTCGGCGCGGATCTCGCCGTACGCGCGGAGTGCCCACGCGTCCACGGCGGCGCGCGTGCGGTGCCGTACGCGCCCCCCGATCAGATGGAGCTGGATGCCCGGGTGATCGGCGAGCCGGGCGGCGATCGGCAGGGAGTGGGTGACGACCGTGAGCCGCGCCTCCAGCGGGATGGCGGCGGCGACGCGGGCCACCGTCGTACCGGCGTCGAGGATCATCGTGCCCTCGGCCGGCAGCTCGGACAGGGCGGCCTTGGCGATGCGGTCCTTCTCGTCGGCGGCGGTGGTCTCGCGCTCGGCGAGGTCCGGCTCGAAGTCGAGGCGCCCGGCCGGGATGGCGCCGCCGTGCACCCGGCGGAGCAGACCGGCCCGGTCGAGGGCCTTCAGATCGCGGCGGATCGTCTCCGCGGTGACCTGGAACTCCTCGGCCAGCGACAGCACGTCCACCCGGCCGCCGTCACGGGCGAGCCGGAGGATCTCCTGCTGCCGTTCCGGTGCGTACATGTCCGTCGCCTCCGCCTCAAGGTCCGACCGATGTCCGGTCACTTCCGGGTCCATGCCCGAACGTGTGGTTTCACTGGGAGACTACGCCCGGATGTCCGGAAAGTAAACAGATTCGGGCCCAGGCCGGGCATGATCGGACTTCCGGACGGCCCCGGACGGTCTCCGGACGGCCCCGGACGGCTCTGGGACGGCTCAAGGCAGCGAAGAGGCCCGGTACCGAACCGGTACCGGGCCCCTCGCCCTGCCTGGTCAGTGCACCAGCGCGGGTTCCCCCTCCACCGCCGGCGCCTCCTCGGCGCCGCCCTCCACGTGCTGGGCCGGACGCTTCGGCAGGGCGGACATCAGCAGGAAGATCACGCCCATGATCCCGGCGACCCACCACAGGGCGTACTGGAAGGCGTGTGTGAAGGCCGGGCCGACCTGGGCCGGGGTCAGCCGGTCGCCGATCCGCCCGAAGAAGACCACCGACACCAGCCCCAGCCCCAGCGCGTTGCCCATCTGCTGCACGGTGTTGATGAGCCCGGAGGCGGAACCGGCGTGCTCGCGCGGCACCTCCGAGAGGACCGCGTCGGTCAGCGGAGCGACGATCAGGCCCATGCCGGCGCCCATCACGACCAGCGGCAGGGCCATCTGCCAGGAGGAGATGGCGAGGCCGTAGTGGCGGGCCTCCGCCAGGTACAGCAGCACGCCCGCGCCCATGACCAGCGCGCCCGCCTGGAGCACCTTCCGCCCGAACCGCGGGACCAGCTGCTGCACCGACAGGCCGGCCGCAGTGGAGACGGCGAGGGAGAACGGAACGCCGGTCAGCCCGGCCCGCAGCGGGCTCCAGCCCAGGCCGATCTGCATGTACAGCGTCCAGACCAGGAAGAAGATGCCGAGCGCGACCCCGAAGACGGTCTGCACGGCGATGCCCGCGGCGAAGCTCTTCACCCGGAAGAGGGACAGTTCGATGAGCGGGGAACCGTCCCTGGCGGCCTTCCGTTTCTCGTACGACACCAGCGCCGCGAAGACGGCGAGCGCGCCGGCCATGCAGAGGTACCCCCACAGCGGCCAGCCCAGCTCGCGTCCGCGGGTGAGCGGATAGAGCAGCATCAGCAGGCCCAGCGTGACCAGCGCGACGCCGACGAGATCCAGCTTCAGCGCCTTGGGGGCCTTGGACTCGGTGATGAAACGGCGGCCCAGCAGCCAGGCCAGGACGCCGACAGGGAGGTTGATGAGGAAGATGGGCCGCCATTCGAGGCCGAACAGGTCCCACTCCGTCAGTAGTGCGCCGAGCAGCGGGCCGGAGACGGCGCCGAGGCCGACGATCGCGCCGAACAGACCGAAGACCTTGCCGCGTTCGTGGGCCGGGAAGGTGGCGTGCACGATCGACAGCACCTGCGGCACCATCAGCGCCGCCATACCGCCCTGGAGGATGCGGGAGGCGACCAGCATCTCCGGGTTGGCGGCGAAGCCGCACAGGGCCGAGGCGAGCGTGAAGCCGCCGATGCCGACCAGGAAGAGCCGCTTGCGGCCGTGGATGTCGCCGAGCCGCCCGCCGGTGATCAGACCCGCGGCGAAGGCGAGGGCGTAGCCGGCGGTTATCCACTGGATCTGGCTGACCGAGGCGCCCGCGCTGCGCTGGATGGACGGGATGGCGATGTTGACGATCGTCACGTCCACCAGGTCCATGAAGGCCGCGGTCATGACGATGGCCAGGGCGAGCCAGCGGCTGCGGTCGGCGGTGGGTGCGCGCAGTTCTCCGCGCCGCCGTGCGGTGGTGCTGTCGTTCGGGGTCATGGAACGACCCTAGGACCGCACTAGGACAGATCGTGTCCTACTTCTCCGGCATGCTCGGACGCATGACGACCGATACTCCGGCCCGGCTGCTGCAACTCCTCTCGCTCCTCCAGACGCCCCGTGAGTGGCCCGGCGGTGAGCTGGCCGAGCGGCTCGGGGTGTCGCGGCGGACCGTGCGACGGGACGTCGACCGGCTGCGGGAGCTGGGGTATCCGGTGCAGGCGACGATGGGCGCGGACGGCGGGTACCGGCTGGTGGCGGGCAAGGCGATGCCGCCGCTGGTGCTGGACGACGACGAGGCGGTCGCCATCGCGGTGGGATTGCGGGCCGGCGCCGGGCACGCCGTGGAAGGAGTGGACGAGGCGTCCGTACGGGCCCTGGCCAAGCTGGAACAGGTGCTGCCCTCCCGGCTGCGCCACCGGGTGTCCACGCTCCAGGCCGCGACCACGGCGCTGACCCACGGGGACGGGCCGAGCATCGCCCCGGAGACGCTGACCGTGATGGCGTCGACGGTGGCCGGACGGGAGCGGCTGCGGTTCGCCTACCGCGACAAGGACGGCAGCGCCTCCCGGCGGCTGACCGAGCCGCACCGGCTGGTGTCCACGGGCCGGCGCTGGTACCTGGTCGCGTACGACCTGGACCGGGCGGACTGGCGCACCTTCCGGGTCGACCGGGTGAGCGAGCCGTTCGCGACCGGTGTCCGGTTCGCGGCCCGTGAGTTGCCGACGGGGAGCGCCGCCGAGTTCCTGCGGCAGTCGCTCCACGGGCGGCAGGAGACGTACGCGTTCGAGGTGCGGTTCGCCGCACCGGCCCACCGGGTGTCCGAGCGCCTGCCGGCGTGGTTCGGGGCGCCCGAGGACGACGGCGCGGGCGGCTGCGTCCTGCGGGGCGCCACCGGCGATCCCCTGGAGTGGCTCGCGGCGCGGCTGGTGATGGCAGGCTGCGAGTTCGCGGTGCGCGGGCCCGGGGAACTGGTGGAGTGCGTGCGGGAATTGGGGGGCCGGTTGAGCCGGGCGGCCGGCGCCGACGGCAGGGCGTAGGGCGTAGGGCCCTCTCGCGTCGGTGCGGGGCTCACTGGAGCCGGGGAGCCGCGGGTCGCCGGCTCCACCGGTCCCATCAGGGCCTCTCACCCCGCCCCGTCCGCACTCCGGCTCTCGCCCCAGTCGAAGGACCGGAGGGCGCGCAGGTTGTCGAGGGCCAGGGCCGCCGGGCCGTCCGGGCCGGTGGGCGGGGTCGTCGAGGCGGCCCAGGACTCCACGGCCACGCGCACGGCGGCACCGGCCACGGCCGCGGCGAACCGCAGGTGCGGGGTCAGCGGGGCCGGTCCGCCCGTCGCCTCGGCCCGCCTCACCAGGATCTCCGCCAGCGCGCCCTCCGCCATCTGGCACACCTCCGCCCACACCTTGCGCAGGGCCGGGCTGGTGTCGGCGAGGCGGACCAGGGTGCGGAGCCATTCCCAGGAGGCCGCCGAGACGCCGAGGCCGGGGGTGAGGGTGTGGTGGACGGCGTGCTCCAGCGCCTCGGGGAGGGTCAGGTGCGCCGGGGCCGTACGAACCGCCTCGGTCCAGCGCTGGGCCCCGGCCGCGTAGAGGGGGGACACCGCTTCTTCCTTGGTGGCGAAATAGCGGTAGAAGGTGCGCGGTGCGACGCCCGCGGCCTGGGCGATGTCCTCGGCGCGGGTGGCCCGCAGTCCGCGCTGGACGAAGAGGGCCGCCGCCGCCCGGGCGATCTCCATCCGGGTCTCGGCCTTCCTGCGTTCGGTGAGGGACACCGGCGCGGAGGCGGAAAACGGCTGGTGGGCAGGGCTGGGGGTGGTGCTCATCCGGGCAGGTTATGCCGGTGTGGCAGAATCTGCCATCCGGCGGTCCACCCCGGGGTTCAGGTACGGGGTGGGCCGTCTTCCAGCAGGTCGGGCCGGGTCGGCGCCGGCACGCTCGGTGGCCGCCCGAGCTTGCAGCTCCCCCGGTCCCCGCTCCCCCTCACGAGAAGAAGCCGGACTCCGGCGCCCGGGGGGGGATGGGCGCCGAAGTCCGGCTCGGGAAGGTCCCGGCGCCGGGGGGGGATTGCGACGGGACACGTGGTTCACGTGGGCCGGCCGGGTGGGGTCGGCCGGGTTGTGCGGTGGGTGGGGAGTGCGGTTCCCGGGGCCCGCTCCTGGGCCCGGAAGGGTTGTTCCCTCGGGCCCAGCGGTTGAAGCGAGGCGGCAGCGCCGTGTTTGCGCCGTCTTTCGCCACCGGGCGTACGCCCCGTGCGCCCCCTGCGTCACGCGGCAGCGTCGAAACCGGTCTGGCGGGCCAGCTTCTTCAGCTCCAGCAGCGCGTGCTTCTCGATCTGCCGGATCCGCTCACGGGTGAGCCCGTGCTCCTTGCCGACCTCGGTCAGGGTGCGCTCGCGGCCGTCCTCGATGCCGTACCGCATCTTGATGATGGAGGCCGTGCGCTGGTCCAGGCGGCCGATCAGGTCGTCCAGCTCCTCGCTGCGCAGCAGGGTCATGACGGACTGCTCGGGGGAGACCGCCGAGGTGTCCTCCAGCAGGTCGCCGAACTGGGTCTCGCCCTCGTCGTCCACCGACATGTTCAGCGACACCGGGTCGCGGGACCAGTCGAGGACGTCCGTGACGCGCTCCGGCGTCGAACCCAGCTCCGCGGCGATCTCGGCCGGCTCCGGCTCGCGGCCGTGCTCGCGGTTGAACTCGCGCTGCACGCGGCGGATGCGGCCCAGCTCCTCCACCAGGTGGACGGGGAGCCGGATCGTGCGGGACTGGTCGGCGATGGAGCGGGTGATGGCCTGCCGGATCCACCAGGTGGCGTACGTCGAGAACTTGAAGCCCTTGCGGTAGTCGAACTTCTCGACGGCGCGCACCAGGCCGGCGTTGCCCTCCTGGATCAGGTCGAGCAGCGGCAGACCGCTGCGCGGGTAGCGCCGGGCGACCGCGACGACCAGACGGAGGTTGGAGCGGATGAAGACGTCCTTGGCCCGCTCGCCGGCGGCGGCCAGGGCCTCCAGCTCCTCGCGGGTGGCGTCCGTCGTGGACTCCTCCTCGCCGTCGAGGACCTGCCGCGCGAACACACCCGCCTCGATGGTCTGGGACAGCTCGACCTCCTTGGCGGCGTCGAGCAGCGGCGTACGCGCGATCTCGTCGAGGTACATGCCGACCAGGTCGCGGTCTGCGATCTCGCCGCCATGAGCGCGAACACTGCTTGCCGAGTCGGCCGTCTCGCCGGTGGCGGACTGACGACGGGCGACGGCACGGGTTGCCATGCGTGCTCCCTTGCGATGGTGGGCTGGCGGGTAGTCCTGGCGAACGCTCGGCACTGACGGGGGAGTCTCCTGGACTCGCTCACTCGCTCTCGCTCCGAGACTCTCTCCGAGTGCCCTGCATCCGAAGGAAACAACGACTGGAATCCGGACAGAATTCCCAACCCGCCCTCCGATTTTTCTGATCATGCAGTACCCTGTCCGCCACGCTGGGAGGCGAGATGCCGTCGGAACCTACTGAGGCGCAGGTCAGACCGGGAGTCGAGGCGGACCTCGAAGCCCTCACGGCGATCTACAACCACTATGTGCGTGAGACGGCCGTCACATTCGATACCGCGATCTTCGCTCCGGAAGAGCGCCGCCCTTGGCTGCTCTCCCACCCGGAAGACGGCCCGCACCGGCTGATGGTTGCCACGGACGCGCGCTCACAGGAGATTCTGGGGTACGCCACATCCAGCCCTTACCGGCCGAAGCCGGCGTACGCGACGTCCGTGGAGACCTCGGTGTACGTCGCCCCGGACTGCGCGAGAGGGGGCACCGGCGGCCGCCGGGGGATCGGCACGCTGCTCTACCGGGCCCTGTTCGACGCCCTGGCCGGGGAGGACGTGCACCGCGCCTACGCGGGCATCGCCCAGCCGAACGAGGCCTCCACGCGGCTCCACGAGCGCTTCGGCTTCACGCACGTCGGCACGTACCGCGAGGTGGGCCGCAAGTTCGGCCGCTACTGGGACGTCGCGTGGTACGAGAAGCCCCTCTAGGGTCTTTCGTCTGGATCGGGCCGGACCGTCAGCCCGGCCGGACCGCCACGGCCCGGCCGGACTCCTCACCTCATCCGAACTGCACCGACCGCTTGGCCATTCCCATCCAGAAGCCGTCGATGACGGACTTCTGCGCGTCCAGCTCGCCGCCCGCCTCCGCCGCGCCCATGGTCACGAACAGCGGGGCGAAGTGCTCGGTGCGCGGATGGGCGTAGCGGCCGGCCGGGGCCTTGTCCAGGAAGTCGAGCAGCGCGTCCCAGTCGCGGGTCTCCAGGGCCCGCCGCCCCCAGTCGTCGAACTCGGACGACCAGCTCGGCACGCCCGGGCCGGCGTACCGCAGGGCGGCGAGGTTGTGGGTGAAGAAGCCGGAGCCGACGATCAGCACGCCCTCGTCGCGCAGGGGGGCGAGCTTGCGGCCGATGCCCATCAGGCGCACCGGGTCGAGGGTGGGCAGGGAGATCTGCAGGACGGGGATGTCGGCGTCCGGGAACATCTCGACCAGGGGGACGTACGCACCGTGGTCCAGGCCCCGGTCGGGGATGTCCTGGACGGGGATGCCGGGGGCGCGCAGCAGCTTGCGGACGGACTCGGCGAGCGCGGGGGCGCCTGGGGCGGCATACCGGACCCGGTAGTAGTGCTCGGGGAAGCCCCAGAAGTCGTAGACGAGCGGCACGGTCTCGACGGCGCCGAGGGCGAGCGGGGCCTCCTCCCAGTGCGCGGAGACCATGAGGATCGCCTTGGGCCGGGGCAGGGAGGCGGACCAGGCGGCGAGCTGGCCGGGCCAGACGGGGTCGTCGGCGAGCGGCGGGGCGCCGTGGCTGAGGTACAGGGCGGGCATGCGCTCCTGGGCGGTGGCGGACATCGCGGCGGCTCCCGGTGATCCAGTTGCTTTAAGTCTCAAGTTCTCAGGAGAGGAACTCTACGCCCGACTTGTTCAAGTTTCAAGGAGCTGCCTCGTACAGTGGGGGACATGAACACGGCACCGGACCCCGCCGCCGCGCGGCACCGCTGGCTCACCGACGAGGAACAGCGCATCTGGCGCGCCTACCTGCACGCCACCACCCTGCTGGAGGACCACCTCGACCGGCAGCTCCAGCGCGACGCGGGCATGCCGCACATCTACTACGGCCTCCTCGTCAGCCTCGCCGAGGCGCCGCGCCGCCGGCTGCGGATGACCGAGCTGGCGATGAAGGCCAAGATCACCCGCTCCCGGCTGTCGCACGCCGTCGCGCGGCTGGAGAAGAACGGCTGGGTGCGCCGTGAGGACTGCCCCAGCGACAAGCGCGGCCAGTTCGCCGTCCTCACCGACGCGGGCCACGAGGTGCTGCGGCGCACCGCGCCCGGCCACGTCACCGCCGTACGCCAGGCGCTGTTCGACCGGCTGAGCCCGGAACAGCAGAAGGCCCTCGGCGAGATCATGGAGATCGTCGCCGAGGGCCTCCAGCCCAACGAAGCGGGTGCGGACCTGCCCTGGCTCCGCTAGTCGGTCAGCGCCGGGCGGGCCGGGCCGTACGGCCGGTCAGTGGGCCACCACCGGCACCGGGAGCTCGTCCTCGACGCCCTCGCCCGAGGCCATCGGGGTGGAACCGGGACGTCCGGCGTTGACGAAGGTGAAGGCGATCAGGGCGGCGACGGCCAGGATGCCGACGGCGAACCAGATCGCCGTGCTGTAGCCGTGCACCTGGCCCTGGAGCGCCACCAGCTGCTGCTGCGGCCTGGAGGCGGCACCGGCGATGTGGTCCTTGATGTACGAGGTGGTCGCCGAGGCGGCGATGGTGTTCAGCAGGGCGGTGCCGATCGCGCCGCCCACCTGCTGCGAGGTGTTGACCATCGCGGAGGCGACACCGGCGTCCCGGGGCTCGACGCCCTGGGTGGCCAGCGACATCGCCGGCATGAACGCCGTACCCATGCCGAGGCCCAGCAGCACCATCGCGGGCAGCAGCAGGGCGGCGTAGGAGGAGTCGATCTCCAGCTGGGTCAGCAGCAGCATGCCGATCGCGGCGACCAGGAAGCCCGGGCCCATCAGCAGGCGGGCCGGGACGCGGGTCATCAGCCGGGTGCCGATCTGGGTGGAACCGGTGATCATGCCGGCCACCATCGGCAGGAAGGCGAAGCCGGTCTTGACCGGCGAGTAGCCCTTCACGACCTGGAGGTAGTAGGTCAGGAAGAGGAACAGGCCGAACATGCCGATGATCGCCAGGCCGAGGGAGAGGTAGATGCCGCCGCGGTTGCGGTCGGTCACCACGCGCAGCGGCAGCAGCGGGGCCTTGACCTTGGACTCCACGAGCGCGAACGCGACGAGCAGCACCACGGACGCGACGAACATCGACACGGTCACCGCGTCGCCCCAGCCGTCGGACTCGGCGCGGGTGAAGCCGTAGACGAGCGCGACCAGGCCGAGGGTGGACAGCAGGACGCCCGGGATGTCGAGCGGGTTGCGGTTGCGGCCGCCCTCCGGCTCACGGATGACGAAGTAGGCGCCGGCCGCGGCGACCACGGCGAACGGGACGTTCACGAAGAAGGTCCAGCGCCAGTCCAGGTACTCGGTGAGGAAGCCGCCGAGGATCAGGCCGACGGCACCGCCACCGCCCGCGATGGCGCCGTAGATGCCGAACGCCTTGGCGCGCTCCTTGGCGTCGGTGAACATCACCGCGAGCAGGGACAGCGCGGCCGGGGCGAGCAGCGCGCCGAAGACGCCCTGGAGGGCGCGGGCGCCGAACATCATCGAGCCGGTGGTGGCGGCGCCGCCGAGCGCGGAGGCGGCGGCGAAACCGGCGAGGCCGAGCACGAAGGCGCGCTTGCGGCCCCACAGGTCGGCGATGCGGCCGCCGAAGAGCAGCAGGCCACCGAAGGCGAGGGCGTAGGCCGTGACGACCCACTGCCGGTTGCCGTCGGATATGCCGAGGTCGGTCTGGGCGGAGGGAAGGGCGATGTTCACGATGGTGGCGTCGAGGACGACCATCAGCTGGGCGAGCGCGATGAACACGAGCGCTTTCCAGCGGTTGGCGTCACCGCTCGCAGCGGCGGCGCCGGGAGCCTTGAGGGCTGCTTCGGACATGGAGATACCCACTTCGGGACTTCGTGACGGAGAAGACCGGGCCTTCGTGAGGGAGAGGACCGGAGCTTCGTGAAGGAGACGGTGACGAAAGGCGTGACGGAAAAATGACGAGAAAACGGAGTACGACGGGAAGGTAAAGAGGCCGTGCTTCAGAAGGGCCGTGCTTCAGAAGGAAGGACGAGAGGAGGGAAGGGGCGGGAGCTGGACTGATCGGTCAGTCGTCGGTCAGCGGTCGCGCAGCTCCTTGATGTTCACGGCCCGGCCCGGCAGGGCGGAGCGGGCGGGGGCCCGCAGACCGTCGAGGAACAGCTGAAGGTGGCGGTGGACGAAGCGGTCGCCGCGCATGCAGTCCGTGCCGGCGGGGGGCCGGCTCAGCTGGGCCACGACGATCATCAGATCGCCGACGCCGACGTCCGCCCGGAGCTGCCCGGCCGCCTTGGCCCGGCCCATGACCTCCTCGACCAGCTGCTCGATGCGCTCGCGGGAGGCCTCCAGGTCGGGGTGGTGCTTGTCGAAGGTGCTGGACACCATGGGACACAGCGCACTGATCCGCTCGTCGGCGGCGGTGTGCACGAAGCGCTCCAGGGCGGCGAAGGCGTCCCCGGTCTCCGCGAGGGCCAGCTCGGCCGCCTCGGCCGTCCGGTCCATGACGGAGCAGACGATCTCGCGGACGAGGGCGTCGCGGTCGGGGAAGTTGCGGTACACCGTGGCGTTGCCGACGCCGGCCCGGCGGGCGATCTCGTCCAGCGGCACGTCCGGGCCGTGCTCGACGAACATCTCCCGGGCGGCGGTGATGATCCGCTCCCGGTTGCGCAGGGCGTCGGCGCGCGGCCGGGGCGCCTTGCGCACGGAGGGGGCGGTCGTGGCGGACACGGTGAACTCCTCGGGTCGGTCGGGATGTTGAGCGGTGGTGGTGCGCCTGGCGCATCCGGTGGCTCGGTGACTCGGCGGCGGCCGCTCGACGCTGAGCGTTCGCGCGTCCGCCGGGATCCGGGGAGCCGGCCCCCGTTTCCGTCGGACACATGGCTAAACGGGGAAACCATCCCCGGTTATTTCCCGCCCGCCGAAAGAAGTGATGTGACCTGAGACACAATCACCACGCGCCGGGATTCACCCCGGCGCCGCCCCGCATTCCCACGATCGGTCTCCTCCAGCGCGCGCCCGCCGCCCCGCCGACACAGGGTGAGCGCAAGGGTGCAGCCGGAGATCGGCGGCTGCCGTGGCGCGAAAGGTCCCTGCATGCAGCCGCAGCCGCAGCCCCGCCCCCGCCGCCGCATACGCCCGCGCCGGGTTGCCGCCCTGTCGATGGTGACCGCACTGACCCTCGCGGTCAGCACCTCGGCCGGGACCGGGAACCTCACGGCGCCCCCCTCCGCCGCCGGGCCCGACAACCTGGCCCGCAACTCCGCGCTCATCCCCTGCATGATCCGTGGCGGTCTGGACGTGCAGATGACCGAGGGCGTGCCCACCCCGTCCGGCTACTCCCGCGCCACCGGCACCGTCCGCGCCCTGACCCTGATGGTGGACTTCCCCGACGCGCCCGGACCGGGCAGCGCGATGGACCGCTTCCACGAGTTCTTCCCGCAGACCCAGGAGTGGTTCCGCACCGCGTCGTACGGCCGTCTCGACTACCGCGCCGAGACCCCCGTCACCACCTGGCTGCGCATGCCGAAAACCTTCCAGGCGTACGGCATAGAGCGCGGCGCGCCCTTCGACCCCGGCTACCGCAACCTGGTCCAGGACATCGTGGCCGCCGCCGACCCGGCCGTGGACTTCCGCGACTACGACCTGCTGAACGTGCTCATCACCCCGAACGCCGGCCCCTCCGCCCTGGACACCGTGCTGTCCGTGACCTTCGCCGGGAACGACGACGCCCCGGTCGCCGACGGCGTCCGCATCTCCAACGCCTCCTTCGTCTACTCCCGCCAGGACGACGGCTCCGGCTCCTACTCCCGCACCGGCTACCGGGTGCTGCCGCACGAGAACGGCCACACCTTCGGCCTGCCCGACCTGTACACCCAGGAGGGCGGAGGCGCGGTCGGGCACTGGGACATCATGAGCGAGGACTGGGGCGCCAACAACGACCTGCTCGGCTGGCACAAGTGGAAGCTGGGCTGGCTGGACGGCGGCCAGGTCGGCTGCGCGGCGGCCCGGGGCAGCACCGAGTACACCCTGTCCCCGCTGTACAGGCCGGGCGGCGGAAAGCTCGTCCTGGTGCCGGTCACCGCGCGCAGCACCTACGCGCTGGAGGTGCGCGCGCAGGGCGGCAACGACGAGGCGGTGTGCTGCCCGGGAGTGCTCATCTACAAGGTCGACGGCGCCGTCGACACCGGCCGCGGCCCGGTCACCGTCTACGACAGCCACCGCCAGAGCGGCGGCTGCACCCGCAGCCCCAACGTCCACGCCGAACTCTCCGACGCGCCGTTCACCCCCGGCGAGACGTTCAAGGACCCCCGCCACGGCATCACCGTCCAGGTCCTGAGCACGGACGAGGAGGGCAACTACCGAATACGGATCACGCGGGGGGCGGGGGCGGGGGTCGGGGCATGAGGGGACGACCGGGGGCTGGAACGTGAGGGGACGGCCGGGGGCTGACGATCGATGCGTCCTTCCGAGGCATCGCTGCCTCCCAGGCAGGCCGCGAGCCGGCTGACGCCGGGCGGCCACGGGACCGGCTCACGGCCGATCGGCAGGGGTTTACCGTAGGCGTGCCCCGATGGGACGCCGTACCGGAGAGACGATGCCCGCGATGACCGCAGTGGATGCCGACGCCCGCGCCGGGACCGGGACGCCGGCGGAGGCGGTGGGACCGCTGCTGCGGGGCGTCGCGGTGCTACGACGGCTCACCGAGGCGGGCGGCACGCTGAGCCCGAGCGCGCTGGAACGGGCCACCGGCCTCGCCCGCTCCACCGTGGACCGGATCACCGGCACCCTCGGCCGCATGGGCTACGTCCGCCTCGACGGCCGGGACGTCGTCCTCGCCCCCCGCGTGATGGAGCTGGGCAACGCCTACCTGGCCGCCCTGCGCCTGCCCGCCCTGCTCGACGCGCGCGCCGACGCCCTCGCCGACGAACTGGACGAGTCGGTGTCGCTCGCGGTCCCCGATCTCGACGGCATCCGCTTCATTCACCAGGCCACCCGCCGCCGCGCGCTGTCCGTGAGCTTCCGCATCGGCGACCTGCTCCCGGCCGAACGGACCTCGCCGGGCGCGCTGTTCGCGACCGAGTGGACGGAAGCGGACTGGACCCGCTGGCGGGAACGTCGGGCGGAGGACACACGGGACGCGTCCTTCCCCGCGGTACCGCCCAGGGCGGACCTTACGGCCGGCCCCTCCTCCCCATCCTCCTTCTCGGACTCCTCCTCGGACTCCTTCGCGGAGCGGGTGGAGGGGGCGCGCCGGGACGGCTGGGCCGTGGACGACCAGCTGGTCGAGCCGGGCCTGGTCGCGGTGTCCGTACCGGTACGGGACCCCGGCACCGGCCGGGTGGCCTGCGTGGCGAGCGTGGTCAGCCACACCAGCCGGCACTCCGCGGCCGGCCTGCGCACCAGCCTGCTGCCCCGGCTGCGTACGGCGGTGACGGCGATGGAGACGGACCTGCGCACCGCGCCCGCACCGGAGCCGGGTCCGGCACCGGCCGGCCTGGCGACCTGGACCACGGCGTCCAAGCACGAACTCGGCCGGGACTTCGTGGAATCGCTGGCCCGGGGCCTGACGGTGCTGACGGCGTTCGGCGAGGGCCGCTCGGCGCTGTCCCTGACGGAGGTGGCCCGCGCGACCGGCCTGTCCCGGGCCACCGCACGCCGGGCCCTGCTCACCCACGAGCACCTGGGCCTGGTGGCCGCACACCCCGACCGCACGTTCACCCTCACCCCGCGCGTCCTGGACCTCGGCTTCCCGGCCCTGTCCCGGACGACACTGCCCCGCCTGGCCGAACCGCACCTGCGGGCCCTGGCGGACGCGGTACGGGAACCGACGGCACTGGCGGTGCTGACGAGCGACGGCAAGGAGATCCAGTACACGGCCGGTGCGGGCACGAGCCGGGTACTGACCGTACGGATCACCGTGGGCACGCGACTGCCGGCGACCGCGACCTCCCTGGGCCGCGTCCTCCTGGCGGACACCGCCACCCCCCTGTCCCCCACGCTCGCCGAGGTCCGCTCCCAGGGCTACGCCCTGGTCGACGAGGAACTGGAATCGGGCCTGCGGTCCATCGCCGTACCGGTGCGGGACCGCACGGGCCGGACGGTGGCCGCCCTGAACGTCTCCACCCACGCGGCCCGCCGCACGCTGCGGGACGTCGTCGCCGATCTCCTCCCCGCCCTGCACGCGACGGCGGCCCGCATCCAGCAGGACCTCCACACCGCGTCCCGCTTCACCCACGTCCCCCCGTCCTGATCCGGTACCCTGTGGACCAAGCGCCCACCAGGACGCCCACCCACGCCTTCGTAGCTCAGGGGATAGAGCACCGCTCTCCTAAAGCGGGTGTCGCAGGTTCGAATCCTGCCGGGGGCACCAGGGCAAAGGCCCCGGGCCGATCTTGGTCCGGGGCCTTTGACATCTGCTTCTGACATCAACGGGTGCGGTCACCCGCGATCGGGGCGCCTCTTCCGCAGCAGCCGGTCCATGTGACTAATGGTCTCGCGCTGCGTGTCCCGCACGACGTGGGTGTAGACGTCCATGGTGATGCCGATCTGAGAGTGACCGAGGACTCCCTCACGACGCGGGATGCGACTCCGGCCGCCGCAGCGTGCGGGCAACCACTGACAACACCCGTGCACCACAGCCGCACCAGATAGGGCGGGGGAACCACGGGGAATCTGCCCCACCCCGAGGAGGCGGCGGATCCACGGTTCGCCCAGACCAACGCCCCAACTGCCCGCTGCAAGCCGGATTCGGCGAGCTGAACTACAGGCCGTCGCGCTCGATGCGCGGCGCCGGCATCGCTCTTCGCGTCTCGAGGAAGCTCAATGTGCTTTCTGGGCGGGAGCAGACAAGCGTCCGTCATGGTGCGGTGAACAATGCGGGGAAACTTGGCGCGAGCCAGGGCTTGCGCCCCCAGGCGAAGACCTTGCCGCGGGCGATGGCACCGGTGGCACTGCGCCTGCCCAGTGCGAGCAGGAAGAACGTGATCGGTTCGATCATGATCGTGCAGTCGGGACGGCGCGGGGGCTCGGCGTGCACGGCCACCGTGCCGCTGGTGAACGTCACTGTGAGCCGAGAGAGGCCGCGCACCCTCAGCTCGTAACAGGCACTGTGCCCGTCAGCCGCTCGTACATCGACGACACGGGGCATCGCAGTGATCAGAAACGGCATCGCCAAATCGACCCTGTCACGGTCGATCATGTGTGGTTGGCCAAGTGCCGCTGCGATGTCATAGCCGTGCCCAAGCATGTGGGTCAGCAGGTAGGAGCCAAGGGTTCCCAAGTCCATGGGCCCCAGCGGTGTCACCGTCGGTGTGTCCGCCGACCGCAGGCCGGCCGCCTCGGTGAATGCCCGCGCATGCCGGACGATGCCGTCCGCCAGGACGGAGGTGTCGCGTTCGGGGAAGGAAACCAGCGAGGCGGCGTTGGCCGCCGCAAGTCCCCCTGGTGTGCCGTCGCCGTACACCTGCTCACGTCCTGCGGCAAGGGCAGCCATCAACTCGTTGGCCACGACGAGGTGCGCCGCAGACTCTCCAACCGTCCACTCAGCACCAGGTATGGGCACCGTGGCATCTGTACACGACCGGAGCAACCTGGCTATCTCCTCGGCTACGACACAAATGGCTCCAGGCAGCCGCGATCGCGTGGCAGCCTCACGATGAGGGGCGGTCATAGAAGTGAAGGGTGGACCAGCCCTTCACTTCTGTCCATCTGTCCCGGCACCCCGGAGCGACCTCGGTCCGGGGTCTTCGACCTCCCTGCCGGCCCACACGTTCACCACGGCCAGGTCATGACTGAGCCCCCTCCGCGCTGCCGAGCGGGAGGGGGCTCAGTGCGTGCTCGGTCAGTGGGACGCGGGCGGGATGCTCTGTTCGTACTGGAAGACGTTGCGGGGGTCGTACTCCGCCTTGATGCGGCGCAGGCGGTTGTAGTTGGACTCCCAGTAGGCGGTCTCCCATTCCTGCATGCCGATGTTCGGCACGTTGACGTAGGCGCCGTCCACGTAGGGCCGCAGGGCCTGGCTGAATTCGGCGATCCAGGCCTGGGCCTTCGGGGTGAGCGGGTCGCAGACGCCCGGCTGGTCACTGCGCTCGCCCCAGCCGGCGCCGGGCTCGGCGTAGAAGAGGGCGTCGCGGTGCGGGAACGCGGTGCCGCCGCGGGGGCTCTTCCTGACCTCGCCCCCGAACGCCTGGACGAAGTAGTTGCTGTCGTCCGTGGGGGCTTTCTTGATGAACGAGGCGATCACGTCGATCGCCTTGGTCGGGAACGGCTTCTTGGCGAACTGCGAGTGGAACTTCCAGTTCGCGGGTTCGGTCGTGACGGGGGTCTGGAATCCCGCGTAGACGTCGCCCCAGTTCCCCACCTCCGTCGTCACCTTGGGGCTGTCGATCGACAGGAGCGGGGCCAGCAGCTTCTTCGCCTCCGCGGGCGTGCCTTCGGCGAGGACCGCGAACAGCAGGATCTGGTTCGGGTGGATTTCGAGCTGGGTGCCGAGGCGGTGGTCGGTGAACGGCATCGTGCGCTGGTAGGCCTTGAAGACCCTGCGCAGGTCGCCGATTCCGTCCCACGTGGCCGTCAGATACGTGACGCTCTTCAGCGGGGCCAGCTTGTAGGTGAGCGAGGTGACGATCCCGAAGTTGCCGTTGCCCGCTCCGCGCAGCGCCCAGAGCAGGTCGGAGTGGTGATGCAGGTCGACCTTGAGCACCTTGGCGCACTCGTCGCCGTCCGCCACGACGATCTCGGCGCCGATCAGGCTGTCGCAGGCCATGCCGATCCAGCGGGTGAGGAAGCCCAAGCCGCCGCCGAGCGTCGCGCCGGCCAGGCCCACGCTGCCTTCGGTACCGGTCGTCACCGCGAAGTTCCGCTTCGCGAGCGTGGTCACCGCTTCCAGCTGGTTGAGTCCGGCGCCGACCGTCGCGACACGGGCGCCGGCGTCGATGTGGACCGACTTCAGCTCGCTGATGTCGATCACGAGGCCGTTGTCGACGTTCGACCAGCCTTCGAGGCTGTGACGGCCGCTCCGCACGCGCAGCGCGACGTCGTTCTGCCGCGCCCACGTCAGGGCGTTGACCACGTCCTGGGTGTTCTGAGCGAAGACGATGACCAGCGGATAGTGGGAGAAGAGCTGGTCCCAGCCGAGGCGCGCGTCCGTGTACCCGGGGTCGTGGGGGCGGACGATGCGGCCGGTCAGCTTCGCCGGCGCGCACCGTGACCCGTAGCCCTCGCTCACGGCGGCCCCGGTCACCGCACTCGCACCGGGTGCTTCCATCGCCGCGACGGCCGGCACGACGACCGCGCCGGCACCTGCGACGGCCGTCGTCTTGAGCAGTCCGCGACGGGAAAAGTCGTTCATGGTCCCTGTCCTCTCACCCACCCATGGGTGCAAATCGGCACTTCGTGGACTATTTACGCGGAGCGGACGCTAGCAAGGGTGTTCCCGGCGAACCGTCTCGACACGCTCGCAACCTCGGACGAGGCGCCTGACGCCGTAGCCCCGCACCTCGACGCCGAGCCGGCGTCAGGACGGAGCCCCGTCCCGCGCGGGCTCGGCGGAACGGCGGGACGGGGTCCGGCGGGCGGCCGTGGCCAGCGCCAGCGTGACGCAGAGCGAACCCGTCGCCATCACGGTCATCGCCGTCGCCGGCGACGTGAACTGGGCCACCGCACCGGCCAGCGCCGCGCTCACGCCCTGGAAGGTCAGCATGCCGGCCGAGTGCAGTCCCAGCGCCTGGCCGGCCAGGTCGCCGGGGGTCAGGCTCATCAGCCGCTCCTGCTGGACCAGGCTCGCGCCGAAACCGGCGGAGGCCACGGTCACGCAGACCGCCGCCACCGGCACCGGCGGGTGCGCGGAGAAGAGCAGGTACGGCGCCGCCAGCAGCAGCAGGAGCGGGGTGGCCAGCCGGCGCCGGGTCGCGGGCCGCAGCAGACGGCCCACCGTCGCGTCCCCGGCGAACATGCCGAGCGCGGCACACGCGAACAGGGTGCCGGCCGCGTGCGGGGCGTACGACACGTACAGGGACTCGCAGCCGACGACCAGGCCGTTGGGCAGCCACAGGCCCAGGTAGGTAAGGCGGCGCGGGCGGGACGACCACAGCTCTGCGTTGGCGCGCCAGGTCGCCGACGGCGAGGGGCGGCCCGTGGCCCGGGGCGGGCGGGCGGTCAGTCCGAGGCGCAGGACGAGCGCGGCCGTCAGGTACAGGGCCACGGCCAGCAGCAGACAGGCCCGCGGGGAGAGGGTGGCGAGCAGGGCGCCGCCGGTGGCGAACCCGGCGATCTGCATGAGCCCGCTCATCATGTTGAACAGCGAACGCCCGGGCAGGTAGCCGTCCTCGGCGAGGATCTCGTTCAGCAGGCCCCAGCGGACCCCGCCCCCGAGGGAGGCGACCAGACCCAGGACCAGGACGACGGTGAACAGCGCGCCGAGCGGCAGGCCGGGCAGCGCCTGTACCGCCGTACCCGCGGCGAAGGCCAGCGAGATGGCGGTAAGGGTCGTACGCGGGGGCAGCCGGTCGGCGCCGGAGAGCAGGAGGGTCGCGCCGAGCACCTGGGCGAGGGACGGGCCGAACATGCTCAGCGCCGACAGCAGGGGCGAGCCGGTCGTCCGGTACACGAGTGTGCCGAGGGCGAGGCCGCCGGCGGTCCCGGCGGCGGTCTGGGCGGCGGCGCCGAGGAAGAGGGGGGTGAACTCGGGGGTGCGGAACAGGGATCGGTAGCTGGGCATGTCCCGGAGTCTCGGGCGGGCCGCGGCGGACTCGTTACTGTTTCGCCGTCGTGCGAAAGGTCCGTGCGAAAGGTCCGTGCGAAAGGTCCGTGCGGCAGGCCGAAGGTCCGTGCGAAAGGTCCGTACGAGGGGGCGCTCGTGGGATGGTGGCAGCTCAACGCGGACACCCTGGCGCGGAGCCGCTTCGTGATCTCGCCGTTCGCCGAGACCTTCGCCGGGCTGAAGCTGCTGCACGCCGGGCAGGGGGCGCATCCCGGTGAGCACTCCTGGCTGGGCACCCACCTGCCCGCCTACCGGGACAGGCTCGCGGCCGACCCGGTGACGGCCCGGCTGGTGCGGGCGGGGCTGGGGCGGGAGTGGATCGCCGACTTCCTCACGCCCACGCCCCGCGACGGCGAGAGCTTCCGGGACGCGATCGCCCGGGTCCGCGCCACCCGGCCGGCGGACGCCCGCGCGCACCTGCGGCTCTCCCTCGCCGGACCGCTGCCCGCCGGGCTGGACCGGGACGACCTGCCCGAGCGGGCGGCCGTCCTGCTGGAGTGGGTGTGGGAGGAGACGGTACGACCGTACTGGGGGCGGCGCCGGCGGGTGCTGGAGGCGGATGTGGTGGCACGGACCGCGCAGGCGAGCCGGGGCGGCTGGGCGAGCGTGCTGGACTCCCTGCGGCCGGGCGGCACGCGGTGGCTCGGGGACAACCGGTTCCAGATCAATCTGCACGAGTATCCGCCGCGCGAGATCTCCGGCGCCGAGCTGCTGTTCGTGCCGGTGACGGCGCAGCGCACGGGCTGGGTCGCCTGGGAGGACCATGCGCGGTACGCCGTGGTCTACCCCTGTGCCGGTGTCCTGGCCGGGGACGCCGACCGGGTGGCGCCCGCCGGGCTGAGCGCGCTGCTCGGGCCGGGCCGGGCAGCGGTGCTGGTGCTCCTCGGCTCCCCGCTGAGCACCACCCAGCTGACCGCCGTGACCGGGCAGGGGCTGGGCTCGGTGGGCCGGCACCTGAAGGTGCTCCGGGAGGCGGGGCTGGTGACGCGGCGCCGGGCCGGGCGGTCGGTGCTGTACGTACGGACGGCGGCGGGCGACGTCCTGGTCGAGGCGGGGGGAGGGGCCCGGTGAACAGGGCCGGTCGCGTCCTGGGCGAGGCCGGACGACACCGGGCGAGGGCCTCCTGGGCGAGGCCGGGCAGGGAGGCGGGATCCGGCGGGGCTAGCATCCGGGCATGACGACTACCGAGCACAACGACTCCCCGCTGGACGTCGAGATCGGGGCCCTCCAGGGTGGCTCCGCTGATCTGTCACGGTTCGCGGGCCAGGCCGTCCTCATCGTGAACGTGGCCTCCAAGTGCGGGCTGACCCCGCAGTACACCGGGCTGGAGAAGCTCCAGGAGCGGTACGCCGAGCAGGGCTTCACCGTGCTGGGCGTGCCCTGCAACCAGTTCCTCGGGCAGGAGCCCGGCACCGCCGAGGAGATCGCGGAGTTCTGCTCGGCGACCTACGGCGTGACCTTCCCGCTGACGGAGAAGGTGGAGGTGAACGGCGCGGGCCGGCACCCGCTGTACGAGCGGCTGGTGGGCTTCGCCGACGCGGAGGGGCACAGCGGGGACATCCGCTGGAACTTCGAAGAGTTCCTGATCGGCCGGGACGGTCGGGTCGTCGCGCGGTTCTCGCCGCAGACGGAGCCGGAGTCGGCCGAGGTCGTCTCCGCGATCGAGGCCCAGCTCGGCTGAGCGAGGGCCGGGCCTCCCGGGTGGCCCGGTGGAACGCGGTGAGCCCTCTCGGCAAGGACGGCGACTGGTCGAGAGGGCTCTCCTGGTGATGCGTATGCAGTTGTCGTCCGGACCAGGGTCAGGGAGAACCCCTCACGCCTTGACCGAGGACACGAACGCGTTCCAGGCGTCGGCGGGGAAGGCCAGGATCGGCCCCTCGGGCGTCTTGGAGTCGCGTACGGCGAGTTCGGCGGCGGTGGGCGACTTGACCTCGACGCAAGCGCCGTTGCCCGCGGAATAGGAGGACTTCATCCACGTCTCCGAAGCGCCCTGAATCAGTGCCATGTCCACTCCTGTTGCGAGTTGCGAGTTGCGAGTTGCGGTAGTGCGGTTCGCGCCAACCATGTGGTCTGACTGGCGTGATCGACGCTACCGGGCAACTGCGGCCCGCGGAGGAGCCGTTCACTCGACCGGATGGCATATTCCAGGTGAGCCTTCCACTGGAGTGGACCTCCGGTGTACGATCCCGCGCCCTGAGCGGTCCCGCATCAGTCGGCGTACTCCTTCGCCACGTCCGCGATGAATTTCCGGGACGCCTCCACATTGAGGGACTGCGCCCGCAGGTGCTCGTACATCACGGCGTACTTCTGCACGTCCTGCGCCTTCTCCAGGTACAGGTCGCTGGTCACGCCCTCCAGGTACACCACGCTGGAGTCGGCCGCGTCGGCGAACTCCAGGATCGCGTACTGGCCGTTGAGCCCCGGATGCGCGCCCACGTCGAACGGCAGCACCTGCACGGTGACGTGCGGCAGCTGCGACATCTCGATCAGGTGCTCCAGCTGTTCCCGCATCACCAGGCGGCTGCCCACGACCCGTTTCAGCGCGGCCTCGTCCAGCACCACCCACAGCCGGAGCGGGTTGGCCTGGGCGGTGATACGTTCCTGTCGGCGCATCCGCACCTGGACACGCTTCTCGATCTCCGCGGTCGACGTCTCCGGCAACGCGCCCTGCACCAGAGCCTCGGCGTAGGACCGGGTCTGCAACAGACCGGTCACCAGCTGGGGTTCGTAGACCCGCAGCGACTCGGCGTCCGTCTCCAGACCGATGTACACGCTGTACGGGATGTCACCGAAGGTGTGCCACCAGCCCTGCTGCCGGGAATCCCGGGCCATCTCCATCAGCGAGTCGACGATCCGCTGGTCCTCGACCTCGTACACCCCGCACAGATCGCGCACATCGCGCTGGCTGATGCTTCTCCGGCCGTTCTCCAGCCTGCTGATCTTCGACTGCGACACCAGCAGCCGCTCCGCCACCTCTTCGGCCGTCATGCCCTTGAGCTCACGGAGCCTGCGCAGCTCCTGGCCCAGCCGGCGCCGCCTGACGGTGGGATTGACATTGGACGCCACGGGACGCGCACCTCCGGCTGCCTGCCTGTTGCCTGACACTTTGCGTATCTGCTGTTGAGCAGATTGCCACCAAGGCGCTTTCCACCGCTGGGAAACCGTGGATATGCGGCCGGGGACGCGTCCGAGCGGGGCGGCGAGACCAGAGATCTCACCGCCCCGCTCGGACCTGCGGCTCCCGAACCGGGTCTGTGGGGACCGGGGTTACGGCTCAGTGGGCCACGGCGCGCGCCATGGACCCGCGACGCGGCTGCATCGGCACCCCGCGGGCGGGTTCCGGCGCGGGCCTGGCGCCGGGCGCGGGCTGCCGGCCGGCCGGGGCCTGACCGCGGCGCGGCTGTGCGACCGCGCCGTTCTGCACGTCCATGACGGCGTGGGCGACGAGCCCGCCCATGGGGTCGTGCCGGATCAGATCCCGCAACCGGGACCGGGACGAGCGGCCCTCGTTCCCCGGGTACAGGTGCTTGCCGAGCCCGACGGCGTGCGCCAGGGCGGCGAGCGCCGCGGTCCGCGGGTCCGGCGGCACGCCGGTGCGGATCGCGGAGTCCAGCCGGGAACGGATCTCCCGGCTGATGGCGGTGTCCGTCGCCTGGTAACGCGTGGTCGGCAGCACCCCGCACATCTGACCGGCCACGGCGGCGACCATGCCGCACCGCTCCAGATGCGAGAGGTAGGTCTGCCTGAGCCCCAGCCGGGGCCCGCCGATCCAGTGGACGGCACGCACGGGAGCGCCACGCCTTCGCAGCAACTCCAACGCGCAGTCCAGAGTCGGATCTCCTGTCGGCCGTGGCACCACCACGGCGATACGATCCCCGTCTGGGGCTATCCGTCCGGCCAGCGCCAGCTCCACTAGCTGTGCACCGGCCAGACCGAGGTCGAGCGACTGCGGCTGCGCAGTGGTACCCGTGGCCGGGTCCAGTGCGAGCAACAGAAGCTCCTCCGGAAGTGTTCTGCGGCTCCTGCCCATCCATGCCTCCCCGCGTGGATGAATGACAGGGTGACCCCTCTCACATTGGTCTGTCGAGGGCGCGTGACCGGTTCGTGAGGGAACCGGTAGGTATGTCGTTCTCGTCTAGCGCAGGGGCCAAGCCCTCACACAGGACACTGGTACATGGTTCGGACAGGGCGCGCGCCCAGGCGTGCGGCGCATGGAGGAGGCATCGGTGGCGGGCGAGTCCCCCGACAGGTCGAAGCAGCGCGAGTCGTCGGCGGAACCGACGTCGGGGAGCGCGGGTTCGGTTCCCGAGGCGCGTGATCCGCGTCCCGCGGTGTCCCGCGAACGGAAGTCCTCGGGCGGCGACACGGCGACGAAGGTCCTGACGGTACGACCCGAAACCCCGGCCGCGCGGGAGCAGTCGGCCGATCCCGAGGACACCGATCTCCAGGCGGCGGTGTCGGCGTGGGTGCGGGAGCCGAGCCCGGACGCATCCGCGAACGCCGACGACACCGCCGAGGAGGCCCCGAAGGCGAAGGCTGACACCTCGTCTCCCGCGAAGGCCGAGCTTGAGGAGCCGTCCGACGGGGACGGGGACGCGGGCGCGGGCACGGACGGGGAGACCGAGGCGGAGGATGCCGCTGACGTGAAGGCCGCGGCTGACGCCCCGTCCGGCTCCCGCCCGAAGGCGGAGCCGAAGGACACCGCCGACACCGAGCCGCCCGGGGGCGAGAACGCCGACGCGACCGTGAAGGACGAGGCTGACGCGGACACCGACGCGGACGCGGAGGCCGCGGCAGACGCGAAGACGGCCACCGAGGACGACGCGGAGGACGCCGATGGCGAGGACGCCCCACAGGGGCCACCCGCGGCCGACGACGAGACCCGCACGGGTGGTGCGGGTGGGAACGAGGACGCCGAAGGCGAAGCCGAGGCGGACCCGCGCCCGCAGCCGCCGCAGGCATCCGGTGCGGGTGGGAACGAGGACGCCGAAGGCGAAGCCGAGGCGGCGGATGGTGACGGGCCCCGCACGGACCCCGCTGCCAAGGACACCGGCGTCGACCAGCCCACCACCGTCTTCAAGGCCGTCCGCCCCGGGACACCCCCCGTCGACCAGCCGACCACCATGCTCAAGCTCGGCGGCAAGCCGGAGGGCAAGCCGGAGGGCAAGCCGGACGAAAAGCCGGGAGCCAAGCCCAGGACCCCCGAGTCGGACCCCGAGCGCACCAGCAAGTTCGTCGCGCTGAAGGACGACCTGCGCAAGCCGGCCGCCCAGGCCAAGGCGCCGGACGCCACCACCCCCGTCCCCCAGGTCGGCCCCGAGCGCACCACCCAGCAGCCGCTGCCGCCCAAGCCCCCGCTGGACCTGCTGGCGGAGCTGACGAACACGCCCCCGCCCCCGGAGACCCCGGTCCGCACGCTCGTGCGCCGGATCAAGATCTGGACTCCCCTGGTCCTGCTCCTGGCGATCATCTTTGCGGTCGTACAGGCCGTGCGCCCGCTGCCGGCGCCCACCCTCGCCCTCACCGGCAAGGACAGCTACACCTTCGCCGGGGACCGCGCGCAGCTGCCCTGGCCCGGCGAGGGCCAGGGCTGGATGGACGTGGACGGCGTCGGCACGATGGGGCACTTCGGCAAGCAGACCCCCGTGGCCATCGGCTCGGTCGCCAAGACCATGACGGCGTACATCATCCTCAAGGACCACCCGCTGAAGCCGGGCCAGGAGGGCCCGAAGATCAAGGTGGACGCGACGGCGGAGAAGGAGGGCGGCTACAACAAGGCCGGCGAGTCCACGCTCGACACCGTCAAGGCCGGTGACCCCCTCACCGAGAAGCAGGCGCTGTCGGCCGTGCTGATCCCCTCCGCCAACAACATCGCGCGGCTGCTCGCGCGCTGGGACGCGGGCTCGGAGGCGGCGTTCGTGAAGAAGATGAACGCCACCGCCAAGGAGCTGGGGATGACCCGCACGACGTACACGGACCCCTCGGGGCTGAAGGAGACCACCGTCTCCACGGCCGAGGACCAGGTGAAGCTGGGCCGCGCGTTCGTGAAGGTCCCGGCCCTGGTCGCGATCAGCAGCGCGGCCAGCTGGACGGACCCGTCCGGGAAGTTCTGGCCCAACTACAACGAGCTGCCGTACCGCATCGGCGCGATCGGCATCAAGACCGGCAGCACCACCGCGGCCGGCGGCAACCTGCTGTTCGCCTCCCGCAAGCAGGTCGGCGGGCAGACGGTGACGATCGTCGGCGCGATCCTCGGCCAGCACAAGCGGGAGATCCTCCAGACGGTCAACGCGGTCAGCAAGACGGCGCTGCTTGCCGCCCAGTCCGCGCTGACCTCGGCGAAGATCGTGAAGAAGGGGGACGTCGTCGGGTACGTGGACGACCGGCTCGGCGGCCGTACCCCGGTGGTGGTGACGAAGGACGTCACGGCGGCCGGCTGGGCCGGGATGAAGGTGAAGCTGTCCTTCGCCTCCGGCACCGTGCCGCACACCGCGAAGGCCGGCACCCGGGTCGGGACGCTCACCGTGGGTGACGGCACGGCCGGTGCGGTGAAGGTCCCGGTGGCCCTCCAGAAGGACCTGGCCGAGCCCGGTATCGGCGCCAAGCTGACCCGGCTGGGCTGACCGGCGGGCGGGCCGTACGACCCGGCCCGTCCCGCGCCCGGACCGCCGCGCACCCCGTCCCCGTCCCCCGCGCACCCCGTCATGGAGCCCCCACCCGGGAGCCCTGAGGCGGGGTGCGTGCTAGCGTCACGAAACGGGGCAGGTCGCCGGTCCCGGGACAGGGCCGCGAACTGGACGGAACGCGGCCGGGTACTCCGAGGGAAGCGGCCGGGAACGAGACGGGACACGGGGAGTGCCTTCAGGTGGCCACAGCGGAGCCGACACACGCCGACGACGCGGATCCGGGCCCGGGGTCCGGCCCGCGAATACGTCCGTCCGCGACTGATCCGGACCGGCACGCGGCCGAGCCCGGCCCCGGGGTGCGCCCCGGCCGGCGCGCCCGTCTGCTCGCCGCCCTGGAGCCGCTGCGGCAGCGGCTGCTACGGCACCCCGCGCTGTCGATGACGGCGCTCTCGGGTGTCCTGCACATCATCTGGTTCTTCACGTTCGCGAACAGCGGCGGCGATCTCGCGGCGCAGGACGCGTGGGCGGAGTTCGTCGGCCGGCACCCGGACTCGGCGTACAACCTCGCCTGGTACGGCGGTATGCACCCGGTGTCGTACAGCGTGGTGTCGCCGTATCTGATGTCGGTCCTCGGTGTGCGGACGACGATGATGATCGCCGGGACGGTCTCGGCCGGTCTGCTGACGACGGTGCTGATCCGCAGCCGGGCGGTGCGGAACCCGCTGTGGGCCTCGCTCGCCGGGGTCTTCGCGTTCCTGTGCAACGCGATCTCCGGCCGGGTGACCTTCGGGCTCGGCACCGCGTTCGCGCTCGGCTCGGTCGCGGCGGTGTTCTGCTGGCCGTACCGGTGGCGGTTCAAACGCTGGGCGAAGGCCCTGGTCGCCGCCCCGCTGGCGGCGCTCGCCACGATGGCCTCGCCGGTCGCGGGGCTGTTCGTGGGCCTGGTCGCGGTCGCCCTGTTCCTGCAGAAGCGGCGGCCGGGCGCGTGGGCGCTGGGGCTCGCGCCGGCGGCGGTGGTCGCGGTGTCGGCCTGGCTGTTCCCGTTCTCCGGCACCCAGCCCATGGGGTTCGGCTCGGTGATCATGCCGCTGTCGTACGGCCTGCTGTGCCTGTTCCTGGTGCCGAAGGAGTGGGTGACGGTCCGGCTGACGGCCGCCGTCTACAGCGTCGCCGTCGTCCTGGTGTGGCTGATCAGCTCGCAGATCGGGTCCAACATCTCCCGGCTGCCGATGCTGTTCGCGGGCGCGACCCTGATCGCGGCCCTGCCGTACACCGTGCCGAAGTCCCGCAAGTGGTACGTGACCGTGCTGGCCTTCCTCGGCTTCGTCGGCTGGATCGGCTTCAAGTCGGTGGACGACATCCTCCACACCACCCCGGCCGCCTCCTGGGCGCGGGAACTCGCCCCGCTGGTCAACGAGCTCCAGAAGGCCGGCGCCGAGAAGGGCCGGGTGGAGGTGGTCCCGGCCCGCTCGCACCGCGAGGCCTCCGCGCTCGCGCCGTACGTCAACCTGGCCCGCGGCTGGAACCGGCAGGCCGACATGGAGCGCAACCCGCTCTTCTACGACGACACGCTCAACTCGGCGAACTACCACGAGTGGCTCCAGCGGTGGGCCGTGCACTACGTGGTGCTGCCCAAGGACAACCCGGACGGTGACGGCGGCCAGCGCGAGCGGCAGCTGCTGCGGCGCGGGATGCCGTACCTGAAGCAGGTCTGGGGCGACACGAACTGGCAGCTGTTCAAGGTGACCGATCCGGCGCCGCTCGCCGAGCCGAACGCGGTGGTGGACCGGGCCGAGCAGGGCGAGATGACGCTGCGGGTGAGCAAGGCCGGGCGGATCCTGATCCGGATCCCGTACTCGCCGTGGCTGAGCATCGTCGACGAGCACGGCAAGAGCCAGCCCTACGAGAAGGCCAGGGCGTGCCTGATGGCCACGCCGGAGGACGTCGACGGGGACAAGTGGACCACGCTGGTCGCGCCGAAGCCGGGCACCTACCGGCTGGCCGCGCCGTACCAGCTCCCGCGGGGCACGCCGTGCCCCGACGAGCTGCGGAAGCCCTGACGGCCGGCTTCCTCTGACAACCCCTCGAAGGAGGCGCTGACCCAGCTCCTCGACGAACTCCAAGCGTTCATACTGATGAACTCAGATCAGCAAGCCGAACAATTTTACTCCGACTTGACCTTACGCTTGCTTGTCGTGTTCATGTGGGCGGACCCACGATCGGGCACATGAACAGTCTCGACTGGGCCGTGCTCATCGGCTACTTCGGTGTGATGGTCGCGATCGGCGTCTGGTCGCACAAGCGCGTGGACAACGTTTCCGACTTCTTCACGGCCGGCGGCAAGATGCCCTGGTGGCTCTCCGGCATCTCGCACCACATGTCGGGCTACAGCGCCGTGATGTTCACCGGATACGCCGGCATCGCCTACACCTACGGCGTCACCTCCTTCATCACCTGGTCCTTCCCCATCGCGCTCGGCATCGCCATCGGGTCGAAGCTGTTCGCGCCCCGCATCAACCGGCTGCGTTCCCGGCTCCACGTGGCCTCCCCGCTGGAGTACCTGAAGAACCGCTACAACCTGCACACCCAGCAGGCACTCGCCTGGTCCGGCATGCTCCTGAAGATCGTGGACGTGGGCGCCAAGTGGGCGGCCATCGCCACCCTGCTGTCCGTCTTCACCGGCGTCTCGCTGAACCAGGGCATCCTCATCACCGGCGCGATCACCGCGGTGTACTGCACGATCGGCGGCCTGTGGGCGGACGCGCTGACCGAACTCGGCCAGTTCGTCATCCAGTTACTCGCCGGTGTCGCGATGTTCGTGGCGGTCGTGCTGAAGCTGAACGACAAGCACATCGGCTTCCTCGGGGCCTGGGACGAGCCGGCCCTGCACGGCCACGGCAAGCCGCTGGTCGGCCCCTACGGCACGGTGTTCCTCCTGGCGTTCCTCTTCATCAAGCTCTTCGAGTACAACGGCGGCATGCTCAACCAGGCCCAGCGCTACATGGCCACCGGCAGCGCCTACGAGGCCGAGCGCTCGGCCCGGCTGTCGGCGGTGCTGTGGCTGGTCTGGCCGGTGGTGCTGTTCTTCCCGATGTGGATGGCCCCGCTGCTGGTCCACGCGCAGAAGCCGGACGGCTCCGACTCCTACGCCCTGATGACCGAACAGCTGCTGCCGCACGGCCTGCTGGGCCTCGTCATCGTCGGGTTCTTCTCCCACACCATGGCGATGTGCTCCTCCGACGCCAACGCCATCGCCGCCGTGTTCACCCGGGACGTGGCGCCGGTGCTGTCGGCCAGGGCACGGGGCTGGGGCGAGCGGTCGGGACTGATCGCGGCCCGCGTCACGACGGTCGTCTTCCTCGGCCTGTCCATGGCGGTCGCGACCCAGGTCAACTCCCCCGCCTTCAAGGACATCATCACCGTCGTCATCAAGTGGGTGGCCGGTCTGATGGGCCCGATCGCGATCCCGATGATGCTCGGCCTGCTCCGCGCCTTCCGCCGCTCCGGCCCGACGGCGGCGCTCACCAGCTGGGCGGCGGGCCTGCTGGCCTTCTGGCTGGTCAACTACCCCATCAACTGGGAAGTCGACGGCGGCGTCCCGCTCCAGTACCAGGTCTCGATCCCGCTCGCGGTCTCCCTGGTCCTCTACGTCCTCATCGGCTACCTCAAGCCGGAGGACACCCCCGCCCGGCTGGCCGTCATCGAGAAGGTCAACACGGACGGCGACGCGGTGGCGGCGGTACCGGTGCCGGCCACGGCGGGCGACGACGTGGTCGGGGCGCCGTAGCGACCGCCCTGCGGAACCGCGCTCACGCCCGCGGGTACTTCGCCAGCCACCCTGGTGACGCACCGGCCGGGCCGTGCAGCGCCGGGCCCTGGGTCATCTCCATCGCGAAGTCGTCGGCCAGTTCCAGGATCGTGGGGCGGCCCTCCAGCTCGGCCAGCCAGGCCGGCGGGAGGGCCGTCTCGCCGTGCAGGGCGCCGAGGAGGCCGCCGGTGAGGGCGCCCGCGGCGGCGGAGGGGCCGCTCTGGTTCACCGCCAGGCACAGCCCGTGCCGTACGTCCTCCCCCACCAGCGCGCAGTACACGGAGGCGGCCAGCAGCCCGTCCGCCGTGCCGTCGCCGGCCAGTTCCTCGACCCGGGCCGGGGCCGGCATGCCCTGCCGCACCGCCCCGAGGGCGTGCTGGAGGGCGTCGGAGACCGGCTGGTGGCCGGGGCGGACGGCGAGCAGGGCGAGGGCCCGCTGCACCGCGCCGTCCAGGCTGTCGCCCCGGGCGAGCGCGTGCACGATCACGGCGTACGCGCCCGCCGACAGGTAGGCGATGGGGTGGCCGTGGGTCTGGGCTGCGCACTCCACGGCCAGCTGGACGACCAGTTGGGGCTCCCAGCCGACGAGCAGGCCGAAGGGCGCCGAGCGGGCGACCGCCTCCGGCCCCAGCTCCCCCGGGTTCTTCGGGGACTCCAGCGTGCCCATGGTGTCGTCGCCGAACCCGATCAGCAGCGCGCGGGAGGGGTCACGGCGGGCGTACAGCCACTCCTCGCGGGCCAGCCAGCCGTCGTCCTTGCGGCGCTCGTCGGGACCCCAGTCCCGCTGGGTGGCCGCCCAGCGCAGATAGGCCCGGTGCAGATCGGTCGGCGGGTGCCAGGCGCCGGTGTCGCGGCGCACCTGGGCGCGTATCAGCCCGTCCACGGTGAACAGGGTCAGCTGGGTGTGGTGGGTGACCGTGCCGCGCCGCCCGTGCCCGAAGGCCAGGTCGAGCAGCCCCTCACCGCCGTACGCGGCCCGGATCTCCGCCAGGGACAGGGGATCGGCGGGCCCGCCCAGCGCGTCGCCCACCGCGGTCCCGAGCAGTGTGCCCCGCACCCGGCTCCGGAAGTCCTGCTGTTCGGCACGCCCCCAGACGGCACCGGCTGTCGCCCCCACCAGACCTCCCCTGGCACCGTCCGCCTGTACGACGCCCAGCACTTTGGCTTCCCTTCCCTCCCAGGGCAAGAGGGATTCCCGTCTGCCGTCCGGTACCCCGGCACGGCTTCGGGCGGGTTCCTGCTTCATCGCCGACAGCCCCGGCTTGCGGGGTCCTACGTGGGCTCCGCAGGCGTTTCACCTCTCCGCATGCCCTGCGGCGAGTTTACGTCCTTCCCTACGCAGGTTGATTTCAGCATTCTCGTCCCGATCGTGTGTACTTCCGCACGCAGTACACGTCCAAAAACGGACATGCAACTGACGGCGCCCCTTGGGGCCGGATAATTCCGCACAGTTCGGGGTGGAGCACATCTGGGTGGAGGGGAATGGCTTCCAGGGTGCGCGTGAACATCCCCAGGGACTGGTCATGGGCAGACTTCCTGACCGCCAGTCGGGCCTTACGTCGGTTACTGCCGCGCAGCACCGCGTAGGTGGACAAGCCCAAGTCGATGCCACTGTCTGTGGCATCCGCGTCCAGC
Source organism: Streptomyces sp. NPDC031445 (assembly GCF_055581365.1). Lineage (NCBI taxonomy): Bacteria > Bacillati > Actinomycetota > Actinomycetes > Kitasatosporales > Streptomycetaceae > Streptomyces > Streptomyces sp. NPDC031445. Next base: position 230,095 of record NZ_JBVIJO010000005.1, read on the forward strand.
GGGGGAAGTGGTTTTTGATCTACCTCCACCACGAAGCCGGCGAAGTATCGACCAGACGAGTCCTTGATGATGGTGACTGACTTCACCGATCTTGGCCAAGTAGAGCGCACCGTCTTCGCGAATCCTGAAGCCGTTCCGGGGCAATCGAATCGCCTGTCGGCCACTCTTCCTCTTGTACGTGAGCGGCTGCGCCCCGGGGTCCTTCAGCCAAGACCGCTCAGGGGTCTTTTTCGCCACCGTCGTGACCATCTTCTGGAGCTCATTGTCCCGGATGAATGGTTCACCCCGCCCGTAGGCATCCTTCCGGGCTTCACGGAGGCGACTGTAGAACAGCGGCGACGAGCGGGTTAGAGGAACCCCAAAAGGGTCAATGTGATCGGAATCACGTCATCGATGCGCTGGGGACTGCCGGGCTGAAGTGAAGGGAGCTGGGCGCGTGAAGAGCCTTCGCCGCTCGCTCCGCACGTCGAGCTCTGGCTCAATACGCGTGGGAGAAGCCGGTGTTCGTCGGGAAGAATCCAGCCATGACCACCACCCCCACCCGCCACACCGGCCTCAGACTCGCCGCCGGTGTGCTCACCGGCATACTCGCCCTCTACATCGCCCTGGTCGCGCTCGGGAACATCACCGACTTCGGGACCAACCAGCAGTTCGTGCGGCACGTACTGGCGATGGACACGACGTTCAAGGACGACGATCTGATGTGGCGGGCCGTCACCAGTACGGCACTTCAGGACACCGCGTACGTCCTCGTCATCGTGTGGGAGACCGTGGCGGCCCTGCTGCTGGTCCGGGGGACGTACCTGTGGGCGCGGCGCGGGGACGACCTCGCCCGGCGCTGGTCCACCTACGGTCTGCTGATGCTCCTGCTGCTCTTCGGCGCCGGGTTCATCGCGATCGGCGGTGAGTGGTTCGCGATGTGGCAGTCGAAGACGTGGAACGGCCTGGACGCGGCGACCCGCGTGTTCCTGCTCAGCGGCGTCGCGCTGATCGTCAACCAGCTGCCCGCGGGCGGCCGGGACGCTACTTGACCACCGCGACCCGGGTGCCCTGGTCGCCGAAGGCCCACAGGGCGGCCCCGTCGTCCTTGTGGAGGCGGATGCCGCCCAGTTTCTGGCCGTTCGCGGGCGGGGGCGAGGAGCCGTCGAGGGCGTTGGAGAAGGCGACGTTCACGCCGGACGCCTTGGTGAAGTACATGACGTGCTCGATCTGCACGCCGTCCGAGCCCTTGAGGGACTGGGTGCGCAGGGTGATCGAGTAGCGGCCGGGCTGCGGGCTCACCGTGCCCGGCCACACCGTGAACGTGCGGGACGCCTTGCCGGTCGCGTCGACCAGCCAGACCCGCTTCTCACCGAGCGAGTACACGATCCGGCGGCCCTCGCCCGACTCGTCCGGCAGGGCGGGGGCGGACGGCGTCCTCGGTGTCAGCGTCGCGTGGGGGCTCGCCGTCGCCGACGCGCTGGGCCTGGTCACCGCGGCCGTGGGATGCGGCCCGTGGTCCGCCTGGACGGCGAGGGCGACGACGGCCGCGGTCGCCCCCGCCGTCAGACCGGTGACCCAGGCCCACGAGGGCAGTCGGGCAGCCACGGGACGCATCTCCTCCGCTACGGGTCCCCCTTCTCAGCACAGGGGTCGGATCATCGTACTCAGTCCGCGGAGGGGGATCGGCCGGGAGGCCGCTCAGTCCAGGACCGGGAGCAGCTCCGGCAGGTGGCCGTCGGACGCCTCGGCCGCCCGCCGGCGCTCCTGCGGCACCTCGCCGTAGAGGGTGGTGCGCGGCTTCGCGGGCCGGCCGGCCGCCTCCGCCACCGCGACCAGGTCGCGGACGGACTTGTACGAGCCGTACGAGGAGCCCGCCATGCGGGAGATCGTCTCCTCCATCAGCGTCCCGCCGAGGTCGTTCGCGCCGGAGCGGAGCATCTCCGCCGCCCCCTCGGTGCCCAGTTTGACCCAGCTCGTCTGGATGTTGGGGATCCAGGGGTGCAGCAGCAGGCGGGCCATCGCCGTCACTGCCCGGTTGTCCCGCAGCGTCGGGCCGGGGCGGGCGATGCCGGCCAGGTACACCGGCGCGTTGGTGTGGATGAACGGGAGCGTGACGAACTCCGTGAAGCCGCCGGTCTCGCGCTGGATCCCGGCCAGCGTGCGCAGGTGGCCGAGCCAGTGCCGGGGCTGGTCCACGTGCCCGTACATCATCGTGGACGACGAGCGGATGCCCAGCTCGTGCGCGGTCGTGACGACCTCGATCCAGGTGGCCGTGGGCAGCTTGCCCTTGGTCAGCACCCAGCGGACCTCGTCGTCCAGGATCTCCGCCGCCGTACCTGGGATGGAGTCCAGGCCCGCCTCCTTGGCGGCGGTGAGCCACTCGCGGACCGACAGGCCCGTCCGGGTCGCGCCGTTGACCACCTCCATCGGGGAGAAGGCGTGCACGTGCATGCCCGGGACGCGCTCCTTCACCGCCTTCGCGATGTCGAAGTACGCGGTGCCCGGCAGGTCCGGGTGGATGCCGCCCTGCATGCACACCTCGACCGCGCCCACCTCCCACGCCTGCTGGGCGCGGTCGGCGACCTGCTCCAGCGAGAGCGTGTACGCGTCCGCGTCCGTGCGGCGCTGCGCGAAGGCGCAGAACCGGCAGCCGGTGTAGCAGACGTTGGTGAAGTTGATGTTGCGGGTGACGATGTAGGTGACGTCGTCGCCGACCGCCGACCTGCGCACGTCGTCCGCGACCCGGCACAGCGCGTCCAGCGCCGGGCCGTCCGCGTGCAGCAGGGCGAGGGCCTCGGCGTCGGTCAGCCGGGTGGGGTCGTCGGCCGCCGTGCGCAGCGCCTCGCGGACGTCGGCGTCGATGCGCTCGGGGGCCATGCCGGGGGCGGCCGCCTCCCGCAGGGCCTCCCAGTCGCCGTACACCTCGTCGAAGTCGGCGCGCCGGTCGCCGGTGCGCCCCTCGGTGTCGATGGAGGAGTGCAGGTCGGTGCGGCCGGTGGCGGTGAACACCTCCTCCGGCTCCTGCCAGGGCCGGCCCGTGACCGGCGCGTCCGGCAGGGCGAGGCCCGTCTCCGGGTCGGCGAGGGCGGACACGTGCGGGCGCAGCCGCGGGTCCAGCCAGGGTTCGCCGCGGCGGACGAACTCGGGGTAGACGCAGAGGCGTTCGCGCAGCTCGAAGCCGGCCGCTCGGGAGCGTTCGGTGAGTTCCTCGATCTGCGGCCAGGGCCGCTCGGGGTTGACGTGGTCGATGGTCAGCGGGGAGACCCCGCCCCAGTCGTCGATGCCGGCGCCGATCAGCCGCTCGTACTCGGCGTCGACCAGGTTCGGCGGGGCCTGGAGGTTGGCCGAGGGGCCCATGATGTGCCGGGCGACGGCCACCGTGGCGACCAGGTCGTCCAGTTCGGCGTCCGGCATGCCGCGCATGGCCGTGTCCGGCTTGGCGCGGAAGTTCTGGATGATCAGTTCCTGGATGCCGTGGTAGGCCCGGGAGACCTTCCGGAGCGCGAACAGGGACTCCGCGCGCTCCTCGTAGGTCTCGCCGATGCCGATGAGCAGGCCGGAGGTGAAGGGGACGGAGGAGCGGCCGGCGTCCTGGAGGACGCGGAGGCGGACGGCCGGTTCCTTGTCCGGGGAGCCGTGGTGCGGGCCGCCCGGCTCGGACCACAGACGGGTCGCGGTGGTCTCCAGCATCATGCCCATGCTGGGCGCGACGGGCTTCAGCCGCTGGAAGTCGGTCCACGTCAGCACGCCCGGGTTGAGGTGGGGAAGCAGTCCCGTCTCCTCCAGGATGCGGATGGAGACGGCGCGGACGTAGGCGATGGTGTCGTCGTAGCCGTGCGCGTCGAGCCACTCGCGCGCTTCCGGCCAGCGGTCCTCGGGCTTGTCGCCGAGGGTGATCAGGGCTTCCTTGCAGCCGAGGGCGGCGCCCTTGCGGGCGATGTCCAGCACCTCGTCCGGGGACATGAACATGCCGTGCCCGGCGCGGCGCAGCTTGCCGGGCACGGTGACGAACGTGCAGTAGTGGCACTTGTCCCGGCACAGCCGGGTGAGGGGGATGAAGACGCTCTTCGAGTACGTGATGACACCGGGCCTGCCCGCCGCCTCCAGGCCCGCGTCCCGCACCCGGGCGGCGGAGGCGGCGAGGGCGGTCAGGTCCTCACCCCGTGCCTGGAGCAGCACCGCCGCCTCGGCGGCGTCGAGGGCGACGCCGTCCCGGGCGCGTTTGAGGGCGCGACGCATGGAGTTCTCGGTGGGGCCGGTTCCGGAGGTCGCGGAAGTCGTCATTCCTTGAGCATACGTTCGCGTTTGATCACTGTTGCGGGGCACTGTCCGGCAGGAGGGAGCCGTATGCGTCGAGTGCCCGCAGCACCTCCGCCTCCCGGGCGGGCGGCAACTGCACCACGACCTCCTCGATGCCCAGTTCGGCGTAGTGGGCGAGTTTGCCGGGGGTGGGCCGGACGGCGTACGGGACGACCTGGAGGGCGTCCGGGTCGCGGCCCGCGTCCGCCCACACCGAGCGCAGCACAGGCAGCGACTCGGACAGCCCGCGCCCGCCGATCGGCAGCCAGCCGTCGGCGTACTCGGCGATGTGCGCGAACAGCCTGGGTCCGGCGGCCCCGCCGACGAGCGTGCGGGGGCCGACGACCGGGCCGCGCGGCTTCTGCACGGGCTTGGGGTGGGCGAGGCTGGCCCGTACGGCGCCGAACTCCCCCTCGTACGCGGTCGGCTCCTCGCTCCACAGCGCGCGCATCAGCGCCATCCGGTCCCGGACGAGGTCCCGGCGGGTCCGCCAGGTCACGCCGTGGTCGGCGGCCTCCTCCACGTTCCAGCCGTAGCCGAGGCCGAGGGTGAAACGGCCGCCGGACAGGTGGTCGAGCGAGGCGATCTGCTTGGCGAGGTCGATGGGGTCGTGCTGGGCGACGAGCGTGATGCCGGTACCGAGCGCCAGCCGCCGGGTCACGGCCGCGGCCTGGGCCAGGGCGACGAAGGGGTCGAGGGTGCGGCCGTACTCGCGGGGGAGGTCGCCGCCGGCGGGGTACGGGGTCGTGCGGTCGACCGGGATGTGGGTGTGTTCCGGGAGGTAGAGGCCGAAGAAGCGGCGCGCTTCCAGCTCCTGCGCCAGCCGGACGGGGGTGATGGTCTCGTCGGTGAGGAAGATCGTGACGGAGATGCGCATGGGACATCGTACCGACTGGTCGGTCACCCGTCAGGGGGGCGCGCGGACCGCTCGTGGCCACCGCGGGCCGTTCGTGGTTACCGTGGGCCTCGTGACGACCTTGCGCGGCACCTTGGCACCGGGCTCGCCGGACTATGTGTACCTGCCGTTCCAAGTGCCGCCCGGAATCCGTGAGTTGAAGGTCTCCTACACCTACGGCACACCCCCCGTCCCGCCCGGCACCCCCGGCAACGCCCTCGACATCGGGCTGTTCGACCCGCGCGGCACCGAGCTGGGCGGGCGGGGGTTCCGGGGATGGTCGGGGGGTGCGCGGAGCGAGTTCTTCGTACGGGCCGACGAGGCCACGCCGGGGTACCTTCCGGGGCCGCTGACGCCCGGGACCTGGTACGTCGCGCTCGGGCCGTACACCGTGGCGCCGCAGGGGCTGCCGTACGAGGTGACCGTCACGCTGACGGCGGGCGCGGCCGGGGAGGCGCCCGAGGCGGTGTACCCGCCGGACCGGGCCCGGGGGCGGGGGCGGGACTGGTACCGGGGCGACTGCCACCTGCACTCCTGGCACTCCGACGGGCGCCGCACCCCGGCCGGGATCGCGGACCTGGCGCGCGCGGCCGGGCTGGACTTCGTCAACAGCTCCGACCACAACACGCACGCCTCGCACGCCCACTGGGCCGACGCGGCCGGCGACGACCTCCTGGTGCTGCTCGGCGAGGAGGTCACCACCAGGAACGGGCACGTGCTGGCGATCGGCACCGAGCCGGGCACCTTCGTCGACTGGCGCTACCGGGCCAGGGACGGCCACTGGGCGCGGTTCGCGCGGGAGATCCGGCGGGCCGGCGGTCTGGTCGTCCCGGCCCATCCGCACGCCGACTGCGTTGGCTGCGCCTGGAAGTTCGGGTACGCGCACGCGGACGCCGTGGAGGTGTGGAACGGGCCCTGGACACCCGACGACGAGCTGGCGCTGGCGGCCTGGGACGCGGGGCTGGTGGCGTCGGCGCGGGGCGGGCGGGCGTGGCTGCCGGCGATGGGCAACAGCGACGCCCACCGCGCCCCGGACGTCGTCGGGCTGCCCCAGACGGTCGTCCTCGCCGACGGCCTGACCCGGGAGGCGATCCAGGAGGGGCTGCGGGCGGGACGGTCGTACGTGGCCGAGTCGCGGCACGTCTCGCTGGCCTTCTCCGTGACGGCCGAGGGGGGTGAACGGGCCGGGATCGGGGAGCGGCTGGCGGTCGGGCACGACACCCCGGTGACCGTGCGGCTGGAGGTGTCCGGGGCGCCGCGCTGCTCGGTGCGGTTCGTCACCGACCAGGGCGTGCTGTGCACCGGCGGACCGCTGCCGGTGTCCGGCACGGGCGCCCTGGAGTGGCGCACGACCCCGGACCGCGCGGCGTATGTGCGCGCCGAGCTGCGCCACGAGACGGCGTTCGGCCCGGCGCCGGGAGCGATGGCCGCGCTCACCAACCCGGTCTTCCTGGGAACCTGAGGCGTGCCGGTCCGTGCCCCCGTTGCGTCCGGGCCCGCAGCCGGTGGAGGCTGGCATCCTCGTGCCGGGAGAGAGCAGGGGAGCCGGAACCGTGTCAGGCCGCGCAGACCGCAAGCACCGCCTCGTGACCCGCCTCCAGCGGTACGTCGCCAACCCGCTCAACCGGCGCCTGCCGTTCCAGACCCTGCTGGAGACCACCGGCCGGACGTCCGGCCTGCCCCGGCGGACCCCGGTCGGCGGGCGCCGGGTCGGCGACTCCTTCTGGCTGGTCTCCGAGTTCGGGCTGAAGTCGCAGTACGTGCGCAACATCCAGGCCGACTCCCGGGTCCGGGTCCGTATCGCGGGCCGCTGGCACCACGGCACCGCCCACCTGCTCCCCGACGACGACCCGGTGGCCCGGCTGCGCACCCTGCCCCGCCTGAACAGCACGGCGGTACGGGCGTTCGGCACGGACCTGCTGACCGTACGGGTGGACCTGGCCGACTGAGCGTCCGTGACTCCCGGTGCCGGGCCGCCGGCATGCGGAGAGGTTGTGAGGGCTCTGTGCACCCAGGTGGGGCCCGCTGTGATCGGCGTCTCCCACGGCTGACGCAACCGCCCGGAACAAGGCAAACTGACGGGGTTGTTCGTGATGCCGAGGGGGACGAACGCATGGACGGTGGGCCGCGAGTACCCGAGCAGCGGCGTGCCGGCTCCGCGCCCGTCGCGGAGCCCGGCCCGCTGCGCTTCGGCGTGCTCGGTCCGGTGCGGGCCTGGCACGGCGAGGACGCGCTCAGCACGGGCTCCCCCCAGCAGCGCGCCCTGCTGGCCGCCCTGCTGCTGCGCGAGGGCCGCACGGCCACGGCGGCGGAGCTGATCGACGCCCTGTGGGGGCCCGAGCCGCCGTCCCAGGCGCTGGCGGCGGTCCGCACGTACGCCTCCCGGCTGCGCAAGGTGCTGAGCCCCGGCGTCCTGATCAGCGAATCCGGCGGGTACGCGATCCGGGGCCTGGGCGAAGGCGCCCTGGACCTCGCGGTCGCGCAGGACCTGGCGGCGGAGGCGGAGAAGGCGCGGGGCACCGCCGAGCTGGGCCGGGCGCGGGCCCTGCTGAACCAGGCTCTCGACCTGTGGGACGGCGAAGCCCTGGCCGGCGTCCCCGGCCCGTACGCCGAGGCCCAGCGGGCCCGCCTGGAGGAGTGGCGGCTCGGCCTGCTGGAGACCCGCCTGGACCTGGACCTGGAACAGGGCTGCCACGCGGAGGCGGTGTCGGAACTGACGGCGCTGACGGCGGCGCACCCGCTCCGGGAGCGCCTGCGCGAACTGCTGATGCTGGCGCTGTACCGCAGCGGCCGCCAGGCGGAGGCCCTCGCGGTCTACGCCGACACCCGCCGCCTGCTCGCCGAGGAGCTCGGCGTCGACCCCCGCCCCGGCCTCAGCGAACTCCAGCAGCGCATCCTCCAGGCGGACCCGGCCCTCGCGGAGCCGTCCGCACCCGTGACGGAGCCGACGGCGACCCCGGTGCGCCCGGCCCAGCTGCCCGCCTCCGTACCCGACTTCACCGGCCGCTCCTCCTTCGTGTCGGAACTGACCGAGGTGCTGTCCTCGGCGTCCGAGGCGGAGGGCCGGGTGATGGCGGTCTCGGCCCTGGCCGGCATCGGCGGCGTGGGCAAGACGACCCTCGCGGTCCACGTGGCCCACCGGGCCCGCCCGGCCTTCCCCGACGGCCAGCTGTACGTGGACCTCCAGGGCGCGGGCCCCCGCTCGGCGGAACCGGAGACGGTCCTGGGCTCCTTCCTGCGGGCCCTGGGCACGCCCGACACCGCGATCCCCGACTCCCTGGAGGAACGCTCGGCGCTGTACCGCTCGGTCCTGGACGGCCGCCGGGTCCTGGTGCTGCTGGACAACGCGAAGGACGCGGCCCAGGTACGGCCCCTGCTCCCCGGCACCGAGGGCTGCGCGGCCCTGGTCACCTCCCGCGTCCGGATGCTCGACCTCGCCGGCGCCCACCTGGTCGACCTCGACGTCATGTCCCCCGACGAGGCGCTGGCCCTCTTCACGAGGATCGTGGGCGAGGAACGGGTGGCGGCGGAGCGCGAGGCCGCGCTGGACGTGGTCGCGGCCTGCGGCTTCCTCCCGCTGGCGATCCGCATCGCGGCGTCCCGGCTGGCGGCCCGCCGCACCTGGACGGTGTCCGTCCTGGCGGCCAAGCTGGCGGACGAACGCCGCCGCCTGGACGAGCTCCAGGCCGGCGACCTCGCGGTGAAGGCCACCTTCGAACTGGGCTACGGCCAGCTGGAACCGCCCCAGGCCCGCGCGTTCCGCCTGCTGGGCCTCGCCGACGGCCCGGATATCTCGCTCGCTGCGGCGGCAGCGGTCCTGGACCTCCCCTCGGAGGACACGGAGGACCTCCTGGAGTCCCTGGTGGACACGTCGTTGCTGGAATCGGCGGCACCCGGGCGCTACCGCTTCCATGACCTGGTCCGCCTGTACGCACGGTCTTGCGCGGAAAGGGACGAGCGGCCACCCAGCGAGCGGGAGGCGGCCATGTCGCGGGTGCTGGACTTTTATCTGGCCACGGCAGCTCGGGTCTATGCGATGGAGCGGCCGGGGGACCGGCTGGTGGAGCACCTGCAACCGACCGAGTATCCGGGGTTGGGCTTCACCCATCGTCAAGAGGCACTGGACTGGCTGTACTCCGAGGCCAACTGCTTGTTGGCCTCGGCCCGTCAGGCCCTGGGGGGCAGCAGAATCCGCCGAGGCGTGGACCTTCTGTGGGCTGCCAAGGACCTGGGGGAGTCAGGGGCCAACTCCAAGCAGTACGAGTCTGTCGCGCTCACCGCCAGGGACGCCGCCCAGGCCTCGGGTGACGCGCACGCTGAAAGCCGCGCGCGTACCGTGCTGACGAACGTCCACCTCGTGGCGGGTCGTTACAGCGAGGCCGACGAGGAAGCCCGACTGGGCGGCCTGCTCGCGGACACGGCTGGAGATCCCACGCCGGTCTTCTGGACGAGCAACGACCGGGGAATCATCGGCCTCAATCAGGGCCGTTACGCGGACGCCGAACGACACCTCATGCGCGCCATCGAGGCATCGCGTCAGGACGGCAACCTCGCAGGCGAAGCGAGCGCTCTGTGCAACTTGTCGCGCGTTCACCTGGCCATGGGACGCACCGGTCACGCGATAACGCTCGCCCAGCAGGGGATCGACCTGTACGACCGCCTGGGAGCCACCGTCCGTTTGGCGAACGCCCGGTACGCCCTGGGGCTCGCGCTGACCGAGGCCGGACGTCCGTCCGAGGCCCTCGACCAGCTCGCGGACGCTCTGAGCACGTTCCAGACGAACCGGCAGCGTCTGTGGGAGGGGACGACTCACTTCCGTATCGCGCAGGCTCACCTCGTGGGGCGGGAGCACACGCTGTCCGCCAAACACGCGGAACAGGCCCTGGCCATCGGCTGTATCGGCGGTGACCGTGTGCGTGCCGGCGTCCTCACCACCCTGGGGCGGTCGTTGTCCGGTCTGGGCCAGGTCGACCGCGCACGGGTCTGCTGGCTGGAGGCGCTGCCTCTCTATGAGCAGTCCGGCTCTCCGGAGGCCGACGCCGTCCGGGCGTTGCTGTCACCGGTCTCCACAGCCTGACGAGCGGCGGCAGCGTTCATCGATTGTTTATGCCTCGCTGGCATGCTCGATCCATCGGCCCGTCGCGTCGGGGGGCAGGCGGGCCGAAGAGGGACTCACCAGGTATGCGAGAGTCCTGTCAGGTCCCTGCTCGGGAGCACTCGGGGGAGTTGCCGGGCAGGGACCGCTCAGATCCAACTCACCTTCAGGGGAGCCGTGCACATGGCCGAGGCCAAGAAGAAGTCCGAGGACGTCATCGCGCTGGACAACCACTCGCCGGTCCCGCCGATCGACGACGCGATCACCACCATGGACAACCACTCGCCCGTCCCGCCGATCGACGACGCGATCACCACCATGGACAACCACTCGCCCGTCCCGCCTGCCCTTGAACTGGACGGCAAGTAAGTCCCGAACACTTCCATCCCGACGGGGATCGGCCGCGGCGGCGCGGAGGGGGAGCCGCCGCGGCCGAGGTGTGTGCGGGGCAAGATCCGGCCGTTCCGACAACCAGATGCCGTAACACGGCAGCACACCTCCGAGGGGCCGGGCGGATGCTCGGCCCCTTGGCGTGTGCCCCGCCGGGCGGACCGGTCACTCTCCCTCCGCCAGCTCACACCACACGGTCTTCTCCGCCCCCTGCTCCACACCCCACCGGAGGGTCACCGCGTCGATCAGGGCGAGACCGCGGCCCGCCTCGTCGTCGTCTCCGGCAGGCAGGAGCACCGGCACGGCTTTCGGCTCCGGGTCGGTGACCTCGACACGGATGCGCCCGCCATCCGTCCGGGCCACCCGTACGCGGACGCACACCCCCTCCCCCACATGCCGGATGACGTTCCCGACGAGTTCGGTGACGCAGAGCTGGACGTCGTCGCAGGGTGCGTCCAGGTAGCGGCGCACGGTACGGCGCAGCCCTTGCAGTGCCTTCGGTACGGCGACCACCTCGACGTCCAGCGGCGGCCGGTTCGGCGCAGGTTCCTCACCCCGCAGCGCCCTCGCCAGTTTGCGTGCCGTCGCCGCGTTGCAGTTGCCGAGCGCGACCAGGCCGGCCGGGGGCTGGTACGTGCCCGCGAAGCTCGGCAGGTCCACCCGCAGTGAGGGGAGGGTGATGCCGCGTGCGGACAGCGCCTCGCGCAGGTCGTCCACGCAGAGGGTGGTGTCGTAGACGGAGTTGACGCGCCGGGCGGAGGGGGGATTCGAGGACGACAATTGCGCGGACCTTCCTGTGCGTACTGTGATGAAGCAGTCACAGAGTGATGCCCACACCGGTACCTTTTGAAGAGGTTTCGGCTGCGCAAGCACATCTGGCAAACGGCGGTGACGAGTTATGCCCCCACGCAAAGACCCGGACGCATCGGCGAACGTCCCCTCCTTCTACGGCGCCGAGTTGCGTTATCGACGTGAGCTGGCGGGGCTCACCTTGGAGCAGTTGGCGGAGGGAAGCTTCCGAGGCGTGCCGTTCCTGAGCCAGATCGAGCGGGGGGAGCGGCGGATGCCGGTGGATCTGGCCCGGCACGTCGACAAGGTGCTGGGGACGGACGGGTTCTTCGAGCGGCGGTGTGAAGACGCGCGCCGGGCACGGCAGTCGGGGCATGCCGAGTACTTCGCGGACGTCGCGGAGATGGAGCGGCATGCGGAGACGATCGAGGACTGGGCGCCCATGCTCGTACCGGGCCTGCTGCAAACGCAGGCCTACGCGGAGGCCGTCGTCCACACGTCGCTGCCCTGGCTGCCGCCCCCGACCGTCGACAAGCAGGTACGGGCCCGGCTGGAGCGCGCGAGGATCTGGGACCGGGAGGGGCGGCCGTCGTTCTGGGCGGTGCTGCACGAGTCCCTCGTCCGCAAGCCCCTGCTGCCCCCGGCGGAGATGGCGGAGCAGTTGGAGCACATCGCCCAGGTGATCCGCTCCACGCAGGGCGTTCTGCAGATCCTCCCGGAAACGGCGCACGCCCACCCGTTCATGATGGGCATGATGAGGGTGATGACCTTCCCGGACGCCCCGCCGGTGGCCTACACCGAGGGGCTCCACAATGGCCAACTCATCGACTATCCGGCGCTCGTGAAGGACTACCGCAGGTCGTACGATCTGCTCAGGGCCACGGCACTACCGCCAGAGGCGTCCCTGGCCATGGTCGAACGAGCGGCGGAGGACTATCGAGATGGCAAGCACCGGGACTGACCTGAGCGCCGCCGTGTGGCGCAAGAGCAGCTACAGCAACGGCAGCGGCGGCGAGTGCGTGGAAGTGGCCGACGCACGCCCCGGCCTCGTCCCCGTCCGCGACTCCAAGAAGCCCCAGGACGGACCCGTACTCCTCTTCCGTCCCCTCGCCTGGAGTGCCTTCCTCGGCTCCCTGAAGGGCTGACCGCACCCGTACGCCTACTGCGGCGGCGGTCAGGGCGCGAGGGGCGCCGTCCGGTCCACCTCGCAGTGGTCGAGCAGGTCGAGGTGGGCCTTCCGCGTGAACGGGACCCGGACCGTCCTGGTGCCGCGGGCGGGTACGGAGACCTTCGCGCGGCCCGAGTCGATGGCGGGCGGGGTCTCCGGCAGGAAGAGCACCTCGACCGCGAAGGTCGCCTTGCGGCCGTTGGGGTTGGCGACCTCGACCGTGGCGTACGGCTTCCCGGCGCTCGCGCAGGCGACCAGCCTGGCCGTCCCGTCCCTCAGCGCGGTGCTGCTGCCGCCGCTGCCGGACGGCGTGGAGGTGGGGCGGTGGGTGCGCCGGTAGGAGCCGCCGCCCGTGCGGCCGTAGCCGTCGTCGTCGGAGCCGTACGATCCGCCGCCCGAGGTGGACGACGAACCGTCGTGGTCCTGGTGCGAGCTGCTGCACCCGCCCCCGCCGCCTCCGTGCCCCCGGCTGCCGTGGTGCCGGCCGGACGAGAAACCGGTCAGGCTGAGCACCACCAGGGTCAGTACGGCCGTGAACCTGAGCGCGCGCGTCCGTGAAGGCATGTGCATGCCAGCAGATTAGCCGCCGGTCGCACCGCATGGCGGCCGCCGGGCGCCGGAGGTAGCGTCGGCGTGGGCGGCCGCCGTCCGGAGCCCTTCCGTGCAGACCCGGTACGACGGCCGTCGCGCGGCTCACGCGGTCCGCGCGGTGCCCGTGCCCTTCTCCGCGTCCAGCGCGTACACGCACCGGTCCTTGCTGCACGCGTACACCACGCCGTCCTTGACCACCGGGGAGCCGGTGATCTCGCCGCCGGTCGCGAGCTTCCAGCGCAGGCGTCCGTCGTCGGCCTTCAGGGTGTAGAGGAGGTGGTCGGTGGAGCCGAAGTGGATGCGGCCCTCCGCCACCGCGGGCGCGCCCACGACGTCGCCGCCCGCCTGGAAGCGCCACTTGGGGGTGCCGGTGACCGCGTCCAGGGTGTACAGGCCCTTGCCGCTGCCGACGTGCACGTGCCCCGCCGCCACCAGGACCGGCTCGACGGAGGAGCGGGCCTCGGTGGCGATGCGCCAGCGGTCGCGGCCGTCGGCGGCGTCGAGGGCGTAGACCGTGCCGAGGTAGTCGGCGAGGTAGACGCCGCCGCCGGTGACGGCCGGGCCGGGGGCGAAGGCCGGCGGGCTGAGGAAGACCGCCGGGGCCTCGAAGTGCCAGCGGACCAGGCCGCTCACCGCCTCGACGGCGAGGACGCGGGTGCCCGCGGAGACGTAGACGCAGCCGTCGGGGGCCGGGGTCAGCCGCACCGGGACGCCACCGCAGGAGGCCGCGTCACCGATGGGGTACGACCAGCGCTCCTCGCCGGTGCGGGCCTCCAGGGCGCGCAGCCGGGCGTCCTGCCAGACGTAGACCGTGCCGTCGTGCACGACCGCGCCCGCCTCCGGGGACTCGAAGTCGGTCTGGCAGCCGGTGATCTCCCACAGCTTCTGCCCGCTCGTCGCCTCCCACGCCTGGACGCCGCCGCCGCGGGTGCCGGTGACGACGGTGCCGCGGTCGGCCTTGAGGGAGTACACCCAGGCGTCCGTGGACAGCCGCCACAGGTCGGTGCCCTCGCGGGCGTCCAGGGCGAACAGGGTGGGGCCGTCGGAGGCGTGGATGCGGCCGTCCGCGACCGCCATGGACCAGGCCACGTCCCGGGTCTTGAAGCGGCGGCGGCCGGTGGCCACGTCCAGGGCGTGCACCTCGAAGGAGGTGACGTAGACGAGGTCCCCGTCGACGGAGGGGGTGCCCCACACGTCGTTGGACATGCGGAACCGCCAGGGGCGCCAGCCCGCCGCCGTCTCCGGGGGCTGCGGCGGCACGGGCGGTACGGCGGGGTCGGCGCCGGCCACGCCGGGGCGGGGCCGGGACCAGCCGGCCACCAGGCCGGCCTCGGGCGGGGGCGCCTTGACGGCGGCGGCGCGGGCGTCGGCGACCCGGGGGCCGGGGCCGATGGGCACCTGGGCGCCGGCCAGCCGGACCGGGCCGGTGTCGGGGGCGCCGGCCGGGACGGGGACCGCGGCGCTCGCGGGCGCCGGGACCGGCGGGTCGTACGGCGGGGGCGGGGGCACGGCCTGCCGGCCGCCGCTGCGCGGGCCGCCGGCCGGGGCCGGGGCGGGCTTGAGGGCGGGGCGTCCGCCGCGGCGGGACTCGATGAGGGCGACCGCCTTCTCCGGCAGCCAGGCGGAGGCGGTGCCGCTGTCGTCGGAGCCGGAGCCGAAGAGGTGCGGGGCGAGCTGGGCCTGGAGGTCGGCCGGGGTGGGGCGGGCGGTGGCCTCCATCTGCATGCAGACCTCGATGAGCGGGCGCAGCTCGTCGGGCAGGCCGGTGAGGTCCGGGCCCTCCCGGAGCAGCATGAAGACGGTCTCGACCGGGTTGGCGCCGTGGAAGGGCGGGTGGCCGGTGGCCGCGAAGACCAGCATGGAGCCGAGCGAGAAGACGTCGCTGGCGCCGGTGACGCTGCGGGAGTCCTTGGCCTGCTCCGGGGACATGTAGGCGGGGGTGCCGACGGCGACGTTCGTCATCGTCAGACGGGTGTTCGACACTCCGGAGGCGATACCGAAGTCGATCACCCGGGGGCCGTCCTCGACCACGAGCACGTTGGACGGCTTGAGGTCGCGGTGGACCAGCCCGGCGCCGTGGATGGACTGGAGGGCCTCCGCCACCCCGGCCGCGAGCCAGCGCACGGCCTGGGCCGGGAGCGGTCCGCACTCGTTCACTATCTCTTCGAGCGAGGGCGCGGGGACGTAGGCGGTGGCCAGCCAGGGCACGGCGGCGCGCGGGTCGGCGTCGACCACGGCCGCGGTGTAGAAGCCGGAGACCGCGCGGGCCGCCTCCACCTCGCGGGTGAAGCGGACGCGGAAGAGCTGGTCCTCGGCCAGCTCGGTGCGCACCGTCTTGATCGCCACGCGCCGGCCGGACGCCGAGCGCGCGAGATAGACCAGCCCCATGCCGCCGGCGCCCAGCCGCCCCAGCACCTCGAACGGCCCGATCCGCCGCGGATCGTGCTGTGTCAGCTGATCCACCACTGCCTGCCACCTCCCCGTACGAGCCGCGCCACTCTCCATATGTACGCGGCCGAAGTGCAGCGTCTCACCACCGCACCGCCATGGCGGCACGCACCCTGATTCTTCCTGGCCGGGCGGCTGGTTGCGAACCCGGCGACAATCAGGGTGTCTCACACCGAAGCACCCTAAAGCGGATGATTCAGCGCTGGAGCAGTGCGAACGACGCCCCTTGATTGTCGGTGACGACGGCCACCACTCCGTACGACGTCCCGAAGGGCGGCGCCTGCACCCGCCCGCCGAGCCGGTGCACCGCCGCGAGGGCGTCCGCCAGCTCCGCGACCCGGAAGTGGACCAGGAAGTGCGGGGGCATCTCGGCCGGGAAGACGTCGGTGACCTCCGCGCGGCCGAAGTCCGGCTCGGCGTCGGTGCCGAACAGGGCGTCGTGGAAGAGACCGCCGTAGAAGGTGTTGGCCGCGGCGGTGTCCCGGGTGTACAGCTCGGCCCAGACGAAGGTGTTCGGCTCGCGCCGCCGCCCGAAGCCGCGATGGGTGCCGGGCTGCCACAGGCCGAAGACCGCGCCCTCGGGGTCGGCGGCCAGGGCGGCGACGCCCAGGTCGCCCACCGGGAACGGGGCCGTGACCACCTGCCCGCCGGCCGCCGTGATCCGCCGGCCGAGGGCCCCGGCGTCCGAGGTGGCGAAGGAGACGGTCCAGACCGTCGGCATCCGGCCGTCCGTCTTGGGGGCCAGCGAGGCGACGGGGTCGCCGTCCAGCAGGGCCCACACCGAGGAGCCGTGCGCCTCCTCGAAGGTCCACCCGAAAAGATCACCGTAGAACCGCTTGCCCGCCTCGACGTCGGGCAGCTGGGCGTCCACCCAGCAGGGGACGCCCTCCCCGTATGCGGCTTCGTTCGCGGATGCCCTGTTTTCGGCCATGTCGTCAAAGTAACCGGGCCGCGCGCACCGCGCAGACCAGGCACACCATCCCCGTTTCCCCCCTGCACCCCATTTGCAGTCGGCCGAATCGCGCTCCCATCACCCCTCGGTAAGCTGACGACATGACAGGACAAGTGCGTACCGTCGACGGCCGCGTGGCCGGCCGGCGTGGGCAGGCGACCCGGCAGAAGCTGCTCGACTGCCTCAGCGAGATGCTCAGCTCCTCCCCGTACCGGGACGTCAAGGTCATCGATGTCGCCCGGAAGGCGGGCACGTCGCCCGCGACCTTCTACCAGTACTTCCCGGACGTCGAAGGCGCCGTCCTGGAGATCGCCGAGCAGATGGCGGCCGAGGGCGCCGGACTGACCGAACTCCTCGAAGGGCGCACCTGGACCGGCAAGTCGGGCTGGCAGACGGCCCAGGAACTCGTGGACGGGTTCCTGGAGTTCTGGCGCGAGCACGACGCGATCCTGCGGGTGGTCGACCTCGGCGCGGCCGAGGGGGACAAACGGTTCTACAAGATCCGCATGAAGATCCTGAACTCGGTCAACAACTCCCTCGCGGACTCCATCGCGGAGCTCCAGGCCAAGGGCCGGGTCGACAAGGACGTGAACCCGGCCGCGGTGGCCGGTTCGCTGGTCGCGATGCTCGCGGCGGTGGCGTCCCACCAGAAGGGCTTCTCGTCCGGGGGCGTGAAGCCGGCCGAACTCAAGCCCAATCTCGCGCTGTTGGTGCACCTGGGCGTGACGGGCAGGAAGCCCTCCAGGTAAGTCACGGTAAGTCACGCACCCGTTGCCAGGGTCCATGTCCTGTCTGGCAGGCGGTGGTTCACACGGTGAGCCACCGCCTGTCGTCTATGCCGGCAGCGGCCGGTCCCGCACCACGTGCTTCATCACGAGCGTCGACGTCAGCCGCTGCACCCCCGGCAGCGTCGCCAGCCGCTCGTCGTAGAGCCGCTGGAAGGCGGCCAGGTCGGCGGTGGCCACCCGCAGCAGGTAGTCCGGCTCGCCGAACAGCCGCTGGGCGTCCAGCACATGCTCCAGCTCACCGACCGCCCGCTCGAACCCGGCGACCGTGTCCCGGTCCTCCTGGCGCATGGACACGAAGACCAGCGCCTCGAAGTTCAGGCCGAGCGAGGCCGGGTCCACCATCGCGCGGTAGCCCTGGATGGCACCGGACCGCTCCAGCTCGCGCAGTCGCCGGTGGCAGGGCGAGACGCTGAGCCGCACCCGGGCGGCCAGCTCGGTCACGGTCAGCCGCCCGTCCTGTTGCAGCTCGGCAAGGATTTTCCGGTCCACGTCGTCCATGAAGAAGATTCTTGCGCAGAGTACGCGATCATGAGCAAATTTCGGGAACACTTTCGGGACTTTCGCGCCTAATGTCCCCGGTATGGACTCAGGGCTGCTCTTCTCCTTCCTCGTCGTGGACCTGCTGCTGGTGTGCGTACCGGGCGCCGACTGGGCGTACGTCATCGCGACCGCCTTGCGCGCCGGCCGGGTCCCGCGCGCGGTGGCGGGCCTGGTCTGCGGCTACGCCCTGCACACCGCCCTGGCGGCGGCGGGCCTGGCGGTGCTGGTGGCGGGCTCGCCCCGGCTGCTGACGGCCCTGACGGTGGCCGGCGCGGGCTACCTGCTGTGGCTGGGCTGGGGCGTCCTGCGCCGCCCGGCGGTCCCGGACGCCGACACCACGGCGACGCCCGACGGCCGGCTGTTCCTGCGCGGCGCGACGATCAGCGGCCTGAACCCCAAGGGCCTGCTGCTCTACCTCTCCGTGCTCCCCCAGTTCCTCACCCTGCGGGGCGCCCACCTCCCCGTCCCCGCCCAGACGGCGGTCCTCGGCGTCCTCCACATGGCGTGCTGCGCGGCCGTCTACCTCGCCGTCGGCACCCTCGCCCGCACCCTCCTCGGGGCCCGCCCGGCGGCGGCCCGGGCGGTGACCCGCACGTCCGGCGCGGCGATGCTGGGCATCGGCGCGCTGCTGCTGGCGGAACGGTGGCGACGCTCTAGCCGTGCCGTCCGGCTCGCCAACCGTGGTGCCGGGACGGGAGAGTGAGGCCGCGGGCCCGTGCCGCCCGGGGCCGCGGGCCGGGCCCGGCCGGGTGATACTCGCCCCATGGCACAGCACGATCTCCACGAGCTGCTCCGGTCGCTGCGGGTCTGGGACGCCCAGGTGACCGAGCTGCGGCCCTTCGACCCGGACACCGCCCCGCCCACCCCGCTGACCCTGTTCACGAACTGGTTCGCGGAGGCCGTCGCGGCGGGGCAGCCGGAGCCGCACACCATGTCGCTGGCGACCGCGGACGAGGAGGGCAGGCCGGACGTGCGGATCGTGATGCTGCACGGCGCCGACGCGGACGGCTGGTCCTTCGCCACCCACGCCACGAGCCGCAAGGGCCGCGCGCTGAGCGCCCGGCCGTACGCCGCCCTCGCCTTCTACTGGCCGGCGCTCGGCCGCCAGGTGCGGGTGCGCGGGCCGGTGACGCCGGCGCCGGCCGAGGAGGGCCAGGCCGATCTGCACGCGCGGTCCACGGGCGCGCTGGCCGCCGCGCTGACCGGCCGGCAGAGCGAGGAGCTGTCCTCCGTGGAGGAGCTGCGGCGGGCCTCGGACGCGGCCTGGCAGCGGGCCCGGGAGAACCCCGCCGAACCGTCGCCGACCTGGACCCTGTACCGGCTGCGCCCGGATACGGTGGAGTTCTTCCAGGGGGACGCGGAACGGCGGCACGTACGCCTGGAGTACCGCAGCACCGGGTTCGGCTGGAGCAGGTCGCTGCTGTGGCCGTGAGGCCGAACGCGAGCCCCGCCCGGCGCCGCGCCCGCCGGTGAGTCCGGCCTGGAGCAGGCGGCGGTGGCGGACACCCGTGATCAATCCGCAACCAATTCCGGTCTTGACCGAGACCCATCAACCGGGTGTGTGATTACGCTCCCGCTCATGGCCGTCTCCCGTCCCTCCCCCGTCCCCCCGTCGCCGACCCCCGCCGACCGCCCGGTCTATGTGATCGGCGCGGGTCCCGGGGGTCTCGCCGCCGCGTACGCGCTGCGGGCCCGGGGCGTACGGGCGGTGGTCCTGGAGAAGTCCGACCGCGTGGGCGCCTCCTGGCGCCGGCACTACGACCGGCTGCACCTGCACACCACCCGGCGGCTGTCCTCGCTGCCCGGCCTCGTCATCCCCCGCAGGTTCGGCCGCTGGGTCTCCCGGGACGACGTGGTGCGCTACCTGGAGAAGTACGCCGAGCACCACCGGCTGGAGATCGTCACCGGGGTGGAGGTGCACCGCGTCGAGCGGAGCGGGGACGGCACCGGGTGGCTGCTGCACGCCTCCGGCGGCCGGGAGCTGACCGGCAGCGCGGTGGTCGTCGCCACCGGCTTCAACCACACCCCGCGCATCCCCGACTGGCCGGGCCGGGAGTCGTACGGCGGCGAGTTCCTGCACGCGGCCGGGTACCGCGACGCCGGACCGTACCGGGGCCGTGACGTGCTCGTCGTCGGCGTCGGCAACACGGGCGCGGAGATCGCCGTGGACCTGGTGGAGGGCGGGGCCGCGCGGGTGCGGCTCGCGGTGCGCACGGCGCCGCACATCCTGCGCCGCTCCACGCTCGGCTGGGCCTCCCAGTACTCGGGCGTGCTGGTCCGGCGGCTGCCGGTGTGGCTCGTGGACCGGCTCGCCGGGCCGGCGGGACGGCTCAGCACCCCGGACCTGACCGCGCACGGGCTGCCGCGCCCGGCCACCGGCCTGTACAGCAGGGCGAAGCAGGGCGCGATCCCGGTCCAGGACGTCGGCCTGATCGACGCCGTGCGCACGGGCAAGGTGGAGATCGTGGCGGCCGTGGAGGCGTTCGAGGACGGCAAGGTGGTCCTCGCCGACGGCAGCCGGATCTCGCCCGACGCGGTGATCGCGGCGACCGGGTACATGCAAGCGCTGGAGGGACTGGTCGGGCACCTCGGGGTGCTGGACGGGCGCGGCAGACCGGTGGTGCACGGCGGCCGTACGCCCGCGCAGGCGCCCGGCCTGTACTTCACCGGGTTCACCAATCCCCTCAGCGGGATGCTCCGTGAGCTGGCGATCGACGCGGGACGGATCGCGAAGGCGGTCGCGAAGCGGCTGTCCTAGCCGCGCGGGGAACTGTGCGCGCGGTGTGCGTCCGGTGGCGGGGTCAGGACAGGGCGAGCGTCCGGGCCGCCGGTGTGGTGCGCCGGATGACCAGCGCCATCAGGGCCGCCGCCGCGCACAGCGTGCCGGAGGCGTACCAGACGACGTCGTAGGAGCCGAAGACGTCCCGAACGACTCCGCCGAGGTAGGCGACGACGGCCGCGCCGACCTGGTGGGAGGCGAGCACCCAGCCGAAGACGATGGCGCTGTCCTCGCCGAACTGCTCGCGGCACAGGGCCAGGGTGGGCGGGACGGTGGCGACCCAGTCGAGACCGTAGAAGACGATGAAGAAGAGCATCGGCGGGTGGACGGCGGGGCCCAGCAGCATCGGCAGGAACAGCAGGGACAGGCCGCGCAGGGCGTAGTAGACGGCGAGCAGGCGGCGCGGTTCGAAGCGGTCGGTGAACCAGCCGGAGGCGATCGTGCCGACGACGTCGAACACGCCGATCACCGCGAGCAGCGAGGCCGCCGTCGTCACAGGCATGCCGTGGTCGTGCTCGGCGGGCACGAAGTGCGTCTGGACCAGGCCGTTGGTGGAGGCACCGCAGATCGCGAAGGTGCCGGCGAGCAGCCAGAAGGTGCCCGTGCGGACGGAGGAGGACAGCACGCCGAGCGTGCGGCGGGCGGCGCCGGTGACGGGTGCCGGCTTGGGCACGAACTCCCGCGCCCCGTACGGCGCGACGCCCACGTCCGCCGGGTGGTCGCGCAGCAGGAGCCAGACGAACGGGACGACGGCGAACGCGGCCAGGGCGACCGTGACCGCGGCGGGCCGCCAGTCGTGGCGCTCGACTATCCAGGACAGCAGCGGCAGGAAGACCAGCTGGCCGGAGGCCGAGGCGGCGGTGAGGATGCCGGTGACCAGACCGCGCCGCTGGGTGAACCAGCGGTTGGTGACCGTCGCCGCGAAGGCCAGCGCCATGGAGCCGGTGCCGAGCCCCACCAGCAGGCCCCAGCACAGCAGCAGTTGCCAGGCCGCCGTCATCCACACGGTCAGGCCGGAGCCGAGGGCGATCACGGTCAGCGCCGCGGCCACCACCCGGCGGATGCCGAAACGGTCCATCAGCGCGGCGGCGAAGGGGGCGGTGAGGCCGTAGAGCGCGAGGTTGACGGAGACGGCGGCGCCGATCGTGCCGCGCGACCAGCCGAACTCCTGGTGCAGCGGGTCGATGAGCAGGCCGGGCAGGGATCGGAAGGCCGCCGCACCGGTGATCGTGACGAAGGTGACGGCGGCGACGAACCAGGCACGGTGCACGCGGCCGCGCCGGGCCGGCGGGACCTGGACGGGAGCGGCGGCTGGAGTTGTCTGAGTCACGTCCCCCACCCTCCCGTGCGCGCGCCCGTCCATCGAGTGGCCCGATGGACAGCCTTCGCTATGATCGGGCCATGACGAGCGCAGTCGCGGGGGAATTCCGGCCGCACCGGGTCGTCGTCCTCGCCCTGGACGGCCTGCTGCCCTTCGAACTGGGCATCCCGCACCGGATCTTCGGCCGCCCCCGGGACGCCCGGGGGCGGCACCTGTACGAGGTCGTGACCTGCTCGGCCCGGCCGCCCGGCCCCGTCGAGACGGACGCCGACTTCGCCGTGCAGGTCGCGCACGGCCCGGAGACGCTGGCGACGGCCGACACGGTGATCGTCCCGGCGTCCTACGAACTCGGCCCGCTCTACGACGAGGGCCGGCTCACCGGCGAACTGGCCGCCGCCCTCGCCCGCATCCGCCCCGGCACCCGGCTGGCCTCCATCTGCACCGGCGTCTACGTCCTCGCCGCCGCCGGTTACCTCGACGGGCGCCCGGCGACCACGCACTGGGCCGACGCCGAGCGCTTCCAGCGGATGTTCCCGAAGGTCAAGGTGGACGCGGACGTGCTGTTCGTCGACGACGGGGACGTGCTGACCTCAGCCGGGGTCGCCGCCGGGATCGACCTGTGCCTGCACATGGTCCGCCGGGACTTCGGCACGGCCGTCGCCAACGACGTGGCCCGCCGCACGGTCGTACCGCCCCACCGCGACGGCGGACAGGCCCAGTACATCCACCGCCCGGTCCCCGACCCGCAGGTCGCCACGACGACCGCGGCCCGCGCCTGGGCGCTGGGCCGGCTGCACGAGCCGATCCAGCTGCGGGACCTGGCCGAGCAGGAGGCCATGTCGGTACGCACCTTCACCCGCCGCTTCCGGGAGGAGGTCGGCGTCAGCCCCGGCCAGTGGCTCACCCAGCAGCGCGTGGAGCGGGCCAGGCACCTGCTGGAGTCCACGGACCTGTCGATGGACCAGGTGGCCCGGGAATCGGGCTTCAACACGGCCCAGTCGATGCGCCAGCACCTACAGTCCGCCCTCGGGGTCACGCCCACCGCCTACCGGCGTGCCTTCCGCACCGGCGGCGCCGAGCGGCAGGGCGTCGCCGGCACCCGGCGCTGACCGGCCGGCCCGTCTCTCCCCCCACCAGCCGACCGCCGTCAGCAGCAGGGTGAGGACCACTCCGGCCAGGATCGCCGTGGAGGGCGCGGTGTGCGGCAGCAGGGCGCCCGCGAGCGAACCGGTCGCCGCGTAACCGGCGCCCACGGCGGCGTACATGACCGAGTAGCCGGCGGCCAGGAGGTGCGGCGGGAGCACCTCGCGCAGGGACAGGTTCCGGGTGAGCATCGCGCCGGACTGGAGCAGCCCGGCCACGGCCAGCGCCGCCGCGATGCCCGGCGTGCCGGGTATCAGGGCGACCACGGCGACCGCGGCCGACATGCCGGTCATCAGGACCGCGCTGCGGGTGCGCAGCAGCCCCGGCCAGGACCGCAGGCCGTACAGGAAGGCGCCGACGGCGGAGGCCGCCGCCATCACCGTGAGCAGCGGGCCCGCCCAGCCGACGCCGATGCCGCGCTGTTCGAGCAGGGCGGGCAGGACGAGTTCGGCGAGGGCCAGCAGGGAGAGGCTGGCCGCGCCCGTGACGTACACCGGCCAGGCCCGGGCCAGCAGGCGTGACGTCGACGCTCCCGCGCCGTCCCGGGCGTCCCGCCCGGCGGAACCGTCGGGTCCGTCCGCCGCCCAGCCGGCCGGGAGCGACCACAGGCCCGCGGCGGACGACGCCATCAGGGCGGCGGCGAGCAGCGGCGGGAGGCGGGGGTCGGCGCCGAGGGCGAGCCCCGTGACGGTGGCCGGGGAGACGGCCCAGACGCCGAACGTGAGCACGGACTCGGCCGACAGCGCCTGGGCCGCCGCGTGCGCCGGCACCAGGGAGGTGAGCAGGGTGCGCAGCCCGCCGGGCGCGGCGGCGGGCCCGGCCCCGGCCAGGAACGCGAAGGCCATGAGTACCGCGGTGGGCGCGCCGGGGAACGCGCCGAGGCCCGCGAATCCGGCGGCACCCGCGAGGAGTCCGGCGGCCAGGTGCGGGCGGGCCCGCCGGGGGTCCAGGCGCATGCCGAGCACGGGGGCGCCGGTGATCTCGCCGATGACGTAGGCGGCGGCGAGGGCGGCGCCCAGGGAGTAGCCGCCGGGGCGCTCGCGGACCAGGAAGACCAGGGCCAGCGGGGCCATGGCCACCGGCATGCGGGCGCCGACGGCCACCGGGGCCCAGGTCAGGACCCGCCGGGAGACGATGTCGCGGTAGCTCATGCCTCGACGGTAGGGGCCGCCGCCGACAACCGCCGCCCCCTTTTCCCGAGCCTGTGGACAACGCCGGCCGCCAGCCCCTGACGGGTGCTCAGAAAGGTCGGTGTCAGCACCACTCGCGTACAGCGCGATGTTCCGCTCCGGAATCCCGAAGAGTTGTCCACAACCTGTGGAGAAACGGACCGGCACACGGTCCCGCTGTCGGCGGTGCCCGAGCCGTTCGCGGGCGCGACGGGGACACCGGTGGCCCCGGTGGCGATCCTGGGAAACGACGAAGACGGCGGCGGCGCGACCGCGGTCGGCGGCGCGCGCCTCCCCCACCGTCACGCGCACGCGCCGCCGTCCGACGCGACCCGCACTCGGCGAGGACCGCGCCTCGGGCCCTCGCCGTCCCCTCGCGGCGGATCGACCCACCCCAGCCTGATCAGGCACCCGGGGAACGTCAACGCCGGTACGGGGCCGTGTTGCGGCAGCCCGCTCACGGCACCCGCGCACGGGTGCACCGGACCGGCGCACCGCCGCTCCGGTCCGCTACACCGCCTCGAACGCGAGATCCTCGTACGCGGACAGTCCGCCCCCGCACGCCACCGCGGCGCTCTGCCGGGGCTGGGAACAGCGGTCCAGTTCGCACCAGATGCTCTTTCCGGCGTCCTCGGGGCTCCAGCCCCAGCGGTCGGCGAGACAGTCCACGAGGGCCAGGCCCCGGCCGCCCGTGGCGTCGTCGTCGGCGCAGCGGGGTACGGGCGCGCGAGTGCTGCGGTCGGCCACCTCGACCCGCACCGTGGCCGACGCGCACTCCTCGGCCGCCGGACCCGGCAGGCAGAGCCGCAGCACGGCCGGACGGCCGGTGTGCACGACGGCGTTGGTCACCAGCTCGGAGACGAGCAGGATCAGCGTCTCGGCCAGCGGCTCGTCGGCCGTTATCCCCGAACCCGCGAGCCGCGAGCGGGCCCACTTCCTCGCCCGCCCCACCTCCGCGGGGTCGGGCCGGATCTCCAGCTGCACTTGAAGCACCTGCACCGCTCACACCATCCGAACCGGCGGATCCATGACCCCACGCCGACCACGCTCCGCGGTCCCAGCCGCGGCGGCGATCACGAGGGCCACGATCCTAGCCATTTTCTGCATGGCCAGAACAACGGCCAGAGCAAGGGTCACGGAGCGTGACTCCCTTGCGAGACAGCATGGTTGACGTACAGTCACCCCAACAAGCGCTTCGGGCATATTCCCGCGCGAAGGAGTACGCCTGGGGCATACTGTGCGACGCTCGTGCCGGGGAGTCGAACAGACGGGGGCAACGGGCCTGACCGCCCCGCGAACTGCGGCGCGCACCGCGCGACCCGGCACCGCCCCAGGGGCACCGCCGGCCCGGCTCGTCCCCGCAGCCACTCGCATCTCACACAAGGTACCCGAGCGGACACCCGACTCCGGACCGTGACGAGTCCCGCGAAGGACACAACCCGGTATCAACGCTCCGTGACGCCGACAGGCCACGATGCGCGACATCGTTGGCCATGGTTTCTCGGGTGCGACGGCCCGGGACACCACCGGCTGCTGGGGGCGCCGGCACGGCGGCGAGCGGTTCCCCGGCCTCCCGGACCGGCGGGACCGGCCGTGACGGCGGCGGCGCAGACGGCGGCGCGCGCGGTCTCCGGCCCGCGCCGGCAGGTCCGCGCACCGGTGCGGGACGGCCCGGGAAGGCGCCGATGGGCCGTCCGAACTGTTCCCGGGTCCGGGCGTGTTGCGCGGCGGGTTCGCACACCCGCCCGACGGTGCCCGGTTGCTCGGCCGCGACCGACGCGGCGGTGGCCGGACCGCGTTCCGCGGGTCCCCGCTACTCGGGGACCGTGAAGTAGCGTGCGAACGCCGGGACGACCTCCGCCTCGCCGATCCCGCCGTCACCGTCGGTGTCGAGGGCGGCGGCGGCCTGGCGGGCGGCCTCCTCCGGGACGCGGAACACGCGCAGCACGCGCGCGGTGTCGGCGGCACTGATCCGGCCGTCGGCGTCCGTGTCGGCCACCGCCAGGGCCGCGTGCAGGAAGGGACGGGCGATCTCGGCGAAGCGGTCGGGGTTGTCGCGCAGCCGCTTGACCGCGCCGTTGACGAACTCCGCGCGGCTGACGCGCTGGTCGCCGTCGCGGTCGGCGATGCCGGCCATGCCCTGCCAGAACGCCTCGGCCCCGGCGTACAGCGCCTGCCCCTTGTCGGAGCGGGCGGGTACGGCGAACTCGGCGAGCAGCGCCTTGGCCGCCGCGTTGAAGTCCTCCCGGTCGATGTAGCCGTTGCCGTCCTGGTCGAAGGTGGCGAACCGGGCGGCGATCCTGCGCTCGTACTCGGTGCTGACCATGTCTGTTCGGGCCGCCTTACGTGGGGGTCGTACGGGTGGTCCTGCCCGTGGGCGGGGGTGACCTGGCAGGGAGCGTACGACGTGGGTGGCCGGCGGACGGCGGGAAACCGGCAGTTGTGCCAAGACCGGGGGAATTCTGCGACAACAGTGTGGCCCTGTCGCGATGCCGTGACGGCCGCTCAGGCGGAGAGCGGCCCGGCCTCGTCCGTGGTCGCGGAGTCGAGGTCGGCGCGGACGTCGAAGAGGCGGCGCACGCCGAGCGCGCCGAGCACGCGGTTGACGTGCGAGCCGTCCTCGGCCCCCCGGTCCGGCAGGATCAGCCGCAGCCGGCCCTGGCAGGAGCGGATCAGCCGGCGGGCGGCGACGAGGACGCCGACCCCGCTGGAGTCGCAGAAGAACACGTCGGAGAGGTCGACGACGAGGCTGTGGTGTCCGTCGGCGACGATGTCGTGCACCCGCTGGCGCAGCACCGGCGAGGTCATCAGGTCCAGTTCCCCGGACACCCGGAGGACGGCCCACTCGCCCTGCTCGACGCCGGTCACGCTGAATGCCACGGCCCTGCCCTCCGCTCGCCGGATCTCCCGGAACCGCCCGGAACCGCCCGGAAACGGAAGCAGTTCCTACGTTTCTTGTCGCGCAGCTGCCCAGCGGCCGTTCCCTGAAACGTGACGGGGCAAACGGCAGTCGATCGACTAGGGGCTTGTTTCGGTCACTATCGATCCTGTTCGATCAGAGGTGCACGCATCTTGTGTGAAGGATGTGTGAAGGGGGCACTATCACCTGCGGCCCTTCCGGGGGCGCACATTGACACAAAGGGGCGTACACCCTCAGGCGTGCCGACTACATTCGAGAGGGCAGGACCGACAGGCTGGACGGGCCGGACAGGGCGAGGGGAGGGGACCGCATGGCCAGGAAGGACGTACCGCCCCGCTGGGACCGCAAGATGCAGCAGCGGCTCGCGCGCGGTGAGGCGGCCGCCCTCGGCGAGGTGTACGACCGCTTCGCCTCCCTCGTGCACAGCCTCGCCCACCGTGTCCTCACCGAAGAGCAGGACGCCGACGCCGTCACCCGCGAGGTCTTCGCCCACGTCTGGGAACACCCCGAGACCTACGACCCCCAGCAGGGCCCCCTGCGCTCCTGGATCGCCGCCGTCGCCCAGCGGGTCGCCGTCCAGCGGCTGCGCGACCGGGAGGAACTGGAGCAGCCCCGGCGTACGGAAGTGGAGAGCGAGGTCCGCCGCGCCTCGGTCGCCGCACGCGCCGACTACATCGTGCACTCCATGCCGGCCCCGCTGCGCGCCGCCCTCGACCTGGCCTACTTCCAGCGCCGCGACTACCGCCAGACCGCGGCCGACCTCGGCGTCACCGAGGACGAGGCCCGCCGCCGGCTCCGCCTCGGCCTCCAGCTCCTGTCCACCGCCCACGACGCCGGCACACCGCCGGGATACCGGGGTGCGGTGTGAAGGGGACGGGCGGCTCCGGGGCGCACGACGGGTACGGCGAGTACGGCGAGCACGCCGGCCGCGGGGGAGAAGAGGACCACGGCGGTGACGCACGCGCGTAACGTCCCTTCAAGGACGTCGACTTGGGCGGGCGCGGGGCCGGTGCCGGGGGTTCCGGCGGGCGCGGCGGCGGCTCGGGGGACGTGCCGCGCGGTGCCGGCGGGTCCGGGCCCGCCCGGACACCGCGGATACCCACGCCCCGCGCGTCCGTGGAGGACAGCGGGCTCCCGCTGCCCGACCCCGCCGATCCGGGAGACCTCGAACCCGTGCCGCTCGACCTGTCGCACGACGTCCTGAAGTCACTGCTCGGCGCCTGGGCGCTGGCCGCCTGCTCGGCCGCGGAGACGGCGGCCGTCGAGGAGCACCTGGGCGACTGCGGCGCCTGCGCCGACGAGGCCCGCCGGCTGCGCGAGGCCGTCGGCCTGCTGCACCAGCCGGAGAGCCTGGACCTGAACCCGGCGCTGCGCACCCGCGTTCTGGCCGCCTGTCTGAACCGCCGGCCGCCGCGCATCCCGGTGCCCGACTGGGCCGCGCCGTACGACGCGGAGACCGCGCGGCTGGACGCGCTGCTCCAGGACTTCGGGGACGCGGAGTGGCACGCGCCGGTGCGGCTGCGCTGGTTCGAGGCCGACGAGTCGACGAGCCGTCGTACCACCGTCGCCGGGGTGATCGCGCACCTGCTGTCGGTGGACGGGCTGATCGCGACGGCGCTCGGCCTGGAGGACCCGCTGGCCGAGGTCGCCGAGGCCGACAAGGACGCGGTGGGTCCGGCGGGCCGCACGGAGGCGTTCTGGCGGGCCTCGCACTTCCCGCCGACGCGCTCGGTGCGGGGACCGTGGCGGGAGCAGAGCCACAGCCTGGTGCGCACCGTGTCGTTCACCGGCGGCCACGCGGGCGGGCTCACGGTGCCGTACGGCGACTTCGCGCTGCCGCTGCACGACGCGATGCTGGACCGCGCCTTCGAGTGCTGGGTGCACGCGGAGGACATCGCCGAGGCGGTGGACTATCCGTACGCCCCGCCCGCGCCGCGGCACCTCAACCGGATGATCGACCTCGCGGCCCGTCTGCTGCCGACGGCGCTCGCCGCGCGCCGCCGGGCCGGACTGTCCGCGCCGGGCCGCCGGACCCCGCACCTGGTCCCGGCCGGCGCGCCCGGCCGCAGCCTGCGTCTGGAGATCGAGGGCGCGGCCGGCGGCGAGTGGCTGATCCCCCTCGACTCACCGGCGGCGGTGGGCTCCGCCGACTTCGAGGTGGCCCACGTGGCCCTGGACGGCGTGGAGTTCTGCAAGCTGGCGGCGGGGCACGTGTCTCCGGCGGAAGCGGCGGCGGGTCAGGTCGGTGACCGGGAGGCGATCAGGGACGTGCTGTTCGCGGTCGCGTCGCTGAGCCGGATGTAGGGGCGGGACCGGACAGGACCGAGCGAGCTGCGGCCGCGGCCGCGGCTAGGCGA
Source organism: Streptomyces sp. NPDC031445 (assembly GCF_055581365.1). Classification (NCBI taxonomy): domain Bacteria; kingdom Bacillati; phylum Actinomycetota; class Actinomycetes; order Kitasatosporales; family Streptomycetaceae; genus Streptomyces; species Streptomyces sp. NPDC031445. The sequence goes on from NZ_JBVIJO010000005.1 coordinate 259,721, forward strand.
ACACCACCGTCCGGCGCCCGTTGAGCAGGATCCTCCGCTCCGCGTGCCACTTCACGGCCCGCGCCAGCGCCTGGCACTCCACGTCCCGGCCGATGGCCACCAGCTGGTCCGGCGTCACGCCGTGCCCGACCCGCTCGACCTCCTGCTCGATGATCGGCCCCTCGTCCAGGTCCGCGGTGACGTAGTGCGCCGTCGCGCCGATCAGCTTCACGCCCCGCGCGTGCGCCTGGTGGTACGGCTTCGCGCCCTTGAAGCTCGGCAGGAAGGAGTGGTGGATGTTGATGATCCGGCCGCTGAGCTGCTTGCACAGGTCGTCGGAGAGCACCTGCATGTAGCGGGCGAGGACGACCAGCTCGACCCTCTCCTCGCGGACGATCTCCAGCAGCCTCGCCTCGCCCTCCGACTTGGTGTCCTTGGTCACCGGGATGTGGTGGAAGGGGATGTTGTAGGACCCCACCAGCTCCTCGAAGTCGGTGTGATTGGACACCACACCCACGATCTCCACCGGCAGCGCGCCGATCCGGGCCCGGAACAGCAGGTCGTTCAGGCAGTGCCCGAACTTGCTGACCATCAGCAGGATGCGCATCTTCTGGTCGGCCCGGTGGATCTGCCAGTCCATGTGGAAGGAGTCACCGATCGCGGCGAAGCTCGCCCGCAGTTTGTCCACCGTCACCGGCGCCTCGGCCGAGAAGTGGACCCGCATGAAGAACAGTCCCGTGTCGTGGTCGCCGAACTGCTGGCTGTCCTCGATGTTGCAGCCGGTCATGAACAGGTAGCTGGACACGGCGTGCACGATGCCCTTTTTGTCCGGGCAGGAGAGCGTGAGGACGTACTGGTCGGCCGGTGCGGCGGCGGAAGGGGCGGACTGATCGGTCATGCACCACAGGGTCCCACACCGGCCGCCCGCCGTGGGGCGGCCGTCCGCCACGCGGACCCCGTCAGGACCTCGTCAGGATCCGCAGCACGTCCAGGCTCTTCGGCGGTGTGTCCGGCTCCTCCCCGTCGCTCACCGACATCCGCACGTGCGCGTCCCGGGCCGCCCGCACCGCGTCCGGCCAGCCGGAGTGGTCCAGGTAGGCGGCGACCGGCGCGTCCGGGCCGACCTGGTGCATGATCCGCAGCACCCGCAGCACGGCGGTGTCGACGAGCGCCGCCTCCTGCGAGTCCCGGAATATGGTGCCGACGTACTTCTCGGCCGACCAGCTGTCCAGCCAGGTGTCCTCCACCAGCCGGTACACGGCGTCCGTGACGTCGCCGTAGCCGTCCACGCCGGCCAGCCAGACCTCCCGCTGGAACACCGGGTCGGAGAGCATGTGCAGCGCCGAACGGACATTGCTGCGCCAGCGCCACCACGGCATGTCGTTCAAGGGCATGCCGCCCATGGTGGAGGAGCGACGGCCGCGACGGGAAGAGTTCTCCGAACCTTGCACGGTCATCGATCGTACGTTCCCCGCCGGGCAAGCCTCACCGGCCCCCGTAATTCACCTCCGCGTCACCCTTCGTCGACCGGCGGTCACTCCGGGGTTGGTGCTGTGAGGGAATCGTGCGTGTGCATGACCGGCAGGCGACGCACGCGCAGTACTCCTCCTCCCGTCCTTCCCCGCCCCGTCAGAGCCACCGCCCTCGCGGCGGGCGCGGTGGCCCTCTGTGCGTCCCTCACCGCCGCGTGCGGGGTCATCCCCGGTGCCACGGGGGGCTCCGGGGACGACCCCGTGAAGGTGATGACCTGGGCGCCGCAGGACACCGACGCCACCAACAAGCCCGGCATGCCCGCGATGGCCCGCGCCTACGCCAAGTGGATCAACTCCCACGGAGGCATCAACGGCCGCAGGCTCGAGGTGCTGACCTGCAACGACCACAACGACGGCGTGGGCGCCGCGAAGTGCGCCCGGCGCGCGGCGACCGAGGACGTGGTCGCGGTCGTCGGCTCCTACAGCCAGTTCGGCGACTCCTACCTCGCCCCGCTGGAGGGCGCCGGCATCCCCTACATCGGCGGCTACGGCGTCACCAACGACGAGTTCACCGGCGCCATGTCCTACCCGGTCAACGGTGGCCAGCCCGCCCTCCTGGCCGGCCTCGGCAGGGCGCTCGCGGAGGGCTGCGGCAACGTCGCCCTGGTCCGCCCGGACAGCATCGCCGGGGACCAGCTGCCCGCGATGCTCGACGCCGGCCTCAAGGCGGGCGGCCACGCGGAGGCCGGCGACCGGCTCGCCGCCGACGACGCCACCGAGTACGGCGGCCAGGCCGAGCAGGCGCTGCGCTACGCGACCGAGGACGCCACGCGGAAGGGCTGTGTGGTGCCCGCGCTCGGAGACCGCACGGACACCTTCATGGACTCCTTCCGGCGGGCCCGCGCGAACTTCCCGGCCGTGCGCACGGCGACCGTGCTGGGCAGCGTCGACCAGACCGTGATCGACTCGACCGGCGGGGCGTCGAGCCCGTACGAGGGTGCGTACATCACCGGCTGGTACCCGGTCGCCTCCGACCCCCGCTGGGACCCGATGAAGAAGGTGATCAACGAGGAGGCCTTCGGCGACAACCGCATCGACCCCGCGGACGCCGGTGTGCAGACCACGTGGATCGCCTACACCGTCCTCAAGGCCGTCCTGGAGAGGATCGGCGAGGGCGAGGTGAGCGCCGACACCGTGCGGCGCACCCTCAACGACGGCCTGCGGGTCTCCACCGGCGGCCTCACCCCCACCCTGCACTGGCCCTACGAGAGCAAGCTGGCCGCCGTCGGCTTCCCGCGGCTGGTCAACGCCGACGTCACCCTCCAGGTCGTGCGGAGCGGCAAGCTGGTCGCCGCCCGCAAGGGCATCGGCGGCGCCCACGGCATCGCCGACATGACCGCCACCCTGGAGCACGCCGACGTGCCGTGACGGCCGGCGGTCACAACTGGGTCGGCTGGCGCTGGGTGAGGCCGTACTTGCCCGCGATCGCGTTCCACAGCGCCGCCGCCTTCGTCTTCTGCGCGCTGGCGGTGCCGCTCTCCCGGTTGCCGGCCTGCGTCTCGCCGGTGGTGCGGGCGTGCCCCTTGCGGCAGACCTTGTGCCCCTTGGCCTGGTCCGCCCAGGCCGCGTAGTGGTTGTCGGCCGCGGCGGACGCCTGCCACGCCTTGGTCAGCGCGGCCGTCAGGTCGGCGTTGCCGGGCAGCTTGTCCACGGACAGCCCGCCGAGCCGCGTGACCAGCCGGCCGCGCTGCCGGGCCGCGTCCCGCAGGCTGGACGCGGCCTGGTCGAGGTTGTCGCACTGCTTGACGTCCGCCACCGCCTGGATCACCGCGGCCCGGCTGCTGCCGCTGTCCGCGAGCAGCTTGTCCAGCTCGACGGCCTGCTGCCGGGCGGGGTCGGCGGCGGGCGAGGCGGAGTCCTGGGCGGCCGGGGAGGTGGCGGCGACCGTCTTGTCGTCCCCGCCCTGGTCCTTGCCGCCCCCGCCGCTGAGCAGCGCCCCGGCGCCGACGCCGAGCACGACGATGCCGACGCCGACGGCGGCGATCAGCGGCACCCGCGACCGGCCCCGGCGCCGCCCGCCGTCGTCGCCCGGACCCGCGTCGTACGACGGCTGCGCCGGGCGGTACGACGACTGCGCCGGGCCGGGATGGGCGTCCGGCTGCTGCACCCGCGGCAGCTGCTGGGTGGACCCGGCCGGGCTGTCGCCGCCCCCGGGACCGCGGAAGAGGTTGTCGAACTCGGCGGGCGGCTGCCGGTCCGCCCCCTGCGCCTGGGCCTGGGCGGCATACGGCGGGATGTACTGCGTGGCCTCCGCGTCCGAGGGCGCGGGTGCCGCCTGCCGGGGCGCCTGGCCGAGGTAGCGGGTCTCCTCGCCGGCCGACTCCGGCGGCAGCGCGCCGGGCGTGACCGGCGGCATGTACTGGGTGGCCGCCTCGTGGACGCCGCCCCCGGCGGGGATTGGCGGTATGTACTGGGTGGCGCCGTCGGCCTGCACGGGCGGTATGTACTGGGTGGCGCCCTCGTCGCCGGGCGCGGCGGGGCCGGCGGGAACCGGCGGCAGGTACTGGGTCGCGCCGTCCGCGCTCGGGGGCAGCGGGGCACCCGCGGCCGGGTAGGCGGACGGCTGCGGCGCGGCGGCGGCCTGTCCCGGCACGGACTGCCCCGGGTACGGCTGCTGCTGCGCGTGCTGCTGGTACGGGTCGGGCGCGCCGTAGGCGGGCTGCTGGGGCGCGCCGTAGGCACCGGCGCCGGCCTGGCCGCCGCCGTACTGCGGCTCCTGGCCGCCGTAGGAACCCGCCGGGCCGCCGTACCCCTGGGCCTGGCCGCCGTACGACGGGGCCGGGGCTCCCTCCGGGGGCAGCGGGCCGGGGTTCGCGGCCGCCGGGGGCCGCTGCCGGCCGGGGCCGCCGGGGGCGTCCCACTGCCCGTCCGCCGGGGGCCAGCCCTCATCCGACTGGGGGGCCTGCTGCCCGGGGCCCCAGGAACCGCCCCAGGCCTGCCCGCCGGCCGGGTGGGCGGGTGCGGGCGTCCCGGTCATGCCCGGCAGCAGGGGCTCTCCTCCGTCGGAGGGCAGCACGATGCCTTCGCGCGCGGTCCGCGCCGAGGGCTCCTCGCCCTGTCCACTCTGCGTCACCGGGACTCCTACAAATGGGGGACCTTGTGAATCGTCGGCTCACGCTACCGGCTCCCCCGAGCCCCGTGCCACGCAGCGCCGTTCGCGACCTCCTCCCTGTGACGGCGGTAACACCCCGCACCGCGAAGCGCCGTTCACGGCACCGGCGCGCACCCGGGTGCCGTTTGCCGTTCTTCCACGCGCCGGCGGGACCGGTGCTCACGCGGCCTGCTGGAGGTCGAGCCGCGCCCCGAACTCGCGTACCACCGCCTCCTCCCGGAAGGGCTCCAGCCGCTGCTGGAGGTCGTCCAGGTACTCGGCGCCCCGGTTGGAGCGGAGCGTCTCCAGCAGCTCCACCGCCTTCATGCCCGTGGTGCAGGCCTGCTCGATCTCGCGCTGCTGCACCTGGGCCGTGGCGAGCAGCACGTAACCGATGGCGCGCCGGCGGGCCCGGGACTCCGGGTGCCCGGCCAGCGACTGCTCGGCGTACCGCGCGGCCTGGTCGGCCTGCCCGAGGTCGCGGTGGCAGTGGGCCAACTCGTCGGCCAGGTAGGCCTCGTCGAAGTGCGCGATCCACGCCGGGTCGTCCCCGGCGGCGTCGTCCGCCCCTTCCATCGCCGTGATCGCCCGCCCGCCGGCCGCCTGTGCCGCGCGCGCGTCCCCGAGCAGGGCGTGCCCGCGCGCCTCGGCGGCGTGGAACATCGCCTCCACGCGCGGGGTGACCTGCCCGCGCGCCCCCTCCTGCGCCGCCCGCGCCAACTGGGCGATCTCCCGCGGGTTCCCGAGCTGCGCGGCGAGGTGGCTCATGGACGCGGCGAGCACGTAACCGCCGTATCCGCGGTCCCCCGCGGCCTGCGCGAGACGCAGCGACTGGATGTAGTACCGCTGGGCGAGGCCCGGTTGCCCGGTGTCGACGGCCATGTACCCGGCCAGCTCCGTCAACCGGGCGACGGCGGCGAAGAGTTCCCGGCCGACCGTCTCCCGGTAGGAGCCCGCGAGCAGCCCGGAGACGACGCTGTTGAGGTAGTGCACGACGACCGGGCGCACGTGTCCGCTGCCGTACTGGTGGTCGAGGTCCACCAGCGCCCGGGTCATGGACCGTACGGCCGCCACGTCGGCCTGGCCCACGCGCGGGCCCGCCTGCCGGGCCACCTGCGGGTCCGGCGCCGAGATCAGCCAGTCGCGGCTCGGCTCGACCAGCGCGGAGGCGGCGACGGAGGAGCCGGACAGGAAGTCCCGGCGCCCCACGTCGCTGCGCCACAGCTCGCAGACCTGCTCGATGGCTCCCAGTACCGTCGGCGAGAACTGGAGGCCGACCCCCGAGGCGAGGTTCTTGCCGTTGGCCATGCCGATCTCGTCGATCGTGACCGTACGGCCGAGCTTGCGCCCGAGCGCCTCGGCGATGATCGCCGGGGCCCGGCCGCGCGGCTGCTGGCCGCGCAGCCAGCGGGCCACGGACGTCTTGTCGTAGCGCAGGTCGAGGCCGTGCTCGGCGCCGCACATGTTGACCCGCCGGGCCAGCCCGGCGTTCGAGCACCCCGCTTCCTGGATGAGCGCCTGCAGCCGTTCGTTCGGCTGCCTGGCCACGAGAGGCCTTGCGGCCATGTGCTACCCCCTGTGTCGCGATCCCCTGAGGCGTGTTGTGATCCTCCGGAGCACAAAGTTCCGGCCGGAAGATCACTGCCCAGCTGACATACCGTCAATGCGTGACATGTGCGGTTTGCCGGGGTAAAAGCGGTCGCCCCCCTCTCTGGCTACCCATCTCACGCCCCGCCCCCTCCCGCGCGCCCCCGGCCATGCACCCATGCGCCCGGCTGCCGGGCCGGTGCTCCTCCCCCGCGCGCGGTACGGCCGTAACTCCAGGTGGGCGCGGGAGTTGAGTGGAACGTGGAAGAGACGATCGCGGGCGCCCGAAACACTCAGATGGCCGGTCACATCCCGCAGCAGCGCAGGGAATCGCTGCTGGAGACCGCCGTACGCTACGCCGAGGAGCGGCACTGGGACGTGGTCCCGGGCACCTGGCTGGAAGCCGTCGACGGCAGGCAGCGCTGCTCGTGCGACGACGCCTCCTGCCCTGCGCCGGGTGCGCACCCCGCGCGCCCCGACTGGGCGACCCAGGCGACCGGCAGTGCGACCGTCGTGCGCCGGATGTGGCAGGAGCAGCCGGCGGCGGCGATCCTGCTGCCGACCGGCCGGACCTTCGACGCGCTGTCCGTCCCGGAGAGCGCGGGGTTCCTGGCGCTCGCCCGTATGGAGCGGATGGAGCTGACGCTCGGACCGGTCACGCTGACCCCGGACCGGCGCATGCAGTTCTTCGTCCTGCCCGGTGCGCCCGCGAAGGTGCCGGAGCTGGTACGCAAGCTCGGCTGGTCGCCGGCGTCCCTGGACCTGACGGCCCTGGGCGAGGGCGCGTACGTGGCGGCGCCGCCCACGCGGTTCGGGTCCCGGGGGGCCGTGCAGTGGGCCCGCCGGCCGACGCCGGCGAACCGATGGCTGCCGGACGCGGAGGAGTTGATCTCGCCGTTGGCCTATGCGTGCGGGAGGGATCGTTAGGCGGTTCGCCCACTCGTCCGCCAGGTCGTTCTCTCGCCGGCGAGTGCGGGTGAGTGGTGCGTACTCGCGCAGCCGCCCGTGAGAGAACGACCCGGCAGACGCTCAGGCGCTCAGCCGCTCAGCCCCGGGCAAGCCGTCGAGGAACGGCGAGACGGCGGCCCGCCACGCCACCGGCAGGTCATAGTGGGCCAGGTGCCCCGCGTCCGGGACCTCCGCGTACTGTCCGCGCGGCAGCACCCGCACCATCTCCTGGGCCTCCGCCCGCCCCAGCTCGCCGTCCACGCCGCGCACCACCAGCGTTGGGCACCGGACCTGGGCCAGCTCCTCCCAGTGGGCGTCGTGGACCCACGTCTCGCGGGAGCTGAGCATCTGTTCGGGGTCGAAGACGGGCCGCCAGCCGTCCTCGCACTCGTGCATCACCTCGGCGTAGAAGGACCCGCGCGCGGGGTTCGGGCGCTCCACCCAGGGGTCGTCCTCGCCGAACCACGTGCGGACGTCGGCCAGGCTGGCGAAGGGGACGGGCCAGGACCGGAACCAGTCGGCCCACTCGCGCTGCGAGGCCCCGCCGAGGGCGGAGGCCCGCATGTCGCAGATGATCAGGCCGCGCACCAGATCGGGCCGCTTGGCGGCGAGCTGCCAGGCGGTCAGCGCGCCCATGGCGTGGCCGATGAGGAGGACGGGGGCGAGGCCGAGCTGCTCCACGGCGGCCTCCGCGTCCTCGACGTAGGCCTCGCGGGTGTACGCGGCGCGCGGGGGCTTCTCGCTCTGGCCGTGGCCGCGCTGGTCGAGGGCCACGGCGCGGTGGCGGCCGGCGAGCCAGCGGGCGGTGGGCGCCCAGTGGGAGGCGCGGCCCATCAGACCGTGGAGTAAGAGCGCGCCCGGAGCGCCCGGGCCCGCTTCCCCCTCGGCGTCCGCGTCCGCCTCCGGTTTCGGAGGGTCGGCGAACTCCCAGGCGGCCAGGCGCACCCCGCCCGCTCCCGTCACATCGATACGCCGTGCCATCTGACCTGGCCCCCCAGCTCCGCCGTGCTCGTCCAGCTGTTTCAGGCTATCGAATACGTATTCGAAAATTGCGTCTCCGCAGACAACACCCCTCATTTGAGTGACAACCCTCCGGGCATGATCGCCTCAGTCGAGGGGATGTCTTCTGGCGGGAGGCGGACCGCTCGGGGAAAAGCCGGTCCGAGGGGATGACCCTGAGAGCTCGGGGCTCCGGGTCAGCACAGGGGAGGACAGGCCCCGGCGCGCAAGCGCCGGGGCCCTCTCCGTGTCAGCGCTTGGCGACGAACACGTGGGAGGCCGTGTCCGCCTCCAGCTCGGCCGCCTCGCCGCCGCTGCCCACCAGCACGCCGCCGGGCGACTCCGTCACGCTCACCACCGAACCGGGCTGCACACCCGCCCGCCGCAGCGTGTACATCAGCTGGGCGTCCGTCTGGATCGGCTCGCCGATACGGCGGACGACGACCGTCTTGCCGTCCGAGCCCGGGTCCAGGTCGGCCAGCGACACCATGCTCTCGTCCAGGAACGGGTCCGCGCCGTCCTTCTCGCCCAGCTCCTCGAGGCCCGGGATGGGGTTGCCGTACGGCGACTCGGTGGGGTGCCTCAGCAGCTCCAGCACACGACGCTCGACGGCCTCGCTCATCACGTGCTCCCAGCGGCACGCCTCCGCGTGCACCTGCTCCCACTCCAGGCCGATCACGTCGACGAGCAGACACTCGGCCAGGCGGTGCTTGCGCATTACGCGGGTCGCCAGCCGGCGGCCCTCGTCCGTCAGCTCCAGGTGCCGGTCGCTGGCCACGGAGACCAGGCCGTCGCGCTCCATGCGCGCGACCGTCTGGCTCACCGTCGGCCCGCTCTGGTCCAGCCGCTCCGCGATGCGGGCGCGCATGGGGACGACGCCTTCCTCTTCGAGTTCGAGGATGGTGCGGAGATACATCTCCGTGGTGTCGATCAGTCCGGACATACGTGCCCCTCGATTACCTCTGCCGGCAGCCGGCCGCGTGCGCTGGCCCTGGCACCAATTCTGCCGGATCCCACCGACAAGCGGGCGGCACCGGCGAAACGGGGGCCGAGTCGGGGTGCGGGGCGGTCCCGGGGCCGGGTGCGGGCGGGGCGCGCGCTCCCGTCCTGAAGCTCCCGCCCGGCCGTATTGACACCGCCCTGGTCCAGACCGCACGGTGATCCGCGACACAGACGCTGCGAAGGGGCACCGCATGAGCGACGGCACGCCTGCCGACCTGTTCTTCGACGCCGCCATCGGCCTGCTGCACCGGGTCCGCGACGAGGAGGCCGGGGCGATCACCGCGGCCGGCACCCTGCTCGCCGACACCGTCACGGCCGGTGGCCGCCTGTTCGCCTTCGGCGCCGGGCACTCCTCCCTGGCCGCCCAGGACGTCGTCTACCGCGCCGGCGGCCTGGCCCTGATGAACCTGCTCGCCGTCCCCGGCGTCGTCGGCGTCGACGTCACCCCGGCCACCCTCGGCTCCGCCCTGGAACGCGTCGACGGCCTCGCGAGCGCCGTCCTCGGGACCTCACCGCTCCGCGCCGGTGACGCCCTCGTGATCGTCTCCCTGTCCGGCCGCAACGCGCTGCCCGTGGAGATGGCCCTCACCGCCCGCTCCCGCGGCGTGAAGGTCATCGGCGTCACCTCGGTGGCGTACGCCTCGCAGACGACGTCCCGGCACTCCTCCGGCACCTTCCTCAAGGACCACTGCGACGTCGTCCTCGACTCGAAGATCCCCGTCGGGGACGCGGAACTCACCCTCGACACCATCCCGGCGCCCTTCGCCCCCGCGTCCACGGTCGTCACCAGCGCCCTGATGCAGGCCGTCATGGCCACCACCGCCGCCACCCTCGCCGACCGCGGCGTCGAACCCCCGCTGCTGCGCTCCGGCAACGTCGACGGCGGACACGAGTGGAACGCCCGGGTGATGACGGAGTACGGCGACCGGATCTTCTACCGGCACTGACCGCGCCCCGCGGCCGTCAGGGGGCGCGTTCCTCCGGTCGGTCGCGCAGTGTTTCCGCCAGGTCCAGGGCCGCCGCGATCCGTACGGCCACGTCCTCCGCGTACGCCGTGTCGGAGCGCTCGAAGCGGCTGCGGCCGGACCCGCGCAGGAACGTCACGACGCCCAGCGTCCGGCCCCGGCTGCGCAGCACCGCGCACAGGGCGTGCACCGCGTCGCCGGGCCACTGGCGCTGCTCCGCCCACTCCCGCGTCCGCTGCTCGGAGACCGGTCCGGCGTCCGCGCGCACGGTGCCGCCGCGCTCGACGCACTTCAGCGCCGGGTGGCCCTGCGGGTAGCGCAGCGGAAGCCCGGCCGCGCCCGTGAACAGGCTCGGGCCCGGCGCCCCGGCGGGCGTGGCCGCCAGCCGTACCAGCCGGACCGGACCGGCGCCGTCGGCGTCCTGCGCGCGCGGGCGGTCCGCCACCCGGTCGACGAGGGCGTGGTCGGCGAAGCCGGCGAGGGCGAAGTCCAGGTGGACGGTGGCCGCCTCCGCCGGGTCCTCGCACTCGGCCGCCGCACGGGCCGCCCGGTGCAGCTGGTTCGTCCGGAACCGCAGCAGGGCCGCCTCCTGCTCCCCCTGCTTGGCCTCGGTGACGTCCTCGAACAGCCACCCCACGCCGAGCGGCACCGGCTCCTCGGCGAGCGGCGAGGACAGCCGCAGGAACGCGCTGCGCCAGCAGCGCCGCTTCTCGCCCGCCGGGGCGCGGACGGTCACCCACATCTCGGCGGGGGCCGGCGGCGCGCCCTCGGCGAGGACGTGGGTCAGCGCGGCCTCCAGCTCCTCCACGCCCTGCGCGAGCAGCTCGCCCAGCGGACGTCCCAGCACGGACGTGCGCCCCACTCCCAGCGCCCGCGCCGCGTGCGCGTTCACCACGGCGGGCCGCAGGTCGGCGTCGACCAGGACGACCCCCCAGGACGCGTCCTGGAACAGCGCCTCGCTCAGCGCGATGGACCGCTCCAGGTCGATCTGGGCGTGCACCTCGCTGAACGCGCAGTACACCCCCGCGGGCTCGCCGTCGGGTCCGCGCACGGCGGCCGACTGCGTCCGCACGAGCACGCGCCCGCCGCCCTTGGTGACCAGCGCGAACTCGTGCACCTGCCGGCCCGGCGCCCGCATCGCCGACAGCAGCCGGGCCTGCACCTCCTCGGCGTCGGCGCTGCGCACCGCCCAGCCGGCGAACCCCCGCCGCCCGACGGCCTCGGCGGCCGTCCAGCCGAGGATCCGCTCGGCCTCCCGGTTCCAGTGGGTCACGACCCCGTCGGCGTCGAAGGCGCACAGCGCCGCGTCCATGCCGTCGAGCAGCGCGGCGAGCAGGTCGGAGCCGCCGGACTCGCCGGGCTCGTCCGGCCCCAGCTCGTCAGTGGTCCCACTCCGCCGCGAAGCACTCACCTCGACCCCCTGGAGACTGCGTCCGCGCACGCACGGCGCTCGGTTCGCTCACTGCCCCTCATTCAACTGGAACGTGACACACCCCACACCCTGTTCCCGCAAGATTGCGGGGATCAATGCCGCGGGCCGCCCGGTGAGAGCCGCAGGTCCACCCACTCGTCGCGCTCCCCGTCGAGCACATACCGGTCGATCTCCGCATACCCGTGCCGTTCGGCGAACCGCAGCCCGTCCTCGTCGACCGCCGGCACGCGCGCGATGACGTCGCCACCCTCCGCTCCCCCGCCGGCGGACGCACGGTCGAGCACCCGACGAGCACCTCGCCCGGATTGCGGGCGGCGCGTGAAAAAAACAGTTGAGCCCGTCGCGGCGGTTTCTTAGGGTGTCGGTTACACGAGAAGGGAGGTGGTTCGGCAGATGTATGACAACCGGACGCGTGAGGTGGCTGCGGGCTAGCGGCCCGTCCCACACCATGTGCGGTGCCGGACCAGCACGCGAACGATGCGTGCAGCCGGCCCAATCCCAAGCAGTCACCCGGCCCGCGGGCTGCCGGTACGTCCGGCCGGCTCCTCCTCGAGGAACCCAGCCCGCGGGTCGTCTGCGTTCCCGCCCGTCTCCACCGGGCCCCGGTCAGGGGCTGAGGCGTTCGACCTTCCAGGTGCCGTCCGGCCGGGCGACGTAACGCAGGCGGTCGTGGAGGCGGTTCTCGCGGCCCTGCCAGAACTCGATCGTCTCCGGGCTGACGCGGAAACCGCCCCAGTGCGGGGGGACCGGGACCTGTGCGTCCTCCGGGTAGCGGGCCTCGAGCGCGGCGTAGGCCGTGTCCAGCTCCGCGCGGGAGGCGATCACCGAGGACTGGGCGCTGGCCCAGGCGCCCAGCCGGGAGCCGTGCGGGCGGGTGCGGAAGTAGGCGGCGGTCTCGTCGCGGCCGGTGCGCCGGGCGGTGCCGGTGACGATCACCTGGCGGGCCAGCGGGTGCCAGGGGAAGAGCAGCGCGACGTGCGGGTTCTCCGTCAGGTCACGGCCCTTGCGGGAGTCGTAGTTGGTGAAGAAGACGAAGCCCTCGGTGTCGTACTGCTTCATCAGCACCGTGCGTGAGCTGGGGCGGCCCTCGGCGTCCGCCGTGGAGACGACCATCGCGTTGGGCTCGTAGAGCGTGCCGTGCAGGGCCGCGCGGGCGGCGTCCTCGAACCACCGGGTGAACTGGTCCATCGGATGGGTGGCGAGATCCTGTTCGGCGAGGCCGTCGGCCCGGTACTGCTTGCGCATGGCGGCGGGATCGAGGACGGGGTCCAGGAGCGGGTCGCGGTCGGTCACGCGGTCATCCTGCCGTATCGAACGGGTATGGCACTCAGTGTCGCGTGGTCTCCCCAACTATGGCACCGGGGGTTATCGTGCTGCTCCCTTTGCGGTTGGGTTGACCACGGGTGACCACCGGCAGATCGGGGCATCACCGGGTTGACCGCCGCCCGCACATCACGAGGAGCCGCCTGATGTCCGATTTCGTACCCGGACTCGAGGGTGTCGTCGCGTTCGAGACGGAGATCGCCGAACCGGACAAGGAGGGCGGCGCCCTGCGCTACCGGGGCGTCGACATCGAGGACCTGGTCGGCCACGTCTCCTTCGGGAACGTGTGGGGTCTGCTGGTGGACGGCGCCTTCAACCCCGGTCTGCCGCCCGCCGAGCCGTTCCCGATCCCCGTGCACTCCGGCGACATCCGCGTGGACGTCCAGTCGGCGCTCGCCATGCTCGCCCCCGTGTGGGGGCTGCGGCCCCTGCTCGACATCGACGAGGGGCAGGCCCGGGAGGACCTGGCGCGGGCCGCCGTCATGGCTCTGTCGTACGTCGCCCAGTCCGCGCGCGGCCAGGGGCTGCCGATGGTGCCGCAGCGGGAGATCGACAAGGCGAACTCGGTCGTGGAGCGGTTCATGATCCGCTGGCGGGGCGAGCCGGACCCCAAGCACGTGGCGGCCGTGGACGCCTACTGGACCTCCGCCGCCGAGCACGGCATGAACGCGTCCACCTTCACCGCCCGGGTCATCGCCTCCACCGGCGCGGACGTCGCCGCCGCGCTGTCCGGGGCGGTGGGCGCCATGTCCGGGCCGCTGCACGGCGGCGCGCCCTCGCGCGTGCTCGGGATGATCGAGGAGATCGAGCGCACGGGGGACGCCGAGGCGTACGTCAAGCAGGCGCTCGACCGGGGCGAGCGCCTGATGGGGTTCGGGCACCGGGTGTACCGGGCCGAGGACCCCCGGGCCCGGGTGCTGCGGCGTACGGCGCGGGAGCTGGGGGCGCCGCGGTTCGAGATCGCCGAGGCGCTGGAGAAGGCCGCGCTGGAGGAGCTGCACAACCGGCGGCCGGACCGGGTGCTCGCCACCAACGTGGAGTTCTGGGCGGCGATCATGCTGGACTTCGCCGAGGTGCCGGCGCACATGTTCACGTCGATGTTCACGTGCGCCCGTACGGCCGGGTGGTCGGCGCACATCCTCGAGCAGAAGCGGACGGGGCGGCTCGTGCGGCCTTCTGCTCGGTATGTGGGGCCGGGGCCGCGCCGGCCCCAGGACATCGAGGGGTACGCGGACATCGTCCACTGAGCGGGGTCCTGGGGCGTGCGGGCGGCTGCGGGCCTGGTGCGGCCCGGCGCGCCCGCGCGGCGGAGCCGCGTATCGATGCGGCCCCGCGCCCCAGGGAACCGATCACGCCGGGGTCAGCAGGTTCCCGTGGTGCCGCCGCGCCACCAGCGGGTGGGCCCTGAGCTTGCCCTTGAGCTCGTTGTAGCCGTACTCGGCGTACAGCGGGTTCGTCGGATCCGTCGTGACGCCGGGGGCCTTGGACGCGTGCGGGAAGGGGAGCGGCTCGATCCGCGCGTCCAGGCGGGGGTTGTAGAAGAACGGGACCGAGAAGCGCTCGGTGGCGCCGGGCGGGCTGACGACCCGGTGGTTGGTGGCCAGCAGGTAGCCGTTGGTGGCGACCTCCAGGAGTTCGCCGAGGTTGACGACGAACGCGCCCTCGATGGGCGGGACGTCGTGGAAGCGGCCGTCCTCGCGCTGCACCTGGAGACCGCCGACCGTGTCCTGGAGGAGCAGGGTCAGGAAGCCGTAGTCCTTGTGGGCGCCGACGCCCTGGCCGGTGCCGTCGTCCGCGCTGCCGGGGTAGCGGACGAGCTTGAGGTGCGGGTGGGCGTGGTCGCCGAAGACCGGGTCGTAGAAGTCGGCCGGGGCGCCGATGGCGGTCAGCAGCTCCCGCAGGAGCCGGTGGGCGACCCCGCTCAGCTTGTCGATCCAGGCGAGGGCGGCCGTGCGCAGTCCGGGCAGGGCGGCCGGCCACTGGTTGGGGCCCTGGAGCCACCAGTACGGCGGCTCGCCGGGGCCGGGGACACGGGCGGGGCGTTCGGCGCCGATGTCGAGCTGGTCGCGCCAGTCGCGGGCGCCGCCGGTGCGCTCGTCGCCGGTGCGGGTGTAGCCCCGGAAGTGCGGGGAGCCGACGTTGTCCAGGGCGAGCCGGTCGGCCTCGGGGAGGGCGAAGAAGGCGCGCATGGCGGTGAGCAGCGCGTCGGTCTCGGCGCGGGTCACTCCGTGGCCGACGAGCTGGAAGAAGCCGACGTCGTGGGCGGCGCTGTGCAGCTGGGCGTGGAGCAGGGCGCGGGCCTGCGGGTCGCCGTCGGCGGCCGACAGGTCGATGATCGGGAGCTGGTCGTACGACGTCACTGTGTGCGTGGTCATGATGCGTCCGCGGGTGTACGGGGCACGGGTGACCGCCGGGGGGTGGTGGCGGCCCCCGGGTGCCGGAAAAAGGGAGGAAGAGAGAGGAGGGGGCTGGTCAGGCGGACAGACGCCGACAGCCCATGCTCGTGACGCGCACGTAGTCCACGTGGCGGCGGCGAACGAGCATCGGAAGCATGCGCCAAGAGTAACGCGCCCCCTGATGCCCCCCCTCGGCACGATCCCGGGCCCGCGCCCACCAGACCCGGCCTCAGCCGAGCGCTTCCTCCAGCAGCGCCGCCCACTGGGCGACGACCCGTTCGCGGCGGGCGGTGTCGTCGGTGAGGAGGTTGGCGAGGCCCAGGCCCCGGGCCATGTCCAGCAGGCCCTGGACGGTCTCGCGGACGCCGGGACGGGACTCGTCGGCGCGCAGGAGGTCGACGGCGATGCGGTGGGTCTCGCGGCCGACGCGGGCCTCCAGCTCGGTCACGCGCGGGCGCAGCTGTTCCTCGTCGGACGCGGCGACCCACAGGTGCAGGGCGGCCCGGAACAGGGGGCCGGTGTAGAGGTCGACCAGGGCGGACACGACGGCCCGGCGGTCGCCGGCGCCGTCCGGGAACAGGGCCCGCAGGGCGAGGGAGCGTTCCTCTGAGACGTACTCGACGGCGGCGGTGAACAGGTCCTCCCTGGTCGGGAAGTGGTGCTGGGCGGCGCCCCGGGAGACACCGGCCCGCTCGGCCACGACGGCGACCGTGGAGCCCGCCCAGCCCCGCTCGGCGAGGCAGGCCACGGCGGCTTCCAGGAGCCGCTGCCGCGTGGCGCGGCTGCGGTCCTGCTTGGGCACGCGCTCCCGTTCCGTCGTCCTCACACCACCCACGCCGCATCACGTCTTTCCAGGAAGGCCGTCATCCCCTCCCGGGCCTGGGGGGAGGAGAACAGCCGGGCCGAGAGCGCGGTCAGCTCGGCCGCGTCCCGGTCGAATGTCTCCAGCACCCTAGCCGTGAGCAGCCGTTTCGTCTCGGCCAGGGCCTGCGGGGAGGAGCGGCGCAGACCGTCGAGGACGGGGGCCAGGGCGTCGTCGACTTCCTCCGCCGCCACCGTCAGCAGGCCCAGGCGCACGGCCTCGGCCGGGCCGAGGCGTTCGCCGGTGAGGTAGTAGCGGGCCAGGGCGCGGGGGTCGGTGCGCGGGATCACCGGCAGGGAGATCACGGCCGGGGCGACGCCGATGCGCACCTCGGTGAAGGCGAAGGTGGCGTCGGTGGAGGCGGCGGCGATGTCACAGGCGGCGAGCAGGCCGAGGCCGCCGGCGCGGACGTGGCCGGTGACCCGGGCGACGACGGGTTTGGGCAGCTCCACGATCTGCCGGAGCAGGGCCACCAGGGCGTCGGGGTCGGGCGGGTCGCGCAGGTCGGCGCCGGCGCAGAACGTCGTACCGGTGTGGGTGAGGACCACGGCCCGTACGTCCGGGTCCTTGCCGCAGTCGGCCAGGGCCCCGGCGAGTTCCGTGACGAGTGCGGCGGACAGGGCGTTGCGGGTGCCCGTGGAGTCCAGGCTGAGGGTGTCGACGGCACGCGCGCGCGTGCGGCCGATGCGTGCGGTCGGGTGCGTCACGTGTGCTCCCTGAGCTGTCGGCGCAGGATCTTGCCGGAGGCGGCGCGGGGGACGGTGTCGATGAAGGTGATCCGGCGGACGCGTTTGTACGGGGCGACGCGTTCGGCGACGTACAGCAGGACGTCGTTCTCGGTCAGGCCGTCGGCGGTGGGCCGGCGGACCACGAAGGCGTGCGGGACCTCGTTGCCGTCGGCGTCGTACGCGCCGATGACGGCCGCGTCGGCGATCTCCGGGTGGGTGAGCAGGAGCGCCTCCAGTTCGGCGGGGGCCACCTGGAAGCCCTTGTACTTGATCAGTTCCTTCACCCGGTCGACCACGAACAGCCAGCCGCCGGCGTCGACGCAGCCGACGTCCCCGGTGTGCAGCCAGCCGTCGGCGTCGATCAGCGCGGCGGTGGCGTCGGGCCGGCCGAGGTAGCCCTTCATCACCTGGGGGCCCCGGATCAGGATCTCGCCGGACTCGCCGGTGCCCAGGTCCTTGCCGGGGTCGTCCAGGGAGACGATCCGCATCTCGGTGCCGGCGATGAGCCTGCCGACCGTGCCGGCGGGGGCCTCGCGCAGCCGGTCCAGGGGGACGACATGGGTGCCGGGGGACAGTTCCGTCATGCCGTACGCCTGGCCGATCGGGGGCAGGCCCAGGCGCTCGGCGCAGGCGACGGCGAGCCGGGCGTCCAGCGGGGCGGCGGCGCTGATCACGTACCGCAGCGAGGAGAGGTCGTAGCGGCTGACCGCCGGGTGCTTGGCGAGGGCGAGGACGATCGGCGGGGCCACGTACAGGCCGGTGATGCGGTGCTTCTCGATCGCTGCGAGGAACGTCTCCAGCTCGAAGCGCGGCAGGACGACGACCGTGGCGCCCTTGCGCAGGGGCGCGTTCATCAGGGCGGTGAGGCCGTAGATGTGGAAGAACGGCAGGACGGCGAGGATGCGGTCGCCGGGTCCGGCCGGGACGGCGGGCTCGAGCTGGGCGAGGTTGGTGGCGATCTGCCGGTGGGTGAGCATGACCCCCTTGGGGGTGCCGGTGGTGCCGGAGGAGTACGGCAGCGCGGCGATGTCCTCGGCCGGGTCGATCCCGGTGTCCGGCTCGGGGGCGGTGGTGGCGAGCAGGTCGATCAGCGAGCGGTGGCCGGGCGCGCTGTCGCAGACGAGGATCTCCCGGACGCCGCCCGCGAGTTCGGCGGCCCGGCGGGCGGTCTCCAGCAGCGGGGAGACGGTGACGATCCAGCGGGCCGCGCTGTCGCCGAGCTGCTTGGCGAACTCCTCGGCGGTGGCCAGCGGGTGCACGGTGGTGACGGCGGCGCCCGCGCGCGTGGCCGCGTAGAAGGCGGTCGGGAACGCGATCGTGTTGGGGCTGTGCAGGGCGAGGACGTCGCCCTTGCGGACGCCCGTCTCGGCGAGGGCGGCGGCCAGGCGCCGGTGGAACCGGTCCACCTGCTCGTACGTGAGGGTGGTGCCGTCCGTGCCGTCGATGAGGGCCGGCTGGTCGCCGAAGCCGGCGGCCCGGCCGAGGACGGCGTCGTGGATGGGGAGTTCTACGGGCGGAACGTCTGCGTACTCGCTGCGGAACACGGTTCCTCCTCGCACGGGACGCCTAGGGTCTTTCGTTTGGATCCGAACGAGAGGCCCTAGTACGACTTGGGCAGGCCCAGGGTCTGGTGGGAGACGTAGTTGAGAATCATCTCCCGGCTCACCGGGGCGATACGAGACACGCGCGCGGCCGTTATCAGCGAGGCGAGCCCGAACTCGCGCGTGAGCCCGTTGCCGCCGAGGGTGTGCACGGCCTGGTCCACGGCCCGCACGCAGGCCTCGCCCGCCGCGTACTTGGCCATGTTCGCGGCCTCGCCCGCGCCGATGTCGTCGCCGGCGTCGTAGAGCCGGGCCGCCTTCTGCATCATCAGCCGGGCCAGCTCCAGGTCGATGTGCGCCTGCGCCAGGGGGTGCGCGATGGCCTGGTGGGCGCCGATGGGGGCCTTCCAGACCGTCCGCTCGCGGGCGTACGCGACGGCCTTGGCGAGTGCGTACCGGCCCATGCCGATGGCGAACGCGGCGGTCATGATCCGCTCGGGGTTGAGCCCCGCGAAGAGCTGGAGGAGCCCCGCGTCCTCATCGCCCACCAGCGCGCCGGCGGGCAGCCGTACGTCGTCGAGGACCAGCTCGAACTGCTTCTCGGCGGCGTTGAGTTCCATGTCGATCGGGTGCTTCTGGAAGCCCTCCGCGTCCGTCGGGACGATGAACAGGCAGGGCTTGAGGCGTCCGGTGCGGGCGTCCTCGGTGCGGCCGACGATCAGCACGGCGTCGGCCATGTCGACCCCGGAGATGAACACCTTGCGGCCGGTGAGCAGCCAGTCCGTGCCGTCCCTGCGGGCCGTGGTGGTGATGCGGTGGCTGTTGGAGCCGGCGTCGGGCTCGGTGATGCCGAAGGCCATCAGGCGACTCCCTCCGGCGAGCCCGGGGAGCCAGTCCCGTTTCTGCTGCTCCGTGCCGAAGCGGGCGATCACCGTGCCGCAGATCGCCGGTGAGACGACCAGCATCAGCAGGGGGGAGCCCGCGGCGCCCAGTTCTTCGAGCACGATGGAGAGTTCCGCTATGCCGCCGCCTCCACCGCCGTACTCCTCCGGGAGGTTGACGCCGAGGTAGCCGAGCTTTCCCGCCTCGCTCCACAGTTCGGCCGGGGGCCTGCCCTCGGCGACGGTGCGGGTGAGGTAGTCGCGGCCGTAGCGCTTGCCGAGGGCGGCCACCGCCGAGCGGAGGGCCTTGTGTTCTTCGGATTCGACGAGAGTGGTCATGCGGTTCCTCCGCGTGCGGGTCGTGGGTGGCTGGTCGCGCGGTTCCCCGCGCCCTCAGGTCGGCTGCACCACCGCCAGCACCGTGCCGGGCTCCACCTGCTGCCCTGGCTTGGCGTTCAGCGTGCTGAGCGTCCCCGCCGCCGGGGCCGAGATCTGGTGCTGCATCTTCATCGCCTCCAACCACATGAGGCCCTGACCCGCCCGAACCGTTGCTCCTTCGGTCAGGCCCTCGGCGATCCTGACCACCGTGCCCGGCATCGGGGCCACCAGGGACCCCGGCGCGAGCTGGGCCGTCGGGTCGGGGAAGCGGGGCAGGGCGGTGAGGCGGACGGTGTTGACGTGGACCTGGTCGCCGTACCGGGACACCTCGAACCTGCGGCGTACGCCGTCCGCTTCGAGCACCACCAGACGCGCGTCGGCGTGCACGACCCGGACCCCGTCGGCGGCCAGGCCCTCCCGGGTGTGCCGGTACCGGACCTCGTGCTCCTCGCCGTCCATCTCGTACCGCTTCACCTGCGGCTGGGAGGGGACGTTGCGCCAGCCGCCGAAGCGCGAGCGGCCGTGGGCGTCGGCGAGGGCGGCGGCCAGGGGGGCGTGGGGGTCGCGGGCGGGTTCGGTGAGGGCGTCGAGGTGGCGGTCGTAGAAGCCGGTGTCCATGCGTCCGCTCGTGAACTCCGGGTGGCGCAGGGAGCGTACGAGCAGGTCGCGGTTGGTGACCGGGCCGTGGACCACGGCGGACTCCAGCGCGCCCGCGAGCCTGCGGACCGCCTCCGCGCGCGTGGGGGCGTGCGCGACGACCTTGGCGAGCATCGGGTCGTAGTGGACGCCGATGGTGTCGCCGTCGGTGTACCCGGTGTCCAGGCGGACGCCTTCCGGTACGGCGAGCCGGTGCAGGGTGCCGGTCTGGGGGGCCCAGTCACGGGCGGGGTCCTCGGCGTAGAGGCGGGCCTCGACGGCGTGGCCGCGCGCGTGCGGGGGCTCGGCGCCGAGGGCGTGGCCCTCGGCGATCCGGATCTGTTCCGCGACCAGGTCGAGGCCGAAGACCGCCTCGGTGACGGGGTGTTCGACCTGGAGGCGGGTGTTCATCTCCAGGAAGTGGGCGCGGCCGTCGGCGACCAGGAACTCGACGGTGCCCGCGCCGGTGTAGGAGACGGCGCGGGCGGCGCGTACGGCCAGCGCGCGCAGCTCCTCCCTGAGCGCCGTGGGGAGTCCGGGCGCCGGGGCCTCCTCGACGACCTTCTGGTGGCGGCGCTGGAGGGAGCAGTCGCGGGTGCCGAGCGCCCAGACGGTGCCGTGGGTGTCGGCGAGGATCTGCACCTCCACGTGGCGGCCGTGTTCGAGGTACGGCTCCACGAAGACCTCGCCGTCACCGAAGGCGCTCGCGGCCTCGGCGCGCGCGCCCTCCAGCGCGGCCCGCAACTCGTCCGGGCGGCGCACGATCCGCATGCCGCGCCCTCCGCCGCCGGCCGCCGCCTTCACCAGGACGGGCAGGTCGGCCTCGGTCACCTCCTGGAGGGGCTCGATGCCCAGCAGGCGCTTGGCCCGGGTCTTGGACGCCATGGCCTCGATGGCCTCCGGGGGCGGGCCGATCCAGACCAGGCCGGCGTCGAGGACGGCGCGGGCGAAGCCCGGGTTCTCGGAGAGGAAGCCGTAGCCGGGGTGCACGGCGTCGGCGCCGGACGCCAGGGCCGCCTTCACGATCAGGTCGCCGCGCAGGTACGTCTCGGCGGGCGCAGCGCCCGGCAGCCGTACCGCCGTGTCGGCCACGCGCGCGTGGAGCGCGTTCTCGTCGGCGTCGGAATGGACCGCGACCGTCCGGATTCCCGACGCGCGGCAGGTGCGGAAGACACGGCAGGCGATCTCGCCCCGGTTGGCGACGAGCACACTGGAAATCACGGGATCCCTCACATCCGGAAGACGCCGAAGCCGCCGCGCGCGCCCTCGTAGGGCGCGGTGTGCAGGGCGGAGAGGCACAGGCCGAGGACGGTGCGGGTGTCGCGCGGGTCGATGACGCCGTCGTCGTACAGCCGCCCGGACAGGAACATGGGCAGCGACTCGGACTCGATCTGCTGCTCCACCATGGCGCGCAGGGCCGCGTCCGCGTCCTCGTCGTACGGCTGCCCCTTGGCCGCCGCCGACTGCCGGGCGACGATCGACAGCACGCCGGCGAGCTGCTGCGGGCCCATGACGGCGGACTTGGCGCTGGGCCAGGCGAACAGGAAGCGGGGGTCGTAGGCCCGGCCGCACATGCCGTAGTGCCCGGCGCCGTACGACGCGCCCATGAGGACCGACAGGTGCGGGACCCTGCTGTTGCTGACCGCGTTGATCATCATCGCGCCGTGCTTGATGATCCCGCCCTGCTCGTACTCCCTGCCCACCATGTAGCCGGTGGTGTTGTGCAGGAACAGCAGCGGGATGTCGCGCTGGTTGGCGAGCTGGATGAACTGGGCGGCCTTCTGCGACTCGGCGCTGAAGAGGACGCCCCGGGCGTTGGCCAGGATGCCGACCGGGTAGCCGTGCAGGGCCGCCCAGCCGGTGACCAGGCTGGTGCCGTACAGCGGCTTGAACTCGTCGAAGTCGGAGCCGTCCACGACACGGGCGATGACCTCGCGCGGGTCGAACGGGATCTTCAGGTCCCCGGGGACGATGCCCAGCAGCTCCTCGGGGTCGTGCTTGGGGGGCTCGGCCGGGCCGGGGTCCGGGTACGCCTTGCGGTGGTTGAGGCGGGCCACGACCCGGCGGGCCTGGCGCAGCGCGTCCGGCTCGTCCAGGGCGAAGTGGTCGGCGAGACCGGACACGCGCGCGTGCATCTCGGCGCCGCCCAGCGACTCGTCGTCGCTCTCCTCGCCGGTGGCCATCTTCACGAGCGGCGGCCCGCCGAGGAACACCTTCGCGCGCTCCTTGACCATGATCACGTGGTCGGACATGCCGGGGATGTAGGCGCCGCCGGCGGTGGAGTTGCCGAAGACGACGGCGATGGTCGGGATGCCGGCGGCGGAGAGCCGGGTGAGGTCGCGGAAGATGGCGCCGCCGGGGATGAAGATCTCCTTCTGTGACGGCAGATCGGCGCCGCCCGACTCCACCAGGCTGATGCAGGGCAGCCGGTTGGCGAGCGCGATGTCGTTCGCGCGGAGGGCCTTCTTCAGGCTCCACGGGTTGCTGGCGCCGCCGCGCACGGTCGGGTCGTTGGCGGTGATCAGGCACTCCACGCCCTCGACCACGCCGATCCCGGTGACGAGGGACGCGCCGACGGGGTACTCGCTGCCCCAGGCGGCCAGCGGGGACAGCTCCAGGAACGGGGTGTCGGGGTCCAGCAGCAGCTCGATGCGCTCGCGGGGCAGCAGCTTGCCGCGCGAGCGGTGCCGCCGGACGTACTTCTCACCGCCGCCCGCGAGCGCCTTGGCGTGCTCGGCCTCCAGCTCGGCGAGCTTGGCGAGCATGGCCGCGCGGTGGGCCTGGTGGTCGGGGCCGGTGGGGTCGACAGTGGTCCGCAGAACCGTCACAGCAGAGTCTCCGGGATGTCCAGGTGGCGGGAGCGCAGCCATTCGCCGAGGGCCTTGGCCTGCGGGTCGAAGCGGGCCTGCGCGGCGACTCCGGCGCCGAGGATGCCCTCGACGACGAAGTTGAGCGCGCGCAGGTTCGGCAGCGGGTGCCGGGTGACGGGCAGGTCGCGGGTCTCGGGCAGCAACTGACGGAAGGCGTCGGTGGTCAGGGTGCGGGCGAGCCACCGCCAGGCCTCGTCCGACCGCGCCCACACCCCCACGTTGGCGTTCCCGCCCTTGTCCCCGCTGCGCGCCCCGGCGACCAGGCCGAGGGGCGCCCGGCGGACCGGGCCGGGCGGGAGGGGCTGCGGGAGGGGCGGGGGCGGCACGGCGTCGAGGGGCCGGGTGTCCTGGGGCGGCGGCACGGGGACACGGCGTCCGTCGTGGAGGACGGCCCTGTGGTCGACGTCCCCATGGGGTACGTACACATCCTCGAACACCCCATAGGGGGAGCCCTTTCCGGGTGGGGCGAGCACATGGAAGCCCGGGTAGCTGGCGAGGGCCAGTTCCACGGCGGCCCCGCTGAGCGCCCGTCCCACGACCCGCTGGTCCGGGTCCCGGACGACGAGCCGCAGCAGCGCGCTGGCCGTCTCCTCGGTGTCCGCGTCGGCCCGGTCGGTGCGCACCAGTTCCCAGCGGACGTCCCGCGGGGGCGACTTGGCGAGCGCGCCGGCGAGCTGCTCCCGCACCAGGGCCGCCTTGGCCTCGATGTCGAGTCCGGTCAGGACGAAGACGACCTCGTTGCGGAAGCCGCCGAGCCGGTTGACCCCGGCCTTGAGCGTGGGCGGCGGCGGCTCCCCGCGCACCCCCTCGATCCGCACCCGGTCCGGTCCGTCCTGGCTCAGCCGTACGGTGTCCAGCCGGGCGGTGACGTCGGGTCCGGCGTAGCGGGCGCCGCCGGTCTCGTACAGCAGTTGCGCGGTGACCGTGCCCACGTCCACGAAGCCGCCGGTGCCCGGGTGCTTGGTGATCACGCTGGTGCCGTCGGCGTGGACCTCGGCGAGCGGGAAGCCGGGACGCCGTACGTCCCCCTCGCCGAAGAACGCGTAGTTGCCGCCCGTGGCCTGGGTCCCGCACTCCAGCACGTGACCGGCGACGACGGCGCCGGCGAGGCGGTCGTGGTCCGCCGGCCCCCAGCCGAAGTGGGCGGCGGCGGGGCCGGTGACGAGCGCGGCGTCGGTCACCCGGCCGGTGACCACCACGTCGGCGCCGGCCCGCAGGCACGCGGCGATGCCGAAGCCGCCGAGGTAGGCGTGGGCGGCGAGGGCGCCCGGGTGGGCGGCGGTCAGGTCGTCGCCCTCGACGTGCGCGACCCGCGCCGGGATGCCGAGCCGGTCCGCCAGCTCCCGTATCCGGCCGGCGAGTCCGGCGGGGTTGAGGCCGCCGGCGTTGGTGACGATCCGTACGCCGCGTTCGCGGGCGAGGCCCAGGCAGTCCTCCAGCTGGCGCAGGAAGGTGCGGGCGTAGCCGGCGGCCGGGTCCTTCAGCCGGTCGCGGCCGAGGATGAGCATGGTGAGTTCGGCGAGGTAGTCACCGGTGAGGACGTCGACCTCGCCGCCGGTGAGCATCTCGCGCAGGGCGTCCGCGCGGTCGCCGTAGAAGCCGGAGAAGTTGCCGACGCGCAGCGGGTTCACCGGCCGGCCCCCTTCGGCGGGCGGCCGGTGCCGGGCGGGCCCGCGAAGGCCTGGGCGATGCCGAGCCAGCGGTCGGCGTCCGGGCCCGCGGCCGTCAGCGCGAGGTCGTCCCGGTGGGCGCGCTGGGTGACCAGGAGGCAGAAGTCGAGGGCGGGACCGGTGACGCGCTGGGCGGCGCGCTCGTCGCCGTATGCCCACACCTGGCCGGAGGGCGCGGTCAGTTCGACCCGGAACTCCTCGGCCGGCGGGGTCAGCCCGTGCACTCCGAAGGCGAAGTCACGGGTGCGCACGCCGAGCCGGGCCACATGCCGGAGCCGGTCGGTGGGTGGGCGCACCACACCCAGCGCGTCGGCGATGTCCAGCCCGTGGGCCCAGGTCTCCATCAGTCGGGCGGTGGCCATGGAGGCGGCCGACATGGGCGGGCCGTACCAGGGGAAACGGGCACCGGCCGGTGCGTCGCGCAGGGCCCGGTCGAGGGCGGTGCGTCCGCCGCGCCAGGCCGCCAGCAGGTCGGCGGGCGGGAGTACGGCGCCCTCCTCCGCCCCCTCGCCCACGAACGCTTCGGGTGCGGCGAGCGCCCTCTCGACCAGCGCCCGGAAGGCGTCGGCGTCGGTGACGGCCAGCAGGGCCGAGCGGTCGGTCCAGGCGAGGTGCGCGATCTGGTGGGCGACGGTCCAGCCGGGCGCCGGGGTGGGAAGGGCCCACCGCTCGGGGCTCAACTCTGCTACGAGCCGGTCGAGTTCACCGCTCTCGGCACGCAGGTCGTCGATGACGGGCGTCGGGTCGGCCATGAGGGGGAGCATGGCAGCGGGGGGAGAAACAATCAAGCATGCTTGCATGAATTGATGGCCGGCAGGACCCCGGCACGGGGAGACCAACGGTCCGGGCGGCTCGGCCCGCTCCGCCCGGACCCGGGGTCACACCGCTTCCACCGGCGGATACACCGGCTCCCACCGGGCGGCCCGGACCGCCGCCTCGCAGTCGTCGAGGCCGGTCCGGGCGACACCCTCCTCCACCGCCACGCGGGCCACGGCCACGGCGACCGCCTCCGAGGTGGCCTGCAGGTCCCGGATCGGCGGCAGGACCGGCGCGCCGGAACGGGCGACCTCCGTGTCACCGGTCCGGCGGGCCACCGCGTCGGCCGCCGCGCGCAGCATGCGGTCGGTGACCCGGGAGGCGCGGGCGACGATCACACCGAGGCCGAGGCCGGGGAAGACCAGCGCGTTGTTGGCCTGGCCGATCTCGTACGTCGTGCCGTCCCGCTCCACCGGGGCGAAGGGGCTGCCGGTGGCCACCAGGGCCTTGCCGTCGGTCCAGTCGAGCAGGTCGGCGGGGGTGGCCTCGGCGAGGTCGGTCGGGTTGGACATGGGCAGGATGATCGGGCGCTCGGTGTGCCGGGCCATCTCGCGGACGATCTCCTGGGTGAAGGAGCCGCCCTGGCCGGAGGTGCCGATCAGGATGGTCGGGCGGGCCCGGCGGACCACCTCGTCCAGCGGGACGCCGGGCAGGTCCTCGTCCCGGCGCCAGTCGTCGACCTCGTCGGCGGGGCGGGCGTACGGCTTCTGGAAGTCCCGCAACCGGTCGCCCTGGTCGGTGGTGAGCAGGCCGTACCGGTCCACGCACCAGAAGCGGGCGGTGGCCTGCTCGGCGGACAGGCCCTCGGCGATCAGGGCGTCGCGCAACTGGTCGGCGACGCCGATGCCGGCGGTACCGGCGCCGAAGACGACGATCCGGTGCTCGGGCAGGGGCGTGCCGGTGGCGCGGACGCCGGACAGGACGGCGGCGAGGTTGACGGCGCCGGTGCCCTGGATGTCGTCGTTGAAGGTGCAGACCTGGTCGCGGTAGCGGTCGAGGATGCGGCGGGCGTTGGCGGTGCCGAAGTCCTCCCAGTGCAGCAGGGCGTGCGGGAAGAGCCGGGTCGCGGTGGTGACGTAGGCGTCGATGAAGGCGTCGTAGGCCTCGCGGTCGGCGCGCGGGTGGCGGTTGCCGAGGTAGAGGGGGTTGTCGAGGAGTTCCCGGCGGTTGGTGCCGACGTCGAGCATGACGGGCAGGGTGCGGCGCGGGTCGATGCCGGCGGCGGCCGTGTAGACGGCGAGCTTGCCGACGGCGATGTCGATGCCGCCGACGCCCCAGTCGCCGATGCCGAGGATGCCCTCGCCGTCGGTGGCCACGATCAGGTCGACGTCGTCGGCGCCCAGGCCGTGCGCGCGCAGGGAGCGTTCGATGTCGTCGGGGGCGTCCACGGAGAGGTAGACACCGCGCGGGCGCCGGTACTCCGTGCTGTACCGGCGGATCGCCGTGCCCACCGTGGGGGTGTAGACGACGGGCAGCATCTCTTCGAGGTGGTCGCCGACGAGCCGGTAGAACAGCACCTCGTTGCGGTCGTGCAGCGCGGTCAGGTTGACGCTCCTGGCCAGGTCGCCCGGCTGGTCCCGGAACTGGCCGTAGGCGCGTTCGGCCTGCTCGTCCTGCGTGAGCACACGGGGTGGGACCAGCCCGACGAGGTCGAGGGCGCGGCGCTCCTCCTCCGTGAAGGCGGTACCGCGGTTGATCCGGGGATCGGCGAGAACGGCCCGGCCCCGGGCGGTCACCTTCAGCGGGCTGGGGTGGGTGTCACGAGCGTCGGTCACGAGATCCGCCTTCCGTCCGGCCGGGCCCCTTCAGGCCACACACAGGAGTGTGCGGGAGAGGGGCGGGACGCGCAGGGTGAGCGGGGAGGAGTCCCGTGGGCACGGGCCTGGGAAGCGTCGTTCCGATGAGTGACCGGTACGACGCTCCCTACGCTTCCGGAGCCCGCAGGCCGGCCTTCGTCCGGGAGGTCTGGGTGCGTACCGCGCCGATCGTCGCCGCGATGACCAGGGCGATCGCCGCGGCCTCGGTGGGGGTGAGGGACTGGCCGAGGATCAGGAAGCCGGCCGTGGCCGCGATGGCCGGTTCCAGGCTCATGAGGATGGCGAAGGTCGGGGCCGGCAGCCGGCGCAGGGCCAGCAGTTCGAGGGTGTAGGGCAGGACCGAGGAGAGCAGGGCCACCGCCGAGCCGAGGGCGACGGTGGTGGGGTTCAGGAGCCGGCCGCCGGCGTCGGCGATGCCCAGGGGGAGGAAGAGGAGCGCCGCGACCGCCATGGCCAGCGCCAGGCCGTCCGCCTGCGGGAAGCGTCGGCCCGTACGGGCGCTGAAGACTATGTAGGCAGCCCACATGGTGCCCGCACCCAGGGCGAAGCCGACACCTGTGGGGTCCAGCTTGCCGAAGCCTCCGCCGCCGAGCAGGAAGACGCCGGCGAGGGCCAGGCCGGCCCACAGGGCGTTGATCGCGCGGCGGGAGGCCACGACGGACAGGGCCAGGGGGCCGAGGACTTCGAGGGTGACCGCCGGGCCCAGCGGGATACGGGCGACCGCTTCGTAGAACAGGCCGTTCATCGCGCCCATGGTGACGCCGAAGACGACGACCGTGCCCCAGTCGGCCCGGGAGTGCCCGCGCAGCCGGGGCCGGCAGACGAGCAGGAGGACGACGGCCGCCGCGAGCAGGCGCAGGGTGACGACGCCCAGGGCACCGGCCCTGGGCATCAGCGTGACGGCCAGCGCGCCGCCGAACTGGACCGAGATCCCGCCGGCCAGCACCAGCCCCACGGGTCCGAGTGAGCCGAGCGGGCCGCGCGGGGCGGCCGGATGCGCGCCGTCGCCCGAGGTGGTCGGGGTCGGCGTGGTGGTGCTGAGCGGGACGGTCACGAGCGGTCCTGGGCTTGGTCGGATTCGTGCATCTCGATGTACTACCAGGTCCAGGGTAATGGACTTCGACAGGGGCGTGAACCCTTGACGGGACTGTCCCGGATGCTGGGATCAGCCGCCCGGCCACTCCTCCTGGTCGCGCAACACCGGGGCCGTCGGGGCGGACGCCCTGGGAGCGTAGGCCGCCGGGGGCGCCTGGGCGTACGCCTCCTGCCCGTGGGCGTACCCGTTGCCGTACCCCTGTCCGCCGTACTCGGGCGTGTGCGGCGGCGCCGGTGTCCGCCGCTGTTCCCACAGCGGCATGCGCAGCTCCCCCGTGTCCAGCACCGCGTTGTTCTGCGAGCGGTGCAGCCGGGCGTAGGCGCCGCCCCGGGCGAGGAGTTCGCCGTGGCGGCCGCTCTCCACGACGCGGCCCCGGTCCACGACGAGGATGCGGTCCGCGTCCGGGGCGAGGTTCAGGTCATGCGTGATCATGATGGTCGTCCGGCCGGCCATCAGCCGGCGCAGGGGTTCGACGACGCGGCGGGCGGCCAGCGCGTCCAGCCCGGTGGTCGGTTCGTCCAGGACCAGGACGGGCGCGTCGCGCAGGATGGCGCGGGCGATGGCCAGGCGCTGGAGCTGGCCGCCGGAGAGCCGGGCCGAGTGGGTGTCGACCCGGGTGTCGTAGCCGTCGGGCAGCCGCAGGACGAAGTCGTGGGCGTCGGCCGCCTTCGCCGCCTGCTCGATCGCCTGGTCGCTGGCGCCGGGCCGGCCGCAGGCGATGTTGGCGCGCACCGTGTCGTGCAGCACCAGGGTTTCCTGCGGAAGCAGGGTGACGTACTCGCGCAGCCGGGCCAGCGGGAACTCCCGCACGGGCACGCCGTCCAGGAGGACGTCCCCGCGGTCCGGGTCGTAGAAGCGCAGCAGCAGCTTGGCCACCGTGGACTTGCCCGCTCCGCTCGGGCCGGTGACGATCACCAGCTCGCCGGGGCTGACCCGGAAGGAGAGGTCGTCGAGGGCGGCCGTCTCCGCGCCGGGGTAGCGGAAGGAGACGTCCCGCACCTCCACCGTGCCGTCCGGGCGGCCCACCCGCGCGTGGTGGCGGGGGTCCGCCACCGAGGGGTGCACGTCAAGGATCTCGATGAGGCGTTCGGCGCCGGCGGTGGCCGCGGTGACCGTGAGGCCGAGCTGGGCGAGGCCGCGGACGGGCGGATAGAGGTAACCGAGGAAGGCGGCGAAGGCCAGCAGCTGCCCGAGGGTCATGCGGCCGGTGGAGATCTCCCAGGCGCCGATGCCGATGACGGCGAGCACGCACACCGTCTCGATGACCTGGACCAGCTGCTCGTAGGCCTCGTTCAGACGGGTGGAGCGGACGGAGGCGCGGAACCAGGCGCTCGCCTCCTCGCGCAGCCGGCGGCGCTCGGCGTCCCGGCGGTCGTACGCCTGGGTGAGCACGATGTTGCCGAGGGACTCCTCCACCACGGAGGTGATCGCGCCGTCGGCGACCCGGCCCTCGCGGGAGACGTCCCTGATGGAGCCGGAGAAACGGCGGGCGGCCAGCCAGAACAGGGGGGCCAGGACGAAGGTGGCCGCGGCCAGGTCCCAGCGCAGCCAGAACGCGGCGGCGGCGTAGAAGAGGGCGGAGAAGGCCGCCGAGGCGGCGCCGACCAGGCCGGACACGACCATCGTCTCGATCGCCTCGACGTCGCCGGTCAGCCGGGAGAGCAGATCGCCCTGGCGGTGCCGCTGGAAGAAGTGCGGGGGCAGTTGCTGCACGTGGTCGAAGACGTGCTCGCGCAGCCGCATCACGAAGCGCTCGGTGGCCCATGCGGCCAGCGAGTTGCCCGCGTACGCGACGAGCGCGCCGGCCACCGCGATCCCCAGCCACTGCGCGGCCGGGCTCCAGAACGCGGCGAGCGAGCCCCGCTGGAGGGCGTGGTCGGTGAGATCACCGAACAGCAGGATGGCCTCGGTCTCCGCGAGCGCGGCGAGCACGGTGCACAGCCACACGGCCAGCAGCCATTTCCTGAGCCCCTTGGTCAGCGGCCAGAAACGGCGGAACGCGGTACGGGCGGGAACAGCGGGTGTTCCGTACTCGAATTCTTCACCCTCGTCAGCCATCAGAAATCCTTTCCGAATCACCTTCCCAGAGGAAGAGGAAAAGGGGTCGACGGTGCACCGTCGACCCCTTCCGGCTCAGCGTCCGATCACTGGTCCCGGCCGGCCGGCGGCTGGGGAAGCGGCTGGTGCGCGCGCTTCTTGGGCTTCGGCTGCGGCGGCGGGAGCTGCTTCGTCCTGGACTTGGGGGGCAGCGGGGAAAGCTTCTTGAAGCTCATTCCGACTCCTAATGTCGCGCTTTTCCTGTGGTGCTGAATTCCGCGTCCGGAACCCGACACCGAAGAAGTTACACGCCTCTCGGGCCGCCGGACGGCAAAAATGGCAAAGGGGCGCTGTGAATCCCCTGGGAAAAGCTGGGAGTTCGGCGGAGAACCTGAGAGCGGCCTCAGCGGCGGGCCAGATAGACGTCGAACGCCTTGTGCAGCAGCCGGTTCAGCGGGAAGTCCCACTCCCCCGCGTACTCGACGGCCTCACCGCCCGCGCCCACCTTGAAGCGGAGCAGGCCGAGCAGGTGGTCGGACTCCTCCAGGGTGTCCGTGATGCCCCGGAAGTCGTAGACGTGCGCGCCGAGTTCGTGGGCGTCGCACATCATCCGCCACTGCAGGGCGTTGTTGGGCTGCACCTCGCGCTTACGGCTGGTGGAGGCGCCGTAGGAGTACCAGACGTGCCCGCCGACGATCAGCATGGTGGCCGCGGCGAGGACGTCCCCGTCGTGGTGGGCGAGGTAGAGCCGCATCCGGTCGGGGTGCTCCGCGGTCAGCGCGGCCCACATGCGCTGGAAGTACGGCAGGGGGCGCGGGATGAAGCGGTCCCGTTCGGCGGTCTCGGCGTAGAGGCCGTAGAAGACCGGCAGGTCCTCCGCTCCGCCCCGGACGATCTTCACGCCCGCCTTCTCGGCCTTCTTGATGTTGCGCCGCCACTGCTGGTTGAGCCCGCGGTGGACGTCCTCCAGGGACCGGTCCGCGAGCGGGACCTGGCACACGTACCGGGGCTGCCCGGCGGCGAAGCCCTCCTCCCCGCCGGGCGCGGTCTGCCGCCAGCCCATGCGGCGCAGCCGCTCGGCCAGCGCGAGGCCCGGCCCGCAGGACGTCGCCGGTACGTCGCCCAGCCGGTGCGTGCCGGGGTCGGCGATCGCGGCCTTGACCGCCTCCGGGCTCCACCGCCGGGCCACCACGGGCGGCCCCATCTTCACCGTGAAGGCACCCCGGGCCTTGAGGTGCGCCAGCAGCGGCTCCAGCCAGCGCTCCAGATCGGGCGCGTCCCAGTCGATGACGGGCCCCTCGGGGAGGTAGGCCAGATACCGCTTCAGCCTGGGCAACGGCCGCAGCAGCACCAGTCCGGCCCCCACGAGCCGCCCGTCCGCCTCGAACCATCCCAGGCTCTCGGCCCGCCAGTCCGGTTTCACGTCCCCCCACGACGGCACCTGCAGATGGCTGACCGAGGGACGCTCCGCCACGAAGGCGAGGTGCTCGGCACGGGTGAGGGGGCGCAGGGTCAGGGGACGGGGGGTCAGCGACATGGGCGGGGCTCCTTCGGTCACGGGGCCGGTCCCCGGGGCGAGGCCGGTACGACGGTGAGGACGGTGCCGGCGGCCGCTTCGGTGCCGCCGCGTCGGTGACGGTGCCGCCGGCGTCCGTGGAGATCGCCGGTGTCCTCACCCTACGAAGCGTCCCGTCCGTCCTTCGGCCCCCACGCCTCCAGCACGTCCGTGTCCGTCGCCCGGGCGTACAGGAAGCAGTCGGCCCACGCGGCGATGTCCGGGTAGGCGCACTCCCGGATCAGCCGGGCCACCGCCGCAGGTATGTCGTACTGCGTCACGCGCAGGTCGGTGCCGGGGCCGAGGAGGCACCAGTGGGCGCCGGGACGGCCGTAGGGCATCCCGACGCTGCCGGGGTTGACCACCAGGCGGCCGTGGGCCAGGCGGACGTAGGGCATGTGGGTGTGGCCGCAGACGACCGTGCCGATGCCGGGCGGCAGGCCGGCGAAGACCTCCGCCCAGCGGGCCGGGCGCGAGTCGACCAGGACCACCTCCTCGTCGTCGCGCGGGGTGGCGTGGCAGAAGAGGACCGGGCCGAGTCCGCGCACGCGCAGGGTGCGGGTGCGCGGCAGGGCGGCCAGGAAGTCGACCTGGTCCGGGCGCAGCGCGCGGGCGGCGTACGGGCCGATGGGGTCCGGGATCTCCGCGCGCTCGCCCCGCCGGTACTCCACCAGTTCCCGGTCCGCGTTGCCGCCGATCCACAGCACCCGGTCGCCCTGCTCGCGCAGCAGGTCCAGTACCTCGGCCGGCTGCGGGCCCGCCGTGATGTCCCCGGTGAGGACGATCCGCTCGGCGGCGGCCACCTCGGGCTCCGCCAGGACCGCCTCCAGGGCGGGCAGCACGCCGTGGATGTCGGAGAGGACCGCCAGGCGGGTGTACTCCTCGTCCTCGTTCACCCGGCACCCCCCGCCCGGAAGTCCAGCGCGTCCGCCAGCACCTCCGCCAGGTGCCGGCCCCGGACCCCGGCGAGCTGTTCCAGCTGGGTGCGGCAGGAGAAGCCGTCCGCCATGACCAGTGTGCCGGGCGGGGACTGCCGGACCGAGGGCAGGAGCTGTTGCTCCGCGCAGGCCCGGGAGACCTCGAAGTGGCCTTTTTCGAAGCCGAAGTTGCCCGCCAGGCCGCAGCAGCCTCCGCTCAGCTCGCCGGTGAGGCCGGCGGCGGTGCGCAGCCGGCGGTCGGGGGCGTCGCCGAGCACCGCATGCTGGTGGCAGTGGGTCTGGCCGGCGACGGGGCGGCCGACGGCGGGCGGGGTCCAGTGCGGGGCGTGCCGTTCCAGGGTCTCGGCGAAGGTGCGGACGGCGGCGGCCAGCCGGGCGGCGCGCGGATCGCCGGGCAGCAGCTCCGGAAGGTCGGTGCGCAGGGCGGCGGCGCAGCTCGGTTCCAGGACGACGACCGGGGCCCCGGCCTCCAGCACCGGTTCCATCAGGTCCAGGGTGCGGCGCAGGACGTCGCGGGCGCGGTCCAGCTGGCCGGTGGAGAGGTAGGTCAGTCCGCAGCAGACCCGGGCCCGGCGGGCCGCGAGCAGCGCGGTCGCCGCCCTGGTCCTGCCGTCCGCGATCGCTCCCCGGCGCAGCAGCAGCGTCGGCGGCAGGGCCACGCGCAGCCCGGCGGCCTCCAGCACCCGCACGGCGGCCCGGCCGACGGACGGCGCGAGGTGCTCCGTGAAGGTGTCCGGCCAGAGGACGACCAGGTTTCCGCCGCCCTCGGCGCCCAGCTCGGGCACATCTCCAGCACCCGGCGCAGACAGCTCCCCCGCACCCGACGCCGGCAGGCCCCCCGCACCCGCCTCAGGCAAGCCGCCGGCATCCGGCACACGCAGGTCAGCGCCCGGCATCCCTGCGGCAGCCTCCGAGGGAGCCCGGTCGTGCCACCACGCCGTGAACGTCTGGGTCGCCAGGCGCGGGATCTGCCGTTCCGGGGTGATCCCGGCCAGCCGTTTGCCGAGGGCGGCCAGTGGGCGCACCCGGGCCAGGGCGTTGAGCAGGGGGGCCGTTCGTGTGCGGGCGGTCCAGCGGAGCCATTCCGGGAGCCGGCCCAGGGTGTGGTGGGCGGCGGGGCGGCGGCGGCCGGCGTAGTGGTGGTGCAGGAACTCCGCCTTGTAGGTGGCCATGTCGACGCCGACCGGGCAGTCCGAGCGGCAGCCCTTGCAGGACAGGCACAGGTCCAGGGCGTCCCGGACCTCAGGGGACCGCCAGCCGTCGGTGATCAGCTCGCCCGCGAGCATCTCGTGCAGCAGCCGGGCCCGGCCGCGTGTGGAGTGCTCCTCCTCGCCGGTGGCCCGGAAGGAGGGGCACATCACGGCGGGCCCGGCCGCCGTGGTCGTACGGCACTTGGCGACGCCGACGCAGCGGCGGACGGCCGCGGCGAAGTCACCGCCGTCCGCCGGGTAGCCGAAGGCGACGTCGACCGGGCGGCCCGGCAGGACGGAGAAGCGGAGGTTGGCGTCGAGCGGGGCCGGGCGGACCAGCATGCCGGGGTTGAGCAGGTCGTCGGGGTCCCAGAGGGCCTTGGCCCGCTCGAAGAGCCGGACCGTCTCCTCGCCGTACATGCGGGGCAGCAGTTCCGCGCGGGCCTGGCCGTCGCCGTGCTCCCCGGAGAGGGAGCCGCCGTGGGCCACCACCAGGTCGGCCAGTTCCTCGGAGAAGCGGCGGAAGCGGCCGACACCGGCCTCGGTGAGCAGGTCGAAGTCGACGCGGACGTGGATGCAGCCGTCGCCGAAGTGGCCGTACGGCGTGCCGCGCAGGCCGTGGGCGGCGAGGAGGGCGCGGAAGTCGCGCAGGTAGGCGCCGAGCCGGGCCGGTGGCACCGCGCAGTCCTCCCAGCCGGGCCACGCCTCCGTGCCGTCCGGCATCCGGGTGGCCGTGCCGGACGCGTCCTCGCGGATGCGCCACAGCGTCCGCTGCTCCGCCGGGTCGGTGACGACCAGCGCCGACACGACGTCGGCGGCGCGCACGATCTCCTGCGCCCGCGCGCGTGCCTCCGCCGCCGTCCGCCCGCCGGTCTCCACGAACAGCCAGGCGCCTCCCGCGGGCAGGCCCGCGCCGGCCGGTACCAGGTCGGCGGCCATGCCCTCCACCGTGAGCGGCCGCAGCGGCAGCAGGCCGGCGGCGGCCTCGGCGGCGGCGCTCTCGTCGGCGTACGCCAGCACGGCCAGGGCACGCGCGCGCGGAGCCTCGACCAGGCCGACCACGGCCTCGGTGAGGATGCCCAGGGTGCCCTCGGAGCCGCAGAAGGAGCGGGCGACGTCCGCGCCCTTCTCGGGCAGCAGCGCGTCCAGCGCGTACCCGGAGATGCGGCGGGGCAGGTCCGGGAAACCCGTGCGCAGCCGGGCCAGTTCGCCCTCGGCCAGCTCCCGCAGCCCGTCCGGGGCGCCCGCCCAGCCCGGCCCGAGCCGCAGCCGCTGCCCGCGCGCGGTGAGCACGGACAGCTCCCGCACGCTGTCCGCGGTCGTGCCCCAGGCGACCGAGTGGGAACCGCAGGAGTTGTTGCCGATCATCCCGCCGAGCGTGCACCTGCTGTGCGTGGACGGGTCGGGGCCGAAGCGCAGCCCGTGCGGTGCGGCGGCCTCCTGGAGCCGGTCGAGCACGAGCCCCGGCTGCACGACGGCCGTGCGGCTGCCCGGGTCCAGCTCCAGCAGGCCGGCCATGTGCCGGGTGAAGTCCAGGACCACGCCGGTGCCGGTCGCCTGCCCGGCGATCGACGTGCCCCCGCCCCGCGCCACCACCGGCACCCCGCGCGCCCGGCACACCTCCAGCACGGCGGCCACGTCGTCCGCGTCCCTGGGGGCCACGACCCCGAGGGGCACCCGGCGGTAGTTGGACGCGTCCATCGTGACCAGGGCCCGGGCGGTGGCGTCGAACCCGACCTCGCCGCGCACGGCCCCGCGCAGCGCACGGGCCAGCTCGGCGGCACCGTCGCCCTCGGCACCGGCACCGGCACCGACACCGACAAGCCCAGCGGCACCGGCACGCCACGCACCCCGGGACCCGCTCCCCGCCGCCCCGGCTGCCCCGGCGGCCTCCGCACCACCCGTTCGATCCGTCATGCGTCCAGGATGCATCCGCTCACGCACCGTCACCGCGTGTTTTCCACAAGCCCGCACGTATCGTCGTACAACCTCACAAGTCCGCGTCCCGGTGATCTCGTCTCATCGGACGGACACCTCTCCACCTCGCTCTCCGCCACGGGCTAACCTCGTGCCGTGGCCGACATCCAGATTCCCGCAGACATCAAGCCCGCCGACGGACGTTTCGGCGCCGGCCCCTCCAAGGTGCGCACCGAGGCGCTGGACGCCCTCGCCGCCACCGGAACCTCCCTGCTCGGCACCTCCCACCGTCAGGCTCCCGTCAAGAACCTGGTCGGCAAGGTCCGCGAGGGCATCTCCGAGCTGTTCTCCCTGCCCGAGGGCTACGAGGTGATCCTCGGCAACGGCGGCTCCACCGCCTTCTGGGACATCGCCACCCACGGCCTGATCGAGAACAAGTCGCAGCATCTGAACTTCGGCGAGTTCTCCTCCAAGTTCGCCAAGGCCGCCAAGCTCGCGCCCTGGCTGGCCGAGCCCACCGTCATCGCCTCCGAGCCCGGCACCCACCCGGAGCCGCGGGCCGAGGCCGGCGTCGACGTCTACGCCTTCACCCACAACGAGACCTCCACCGGTGTCGCCATGCCGATCCAGCGCGTGGCCGGCGCCGACGAGGGCGCGCTCGTCCTGGTGGACGCCACCTCCGGCGCGGGCGGCCTCCCGGTCGACATCGCCGAGACCGACGTCTACTACTTCGCCCCGCAGAAGTCCTTCGCCTCCGACGGCGGCCTGTGGATCGGCGTCTTCTCCCCGGCCGCGATCGAGCGCGCCGAGCGGATCCACGCGTCCGGACGGCACGTCCCGGAGTTCTTCAGCCTGCCGACCGCGATCGACAACTCGCGCAAGAACCAGACGTACAACACCCCGGCCCTCGCCACCCTCTTCCTGCTGAACGAGCAGCTGGAGTGGCTCAACGGCCAGGGCGGCCTGTCCTGGTCCACGGCCCGGACGAAGGACTCCTCGACCCGGCTGTACGGCTGGGCGGAGGAGGCCAAGTACGCCACCCCGTTCGTCTCGGACCCGGCCAAGCGCTCGCAGGTCATCGGCACGATCGACTTCTCCGACGAGATCGACGCCGCCGCCGTCGCCAAGGTGCTGCGCGCGAACGGCGTCGTGGACACCGAGCCGTACCGCAAGCTCGGCCGCAACCAGCTGCGCGTCGCGATGTTCCCGGCGATCGACCCGGCGGATGTCGAGGCGCTGACGAAGTGCGTCGACTACGTGATCGAGAAGCTCTGACCGTCCCCGGACGCGGCTCACCGAAGGGGCGCCCGGCACCACCGGGCGCCCCTTCGTCGTTTCGGGGCGCCCCTTCGCCGCCGCCGGGCGGATGCCGCCCCGGTCAGCCGCGCCGCAGTCGCCGCAGGCCGAACAGGGCCGCCGCACCGACCAGGACGATCACGGCCCCGACCTTCAGGCCGCCCCCGCCGCCCTCGTCCGAGGACGTGCCGGAGCCCCCCTTCGCCGAGGACGACCCGGCGCCGGGCCGGCCGGGCGCGTCGACGGCCTGGACGGCGCTGTTCGCGCCCT
The DNA here is from genome assembly GCF_055581365.1 of Streptomyces sp. NPDC031445. Taxonomy (NCBI): domain Bacteria; kingdom Bacillati; phylum Actinomycetota; class Actinomycetes; order Kitasatosporales; family Streptomycetaceae; genus Streptomyces; species Streptomyces sp. NPDC031445. The sequence continues at coordinate 297,473 of NZ_JBVIJO010000005.1, forward strand.
CGCTGCCGTACATCAGCTTGGTGCCGTCGACGGAGTACGACACGGACTCCCCCTGCCCCTGCAACGGGACGTCCAGGCGTCCCTCGCGCTTGATGCGGCCGCCGTTCCAGCGGTAGTGGATGCCGCCGAAGTAGCCGCGCACGGCGAGGTCCCGGCCGTCCGGGGAGAAGGCGGCGTCGGTGGCCCACAGGTCGACGGCGGCGATGGGCTTGAAGACGTTCGTGCCCGAGGTGGACAGGGTGGCGGGTCCCTCGTAGAGGTGCCCGCCGTCCTCCTTCTTGTCGATGATGTAGACGCGCCCGGTCTTCGGGTGGACCAGGAGCGACTCGGCGTCGCGCGGCCCGTCGGAGTACTTCACGACGTACTGCGTGGCCGTGACCGTCTGGTCCGTCAGCTTCTTCGGCTCGGGCAGCCGGTAGATCCACACGTAGGGCCACCTGCCGCCGAAGTTGTCGCCGATGTCACCGACGTAGATCTCGTTGTGCGGCCCGATGGAGATGGCCTCGACGTCACGCGGTGAGCCGATCCCGCGCAGGGTGATCCGGGCGACGGTCTTCCCGGTCGCGCTGTCCACCGCGTAGAGGTACGGCCCGTCGTCGCTGTCGTTGTGCGTCCAGTAGACGCCGGGGTGCAGCCGGGAGGCGGCGAGCCCGCTGGACTCGGTGATCCGCGGGTCCTTGAGGGTGAACCCCTGGTCGCCCGCCCCGTCGGCGGTTCCGTCGGCGGAGGCGGGCAGCGCGCAGGCACCGGCGAGCAGCAACCCGGCGAGGACGGCGAACGATCGACGCATGCCCCAAGCCTGCCATTCCCAACGGGGGTTCGAGACACACGGGCGCCGTGGACGGGGACGTGGTCCGCCTCACAGGCACCACCGGTCCCCCTGCGTCAGGGAGATCGTCCATCATGACCGGATGCTTAGGTTCATGCCCGTGGGCGACTCCATGACGATCGGGAGCGCGGGCGAACACACATGGCGTTACCGGCTGTGGCGGCACCTGCGCGGGGCGTACGGCGGCCCGTTCACCTTCGTCGGACCGCGCGAGACGCTGTACGACAAGGAGGCCGACGCCCCGACGTCCCTCGCCTACGCCGACCCCGCCTTCCCGCGCGCCCACCTCGCGGGCTGGGGCGAGGGCTGGCTGCACATGGCCCCGCTGATCGGCGACGCGGTGCGCGCCCACCGCCCCGGCGTCCTCCTGGTCTCCCTGGGCCTGATCGACCTCGGCTTCTACACGAACGCCGAGCAGACGGCGGAGAACGTACGGGCCTTCGTGGCGGGCGCCCGGGCGGCGGACCCGCGCATCCGGATGGTGCTGCTGCCGGTCATCCCGAACATCCGGGCGGCGGCCGACGCGCCCTTCGCCGAGCAGGTCGAGCGGTTCAACGTGCTGCTCGCCAAGGCGGTGGCCGACCTGGACGAGCCCCGCTCGCCGCTGCTGCTCGCCTCGCCGCCCGAGGGGTACGACGTGCGCACCGACACCTACGACGGCACGCATCCCAACGCGCGCGGGGAGCGCCTGATAGCGGAGGCGTTCGCGGGGGCGATGCGGGAGGCGTGGGGGGTCGGACAGACGTACGTGGCGGGAACAAGGTGACCCAAATCCAGCGTCTCCAGGCTGCGGTACCTATCGTTGTACTGCGTGGCTGCACCTTTGCGTGGGCAGCCGGGGAGGAGCGCCACGATGACCGTCCTCGAAGGCAGGATCGAGATGGCCGAGGAGAGCGACGAGCTGACTTTGGACGCCCTGTTCGAGTCGCTTGAGCAGACCACCCCCGAGGGATACAAGGTCGACATCGTCGAGGGGGCCATCTTCATGACGCCGCAGCGGGACACCCACTGGGAGATCATCCTGGACATCGTCGAGCAACTGCGCACCAAGTACCCGCGCAAGCGCGTCAAGTCGGACGTCCGCATCGACTATCCGGGCCACCTCAACGGCTTCTGCTCCGACGTCACTCTCGTCGCCGAGGGCGCCGAGAAGACGCCCGGAGGGCTCTGGCGTTGTGACGACGTCGAGTTCGTCGCAGAGGTCGTCTCCAGGGGCACGGCGCACAACGACTACGGCCCCAAGCTGACGGCCTACGCCACCGCCGAGGTCCCCGTCTACCTCATCGCCGACCCCTACCAGCGGCGGTGCCACATCCACACCGACCCCAAGGACGGCGACTACGCCGTGAGCACCCGGGTGGACTTCGGTACCGACGTCGACCTGACCGGCACCGTCGTCGACCTCGTCCTGAAAACCGCCGACTTCCCCCGCGACTGACCCCGCTCCCGCAGGCCCTTGCATAGAGCGCACTCGAAGTCGTTGGCTGGTGGACCATGGAGTACACGCAGCTAGGACGCACGGGACTCAAGGTCAGCCGGCTCGTCCTCGGGACGATGAACTTCGGTCCGCAGACCGACGAAGCCGACAGTCACGCGATCATGGACGCGGCGCTGGACGCGGGCATCAACTTCTTCGACACGGCCAACGTGTACGGCTGGGGCGAGAACAAGGGCCGGACCGAGTCCATCATCGGCAACTGGTTCGCCAAGGGCGGCGGCCGCCGCGAGAAGACGGTCATCGCCACCAAGGTGTACGGCAACATGGACGCGGACGGCGCGACCGTCTGGCCCAACCACGACAAGCTCTCCGCGCTGAACATCCGGCGCGCGGTGGACGCCAGCCTGAAGCGGCTGCGGACCGACTACATCGACCTCTACCAGTTCCACCACATCGACCGCAGCACCCCGTTCGAGGAGATCTGGCAGGCGATCGACGTCCTCGTCCAGCAGGGCAAGATCCTCTACGTCGGTTCCAGCAACTTCCCCGGCTACAAGATCGCCCAGGCCAACGAGGCCGCCGCCCGGCGCGGCGGCACCATCGGCCTGGTCAGCGAGCAGTGCCTGTACAACCTGGCCGAGCGGCGCGCCGAGATGGAGGTCATCCCGGCCGCGCAGGACTACGGCCTCGGGGTGATCCCCTGGTCGCCGCTGCACGGCGGTCTGCTGGGCGGGGTCATCAAGAAGGAGGTGCGGGGCGGTCGCCGCGCCTCGGGCCGGACCGCGGACACCCTCAAGGACCCGGCGGCCCGCGCGCAGGTCCAGGCCTACGAGGACCTGCTCGACAAGCACGGCCTGGAACCCGGCGAGGTGGCCCTGGCCTGGTTGCTGACCCGTCCCGGCGTGACGGGACCGATCGTCGGCCCGCGCACCGCCGAACAGCTCCAGTCGGCCCTCCGGGCGGTGGAGCTGGAGCTCGGCGAGGACCTGCTGGCCGGCCTGGACGAGATCTTCCCGGGCCCGGGGCCGTCCCCGGAGGCGTTCGCCTGGTAGACGCCCTCGAGGAGTGGCGGGGCCGCATGCGACCTGCGGTCCCGCCGCCTGGGCGCGGCCGGCCGAGGAAGGCCCGCGGGCGCCGGAGCAGCCGCCGTGCCCGCGTCCGGGGCGCCCGGACGCACCGCTACCTGACGGCCGACGCCAAGGCCACCACCACGAACATCAACACAAGCGCACCGGCCATGATCCGGTTCCGGGTTTTCGGGTCCACGCATCCGAGACTAACCGGCTCCGCCCAGCGCCCACCGCGCGACCACCTCGTACCGCGGCTGCTCCCCCGGCACCCCGGACGTCGGCAGCCTGCTGCGCACCAGCGCCAGGTCGGCCACGGTCCAGGTCGCGCCGGCGAACTCCGCGAGGTCCGTCACATACGGCCGCACGTCCACCGCGTCCCGGCTGCGGGCCAGCGTCAGATGGGCCTTGTACCGCCGGTGCTCCCCCATCGGCACACCGGCCTTGCGGGCCGCCGCCTCCGCCCGGTCGGCCAGCAGCCGCAGCGCCTCCACGTCCCCCCGGGCGCCCGTCCACAGCGCCCGGCCCCGGCCGAACTGGCCGCCGCCGGCGAGCGAGAGCGGGAAGGGGTCCGTACGGTGGGCCGCGCGGGCCAGGCGGTCCGCCAGGGCGGGTACGACGTCGTCGGCGACCTCGCCGTAGAACGCGAGGGTGAAGTGCCAGCCGGGGCGGGCGGTCCAGCGCAGCCGGCCGGCGTCCGGCAGCCGCCTCAGCCGGTCCACCTCGGCGGCGAGTTCCTCCACGACGTCCCCGGGCGGCAGTACGGCGGCGAAGAGTCTCATGGCTCTCACGATCGCAGACCCCGGCGGGCATGATGGGCCGATGACGATCACCATCCGAGAGGGCGGCCCGGACGACCTGCCCGCGATACTGGGCATGCTCGACAGCAGTGTGGAGTGGCTCGTCTCACAGGGCCGGACCGGCCAGTGGGGCACCGAGCCGCTGTCGGAGCACACCAGGACCGTCGAGGCGGTCGCGGGCGCCCTGGAGGCGGGCACCACGTACATCGCCGAGGTGGACGGCGTTCCCGCCGCCACGCTCACCCTGACCGACGGCCCCGGCGCCTACCTGTCCCACCTCCCGCCGCCCGGCGAGCCCGAGCGGTACATCCACTGGCTCGCCTCCGACCGCCGCTTCAAGGGGCGGGGCGTGGGCGGCGCGCTGCTCGCACACGCCGCCGAGGTGACCCGGCGGGCCGGCGCGGGCCTGCTCCGGGTGGACTGCTACGCGGGCGGCGACCGCCGGCTCGTCGCCTACTACGAGGCCAACGGCTTCACCCCGACGCACACCTACACCCACGGCCCGGACGACTGGCCGGGACAGGTACTGGCCCGGAGGGTCGACCAGGACCCTCCGAGCGAGCGCTGACGGGACGGCCGGGCGGACTCATCGCCGCGCTCCCGCACCCGCGGAGGGCCGCTGTGCCGGCCCGCCCACGCGCGCCGGCACCAGGCCGGTCGCCCCGGCCGGCACCACACCGCCGGCACAACGGCCGCGCCCCGAAGGACCCTGCGGGAGAACCCCTCCGGCAAGCGGCCGGCAAAGCTCACGCCGCCGTGGCCAACCGCTCCCGCTCACGCGGCACGAACCGCACCCGCGGAGGGCCCGCTGTGCCGGCCCGCCCACGCGCGCCGGCACCAGGCCGATCGCCCCGGCCGCCCCGGCCGGCACCACACCGCCGGCACAACGGCCGCGCCCCGAAGGACCCTCCGGGAGAACCCCTCCGGCAAGCGGCCGGCAAAGCTCACGCCGCCGTGGCCAACCGCTCCCGCTCACGCGGCACGAACCGCACCCGCGGGTGGCCGTGGTGCCAGCCCACCGACAGCCGCAGGCCGCCGACGCGGGCGAGGACCAGGCCGATCGCCGCGGCCGCCGCCGCCGACACGACTCCGCCGGCCGCGAAGCCGACGCGGGCGCCGTAGGTGTCGGTGATCCAGCCGACCACCGGGGCGCCCAGCGGCGTACCGCCCATGAAGACCATCATGAACAGGGCCATCACCCGGCCGCGCATGGCCGGGTCGGTGCCCATCTGCACGGCGGTGTTCGCGGTGACGTTCACCGTCAGGCCGAAGACCCCGATCGGGACCATGAGCAGCGCGAACAGCCAGTACGACGGGGCCACCGCGGCCACGGTCTCCAGCAGGCCGAAGGCCAGCGCGGCGGCGATCAGCACGCGCAGCCGGGCCGTGCCGCGCCGGGCGGCCAGCAGGGCGCCGACCAGGGAGCCGACGGCCATCAGGGTGTTGAAGAGGCTGTAGGCACCGGCTCCGGCGTGGAAGACGTGGTCCGCGTAGGCGGACAGCCACACCGGGAAGTTGAAGCCGAAGGTGCCGATGAAGCCGACCAGCACGATCGGCCAGATCAGCTCCGGCCGCTTTGCCACGTACCGCAGCCCCTCGCGCAGCTGGCCCTTGCCGCGCGGGGCGCGCTCCACCACGTGCAGCTCGCCGGCGCGCATCAGCAGCAGCCCGGCGATCGGCGCGGCGAAGGACAGGCCGTTGGCGAGGAACGCCCAGCCGGTGCCCACGCCGGTGATCATCAGGCCGGCGACGGCGGGGCCGACGAGCCGGGCGGACTGGAAGTTCGCCGAGTTCAGGCTGACCGCGTTCTGGAGCTGCTCGGGGCCGACCATCTCGGAGACGAAGGACTGCCGGGCGGGGTTGTCGACCACCGTGGCGAGGCCGACGGCGAAGGCGGCGACGTAGACGTGCCAGACCTGGACGTGACCGGAGAGGGTCAGCGCGGCGAGGGCGAGACCGGTGAGGGCCATCGCGCTCTGGGTGACCAGCAGAGCGGGGCGCTTGGGCAGGCGGTCCACGAGGACGCCGCCGTACAGGCCGAACAGCAGCATCGGCAGGAACTGGAGGGCCGTCGTGATGCCGACGGCCGCGGAGGAGCCGGTGAGGCTGAGCACCAGCCAGTCCTGGGCGATGCGCTGCATCCAGGTGCCGGTGTTGGAGACGACCTGCCCGATGAAGAAGAGGCGGTAGTTGCGGATCCTCAGCGAGCTGAACATCGACGACTTGCGGGAAACACGGGTGGTAGGGGTGGCCGGTGCGGGGGCGGAAGGTGTTCCGGATCCCGTACTCAAAGGGTTCGCCTCCTCGGATGGCGCGCTTACAGGTGTGCGAGTTTCTCCAGCACGGGGGCGGCGGCGCGCAGGGTCGCCCACTCGTCGTCGTCGAGGCCGTCGGCCAGGCCGGCCAGGAAGGCGTTGCGCTTGCGGCGGCTCTCTTCGAGCATGGCCTCGGCCTGTTCGGTCTGGGTGACGACCTTCTGGCGCCGGTCCTCGGGGTGCGGCTCCAGCCTCACCAGGCCCTTGGCTTCGAGCAGCGCGACGATGCGGGTCATCGACGGCGGCTGGACGTGCTCCTTGCGGGCCAGTTCGCCCGGGGTGGCGGAGCCGCAGCGGGCGAGGGTGCCGAGCACCGACATCTCGGTGGGGCTCAGCGACTCGTCGACCCGCTGGTGCTTGAGCCGACGGGACAGCCGCATCACTGCGGAGCGGAGTGCGTTCACGGCGGCCGCGTCGTCGCCATGGGTAAGGTCCGGCATGTTCTTTAGCGTAACTCATTACTCTCGCTAAAGACCAGTCGGGCGTGCCCAGGATGCCCGTGACGCCCACCACTGAACCTTGCGATCACCCGAACGGGTGAGCCGGGTCCGGAAAACGACGCACCGGACGGCCCGCTGTGGCGACCCTCGTAGGCATGGGGACCAGTGTGCTCAGCCTGCGGATGGACGGGGAGCTGCTCGAACGGCTCCGGCACCACGCGGCGAGAAGAGGAATGAGCGTCCAGGACTATGTCGTCCGGACGCTCATTCGGGATGACTTCGACGAGCGGTTCCAGACCGCCGTCGAGGAGACGGAGAGGTTCTACGGCGTCACCTGACGCCCGCCGGTCAGGTCAGGCCCAGGGCCGGCATCAGGTAGTAGAAGGCGAAGACCGCCGAGACGACGTACATCGCCGCCGGGATCTCCCGGGCCCGCCCGGCGACCAGGCGCAGCACCGTGAAGGTGATGAAGCCCATGCCGATGCCGTTCGTGATCGAGTAGGTGAACGGCATCATCAGCATCGTCACGAACGCCGGGATCGCGATGGTGTAGTCCGCCCAGTCGATCTCCTTGATGGAGTTCGACAGGATCAGGAAGCCGACCGCGACCAGTGCCGGGGTGGCCGCCTGGGACGGGACCATCGTGGCGACCGGGGTGAGGAACAGCGCGACGGCGAACAGGCCGCCCGTGACGACGTTGGCGAAGCCGGTGCGGGCGCCCTCGCCGACGCCGGCCGTGGACTCCACGAAGGCAGTGGTGGCCGAGGAGGAGCTGGCGCCGCCCGCCGCGACCGCGAGGCCGTCCACGAAGAGGACCTTGTTGATGCCCGGCATGTAGCCCTCGGCGTCCGTCAGCCTGGCCTCGTCGCTGATGCCCATGATCGTGCCCATCGCGTCGAAGAAGCACGACAGCAGGACCGTGAAGACGAACAGGATGCCGGTCAGCACGCCGACCTTGGAGAAGCCGCCGAACAGGCTGATGTGGCCGACCAGGCCGAAGTCGGGGGTGTCGACCGGGTTGCCCGGCCACTTCGGGACCGTCAGGCCCCAGGACGGGATCGTGGCGACCGCGTTGATGATCACCGCGAGGACGGTCATGCCGACGATGGAGATGAGGATCGCGCCCGGAACCTTGCGGACGATCAGCGCGAAGGTGAGCAGCGCGCCCAGGATGAAGATCAGCACCGGCCAGCCGGTGAGGTGGCCGCCCGTGCCGAGCTGCACCGGGACGGTGGTCTGGGCGGCGTCCGGCACCCGGGTGACGAAGCCGGAGTCGACCAGGCCGATCAGCATGATGAACAGGCCGATACCGATGGAGATCGCCTTGCGCAGGCCGAACGGCACGGCGTTCATCACGCGCTCGCGCAGCCCGGTGGCGACCAGCAGCATGACCACGAAACCGGCGAGGACGACCATGCCCATGGCGTCCGGCCAGGACATGCGCGGCGCGAGCTGGAGGGCGACCACCGAGTTCACGCCGAGGCCGGCGGCGAGCGCGATCGGCACGTTGCCGATGACGCCCATCAGCAGCGTGGAGAACGCGGCCGTCAGCGCGGTCGCCGTCACCAGCTGGCCGTTGTCCAGGTGGTGGCCGTACATGTCCTTCGCGCTGCTGAGGATGATCGGGTTCAGCACGATGATGTACGCCATCGCGAAGAAGGTGGCGAAACCGCCACGGACCTCACGGGCGAGGGTGCTGCCGCGCTCGGAGATCTTGAAGTAGCGGTCGAGGGCGCCATAGGCGGACGCGCCACCCGGCTTCTCGGGGGTGGGGACCTTGGCGGGTGCCGAGGTGGACATGCGGGACCTCATCACCAGCGGGGTTCCCCCGAGCCCCGTTGGAGTTTCCTACGATAAGAAGCGGTCAAAGGCAAACCGTTTCAGTATGAACGTATGAGGGACAGATCGCTATCTCCGCGCGTAGACAGCGGCGGCGCTTAAGCTGTGCGCATGGCTAAGTGGACCCCCAAGCACGAGGCGCCGGAGCCCCTGGAGGGGCCCGTGGTCGCCACGATCACCGGCGGCACCCTCGTGTGGTTCGTCCTCTTCCTGGTCCAGCTCCCCTTCTACGGCTGGTTCGAGGACCACGGGCACCTGTGGTGGCTGTGGACGTGCCTGGCCGGGGGCGGGCTGGGACTGATCGGGGTCTGGTACGTCCGCCGGCGGGACGCCGCGATCAAGCGGGCGGCGGCTCCGGAGGCGGCGTCGGCCGAGTAGCCGGCGGCGGCTCCGCTCCTCCCGGGCCCGTCTGGTGGGCGAGCGGGCGGCATCGCACGTACCGTCGTCTGCATGAGCCATATAGACGCGGGCGCCGAGATCGACCCCGTGCGTCCCGTGGCCCTGCCGGGGCGCGCCGCGACCGGGCTGACCGCTGCCGAGGTCGCCGACCGGGTCGGCCGGGGCCTGGTCAACGACATACCGGTGCGCAGCAGCCGGTCGCTCGGGGAGATCGTCCGGGCCAACGTCTTCACCCGGTTCAACGCGATCATCGGTGTCCTGTGGCTGATCACGCTGTTCGTCGCGCCGATCCAGGACAGCCTCTTCGGCTTCGTGATCCTCGCCAACACCGGCATCGGCATCGTCCAGGAGTGGCGGGCCAAACAGACCCTGGACTCGCTCGCGGTGATCGGGGAGGCCCGGCCCACGGTACGGCGGGACGGGGTCGCGACCGAGGTGGCCACCCATGAGATCGTCCTGGACGACCTCGTCGAGATCGGTCCGGGCGACAAGGTCGTGGTCGACGGGGTGTGCGCGGAGGCGGACGGACTGGAGATCGACGAGTCGCTGCTCACCGGCGAGGCCGATCCCGTCGTCAAACGCCCCGGCGACCCGGTGCTGTCCGGCAGTTTCGTAGTCGCGGGCGGCGGCGCCTTCACGGCCACCAAGGTCGGCCGCGAGGCCTACGCCGCCCAGCTCGCCGAGGAGGCGTCCCGGTTCACGCTCGTCCACTCCGAGCTGCGCACCGGCATCTCCACGATCCTCAAGTACGTCACCTGGATGATGGTGCCGGCGGCGGTCGGACTCGTCATCACCCAGCTCGTCGTCAAGAACGACGACCTGAAGGACTCCGTCGCCCGCACGATCGGCGGGATCGTCCCGATGGTGCCCGAGGGGCTGGTGCTGCTCACCTCCGTGGCCTTCGCGATCGGCGTCATCCGGCTCGGCCGCAAGCAGTGCCTCGTGCAGGAGCTGCCGGCCATCGAGGGCCTGGCCCGTGTCGACACCGTCTGCCTGGACAAGACCGGCACGCTCACCGAGGGCGGCATGGACGTCACCGAGCTGCGGACGCTGGACGGGGCGGACGAGACGTACGTCCGCAAGGTGCTCGGCGCGCTCGGCGAGTCCGACCCGCGCCCCAACGCCTCCCTCCAGGCCATCATCGACGCCTACCCGGACAGCGACGACTGGCGCTGCGTCGAGTCGCTGCCCTTCTCCTCCGCCCGCAAGTACAGCGGGGCCGCGTTCAGCGAGGGCGACGGCGAGACCAGCACCTGGCTGCTGGGCGCCCCGGACGTGCTCCTCGGCGCCGACGACCCGGCGCTCGCCGAGACCGCGCGCCTGAACGAACAGGGCCTGCGCGTGCTGCTGCTGGCCCGCGCGCACCGGGACCTGGACGACTCCGAGCCGGCCCGGGGCGCCCGCCCCACCGCCCTGGTCGTCCTGGAACAGCGGCTGCGGCCCGACGCCTCCGACACCCTGCGCTACTTCGCCGAGCAGGACGTCCGCGCCAAGGTCATCTCCGGTGACAACGCGGTGTCGGTCGGCGCGGTCGCGGCGAAGCTGGGCCTGGAGGGCGCGGCGGTGGACGCGCGGCGGCTGCCCGCCGAGCGGCCGGCGATGGCGCAGGCCCTGGACGCGGGCACGGTCTTCGGGCGGGTGACCCCGCGGCAGAAGCGGGACATGGTGGGCGCGCTCCAGTCGCGCGGGCACACGGTCGCGATGACCGGGGACGGCGTGAACGACGTGCTGGCCCTGAAGGACGCGGACATCGGGGTCGCCATGGGCTCCGGTTCGGAGGCCACGCGGGCGGTGGCCCAGATCGTGCTGCTGGACGACAGCTTCGCGACCCTGCCGTCGGTGGTCGCCGAGGGCCGCCGGGTGATCGGCAACATCACGCGCGTGGCGACGCTGTTCCTGGTGAAGACGGTCTACTCGGTGCTGCTGGCGGTGCTGGTGGTGTGCTGGCAGGTGGAGTACCCGTTCCTGCCCCGGCACCTGACCCTGCTGTCCACGCTCACCATCGGCGTCCCGGCCTTCTTCCTGGCCCTCGCGCCGAACACGGAGCGGGCGAGACCGCACTTCGTGCGCCGGGTGATGCGGTACGCGATCCCCGGCGGGGTGCTGGCCGGCGTCGCGACCTTCTTCACGTACCTGCTGGCGCGGCACCACTACACCGGCCCCGGCGCGCTGGCCGCGGAGACGAGCGCGGCCACCCTGACCCTGTTCCTGATCTCCATGTGGGTCCTGGCGATCATCGCCCGCCCCTACACCTGGTGGCGGGTGGCCCTGGTGGCCGCGATGGCCGTGGCCTTCCTGTTCGTCCTCGCCGTCCCGGCGCTCCAGGACTTCTTCGCGCTGAAGCTGGTCGGCATGGAGCTGCCGTGGACGGCGGTCGGCGTGGCCGCGGTGGCGGCGGCCGCCCTGGAGTACCTGTGGAGGTGGGTCGGCCGCCGCTTCCCGGACTGAGTCCGGCCGGGTGCCGTTACTGCACGTCGACGTAGTCGGCCGCGGAGCTGACCGCCGACGTGGTGGACGTACCGGCGAAGCTGTAGCGGTAGTAGCCGTCGGAGCCGGCCGTCACCGTGGTCTTCAGGGCGCCCGTGGAGGACGAGGTGATGGTCTTGACGGTGGAGTAGGTGGTGCTGCCCGCCTTGCAGAACTGGAGCTTGACGGACTGGCCGCCGAAGCCGATGTAGGTGCCGTGCTGCCAGTCAGCGCGGGTCAGCTTGCCGGTGACGGTCAGGGTCTTGCCCTTCTTGACCGGCTCCGGGGTGGCGTCGGCGGTGAGCTTGGCCGCGCGGCGGACCGGGATGGTGCCGAGGTCGTTCTGCCACTTCTCGGCCGCGGTCTTCTTGTCGACCGCGAGCCCGCCCTCCTTCCAGGTGCCGGCGTCCGAGTTGTACAGCTCGTCGGCGGGGAGGGTGATGTAGGCCGTGCAGTTCACGGTGGTGCTGTTCACGGTGGTGCAGGTGCCCGGGTCGTCGCTGACGACCTGGGTGTCGGCGTCCTTGGCCGACGCGCCCCGGTAGAGCACCGGGCCGGTCAGGACGTTGGACATCGAGACAGTGGTGGGGTGGGTCACGGTGTAGGTCGCCTTGACCTTGACCGTGGAGGTCGCCCCGAGGGTGATCGCCTTGCCGCTGTTGACCTTCACGTTGGAGAAGGTGACGTTCGGCGCCGCGGTGGCCGCGTGGGCGGCCGGGACGGCGAAGGCGGAGAGGGCCAGGGCGCCGGAGACGGCGGCCACGGTGGCACGTATGCGCATGTGCGTTTCCCCTGGAGGGAGAAGTGATCGTGGAGTCGGTCGACTCACGCGGTCAGATCCGCGAGGCAGAGGACTGGTTGTACGGCAAGGCCGCGTTCCGGCCAGATTTGGGCCTCGGATTACCAGCACATGACACAACTGAGAAGGAACGTTCCGCCCCTGGGGCGCCGGCAGGCGCTCCCGGGGGCGGAACCGTGCCGCTTACTGCACGTCGATGAAGTCGGCCGCGGAGCTGACCGCCGAGGTGGTCGAGCCGCCCGCGAAGGAGAAGCGGTAGTAGCCGTCGACCGTGGCGGTGGTCGTCGTCTTCAGGTTGCCCTTGGTGTCCGCCTTGATGGTCTTCAGCGTGGTGTAGGTGCTGGAGCTCTTCTTGCGGAACTGGAGCTTCACGGACTGCGAGCCGTAGCCGCCGTACTTCAGCGACTCCCAGTTGGCGCGGGTGAGGGCGCCCGTCACGGTGACGGTCTTGCCCTTCTTCACCGGCTCGGGGGTGGCGTTGGCGGTGAGCCTGGCGGCGCGCTGGAAGGAGAACGAGCCGGCCTTCTGCTTCCAGACGAAGTCGCCGTCCTTGGCGTCGATCCACGCGTCCACGTACCAGGTGCCGGCGCTCTTGTTGGTGAGGTAGTCCGTCTTCGGGTCGATCTTCACCGAGGCGGTGCAGGTGGAGGTGGTGGCGTTGACCTTGGTGCAGGTGGGCTTGCCCGTGTCCGCGTACCCGTTGTCGGGGCCGTAGAGGGTGAACGCCTCGGCGCCCTTGATGCCCGAGTTGTCCGTGGCGGTCACGCTGACCTTGACGGTCACCGCGCTGGAGGTGCCGATCTGCACCTTGTTGTCGCCGTCGACGACCACCTTGGTGATCTTCGTGTCGCCGTAACCGCCGTCGGCCTGGGCGGCCGGGACGGCGAGGGCGGACAGGGCCAGGGCGCCGCCGACGACGGCGGCAGAGGCACGGATGCGCATGTGTGGTCCCCACGTTGAGATCTGGGGAGTCGGGTGACTCCGCAGATGTGACGCGGGAACAAAGTGAAAGGTTGTACGAGTAGTGAAAATTCTGTGCGGGCGTGTTTCAGCGGGGGCCGGCCCCGGCCGAGCCGGCCCGGCTCAGTCGAACCACCGGTCCCGCGCCAGCTCCTGCGTCCGCGACGGGTCCTCCAGCAGCGCGGCCACCTCGAACCGCCGGGGCCACTGCCCCGCCGCCCACGCCAGCCCCGCCGCGACCCCCTCCAGGGTGGCCGCGTGCAGCACCCCGTCGCCGGTGAGCCGCCAGTCGATCTCCACGCCGTCCACGACCAGTTCCTCGTGCTCGACGTAGGTGCCCGGCGTACGCGGCCCGAGCAGCACCCGCACCGCGTCCGGTACGTCGTGCTCGGTCCCCTCGGAGTGCACCTCGCCGGTGACGGACTCGCTCAGCCGGCGCACCTGGAACAGCTCGGCCAGCTCGGCGGCCCGCGCCGGGCGGACCGGCAGCAGCGGCACGCCCGAGGTGAACGGCAGCAGGTCCGGCGAGTCGACCACGACGGCCGACCCGGCGTCCACGACCTCCACGCGCCCGTCGACCACGGCCCGCAGTTCGTCCGGCAGGGTCACCCGCTCGGGCTCCAGCTCCGCCAGCGCGCTGTACAGGCCGTGCAGCTGGGCGGGGGTGACGGGCCGCTCCGGGTCGGCGAGGCGGTCCAGCAGTTCGGCGGTGCCGCCGGGCTCGTCCAGCAGCGCGCCGACGGAGGTGCGCACGCCGAGCGCCCGCAGCACCTGCTCGTCCTCGAACCCGGTGGCGTCGGCCTCGTCGTACAGCCCGCGCAGCAGCGGGTCGCCGCCGGCCGCGAGCAGCCCGGCCGGGCGCCGGCCGTCGAGCACCGGGTGCCCGCGCAGCCACCACGCGGTGTACGGCCGTACGGCCTCGTGGGTGCCGTCGGGCAGCAGGACGCGCACGGGCTGGGTCAGGGCGTCCCGCAGCGGCGGCCTGGCCAGCAGGGCGAGCACCTCGGGCCAGTGGTCGTCGTCCACCAGGTCCAGGTCGCGGACGGCGACGAGTTCGGTGGCGACCGGCGGCACCGGGCTGTCCGGGAACCGGTCGAGAATGTCCTCGCACCACACGTCCACGGCGTCCAGCAGACCGGCGTCGTCGGGTTCGGCGTAGTCGCCGTCCCGGGGCTCCAGTTCGTCGGGGTCGAGGACGACGTCCGTGGCCCGGACGAGCGCGAAGCCGGCGAGCACCCCGCACGCCGCGAGCGGCTGCTCACCCCACTTCTCCGCCAGGTCGGCGTCCACGGCTGCCAGTTCACCCTCCCGGATGACCCGGGCGAAGGGGCTGCCGGGGAACACCAGCTCACCGGCGGGCGCGAGTTCCCCGTCCTCGTCGGGCAGCGCGAGGGCGCCCAGCCAGGGCTCGTCGCCCGGTTCGAGCGCCGCGTCCCGCACCAGTGCGAGCACCGTGTCGGCCAGCTCCTCGGCGTCCGGCGCGTCCTCCTCCCAGCCGAGGGCGCCGTCGTCCTCCAGCGAGCCCGCGACGGCGGCCCGCACCTGAGGGGTGGTCAGCACCGCGCGCGGGGTCGCGGGCAGCGCCCCGAGCTTCTCCAGCAGCGGGTGCGCGGCGTCCGCGTGCGCCACCTTCAGTCCGAGCCGCCCCAGCACGTCCGGGTCGATCCGGGCGGCGTCCGGCGTGGGCAGCAGCACCTGCCGGGGTCCGATGGTCGTCCGGCCTCCCCCAGAGCCGAAAGCCTGGGAGGTGCCCCCAGCCAGCGGCACCGGCAGTCCCGACAGCCGCTCGGGGTCGACCCCGGCGAGGCTGTCGTACAGCCGCCACCACCACCGCGGCTCCCTCTCCAGCCCGGCGAGCCGGTCGACGGCGTCGGCGAGCGGCAGCCGGGCGACCCCGAGGGTACGCAGCTCGGCGCGCCGCTCCAGCCCCGCCGGGAGCAGGGTGGGCAGCACCTCGGCGAGCACCCGCACCGTGTCCGTGCCGGCGCCCTCCACGATCTCGGCGTCGCGGGGCCGCAGCGCCTCCGGCAGCTCGTCGTCGCCCTTCGCCTCGACGGCCGGGGGCAGGAAGGCGGTGCGCGGCAGCCGCTCCAGCACGGCCTGCCGCAGGGCCCCGTCCAGCGCGCCCTTGCCGAGCGGCCCCGGCACGAGGTCGATGATCCCGGCCAGCACCGGCCGCCAGGAGGCGAGCAGTTCGGCGTAGGCGTCGGCGGCGCGCTCCACCAGGAAGTCGGTGAGCGGGCCGGGCGCCGCGTGCCGGCGGGTGGTGTCCAGCGGGAAGGAGGCGATGAGCAGGGCGGGCACGCCGAGGGGCTCGTCGCTCGGCGTCGGCGCGTGCACGACGGGGCTCGTACGGGGCCGGGCCGGGGCGCCGTAGGCGTCGACGGGCACGGCCCAGGTCACCGACCAGTGCGGCCGCAGCCGTTCCTCGACCGGCCGGCCGGCGAGGAGGTCGGGCGTGAGCGGCCCGTCGGCCGAGACCGTGCGCCAGTTGGTGATGCCGTCCCGGGAGTCCTCCACGATGGTGAAGGGGCCGTCGGTACGCCGGCTGATCGTGCGGGGGGCCTCGTCGCCGACCTCCACGACGACCTCCGCCAGCCCCGGCAGCGCGAGGAGCAGGGCGTCGTCGACGCCCGCGAGCAGCCGCTCGGCGAGGTCGGCGGCGGCGGCGTCCCGCAGCGGCAGGATGACGGCGGTGTCGTAGGGCTCCGGAGCGGTGCCCTCGGCGGCGAAGGGCAGCCGCAGCAGGGGCACGTGCCCGTCGCGCCGCCGCACCTCGTCCCCGAGCCCGGGGCTGTGCCGGGCGGTGTCGGCGGCCAGCTCCCTGGCCTCGGCGAGGGACCAGCGCACCCCGCCGTGCCGCCCCACGATCGCCGGTTCGTCGGTGACGGCGAGCACGGCGGCGAACCCGACGCCGAACCGGCCGACGGCACCGTGCGTCGCCTCGGCGTCCCGCTTCGCGGAGGCGCGCAGCGTGGACAGCGACTCGACACCGGCCGCGTCCAGCGGGGCCCCGGTGTTGGCGGCCACGAGCACGCCGTCGCGGAGGGTGAGCCGCAACCGGCCCGGCACGTGCGCCCGCGCGGCGGCGTCGGCGGCGTTCTGGGCCAGCTCGACGACGAGCCGGTCCCGGTACCCCCCGAGGACCAGGTCCTCCTCGGCGTTGGCGTCCTCCCGGAACCGGGCGGGGCTGGTCGCCCAGGCGTCGAGGACACCGCGACGCAGACGGGCGGTGCCGAAGGGGTCGGCGCCCTCGGCCGCCGGCCGCACGAACTTGCTCACGTTGACTCTCCTCTACGACGTGAGGACGAAGGTACAGCGCGGAGCCGGGAGGCCATCAACGCGGACGGCGAGGGTAGGCGGTAGGAACCATCCGTTGGCACGGTAGTGCCGGTACGTACGAAAGTGGTGCCCGTTCCATGGCCGAGACCCGGGATGTCGTCGAGCTGATCCTGAAGGACCACCGCCGCATGGAGGACCTGTTCCGCCTCATGCGCAGTGTGGAGGCCGACCGCGCGGCCGCGCTGGAGGAGTTCGCGGACCTGCTGATCGCGCACGCGCTGGCCGAGGAGGCCAAGGTCTACCCCGCCCTGAAGCGGTACAAGAACATCGACGACGAAGAGGTCGAGCACGGCGAGCACGAGCACGACGAGGGCAACGAAGCCCTGCTGGAACTCCTGGAGGTCGAGGAGGTCGGCTCCGAGGAGTGGGACGAGAAGCTGGAGGCGCTGGTGGAGGCCGTCACCCACCACGCCGACGAGGAGGAGCGCACGATCCTCAACGGCGCGCGCGAGAACGTGGCGGCGGAGCGGCGCGCGGAGCTGGGCGCGGCGTTCTGGGAGGAGCGTGAGCGTCAGCTGAAGTCCGGGTGCGGCTCGGTCGACAACGTGCGCCGGCTCGTGAAGTCGTCCTGACCCGCGCCCCCGGGGCCGGGGGCTCAGGGGCCCGGCCCCGGGTCCGGCTCGACGGCACGGCCCAGGCCGGCGCGGGCCGCTTCCAGCTGGGCGGCGAACGCGATGCCGAGGAACAGGGCGATGCCGGTCAGGTTGGCCCACAGCAGCAGGGCCACGAAGGCGGTGAGCGGCCCGTACACGGCGCCGAAGGAGCCGCTGCGGGAGACGTAGAGCGTCAGCAGCCAGGTCGCGGTGACCCACAGCACCAGGTGGACGGCGGAACCGAACGCCAGCCAGGTGTACCCGGGCTGGTCCCGGCGCGGCGACCAGCGGAAGATGACGGCGGAGGCGATCCAGGCGAGGGCGATTCCCACGGGCACCTCCAGGGCGCCCCACCACGCCGGGGGCCGGGAGGCGCCCAGCGCCTCGGCCGTCGCCGCGGTCACGGCCTGCCCGGCGACCAGGACCAGGAAGCCGAGGACCATGGGCACGCCGGCGGCGAAGGCGAGCAGCACGGCCCTGCCGTACTTCCGCGGGAAGGGCCGGTCCCGTTCGATGCCGTAGATCCGGTTGGCGCCCCGTTCCACCTGGCCCATGGCGGAGGCGAGGTTGAGGACGGAGAAGGCGAGCCCCAGGCACAGCGCGACGGTGCTCCAGGCGTCGGAGCCGGCGGTGCGGCGGGTGCCGCGCAGCGCCTCGCGGACCACGTCGGCGCTGGCGCCCGGCACGATCCTGCCCAGGGTCAGCTCGACGATCCGCCCCAGGCTCTCCGTGTGCGCGGCCGTGGCGAGGCCGACGAGCGCGATGGTGAACGGCACCAGGCCCAGCACGATCTGGAAGCCGAGGGCGCGGGCGTTGGTGAAGCCGTCGGCGTAGCGGAAGCGGGAGAAGGCGTCGAGCAGCAGGCGTGTGCCCCCGTAGCGGCGCAGCGCGGTGAAGGCCTCGTCGCCGGAGAGCTCGTCCCCGATCATGTCCCGTGTCTGCGGGACGTGCACCACCGTTCCCATGGTCCGGGTCCCTCCTCAGCTGTGGCCGCGGCCGGCCGGCACCGCGGGGTCCGGGTGGTTCCCGGGTCCGCCGCCCGGTCCGGCCAGCGGGGTCGGCGACAGGGCCGTGGGTTCCTCGCCCGGTTCGAGCAGGGTGTCCGCGGCGCCGACGACCAGCGGGTCGGGGGTGCCGACCGCCTCGTGGTCCTTGGCGGGGTAGTCGAAGCGGTCCAGGAGGCTGCGCATCGCCTCCAGCCGGCCGCGCCGCTTGTCGTTGTTCTTCACGACCGTCCAGGGCGCGTGCGCGGTGTCGGTCGCCCGGAACATGTCGACCTTGGCCGCGGTGTACTCGTCCCAGAGGTCGAGCGAGGCCAGGTCGGTGGGGGAGAGCTTCCAGCGGCGCACCGGGTCGACCTGCCGTATGGCGAACCGGGTCCGCTGCTCGGCGCGGGACACCGAGAACCAGAGCTTGACCAGCAGGACGCCGTCGTCGGTGAGCAGCCGCTCGAACAGCGGCGCCTGCCGCAGGAACTGCCGGTACTCGGCCTCCGTGCAGAATCCCATGACCCGCTCGACGCCGGCCCGGTTGTACCAGGACCGGTCGAAGAAGACCATCTCCCCGCGGGCCGGCAGGTGCGTCACGTACCGCTGGAAGTACCACTGGCCCGCCTCCCGCTCGGTCGGCTTGTCCAGCGCCACCACGCGCGCCCCCCGCGGGTTCAGCCGCTCGGTGAACCGTTTGATGGTGCCGCCCTTGCCGGCCGCGTCCCGCCCCTCGCACACCACGACGATCCGCTGCCCCGTGTCCTTCACCCAGCGCTGGAGCTTGAGGAGTTCGATCTGCAGGATCCGCTTGGTCCGCTCGTACTCGCGCCGGCCGATCAGGTGGTCGTAGGGGTGGTTCTCCCGCCAGGTGTCGACCGGCCGGCCGCCGGCGTCCAGCAGGACCGGCCGCTCCGGCTGCCGGTCGTCCACCTCGAACCCGCGCAGCAGGTCGTCCTCGCCCCCCGTGCCCCGGGTCTCCCGTGCCTCCGTCGCCCGCCCGTGCTCGGCCACGGCACCACCTTTCCGCCTCGCCCCGCACCGGGGCCGCCCCGCCCCGGTCTCCTCACACGTGCCCGCCCGGACGGGTCCCAGACGCCTGTACCGTCGCTGTGGCCGTTCCTTTCCGTACCGTCCGAGACAGGAAGGCGATCACATGCCCGAACTGCGCCTTGGTCCGCTGCTGAGGTACACCGACGGCTCCCGCGCCACCGTGTGGGTCGAGACGAGCGCGCCCTGCACGGCCGAGGTGCGCTGTTCCGACGGCGCGGCGGGCACGGCCCCCACCTTCCAGGTGGCCGGTCACCACTACGCGCTCGTCACGGTGACCGGACTGCGGCCGGGCACCGCCCCCTCCTACGAGGTGGTGCTGGACGGCACCCCGGTGTGGCCCCTGCCCGACTCCCGCTTCCCGCCGTCCGTCATCCGCACGCCCGGCAGCGGCGACACCGTCCGCGTCACCTTCGGGTCGTGCCGCTGGGCCGCGCCCCCGGCGGACGGCAAGGACCCGGTGGGCCCCGACGCCCTCGACACCCTGGCCCGCCGGCTGTCCGCCGACCCCGGCGCCGAACGCCCCGACGTCCTGCTGCTCCTGGGCGACCAGATCTACGCGGACGAGACCTCCGAGGAGACCCGGCGCTGGCTGGCCGGCCGCCGCGGCCTGGACGAGCCGCCCGGTGGCCAGGTCGCCGACTACGAGGAGTACTGCCACCTCTACTACGAGTCCTGGCTCGACCCGGAGGTCCGCTGGCTGCTGTCCACCGTGCCCAGCTTCATGATCTTCGACGACCACGACATCGTGGACGACTGGAACACCTCCGCCTCCTGGCTCGCCGACATGCGCGCCACCGACTGGTGGCAGGAACGGCTGCTGAGCGGCCTGATGTCGTACTGGGTCCACCAGCACATCGGCAACCTCTCCCCCGCCGAACTGGCCGACGACCCGACCTGGGCCGCGGTACGGGCCACCCCGGACGGCACGAAGGCGCTGCGCGCGCTGGCCGAACAGGCCGACGCCGACTCCGCCACGGTCCGCTTCAGCTACCGGCGCGACTTCGGCCGGGTCCGGGTGGTGATGGTCGACTCCCGGGCCGCGCGGGTCCTGGAGGAGGGCCGCCGCTCCATGCTGGACCCGGGCGAGGCCGACTGGCTGCGCGCACAGGTCCTGGGCGACGAGGGGGCCTACGACCACCTCCTGATCGGCACCTCCCTGCCCTGGCTGCTGCCGCACCTGGTGCACGACACCGAGGGCTGGGACGCGGCCCTGTGCGCCGGGGAACGCGGCGACCGCTGGGCCCGCTTCGGCGAGTGGCTGCGCCGCGGGGCCGACCTGGAGCACTGGGCGGCCTTCCCCCGCTCCTTCGCCGACCTCGCCGGCCTCATAGCCGAGGTGGCGACGGCACCGGGCGCCCC
The DNA here is from genome assembly GCF_055581365.1 of Streptomyces sp. NPDC031445. Taxonomy (NCBI): domain Bacteria; kingdom Bacillati; phylum Actinomycetota; class Actinomycetes; order Kitasatosporales; family Streptomycetaceae; genus Streptomyces; species Streptomyces sp. NPDC031445. The sequence goes on from NZ_JBVIJO010000005.1 coordinate 318,158, forward strand.
GGCGAGCGTGTGCGTGCTCTCCGGGGACGTGCACCACGGTTACCTCGCCGAGGCCACCTGGCGCTCCGGCGACCTCGGCGTGCCCGTCGTCCAGCTCACCTGCTCACCCGTGCACAACTCCGTGCCGGCGGCCATGCGGGTCGGCTTCCGCGTCGGCTGGAGCGCGCCGGCCCGCGTCCTGGGCCGCCTGCTCGCCCGGCACGGCCGCACGCCCCGGCCGCCGGTGCGGTGGCGCAAGCGGGGTGGGCCGTGGTTCGGCAACCAGCTCATGACGCTGACGCTGCACGGCCGTTCGGCCCGCCTGCGCCTGGAACGCACCGGCAAGGAGGCGAGCCTCGACACGGTCCACGAGGCGAGCCTCACCGGCTAGTTCAGCGCCGGGCGGCGTACGAGACGAACTCCGTCCAGGTGGCGGGGGCGACGGTGAGGAGGGGGCCGTCGTCCTGCTTGGAGTCGCGGACGTGGATGGTGGCGGGGGTGGGGGCGGCGTCCCAGTCCAGGGCGACTTCGACGCAGGAGTCGCCTTCGTTGCCATCGCTGTAGCTGCTCTTGAACCAACGGATCATGTCTCTCCCAGCAGTTGCTCGATGAAGGCCAACGACTCCCTCGGGGGGAGAGCCTGAGCCCGGATCGTGCCATACCGCAGTTCCAGGACGCGGACCTGCCTCAGGTCAGAGACCAGGCGACCGCTGAAGGCCCCGTCCGAGCGGCCCGTTGCCGTGCCATCCGCGAACTTCAGCACCTCGATCCTGCCATCCAGTCCGGGATGAACTTCACTGTGCATCGGCATGACCTGGAGTGAGACGCTGCGCAAGCGCCCGACTTCCAGGAGCCGTTCAAGCTGGCGTCGCCATACCATTCTCCCGCCGAGGGGGCGTCGTACCAAAGCCTCTTCCAGCACGAAACTGAGGGCAGGCGCCGGGTCCCGCTCGAAGATGGACTGTCGGGCCATGCGCGCGGCCACCAGGCGCTCCACCTCGCCCTGCGAGTAAGGAGGCTGCCGTGACTCGAAGGCGACGCGTGCATGCTCGGGCGTCTGCAGCAAGCCGTTGATGCTGTTGCAGACATACACCCCGATTTCCACCGCCTTCGCCTCCACCTCCGCCAAAGCCCGAACCTTCTTCGGATAGCGGACCTTCTCCACGTCCTCCTTCATCGCCGCGAGCAACCCACCCGCGTCGAGAACCCTGTCCGCCTTGTCGAGGTACTCCGGCCGAGGAATCCGCTTGCCCGACTCGATCTTGTAGACCATGTCCTCGCTGTAGCCCACGGCCTTGGCGAAGTCGGCGGCGCGCAGGGCCACCGCTTCCCGGCGGAGCCTGAGTTGGCGGCCGACGGTGGCGATGACGGCGACGCCCCACTCGTCGTCCGGCTCGACCTCCCAGCCCGGCTCCTCTTCCTCACCCACACCGCACCACCCCCTTCTCGACATGCCCGGACACCACCGGACACGCGCTGGACAGTGACCCTACGCAACCGCGTCGTCACTGTTCAGGAGTAACAGGCACAGCCACTCTGAGTGATGTGAACCAGGAAATCTCCACCCACATCTCCACCCCCGTCCCGCACCTCACGGTGCGGCTCTCCTCCACGCCCCGCGGGGCCCGTCTCGCCCGGCTGCTCGCCAGGGAGCAACTGCGCTCCTGGGGCCTGCCGTTGGACCCGGCGGAGCTGATCGTGGCGGAGCTGGCCGCCAACGCGGCCGGTCACGGCCGGGTGGCCGGACGGGACTTCCGGCTGACGTTGTACGCCGTCGGGGACACGCTCCGTGTCGAGGTGACCGACACGCGCGGTGACCGGCTGCCCGAACTCGGCCGTCCGGAACCGGACGCGGAGGGCGGGCGGGGGCTGCTCCTCGTGGAGGCGCTGGCGGAGCGCTGGGGTACGGCGCACGGGCCCGCGCCGCGCAAGACGGTGTGGGCCGAGGTGCGCGTGAGGGGTCAGGAGTGGCCGAGTTCCGCCGTCTCGTCGTCGCCGGTCTCCGGTACCGAACCGGAGTCGCGGGCCGGGCGGAGCGGGAAGGCGTCGACCCGGGTCTCGTCGACGACCGGCGGGGCCGGCTGCGGGGGCTTGGGCATGACCGCCGCCTCCGAGTGGCCGCCGCAGCCGTAGGCGAGGGAGACCACGCGGCCGTCGGCCGGGGAGAACTCGTTGGCGCAGACGCCGAAGGCCTGGCCGAGGGAGCCGCCGATGGGAGCGAGGAAGCCGCAGCTCACGCAGGTGGCGGGGGCCGCCTGGGCCATCGGCGTCTTCGGGCCGAAGGCCTCCTCCCAGCGGTCCGCGGCGGTGTGCAGGCCGTAGCGGGACAGGACGCGCGCGCGGCGCAGGCCCAGTTCCTCGGCCAAGGACGCGATGGTGCCGCGCGAAGGGGTCGTCGGCTGGACCGCGGGCGTGCCCGGCGTGACGTCGGCGTCCTCCGCCTCCGCCAGTTCCCGCATCTCCTCGGACACCGCCGAGTTCGGCGGCGGCTCCTCCTCGCCCGTGTAACCGGGCTCCAGGCGCAGGTCGTCCTGGTCGGTGGGGAGCAGGTCGCCGGGGCCGAGGTCGCCGGGGCGCAGGCGCTCGCTCCACGGGACCCACTCGGGGGCGAGGAGGGCGTCGGGGCCGGGCAGCAGGACGACCTCGTCGAGCGTGACGATCTTGGCGCGGGAGGCGCGGGCCACCGTCACCGCCCAGCGCCAGCCGCGGTAGCCCAGCTCCTCGCACGCGAAGAAGTGCGTGACGACGCGGTCGCCCTCCGACACCAGGCCGGCGTGCTCGCCGACCACGCCGGGCGCGGCGGCCTCCTCGGCGGCGGCGCGGGCGAGGTCGACGGCCTCGGCGCACAGGCGGTCGGGGGTGCGGCTTCGCGTGGTCGCTGCGCTCACAGGTATCGCTTCTCTCCTACGCCGTCTCGTCGAGTGCGGCTGCCTCCGGCGGTTTCGCCGACGGAGCGGACCTGGGGACCGCATCGACGTCTGCATCCGCGCGCCTGGGCGCACCTCTGCCATCCATTCTGCGTTATGGCTGAGATAGGCACGCTACACCGGACGGGATTCGTGCATATTCCCACCCGCCCCTCTGCCTGCGCCGACCGGGGTCGTGAGCCGCCACACCCGTCCGATCCGCACTATCCGGCGGTATCTCGGGGCACTATGAACGTCGTGGCAGCCGCGGACAGGGCGAATGGTCGGGGCGGCGGTTCGGGCCGGGTGGGTGGCGCCGTCCGCTCGGTCGGCCGTGCCCTGCAGTTTCCCGTGACCGGTACGGCCCGCGGCATCCGCAGGGCCACGCACGCGCACGGCGCGGGCGAGTCGGGTCTGGGCAAGCTGATCGAGTTGCACGCGGTGAACGGCGCGGGGGACGTCATGGTCACCGTGGCCCTCGCGTCCACGGTCTTCTTCTCGGTGCCGACCGACGAGGCGCGCGGCCGGGTCGCCCTCTACCTCGCGATCACCATGGCGCCCTTCACGGTCCTCGCGCCGGTGATCGGCCCCCTCCTGGACCGGCTGCCGCACGGGCGGCGGGCCGCGATGGCCGGGGCGATGCTGGCGCGGGCGCTGCTCTCGCTGATCATCTCGGGGGCGGTGGCGAGCGGCAGCCTGGAGCTGTACCCGGCCGCGCTGGGCGTGCTGGTGGCGTCCAAGGCGTACGGGGTGGTCCGCAGTGCCGTCGTGCCGCGGCTGCTGCCGCCGCGGTTCTCGCTCGTGAAGGCCAACTCCCGGGTGACCCTCGCCGGGCTGCTGGCCACCGGCGCCGCCGCGCCGGTCGCGGCGGGGCTGCACGCCCTCGGCGATCCGTGGCCGCTCTACGGCGCCTTCGTGATCTTCGTCGCCGGTACGTTGCTGTCGTTCTCCCTGCCGCCCAAGGTGGACTCGGCCAAGGGCGAGGACGTGGCGCTGCTCGCGGCCGACGAGCAGCACCTGCACGGGCCGCACCGGGGGCAGGCCAGGCGGCCGGGGCTGCGGACGGTCGGGCCGGCCGTCACGCACGCGCTCGGCGCCAACGCCGCCCTGCGCTGCCTGTCCGGCTTCCTGATCTTCTTCCTCGCCTTGCTGCTGCGCGAGCACCCGCTGACCGGGGAGAGCGCGGCGGTGTCGCTGGGGATAGTGGGCGTCGCGGCCGGGGCGGGCAACGCCCTCGGCACGGCCGTGGGCGCCTGGTTCCGTTCCCGGGCGCCGGAGATCATCATCGTGACGGTGGTGGCGGTGGTGCTCGGCACGGCGGTCGTCGCGGCGATCCTCTTCGGGGCGCTCCTGGTGGCCTGCCTGGCCGCGGTCGCCGGGTTCGCGCAGGCGCTGGCCAAGCTGGCGCTGGACGCGCTGATCCAGCGGGACGTGCCCGAGCTGGTGCGCACCTCGGCGTTCGCCCGCTCCGAGACGCTGCTTCAGATGGCGTGGGTGTTCGGCGGCGCGGTCGGCATCGTGATGCCGCTCAACGGCGCGGTCGGGCTGCTGGTCGGCGCCGCGTTCGTGGCCGTCGGCTGGCTGAGCACGCTCAGGGGGCTGCTCGCCTCGGCCCGGCAGGGCGGCCGGGCCCGGACCCGGGTGGCGTGACGCCGTGGCGGGCGCGGGCACGCGTGGCGTAACGAACCGGGCACGCCGTACCCCACGTGGGGGGACGGCTCGGGGCGCCCGATAGCCTTCGGCCATGACCACGCTGCCCCGCGGCGAAGCCGCTGATGTACCCCGCGTTGCGCGACGCCGCCGCGTCGTCGCCGTCGCCGGCGCCGTTTCCGCCGGACTGCTCGTCCTGTCGGCCTGTGACAAGCCGAGCCCCGTCGCGACGATCACCGTCGGCGGGGACTCGGTCAACTCCGAGGCCGTCTGCTACAACGACGGCAAGGCGCTGGACGAGAAGTCGCTGAAGGAGTGCGTCAAGAACGCCGACGACGTCAAGTCGATCAAGGTCGGCCAGGACCAGACCGTCCGCATCGGCGTCGACCCGAAGATCGCGGACGCGGGCTGGATCGTGCTGGTCAACGGCCGCCAGTTCAGCGACTCCAGCAAGGAGACGTACCGCACGATCCCGAGCAGCGCGTTCTTCAACGTCCAGTACGGCACCCAGGGCAACACCAACACCCTGTCGATCCGGATGGGCGAGAACACGAACAAGGGCATGTGGTCCTTCAAGCTGAAGAAGGCCTGATCACGACGTCTCTTCCGGTCCCGGTGCTCGTCGCCGCCGCGGTCCCCGTCGAGCGGGACGCGGTGGCCGGGGCGCTGCCCGGACCGGCCGGGGAGGTACGGCTGCCGGGCGCGTCCCTGGTCCGTACGGCCGCGGGCTGGGACCTGCTCGCCGCCGGCGTCGGCCCGGCGCTCGCCGCCGCCACGACCGCCGGCGCCCTCACCGCCGCCGCGCTGGCCGGCCGCCCCTACGGCCTGGTCGTCTCGGCCGGCATCGGCGGCGGCTTCGCCCCCCGGGCGCCCCTCGGCTCGCTCGTCGTCGCGGACGCGATCACCGTCGCCGACCTCGGCGCCGAGACCGCCGACGGATTCCTGCCGGTCACCGAACTCGGATTCGGGACCGTCACCCACCGGCCGCCGGAATCACTCGTACGAGTCGTGTCCGAGGCCACCGGTGCCCGGACCGGCACGATCCTGACCGTCTCCACGGTGACCGGCACCGCCGCCCGCGCCGCCGCCCTGCGCGACCGGCACCCCGGCGCGCTCGCCGAGGGCATGGAGGGGTTCGGGGTGGCGGAGGCCGCCGCCGCGCACGGGGTGCCCGTGCTGGAGATCCGCGCGGTCTCGAACCCGGTGGGGCCCCGCGACCGCGCCGCCTGGCGCATCGGTGACGCCCTCGCCGCCCTCACCGGGGGCTTCGGGAAGCTCGCGCCCGCATTGGAGAGTTGGAACGCACATGACCGCTGAACCGCTGCAGATCGCGTACTCCCCCTGCCCGAACGACACCTTCGTCTTCGACGCCCTCGCCCACGGCCGCGTCCCCGGCGCCCCCGCGCTGGACGTGACCTTCGCCGACATCGACATCACCAACGGCATGGCCGAGCGCGGCGAGTTCGACGTGCTGAAGGTGTCGTACGCCGTCCTGCCGTACGTCCTCGGCGAGTACGCGCTGCTGCCGTGCGGCGGTGCGCTGGGCCGGGGCTGCGGACCGCTGGTGCTCACCCGGGAGGCGGATGCCGACCTCACGGGCCGTACGGTCGCGGTGCCGAGCGAGAAGTCGACCGCGTACCTGCTGTTCCGGCTGTGGGCCGCCGACACTCTGCCGGGCGGGGTCGGCGAGATCGTGGTCATGCCGTTCCACGAGATCATGCCGGCCGTCCGGGACGGCAAGGTGGACGCGGGCCTGGTCATCCACGAGGCCCGCTTCACCTACCAGAACTACGGGCTGCACAAGCTCGCCGACATGGGCGAGCACTGGGAGCGCACCACCGGGCTGCCGATCCCGCTGGGCGCGATCATCGCCAAGCGGTCCCTGGGCGCCGAGCGGCTCGGCCGGCTCGCCGACGCCGTCCGGGCCTCCGTACGCGCCGCCTGGGACGACCCGGAGGCCTCCCGGCCGTACGTCATGGAGCACGCCCAGGAGATGGACCCGGCCGTCGCCGACCAGCACATCGGGCTGTACGTCAACGAGTTCACGGCCGGCCTCGGCGAGGACGGTTACGCGGCCGTCCGGGGCCTTCTCACGCGCGCGGCGGCCGAGGGACTGGTGCCGCCCCTCGGCCCCGACGCGCTCGCTTTCCCGTAATGCGGGCCGGACCTCCGGATACCGCTCAGACGTCGAGCTGATCGGCGACCGCGCGGAGCAGACCGGCGATCTTCTTGCCGGAGGTCTTCTCGGGGTAACGGCCCTTCTCCAGCATCGGCGTGATGTTCTCGAGAAGGGTCGTCAAATCCTGCACGATCGACGCCAGCTCGTCCGGCTTCTTGCGCTGGGCGGCGGCGACGGACGGCGTCGGGTCGAGCACGATCACCGACAGCGCCTGGTCACCGCGCTGACCGGCGACGACACCGAACTCCACGCGCTGTCCCGGCTTGAGCGCATCGACTCCGGCGGGGAGAACCGAGGAATGGACGAAGACGTCACCGCCGTCGTCGCGGGAGAGGAAGCCGAAGCCCTTCTCGCTGTTGAACCACTTGACCTTGCCGGTAGGCACGTCTGTCCTCGTCCTCGTATCTCGTCGGGAAAACTGCTTGGAAACGGCTCTTGATAGCACTAGAGCGGGTCGACCACGACCCGCCGGTACCAAGGCTAATGGTCTTGGGGCGGGTGACAAGACGTCCCCCGGTTGTTCTCTCGCGCAGGGAACTACCCTGGTCCCGTGCGTGACAAAACCCAACCGAATTCCCCCGCGCCCGGCGACCGGCTGATCCGCGCCGGTGCCGTCGTCTTCTTCCTCGGGGCCGTGGCCACCCTCGTCACGGTGGCCCCGCTGTTCCTCGGAGCGAAGCCTTTTCCGGCCTACATGTTCGGATTGAGCATGCTCATGGCCGTCGGATTCCTCGTGGCCGGCGCGGGTGTCCTGCGCTCCGTCGCCGCCGGGCGGCGTCAGGCGAGGGGCGCGGCCCCGGGCGCCTCGCGGTAGCCGCCGAGCCACGCGGGGAACGCGGACAGGTCCGGCAGGACGACGTCCGCGCCGGCCGCGCGCAGTTCACCGGCCGGGCACGGGCCGGTCGCCACGGCGACCGAGAACGCGCCCGCCGCACGGGCGCCGCGGACGTCCCCGACGTGGTCGCCGACGTACACGCCCGCGTCGTACTCGCGCAGCGCCGCCGCCTTCTGCTCGGCCCACAGGTCGCCGACGACCACGTCTGGCTCGATGCCGAGGTGGGCCAGGTGCAGCTTGGCGTTCGGCTCGTACTTCGCCGTCACCACCATCGTCCGCCCGCCGGCCGCCCGCACCGCCTCGATCGCCTCCCGGGCGCCGTCCATCGCGGGCGTCGCGGCGATGGCGATGGAGGGGTACATCTCCCGGTACAGGTCGGCCACCGCCGGCACCTCGTCGGCCGGGAACCAGTGGATCAGCTCCTCCGCGAGCGGCGGGCCCAGCCGGGTCACCGCCAGGTCGGCGTCGATGAACGTCCCCGTCCGCTCCGCCAGGGCCAGGTAGCAGGCACGGATGCCCGGGCGGGAGTCGATGAGGGTCATGTCGAGGTCGAAACCGACGGTCAGCGAGGAGGCCATGGGGGCCATTGTGCCGGGTGCCTCCGGCGGTTCGGCCGGGTGGGGTTCGGGGGGTGAGGGTTGTCAGTTGGGTGCGGGTGCGTGGGGCCGGTGGGGTCGCGTCGTGGGAGCCCGGGGATGTCCGCCGGGTGCGGGTGCGTCGTGGTCGCCCGCGCAGTTCCCCGCGCCCCTTGGGTGGGTCAGCCGCCGCTTGCCGAAGAGTGCCGGGACTACCCCTTCCGCTGGGAGCGCCAGACCAGGTAGGCCGCCGACGCGAGCGCCGCTCCCCTGACCACCCACGGCCAGGTGGCGCTCACCGCGTCGTTCATGTGGCCCTGGGCGATCGGGTCGCCCCAGCGGCCCTCGTTGCGGCCCCACAGCCACACCAGCCCCGCCGCGACCGACGTGCCCGGCAGGACCATCACCGCCCACTTGGTCTCGGCGGGGGTCAGCCGCCGGGAGCCGTAGGCGATGGCCCAGCCGAGGAGCAGCGCGAACCAGTTGCCGAGCACGGCGCCGGCGACGAGCGCGGCGGCGGCCAGCAGCAGCAGGGGGTTGGACCAGCCGGCGGACGGGAGGGGCAGGAGGAGGCGGCGGCGCTTGGCGGGCGCCGCCTCCGGCTCGGCCACGGCGGGCTCCGGCGCCGGCTCGGCCTTCTCGGCGGCAGCCGCCCGCGGGGGCTTCCTGAGCATTTCCGGGATCTCCACGCCGCCGACGAACCCCGGCACCGGGTCGGTGTCCCCCGCGGGCCCGGCGGTGCCGACGCGCCACCAGTCGGGCGGCGCCGCGGCGTCCCCCAGTTCGTGCGCGGGGGCGAGGTGCGGCGGGGCCGGTGCGTCCCGCGCGGCCGGCGGCTCCGGCTCGGCGGGGCGCGGGCGCGGCACCACCCGGCGCAGCCCCTTCGGCCGCTCCCGCCCGGCCGGCTCCGGCGCCCGCCCCCGCGAGGAGGGCTGCTCCGGTACGGCGGTGGGCGGGGGCTGCGGTAGGCCGCCGGTGCCGCCCGCCGCCGCGACCACCTCGTCCGGGCTGCCCATGCGGTCCAGGATGCGGCGGACCGCGGCGGGCGAGTCCACCGTCGACTGCGCCCGGTGCCGGTCGATCTCGTTGCGCAGCTCCGACACGAGCCGCATCCGCGTCGCCGACGGCAGCTGGCGCTGCTGGGCGATGTCTCCGACGCGGCTCAGATACTCGTAGACGACCTGGTCGCTCTCGATCCCCACGCGACCCCTCCGGGGTGACGCCGACTGATACTCCGTGAGGACCGTACCGCTTCTCGCGGATGCCGCAGGCATATGGAAGTCCGCTACCGTTGGCCGGATGAGCCCCGAGGCCCACTCAGCCCCTCGGTCCCTCGCGGAGGCGCTCCGCGCGCGGGACGACGCCTCCCTGGCCGCGCTGCTGCGCAGCCGCCCCGACCTCGTCACCCCCGTCCCCACCGACCTCACCCAGCTCGCCACCCGCGCCGGCACCCGTGCCTCGGTGCTGCGCGCCCTGGAGCGGCTGGACCGGTTCGCGCTGCAGACGGCGGAGGCGCTGGCCGTGGCCCCGGACCCGGCGTCGTACGACACGCTGCTCGGTCTGATGGCCGGGGACGCCGGCGACGAGACGGTCGCCCGCGCGCTGCCCCGGGCCGTCGCCACCCTGCGCGAGCAGGCGCTGGTGTGGGGCGGCGACGACCGGCTGCGGCTGGTGCGGACCGCCCGTGAGCTGCTCGCGCCGTCCGCGCAGCACCCGTCCCCGACCGGGCTGGGCCCGACCGTGCAGGAGGCGACCTCGGGCATGTCGCCGGGGCGGATCCAGGAGATCGTGACCACGGCCGGGCTGCCGTCGACCCATGACTCGGTGTCCGCCGTGGCCGCGCTGACCGGGCTGTTCACCCACCGCAAGAAGATGGCGAAGCTGCTCGCCGGGGCCCCGGAGGCGGCCCGCGAGGTGCTGTCCCGGCTGGTGTGGGGGCCGCCGTACGGGCAGGTCACCGCCGACCCGGCGGCGCACCTGCGCTGGCTGCTGGACCGCGGTCTGCTGCTGCCGACGGCGCCCGGCACGGTCGTGCTGCCCCGCGAGGTCGCCCTGCACCTGCGCGAGGGCCGCGCCCACCGCGCGCCCGAACCGCTGCCGCCCGCCGTGGCGCCGGCCGCGACCCACAGCCCGCAGGTGGTTGACGCGACGGCGGCCGGGCAGGCGTACACCGCGCTGGCCACGGTGGAGGAGCTGCTGAAGGACTGGGACGAGGGCGGCCCCGCGGTGCTGCGGGCGGGCGGGCTGAGCGTCCGTGACCTGAAGCGGACCGCCGTGGCGCTGGACGTGTCCGAGCCGGTCGCCGCGTTCTGGGCCGAGCTGGCCTACGCGGCCGGCCTGATCGCCTCCGACGGCGAGGCCGACGAACGGTACGCGGCCACCCCGGCCTACGACGAGTGGCGGGAGCTGCCCCCGGCCGAGCGCTGGGCCCGGCTCGCCCGGACCTGGCTGACGGCCACCCGTACGCCGGGGCTGGTCGGCGGCCGGGACGCCAAGGACCGGACGCTGTCGGCGCTCGGTCCGGGCCTCGACCGCTCCGCCGCGCCCGAGGTACGGCACCGGGTGCTGTCCCTGCTGGCCGCGCTGCCGCGGGGCGCGGCGCCGGACGCGGAGTCGGTGCTGGCCCGGCTGCGCTGGGAGCGGCCCCTGCGGGGGGCCCGGCGCGACGGTGCCCGCGACGACGACCTGCGCTCCCGGCTGGCCCGCTGGACCCTGTCGGAGGCGGAACTGCTGGGGGTGACGGGCCGGGGCGCGCTGTCGTCCCAGGGACGCGCGCTGCTGGGGGCACCGGCCGGCCCCGCCGCCCCGGACGCCGGCCCCGCCGAGCCCGCCGGCCCCGGTGACAAGCTCCCGGTGCACCACCACCGGGCCCCCGAGCGGCCCGCGCCCCTCTCCCCCGCCGAGCAGGGCGCCGCGGCCGACGCCGCTGCCCGGCTGCTCGCCCCGCTGCTGCCCGAGCCGCTGGACCACGTGCTGCTCCAGGCCGACCTGACGGCGGTGGCGCCCGGTCCGCTGCGGCGCCCGCTCGCGGACATGCTGGGGGTGCTCGCGAACGTGGAGTCCAAGGGCGGCGCGACCGTGTACCGGTTCACGCCGGCGTCCGTCCGCCGTGCCCTGGACGCCGGCCGGACCGCCGCCGACCTGCACGCCTTCCTCGCCCAGCACTCCCGCACCCCGGTCCCGCAGCCGCTCGCCTACCTGATCGACGACGTGGCCCGCCGGCACGGCCACCTGCGGGTCGGCGCGGCCTCGGCGTACGTCCGCTGCGACGACGACGCCCTGCTGAACGAGATCCTCGCCGACAAACGCGCCGCGGCCCTGAGCCTGCGCCGCCTGGCGCCGACCGTGCTGGCCGCCCCGGCCGACCCGGCAACGCTGCTGGAGGGGCTGCGCGCGATGGGGTACGCGCCCGCCGCAGAGTCCGCGGAGGGCGATGTCCTGATCACCCGGGCGCACGCCCACCGCAGCCCGCCGCGCACCGCGCCCGAGCCGGTGCCGGACGGGCCGCCGCCGCCCGACGCCACGCTGCTCTCGGCGGCGATCCGCGCGATCCGGGCCGGTGACCTGGCCGCCACCACACCGCGCAAGCCCGTCGGCGAGCCCCTGGCGGGTGGCGAGCTGCCCCGCACCTCCGCCGCCGAGACCCTGGCCACCGTGCAGGCCGCCGTCCTGACCGGCGACTCGGTGTGGATCGGCTACGTCAACGCCGAGGGCGCCGCCAGCCAGCGGGTCATCGCCCCGATCCGGGTCGAGGGCGGCTTCGTGACGGCGTACGACCACACGGCGGACGAGGTGCGGACGTTCCCCCTGCACCGGATCACCGGGGTCGCGGAGCTGGCGGACGACTGAGAGGGTGCTCGCAGTCCCCGACCGGTGTGTCCGCCGGGAGGCCGAAGTGGGCGCGGGCGGCGCTCTCCAGGACGTCGGACGGGATGGTGTCGTCCACGGCGGAACGGGCCAGGAGGCCGAAGTGGGTCCCGGTCCAGTCCTCGTTCCCGGCGCCGTCCGGCGGCGCCTCGCGCGAGAGGACCCGGTACCCGCCGTCCGCGTCCCGCTCCAGCCGCACCACCTGCGGGCCCTTCCCGCCGCCGCACTCCACCAGGCCGCCGCCGCGCACCCCGTACTCCAGGCACAGCGTGTCGACGCTCGCGCGCACCTCACCGCCGCGCTCCGCCACGTCGAGCGCCTCGGCCCGGCAGAACCAGCGCGCGTGCAGCGCGGGCACGTCCTCGCCGTAGCCGGTGCCGTGGCTGTCCGCCGCGAGCCGGGCCTCGACGACCGGCCGTATCTCCTCCCACAGCCGGGTGTCGGCGGTTCCCGGCCGCATCGCCCAGGTGCCGGTGGCCACGAGGACCACCACGGCTCCGCTGCCGACGGCCCATCTGCGTGCCGACATCCCCGAACTCCTCACCCGGCCGCGCGCCCGCGCCACCTCGTCGTGTGTCAGGACTCCCGCCGGGGCGCGGGGGTTGCGCCCGGTGTCCGGCGGCGCCGCCGATCTTGCGGCCGTGGAGCCCTGAGGCCGCATGAGGCACACTGGACGTTTGGCCGTCATGGAAAGGGTGCCGCGCGTGAATGGTCCGCTGATCGTCCAGTCCGACAAGACCCTGCTCCTGGAAGTCGACCACGAGCGGGCCGACGACTGCCGGCGTGCCATCGCGCCCTTCGCCGAGCTGGAGCGGGCACCCGAACACATCCACACCTACCGGGTCACCCCGCTCGGGCTGTGGAACGCGCGCGCCGCCGGACACGACGCGGAGCAGGTCGTGGACGCCCTGGTGCAGTACAGCCGCTACCCCGTGCCGCACGCCCTGCTCGTGGACATCGCCGAGACGATGGACCGCTACGGGCGCCTCACCCTGACCAAGCACCCCGCGCACGGGCTGGTCCTCACCACCACCGACCGGCCGGTGCTGGAGGAGGTGCTGAAGTCCAAGCGGATCGCCCCGCTGGTCGGCGCCCGGCTCGACCCGGACACCGTGGCCGTGCACCCCTCCGAGCGCGGGCAGATCAAGCAGACGCTGCTGAAGCTGGGCTGGCCGGCCGAGGACCTCGCCGGATACGTCGACGGCGAGGCGCACCCGATCGAGCTGCTGGAGGACGGCTGGACGCTGCGCCCGTACCAGAAGCAGGCCGTGGAGAACTTCTGGCACGGCGGCAGCGGAGTCGTCGTGCTGCCCTGCGGCGCCGGGAAGACGCTGGTCGGAGCCGGGTCCATGGCCCAGGCGAAGTCGACCACGCTGATCCTCGTCACCAACACCGTCTCCGCCCGGCAGTGGAAGCACGAGCTGGTGAAGCGGACCTCCCTGACCGAGGACGAGATCGGCGAGTACAGCGGGACGCGGAAGGAGATCCGGCCCGTCACCATCGCGACCTACCAGGTGCTGACGACCAAGCGGAAGGGCGTCTACCCCCACCTGGAGCTGTTCGACTCCCGGGACTGGGGCCTGGTCGTCTACGACGAGGTGCACCTGCTGCCCGCACCCGTCTTCAAGTTCACCGCCGATCTCCAGGCGCGGCGGCGGCTCGGGCTCACGGCCACCCTCGTGCGCGAGGACGGCCGCGAGTCGGACGTGTTCTCCCTCATCGGGCCCAAGCGGTTCGACGCGCCCTGGAAGGAGATCGAGGCGCAGGGCTACATCGCGCCCGCCGACTGCGTCGAGGTCCGGGTCAACCTGACCGAATCCGAGCGGCTGGCGTACGCGACGGCCGAGACGGAGGAGAAGTACCGCTTCTGCGCCACGACGGCGACCAAGCGGAAGGTCACCGAGGCGATCGTCCGCCGGTTCGCCGGGCAGCAGATCCTCGTCATCGGGCAGTACATCGACCAGCTGGACGAGCTGGGCGAGCACCTGAACGCCCCGGTGATCAAGGGCGAGACCTCCAACGCGCAGCGCGAGAAGCTCTTCGACGCGTTCCGCGAGGGCGAGATCAGCGTGCTGGTGGTGTCGAAGGTCGCCAACTTCTCCATCGACCTGCCCGAGGCCACGGTCGCCATCCAGGTGTCCGGCACCTTCGGCTCCCGGCAGGAGGAGGCCCAGCGGCTCGGCCGGGTGCTGCGCCCCAAGGCCGACGGCCACCAGGCCCACTTCTACTCGGTCGTCGCCCGCGACACCATCGACCAGGACTTCGCCGCCCACCGGCAGCGCTTCCTGGCCGAGCAGGGGTACGCCTACCGGATCGTCGACGCGGACGAGATCCTGGCCGAGAGCTGATCCGTCAGGCCGAGTGCACCTCCAGGGCGGCGCGCACGGCGGACTCCAGGGCCCCCTCGATCCACGCCGGTTTGACGGAGGTGTGGTCGCCCGCGAAGTGCAGGGGGCCCTCGGGCTCCGGGATGGACGGCAGCAGTTCGGTGTGCTGGCCGGGCAGCAGCACGGACGCCTCACCGTAGGCGTAGGGGTCGCGCAGCCAGCTCTGGGTGCGGCCCGCGCCGGTGTAGAAGACCTCGATCCGCTGGCCGTAGACCTCCTGGAGGCCGCACAGGGCGTGCGGATAGCGGGCGTCGTCGTCGAGGGAGTCCCAGCGCAGGGCGTCGTCGGCCCAGCTGTAGGAGGCCAGGACGACCCCGCCCTCGCTGCCGGGGACCGGGTGGGACGGGTGGTACATGAAGCGGTTGGCGTTGTCCGACACCGAGCCGCCGCCGATGACGTGGGCCGCCTCCGGCTGGTCCCGGCCGGCGGCGCGGTTGGCGGCGTAGTGCACGCGCTGGCCGGGGGTGATGTGTCCGCGCGGGACGGACGGGTGCGCGCCGAGCAGGCGGCCGTCGCCGGGAGTCCGCCCGGTGCGGTAGGCGTCGTAGAGGCCGGGGTCGACGCGGTTCAGCTCCCGCTTCCAGTCGGCCTCGTCGAACTCCCACCAGCGGCGGCTGAACTCCAGCAGCACCTTGGTCGCGCAGTCGTAGTGCAGTTCGGTGACCGCGCGGCGCTTGGTGTACGACATCAGCGGGCTGATCCGCACGTGCCGCAGGCCGGAGAAGGGCACGGTCACCACGGCCGCGTCCGCGGTGAACTGCTCCCGCACGACCCGGCCCCCGCGCCCCTCGGAGACGGTGTCCACCCACACGTGGGGTCCCCCCGCGTGGACGTGCCGCGTGTCGCCGGCGGCGCGGGCGGGGTCGTAGTACTCGATCCGGGTGACCCGCCGGTCGAACCGCACGGTGTCGCGGACCTTGGCCAGCAGGGCGTCCGGCAGGACGGCCGTGCCGCCCTCCAGCTCCCAGAACGCGGTGTCCGGGCTGATCAGGGAGGAGCCGATGAAGCTGTGGACGAAGGACAGGGGCAGCCGTGAGGTGAGGTTCTCGACGGTGCCGACGAGGTCGACCGTCCGCTCGTCCAGGCCCGCGTGCTCGGTCAGGAAGCGGAACATCGACCAGTCGCCGAAGCGCTGGATCACCCTGGCCCAGCCCCGCACCCGTTCGGGCAGCGGCTTGTCGACGCGCTTGCCGTCCGGGCCGACGGTGCTGAACTCGTCGCGCACCGGGTCGAGGACCGAGCGCAGGATGGCCGCGGCCGGTGTGTCCCAGTGGGCGCGCGGGACGCCGAAGGAGCGGTTGACGCGCCGGGGTGCGCGGACGTAGTCGGCGCGCCGCACCCGGATGCCGTTGACGTGGATCCAGGTGTGGGAGGCGGGGCGTCCGTCCGCGTCGACGTCGACGTAGTAGAACGGCCGCTTCTTCAGGCCCAGTTGGCCGATGAGGTCCATCACCAGCGGGTGGCTGCCGGGCAGCCGCATCGCGCCGGCCTCGGCGTACTGGTGAGGGTCGGCGAAGGGCTGCGCCGCCTTCTCGTGGCCGCCGCGGCGGAAGGTCTTGATGCGTCCGCCCGCCCGGTTGCCGTTGGCCTCCAGGACGGTCACGCGGTGCCCGGCCCGCTTCAGCAGCCAGGCCGTGACGAGGCCGGCCGGGCCCGCTCCGATGACCAGGACGCTCCTCGGCCCGCCCGCCCGCCGTCGCGGGAGGCCGTCCTTGAGCACGCGCTGGTAGCCGGGGACGAGGGGCCGGTCGCCGGAGTCCACGACAAGCAGGGCCCGTGCGGCGGCGAGGCAGCGGTCGAAGTCCGGGCCGCGCCCGCCGGAGGGGGCCGCCGGGGCGGGGGCGGGGGCGCGAGGGGGCGCCGCGGCGGGCAGGGCCGCCGCGCTGCCCGCGCCGAGGAGGGTGGCCGCGGTGGTCGTGCCGGCGGCGGCCGTGAGCGTACGCCTGGTCAGGCCGCCGTTGCCGGCGCCCGCCTGGTGGTCTTCGGTCATGGCGAACTTCTACTGGCCCGCCGGGCCGCCGCGCCCCGGGTCGCGGCGAATGGGCACGGACGGGCGAAGACCGCCGTTCAAACCGGTGCGGCAGGGGTGCGCGGGGGCACGCCGGGGTGGTCCGGCCGCACCCGATTACGGCGAAGGGATGAATCGCGCTCCGCGCCGCGCGCCGCGGGGCACCGGGTCAGGACACTGCCCCCTACAGGCCCGTGTGCGGAGGGGGAACAAGGTGGAACAGCGGCGTCCCGGGGCGGGTGCGCGAGCGCGGTACTGGTTCGACACGACCCTGGCGCGCGGCACCTCGGCCCTGGTCGGCTGGCTGGTGGCGGTCTGCCTGGCCCTCGTCGTCCCCGCGAGCGCGGTGCTGGTGTGGACGGCTCCGCACCCCCCGGCCGGCCTCTCCGGGAAACTGGCGCAGGTCTGGCGCCTGACCGGGGAGACGCTGCGGCTGGGCGGCGCCACCGGCACCCCGGTGCGGGTGCTGCTGTCGGTGCTGCTGGCCCTCGTCGCCCTGGTGTACGTCTCGACCCTCGTCGGCCTCATCACCACCGGGCTGACCGAGCGGCTCATCGCCCTGCGGCGCGGCCGCTCCACGCTGGTCGAGCACGGCCACGTGGTGGTGCTGGGCTGGTCGGAGCAGGTGTTCACGGTGGTGGGCGAACTGGTCGCGGCGGGCGCCAACCAGCGGCGCTCGGCCGTGGCCGTCCTGGCCGACCGGGACAAGACGGCCATGGAGGAGGCCCTGTACAGCAAGGTGGGGCCCACCGGCCGGACCCGGCTGGTCTGCCGCAGCGGTCCGCCGACCGATCCGGCCGTGCTGGCGCTGACCAGTCCGGCCACGGCCGACTCGGTGCTCGTGCTGCCGCCCGACGACCCGCGCGGCGACGCGGACGTGGTCAAGACCCTGCTGGCCCTGCGGGCGGCGGTGTCCGGGGACGACGCCACCGCGCCCGTCGTGGCCGCGGTCCGGGACAGCGCCTACCTGCTCGCGGCGCGCCTGGCCGCGGGAGAGCACGGCATCGTCGTGGAGAGCGACACGGTCACCGCGCGGCTCATCGCCCAGGCCGCGCGCCGCCCGGGGCTGTCCCTCGTCCACCGCGAACTCCTCGACTTCGCCGGGGACGAGTTCTACCCGGCCTCACACCCGTCGCTGGCCGGCCGCGACTTCGGTGACGTGCTGCTCTCCTACGGCAACGCGTGCCCGGTCGGGCTGGTCCGGGCCGACGGGCCCTGGCTGAACCCCCCGGCGGGGACGGTGATCGGGCCGGACGACCGGATCATCGTCATCGCCGCCGACGACGACACCGCCGAACTCGCCGACTGCACACGGTGGGTCGAGGAGTGGCTGATGGCCGCCCCCCGGCCGCGGGAGACCCGGCCGGAGCGGCTGCTGGTGCTGGGCTGGAACCGCCGGGCGCCGCTCATCCTGCGGGAGTGGGGCCGCAACGCACCGCCCGGTTCCGTCGCCGACGTGGTGACGGAGGAGGACGGGGCGAGCGTGCGGACGGCGTGCGGCACCGGCGAGGCCCACTGGAGGTGTGTGCACCGCGCGGGCGACACCACCCGGCCGGAGACGCTGTACGGCCTGGACATCGCCTCCTACGACAGCGTCATCGTGCTCGGCCGGGACCCGCGGCCCGGGGAGCCCCCGGAGGAGCCGGACAACCGCACGCTCGTCACCCTGCTCGTGCTGCGCCACCTCGAACAGCGGATCGGCCGGGAGCTGCCGGTGGTCACCGAACTCGCCGACGACGGCAACCGGCCCCTCGCACCGCTCGGCCCCGGAGCCGACGTGATCATCAGCGGCAAGCTGGTCGGGCTGCTGATGGCGCAGATCTCCCAGAACCGCCATCTGGCGGCGGTGTTCGACGAGCTGTTCTCGGCCGGCGGCACCCAGGTCCATCTGCGGCCGGCCGCCGACTACGTCCTGTCCGGCCAGGAGGCGTCGTTCGCCACGGTCGTCGCCGCGGCGCGCGGCCGGGGCGAGTGCGCCATCGGGTACCGCAGCCACGCCGACGCCGGCCGCGCCCCCGGCTACGGGCTGCGCGTCAACCCGCCCAAGGCCGAACGCCGGTGCTGGACCGCCGGTGACGAGGTCGTCGTCATCGCCGGCCAGGGCCGCGCGGGCGGCGGCGGGCGCGTTCCGCGGTGCCGCGAGGCGCGGGACGAACGCCGCGACGGTGACGGCCACGGCGACGGCCGTGCGGGAGGGGACGCCCGCGCCCGGGACACCCGCGCCGGGGACGGCACGGACCCGTCGGCGGCGTGACGCCGGACCGGTTGGCCGGCCCCTTCACCGGGGACTGGCGGCCGGGGCCGGCGCACAGCGGCCGGCCACGCTGTCGTACGACACCAGCAGCCCCAGCGCCAGCAGGGGGTACGCGGCCGCCAACGGCTGCTGCCACCAGGGCAGTTGCAGATCGCGGGCGCCCTCGTGGGGCACCAGCCACATCGTGCGGGCGGTGAAGACCAGGGCCACCAGTACGGCCGTGCGGGCGCGGCCCTCCGCCAGCAGCACGGCGAGCAGCGGCACGCACCACACCCAGTGGTGGGTCCAGCTGATCGGGCAGACCAGCAGGGCCGTGCCGGCGGTCAGCAGGATGCCGTGGCTCTCCCGGCGGGCCCGTGCGGCCAGCCCCAGGCCCACCACGGCGACCACCGCCGCCGGCAGCGCCCAGGCCAGGCCCGGCGCGGGGTCGCCCAGCGCCCGGGCGACCAGCCCGCGCAGGGACTGGTTGTCCACGATCCACGCCTTGCCCACCCGGCCGGTCTCGAACAGCCGCCGGGTCCAGAAGTCCACGCTCGCCGAGGGCAGCAGGGCGGCACCGAGCGCGACCGTCCCCGCGAAGGCCGCCCCCGCCGTCGCCGCCTCCCGCACCCGGCCGCGCACGAGCAGGTACGCCATGAACACGGCCGGGGTGAGCTTGAGCCCGGCCGCCATGCCGAGGGCCACGCCCTTGGCGCGGGCGCCGGGCGGGCGGGTCAGGTCCCACAGGACGAGGCAGGCGAGGGCCAGGT
Organism: Streptomyces sp. NPDC031445; assembly: GCF_055581365.1. NCBI lineage: Bacteria > Bacillati > Actinomycetota > Actinomycetes > Kitasatosporales > Streptomycetaceae > Streptomyces > Streptomyces sp. NPDC031445. The sequence goes on from NZ_JBVIJO010000005.1 coordinate 337,547, forward strand.
TGATCTGCCCGAACAGGAGCGTCTGGAAGACCGGTTCCAGCCACAGGGCGAGGGCCGTGGCCGCGCAGAGCGGGGCCGGGGGCAGGGGCCGGGAGGCCAGGCGGGCGGAGAGGGCGACCAGGGCGGCGAGCAGCAGCGCGTTGCCCGCGAGGAAGAGGGCCTTCAGGACCGGGAGCGGAAGCCAGACCGCGGGGACGAACAGGAGCGCCGCGAAGGGCGGATAGGTCGCCGGGAGGCGCCACTCGGTGACCGTGAAGCCGTACAGGTCGGTGCCGTGGACCACCGCCGCGCCCTCGGCCCGGTAGACGAGGAGGTCGGCCATGGGCGCGCCGCGCAGGACGCACAGGGTGACGAAGGCGGCGAGGGAGAGGGCGAGGAGGAGCAGGGCAGGGCAGGAGGGCGTCAACGTCCGTTTCCGCACGGACGCGACCCTATGCCGTCACTTGTGGTGTATGCCCGCTTCCTCGCCGTACTCGCCGAGGATGACGACGCTGAAGGCAGCCTCCAGGAACACCTTCACGGCGCGCAGGGCGTTGCCCAGCGGGTGGTGGTGGGGGCCGTCGACGGCCGTGGCGCCGGACGGGGGGCGGACGGGTGCCGGTGTGATGCTTGCTGCGCTCATGTCTCCATGGTGGAACTCCGGACCCCTCGGCCGCATCGGTCTGCGGGTGCAGACCTGGACGGCCCCGCGTAGATCTCCGGGTGGACGCCGTCCCTGGCCCTGGGACCACCCGTCCCCTAGGGGGCCCGGCCGGCGGGGGGCGGAAATGCAGTGGCCGCCACCCGGCCCTCTCACCTAAAATCTCCGCTCTTGCCCGCCTCCCCCACGGAGTGCCGTCGCCCGGCCGGAAACCGGGCGGCATCGTCGTAGCCCGCAGCAGGCCAACCGGAGGCACCCCCTTGTCCACGCCCGCCCACGACCCGCTCGACGACCCCCTCGCCCGGGAGCGCGCCCACCTCGCCGCGTCCCGTACCGCGCTGCGCGCCATGCGCGAGGACGTGGAGGCGCTCGACATCAGCGACGTCACCGCCAACTGGGTCAACGCCGCGGTGCTCTCCCGCCAGATCGACGACCGCATCAAGGCGCTGGCCGACCTCAGCGACACCCCGCTGTTCTTCGGCCGGCTCGACTACCTGCACGCCCCGGGCGCCGAGCGGGCCGAGGGCGCCGGCGGCGAGCGCTTCTACATCGGGCGGCGGCACGTCCACGACGCCGACGGCGATCCCATGGTCATCGACTGGCGCGCACCGGTCTCCCAGCCGTTCTACCGGGCGTCCAGGAAGGACCCCCTGGACGTCGGGCTGCGCCGCCGCTTCGGGTACACCGGCGGCGACCTGACCGCCTACGAGGACGAGCACCTCTCCGACCCCGCGGAGTCGTCGGGCGCCGCCACCAGCAAGCTGCTCCAGCAGGAGATCGAGCGGCCCCGCGTCGGCCCGATGCGGGACATCGTCGCCACCATCCAGCCCGAGCAGGACGAGATCGTCCGCAGCGGGCTCGGCGGCACGGTGTGCGTGCAGGGGGGCCCGGGCACCGGGAAGACCGCCGTCGGCCTGCACCGGGTCGCGTACCTGCTCTACGCCCACCGGGAGCGGCTGGCCCGCACCGGCACGCTGGTCATCGGGCCGAACCGGTCCTTCCTGCACTACATCGAGCAGGTCCTGCCGGCGCTCGGCGAGTTGAGCGTGCGGCAGGCGACCGTGGACAACCTGGTCGCGCAGGCGGAGGTGCGCGGCACGGACGACGCCGCCGCCGCGATCGTCAAGGGCGACGCCCGGATGGCCGAGGTCCTCCGGCGCGCGCTGTACTCCCACGTGACCATGCCCGGCGAGCCGGTGGTGGTCGTGCGCGGCTCGCGGCGCTGGCGGGTACCGGCGTACGAACTGGAGGAGATCGTCCGGGAGTTGCTGGACCGGGACATCCGCTACGGCGCGGCCCGCGAGGCCCTGCCGCAGCGTATCGCGCACGCGGTGCTGGTGCAGATGGAGCGGGCCGGGGAGGCCCCGGACGACCGGGTGCAGGACGCGGTCGCCCGCAACAGCGCGGTGAAGGCGGCCGTGAAGGCGGTCTGGCCGGCCGTCGACCCGGCCAAGCTGGTGCTGCGGCTGCTGACCGACGCGGAGTTCCTCGCCGAGCACGCGGACGGGATCCTGGACGAGGACGAGCAGAAGACGATCCTGTGGGCCAAGGCGGTGCGCAGCGTGAAGGCGGCCACGTGGTCGCCGGCGGACGCCGTGCTGATCGACGAGGCGGCCGATCTGATCCAGCGCACGCACTCGCTCGGCCATGTCGTCCTGGACGAGGCGCAGGACCTCTCGCCCATGCAGTACCGGGCGGTCGGTCGCCGCTGCACCACCGGCAGCGCAACCGTGCTGGGCGACCTCGCGCAGGGGACGACCCCGTGGGCGACCCGGAGCTGGGCGGAGGCACTGGCCCACCTCGGCAAGCCGGAGGGTGCCGTCGAGGAGCTGACGGCCGGTTTCCGCGTGCCGACGGACGTCATCGCGTACGCCTCCCGGCTGCTGCCGCACATCGCGCCCGGCCTCACCCCGGTCGCCTCCGTCCGGGAGAACCCCGGGTTCTTCGAGGTGCGTACGGCCACGGGGGCGGGCGACGTCGTCGCCGCGTGCACCGAGCTGCTGCGCAACGAGGGCTCGACCGGCCTGATCGCCGCCGACGCCCGCGTCCCGGCGCTCGCCGAGGCCCTGACGGCGGCCGGCATCCCGTACCTGGCCCCCGGTGAGGAGACCACCCGCGAGACCCGGCTGACCCTGGTCCCCGCCTCGCTCGCCAAGGGCCTGGAGTACGACTACGTGGTCCTCGACGAGCCGCAGGCCGTGGTGGACGGCGAGCCGGACGAACGCACGGGCCTGCGGCGCCTGTACGTGGCGCTGACCCGCGCGGTGTCGGGCCTGATCGTGACGCACACGGCCCCTCTGCCGCCGCAGCTCACCGAGTAGGCACCGGGGACGAGGGCGCCCGCCCCCGATCCCCCGTCCGGCGAAACCGGGCCCCGCGCGCGAGACGGCGCCGCCGTCCAGCGCCGTACGCCACCCGGCGACCGCGGCCGGCGAGACCGCGCCGCGCGTGAACACCACTGGGCGAGCGACCGCCCCGAGCGCACCCCGCGCGCGACCGGACAGCCCCGCCGTCGAACGCCGGACGCCACTGGGCGGACCGGCAGCCGCCGAAACCGGGCCGCGCGCATCCGTCCAGCGCCGTGCGCCACCGGGCGACCGGCGTCGCCGGAACCGGGTCGCGCGCCGACAGCCGTGTCACCGCCCCAGGGCATCCGCCACTGGGCGAGCGACCGCCCCGAGCGCACCCCGCGCGCGACCGGACAGCCCCGCCGTCGAACGCCGGACGCCACTGGGCGGACCGCAGCTACCGAAGCCGGGGCTCGCGTCGCCTTCCGCGCCGCGCGCCACCCGGCGACCGCAACCGCAACCGCGGGACCGCGCCGCGTGCGGCTAGGCGGGCTCGCCGTCCAGCGTCGTGCGCCACTGGGCGACCGCGGTTGCCGAGACCGGGCCCTGCCAGCCGTCGGGGCGGGCCGCGCCGCCGATGTGGAACGCGGTGATCCCGCCCGCGCGCAGCCGCGCGACATGGTCGAGGCGCAGTCCGCCGCCGACCATGATCTGCTGCTCGTACCCGGGCTCGCCGTCGTGTGCCGCTTCGGCGAGCAGCGTGGGCAGGCCGTCGTCCACGCCCGCGGCGGAGCCGGCGGTGAGGTAGGTGTCCAGACCCGGCAGGTCGGCGAGCTGCTTGCGCAGGGCGTCCCGGTCGGCGGCCCGGTCGATCGCCCGGTGGAAGGTCCAGCGGCAGCCGCCGAGTGCGTCGACGACCCGCTCCACCGCGCCCAGGTCCACGCCGCCGTCCGTGCCGAGGAACCCGAGCACGAACTGGTCGGCGCCGGCCTGCCGCAGCGCGTCGGCGACGCCGATCAGCCGGTCCAGGTCGCCGGCCGCGAAGCCGTCCGCGAGGCGGAGCATCACGCGCAGGTCGATGTCGACGGCGGCGCGGATCGCGGCGACGGTGGCGGGCGCGGGGGTGAGCCCGTCGGCCGCCATCTCGGTGACCAGCTCCAGTCGGTCCGCGCCTCCGGCCTGGGCGGCGACCGCGTCCTCGACGTCGAGGGCGATCACCTCCAGGACTGCACGCTTGCTCATGGCACCCCATTCGTCGGCGCTACAGGTCTAGTCCAATCCGGTCCAAGACTACGCCTGCCGGGGGACGCCCTTCACCCGAAGATGTTCAGCTCCTCCTCCCGGGCCCCCACCAGCTCGTAGGACGCCCCGTTCAGCGGCCGTCCCGCGTACAGCCGTACGAGCGTGGCCGCGTCGCCGATGTACCGGGCGGGCGGACCGCCGGCGGCCGGCGCGCCGAGCCGCAGCGGTTCGTCGAGGTCGTCCAGGTCGGCGTGGAGCGGCACGTGCTCCTTCTGCCGGGTGAGCCGCGCCAGCAGCGTCAGCGCGTGGGGCAGCCCGGCCCCGGCGTACGCCCCCGGCGCCCCCAGCACCTCCCGCACGTCCCCGGCGTGCACCCACTCACCGAGCGCGATCGCGTCCAGCGAACCGTCCGACCCGGCGATCACCGGTCCGGCCTGCGTCATCCCGCGCTCCAGCTCGTCCACGACCCGCGCGTTCGTCCAGCCCGCCCGCTCGGCGATGTCCCGCTCGTTCGACTCCGGCGAGAACACGCCCGCCTCGAGCCGGTTCTCCACCACCCGCGTCAGCACGGCGGAACAGTGCGCCAGCACGTCCCGCACCGACCAGCCGGGACACCCGGCCGACGGCAGCGCGAAGTCGGCGTCGGGCCGCGACCGCAGCAGCGGTACGAGGGCGTCGCGCTCGGTGGCCAGCAACCGCCCGGGGAGCTCGGGATCGCGTACTTCCTGCGTCTCAGTCATGGGAAGCACGCTAGGGCCTGGCCGGCAGCCGACAGAATGGGGACATGGCCGACCTTGACGCCCTGCGCCTCCGTTTCGCCCGCGCCCTGGAAGCAGCCCGCTCCCCCGGCGGCGGCCCCGACCCCGCCCCCTACGCCGACAACCTGCTCGCCCGCTGGCAGGAGCCGCAGCGCCGCTACCACACGGTGGCCCACCTCACCGCCGTGCTCGACCACGTCGACATGCTGGAGGAGTACGCGGCCGACCCGGACGCGGTCCGCCTCGCCGCCTGGTTCCACGACGCCGTCTACCTCCCCGAACGCTCCGAGAACGAGGAGCGGTCCGCGCGGCTGGCCGAGCGCGCCCTCCCGGAGGCCGGCGTGCCGGAGGCGAGGACGGCCGAGGTGGCCCGGCTGGTCCGGCTCACCGTCAGCCACGACCCGGCCGACGACGACCGCGACGGGCAGGTGCTGTGCGACGCCGACCTCGCGATCCTGGCCGCGCCCCCGTCGGCGTACGCCGTCTACACCGCCGAGGTCCGCGAGGAGTACCACTTCGTACCGGGCGACGCCTTCCGCGCCGGCCGCTCGGCGGTCCTGCGTCAGCTCCTCGCCCTGCCCCGGCTGTACCGCACCCCGTACGGGCGGGAGCACTGGGAGGCCACCGCCCGCTACAACCTCACGTCCGAGCTGGAAATGCTGTCGACCTGAGGACACCACCGCCGTACTGTGCGCGCATGCGGACGATGAGCGGGGATCAGGTGGAGGAGGCCGTCGCGAGCTGCGCGGCGGTCCTGCGCACGGCGCTCGACCGGGACTGGGACGCGGTCGCCGCGGCCGGTCTGGACTGGAGCTGCCGCACCACGGCCTTCCACATCGCCGAGGACTTCGCCGTGTACGCCAGCCGCCTCGCCGCCCGCGCCCAGGACCGCCTCCCGCTGCGCATCACCCTCCCCGAGGGCACCGACAACGCCGGCCTGCTCCAGGTGATCGAGGCCACCGGCGCCCTGCTGGCCGCCGCCGTCCGCACCACCCCGCCCGGCGTCCGCGCCTTCCACCCCGCCCGCTTCGGCAGCGCCGACGGCGAGGGCTACGCCGCGATGGGCGTCGCCGAGGCCCTGCTGCACACCCACGACATCGCCCGGGGCCTCGGCCTGCCCTACGAACCGCCCGCCGGACTCGCCGAATCCGTTCTGACCCGGCTCTTCCCGCACGTCCAGCCCGGCCCCGCGCCCTGGCCGACGCTGCTGTGGGCGACCGGCCGCGGCGAGCTGCCCGGCCGCGCCCCGGTCACCGACTGGACCTGGTACAACAACCTCGTCCTGCCGGCCGGACGCGTCACCCTCACCGGCATCCGCCCGGCCGCCGCCCGCGATCTGGCCCTCGGCGGCGACGGCGGCTTCGACTGGCTGGACGACGGCCCGTACGAGGGCACCCGGGAGGCCTGCTCCTATCTGACGAAGGCGTACGAAGCCGGCGTGCACCGCCCGGAGTTCGGCGTCTTCGCCCTGGTGCGGGCCGAGGACGGCCGGGCGGTGGGCGGCATGGGCTTCCACGGCGCGCCGGACGACGAGCGCCGGGTGGAGATCGGCTACGACCTGGTCGGCAGCGCCCGCGGCCACGGCTACGCGACCGAGGCGCTGCGCGCGCTGACCGAGTGGGCGCTGGCCCGGGACGACGTCGACTCGGTCATCGCCACGATCGAACCGGCCAACCTGCCGTCCCAACGGGTGGTCACCCGGGCGGGCTTCACCCGCGCGACCGTGGAGGAGGAGCGTACGGCCCACGACGAGGACGACACCGAGGCCGGGCTGCGGCTCTACGTCCGCCGGGCGTGACGCCCCTTGCGCCTGCGCAGACCGGCCGAGTGCAGCAGGCGGACCACCTCGCGACTGCTGACCTGCACCGCGCCCGCCGCCACCGCGTCCGCGTAGCGGTGGGACGGGACGTCGTAGTGGTCGCTGTCGAAGGCCCGGCGGGGCATGCCCAGGCCCTCGGCGAACAGGTGGAGTTCGTCGTACGACACATCGCTGACCAGGTGCGACCACATGCGCCCGTGGCCGGGCCAGGTCGGCGGGTCGATGTAGAGGGTCACCGGCGCCTCAGGAGGACGTCGTCCCGCGCAGGGCCGGCCCCAGCGAGCCCACCGGCGCGACCTTCACGCCGGCCTTGTGGCACACCCAGTGCGGATCGGGGCCCAGTTCCGGCTCCACGTCCAGCGCGTGCGGGTCGCCCGAGCCGCAGGCCGGGCACAGCGGCCAGCGGCCGTACCGCTCCAGCAGCGCGTCCTGCACGTCCTGGGCGACCAGCCCGGCCACGAAGGCGGCGCCGTCCGGCCACTGCTCGACCCACCAGCGCCGCTGGGCGATGGAGTCCTCCACCAGGGAGACGACGTCGGCCTCCGCGACGTCTCCCGCGACGAGATCCGCGAGCACGAGGGCGCGGGCCGCGTGCAGTGACTGCTCCAGGGGGCTGATGGGGTCCATGCCCCCATTGTGCGCACTCTTGACCAGGACACCGAACCGAAAATATCTTTCAGGAGTGACCCAGGACGTGAAGGAAATTTTCGGCAGTCCGGGCGGATCGCTCGCCGCCAAGGTGCGCACGCTCGCCCCGTCCATGACCCGGTCCATGCAGCGCGTCGCCGAGGCCGTCGCCGGTGACCCGGCCGGCTGCGCCGCCCTCACGGTCACGGGCCTCGCCGAACTCACCGGCACCAGCGAGGCGACGGTCGTCCGCACCGCCCGGCTGCTCGGCTATCCGGGCTACCGCGACCTGCGCCTCGCCCTCGCCGGCCTCGCCGCCCAGCAGCAGTCCGGGCGCGCGCCCGCGATCACGACGGACATCGCGGTGGACGACCCCATCGCCGACGTCGTCACCAAACTCGCCTACGAGGAGCAGCAGACCCTCGCCGACACCGCCGCCGGACTCGACACCGTCCAGCTCGGCGCGGCCGTCACGGCGCTGGCCGGCGCCCGGCGCACCGACGTGTACGGCATAGGGGCGTCCGGGCTGGTCGCCCAGGACCTCACCCAGAAGCTGCTGCGGATAGGGCTCATAGCCCACGCGCACAGCGACCCGCACCTCGCGGTGACCAACGCGGTGCAGCTCCGTTCGGGTGACGTGGCCCTCGCGATCACGCACTCCGGGTCCACCGGGGACGTCATCGAACCGCTCCGGGTGGCCTTCGAGCGGGGGGCGACGACGGTGGCCATCACCGGGCGGCCGGACTCGCCGGTCACGCAGTACGCCGACCTCGTGCTGACGACGTCGACGTCACGGGAGACGGAGCTGCGGCCCGCCGCGATGTCCTCCCGGACGAGCCAGCTGTTGGTCGTGGACTGTCTGTTCGTGGGGGTGGCGCAGCGGACGTACGAGACGGCGGCGCCCGCGCTGGCCGCCTCCTACGAGGCGTTGGCGCACCGGCACCGGAGCGGTTCGCGCTAGGGGGTAGGAAGGAACCGCACCAGGTTCACCCCCCTCACACGTCACCGGAGAGAGCCGCCCCCTATGACCTCTCGCGACACGACCTCCCACGACACGACCTCCCACGACATGGCCTCCCTCGACCTGCGCGACCAGCTGGCCTCGCTGACCACCGAGGCCTTCCGTCCGGAACTCGCCGAGATCGACCGGTTGCCCACCCTCGACATCGCGCGGCTGATGAACGGCGAGGACGCGGGCGTGCCCGCCGCCGTGGCGACGCAGCTACCCCGGATCGCCGCCGGCGTCGACGCGGTCGCCGAGCGCATGGGCCGCGGCGGGCGGCTCGTCTACGCCGGTGCCGGGACCGCCGGCCGGCTGGGCGTGCTGGACGCCTCCGAGTGCCCGCCCACCTTCAACACCGACCCCGAGCGGGTCGTCGGCCTGATCGCGGGCGGTCCCGCGGCCATGGTCACCTCGGTCGAGGGCGCGGAGGACTCCGCGGAGCTGGCCCGCCGGGACCTGGACGCGCTGAAGCTCACCCCGGACGACACCGTGGTCGGCGTCTCCGCCTCCGGCCGCACCCCGTACGCCGTCGGCGCCGTCGAGCACGCCCGCGCGCACGGTGCGCTGACCATCGGCCTGGCCTGCAACGCGGGCAGCGCGCTGGCCGCCGCGGCCGAGCACCCCATCGAGGTCGTCGTGGGGCCGGAGCTGATCACCGGTTCCACCCGGCTGAAGGCGGGCACGGCCCAGAAGCTGGTGCTGAACATGCTCTCGACGATCACGATGATCCGGCTCGGCAAGACGTACGGGAACCTGATGGTCGACGTGCGCGCCTCCAACGACAAGCTCCGGGCCCGCTCCCACCGGATCGTCTCCCTGGCCACCGGAGCGAGCGACGCCGACATCGAGAAGGCCCTCACTCAGACCGGCGGCGAGGTGAAGCACGCGATCCTGGCCCTCCTCGCCGGCGTGGACGGCCCGACGGCGGCCCGCCTGCTGGCGGAGTCCGGCGGCCATCTGCGCACGGCGCTGGGCCACGCGGCACGCTGACGGACCGCGCGGTCAGGGCACCATGGAGGCAAGGAGGCACCCACCGACATGAATCACGCCCAGCTCACCGCCCTCGGACGGGCTCTCCGGCTGCTCGGGGAGCACGGGGACGCCCTGACCGCCGACACGCCCGACGCCCGGCTGCACGAGATCAAGGACGACCTGCGGCGGGCCCTGGACCTGCTGGACGACACCGTGACCACCGCCGCGCCCGCCACCCGCTGCCCGGAGCACCCGCAGGGACCGGTGGACGAGAGCGCGCCCGACCTGTGCCTGCTGTGCGAGACCCGGCGCCGGGCCGCCCGGCGGTCGGAGTTCCAGGGCGGCAGGCCCCGGCCGGGCGAGCCGGTGCCCACCGCCCCCTCCCGGTACGGCGTGCGCGGTGACCGGCCGCAGGCGCAGCAGCGGTGGCTGCCGGAGCTGTGGAACGGCCAGGAGTGGCAGCTGTGCGGGACGCCGAGGCGGGACCGGCACGAGGCGGAGGCGTACCTCGCCGCCCAGCGGCGCGGCTCCCGGCCCGCCCTGGCGTACCGGCTCGTGCACGAGTTCACCGACTACGAGGTGCTGCGGGTGTGGGGGACGCCGGTGCGGGTCGACATCGAGCCGATGGGCAACCTCTAGCCCCCGGCGCCCCCCGGGGGACCCCGGTCAGCTCAGGGTCTTCAGGGCCGCCGCGTCGTACGGCTTCAGCTCGTCGAAGCGGTCGGAGAGCACCTTGGCCGCCCACTCGGGGTCCTGGAGCAGCGCGCGGCCGACGGCCACCAGGTCGAACTCGTCCGCCTCCAGGCGGTCCAGGAGGTTGTCGATGCCCTTGACCGGGGAGCCCTCGCCCTGGAAGGCGTTGATGAAGTCGCCGTCGAGGCCGACCGAGCCGACGGAGACGACGGGCTTGCCGGTGAGCTTCTTCGTCCAGCCGGCCAGGTTCAGGTCGGAGCCGTCGAACTCGGGCAGCCAGTAGCGGCGGGTGGAGGCGTGGAAGGCGTCGACGCCGGCCTCCGCGAGCGGGGTGAGGATGGCCTCCAGCTCCTCGGGGGTCTCGGCGAGCCGGGCGGTGTAGTCCTGCTGCTTCCACTGCGAGTAGCGGAAGAGGACCGGGAAGTCCGGCGACACCGCCGCCCGCACGGCGGCGATGATCTCGGCGGAGAACCGGGTGCGGGCCACCGGGTCGCCGCCGTAGGCGTCGGTGCGGCGGTTGGTGCCCGCCCACAGGAACTGGTCGAGGAGGTAGCCGTGGGCGCCGTGGAGCTCCACGCCGTCGAAGCCGATGCGCTCGGCGGCGGCAGCGGCCTCGGCGAACGCGGCGACGACGTCGTCCACGTCCGACTGCGTCATCGCCTTGCCGGTGGGCTCGGCGCCGGCGGCCTCCAGGCCGGAGGGGCCGACGGCGGGCGCGTCCGGGAAGGGGGCGTCGCCCTGCTTGCGGACCATGCCGATGTGCCACAGCTGCGGGACGATCGTGCCGCCGGCCGCGTGCACGTCCTCGGCGACCTTCGCCCAGCCCGCCAGCTGCTCCTCGCCGTGGAAGCGCGGGACGCGCGCGCTGTTGCCGGCCGACTCGTGGCCGACGTACGTGCCCTCGGTGACGATGAGGCCGACACCGGCGGCGGCCCGGCGGGCGTAGTACGAGCGGACGTCCTCGCCCGGGACGCCGCCCGGCGAGAACATGCGGGTCATGGGCGCCATCACGATGCGGTTCGGGACGGTGAGGCCGTTCAGCCTGACGGGGCGGGACAGGACGCGGGCCGCGCGAGAGGCGGCGGGCGTGGTCACGGTCACGTGGGGGGCTCCTCGTGAGTCGACGGGGTGAACCGGTTGGTATGTGCGCACGCATTGTTGCAGCGTCTTAAGTAAACACCGTCCGCCGGCCCGTGTACCGGACCGGTCTCCGTTTCGCTCACGTGATACCGGACACTCTCCGCCGGTCCCGGGAAACGCCGAGGGCGGCACTCCCAGCCGGTGGCTGGGAGTGCCGCCCTCGGTCCGCAGGACGAGCGATCGGCCGTCAGGTCGATCAGAAGTCCATGTCACCGCCCGGCATGCCGCCGCCGGCCGGGGCCGCGGCCTTCTCCGGCTTGTCGGCGATGACGGCCTCGGTGGTGAGGAACAGCGCGGCGATGGAGGCGGCGTTCTGCAGCGCGGAACGGGTCACCTTCGCCGGGTCGATGATGCCCTCGGCGACCAGGTCGACGTACTCGCCGGTCGCGGCGTTCAGGCCGTGACCCGGGGTCAGGTTGCGCACCTTCTCCACCACGACGCCGCCCTCGAGGCCGGCGTTGACGGCGATCTGCTTCAGCGGGGCCTCCAGGGCGATGCGCACGGCGTTGGCGCCGGTCGCCTCGTCACCCTCCAGCTCCAGCTTCTCGAAGACCTGGGAGGCCTGGAGCAGGGCCACGCCACCACCGGCGACGATGCCCTCCTCGACGGCCGCCTTCGCGTTGCGGACGGCGTCCTCGATGCGGTGCTTGCGCTCCTTGAGCTCCACCTCGGTGGCGGCACCGGCCTTGATGACCGCGACACCGCCGGCGAGCTTCGCCAGGCGCTCCTGGAGCTTCTCGCGGTCGTAGTCCGAGTCGCTGTTCTCGATCTCGGCGCGGATCTGGTTCACACGGCCGTTGACCTGCTCGGAGGAGCCGGCACCGTCGACGATGGTGGTCTCGTCCTTGGTGATGACGACCTTGCGGGCGCGGCCCAGGAGGTCCAGGGTCGCGTTCTCCAGCTTGAGGCCGACCTCCTCGGAGATGACCTCGCCGCCCGTGAGGATGGCGATGTCGCCGAGCATGGCCTTGCGGCGGTCACCGAAGCCCGGGGCCTTGACGGCGACGGACTTGAAGGTGCCGCGGATCTTGTTGACGACCAGGGTCGACAGGGCCTCGCCCTCGACGTCCTCGGCGATGATCAGCAGCGGCTTGCCCGACTGCATGACCTTCTCCAGCAGCGGGAGCAGGTCCTTGACCGAGGAGATCTTGGAGTTGGCGATGAGGATGTACGGGTCCTCCAGCACCGCCTCCATGCGCTCCATGTCGGTCGCGAAGTAGGCCGAGATGTAGCCCTTGTCGAAGCGCATGCCCTCGGTGAGCTCAAGCTCCAGACCGAAGGTGTTGGACTCCTCGACGGTGATGACGCCTTCCTTGCCGACCTTGTCCATGGCCTCGGCGATCAGCTCGCCGATCTGGGTGTCGGCGGCGGAGATGGACGCGGTGGAGGCGATCTGCTCCTTGGTCTCGACGTCCTTCGCCTGCTCCAGCAGGGCGGCGGAGACGGCCTCGACGGCCTTCTCGATACCGCGCTTCAGAGCCATCGGGTTGGCACCGGCGGCGACGTTGCGCAGGCCCTCCTTGACCAGGGCCTGGGCGAGCACGGTCGCGGTGGTCGTACCGTCGCCGGCGACGTCGTCCGTCTTCTTGGCGACTTCCTTGACCAGCTCGGCGCCGATCTTCTCGTACGGGTCCTCGAGCTCGATCTCCTTGGCGATGGAGACACCATCGTTGGTGATCGTGGGGGCGCCCCACTTCTTCTCGAGGACGACGTTGCGGCCCTTGGGGCCGAGCGTCACCTTCACGGCGTCCGCGAGCTGGTTCATGCCGCGCTCGAGGCCGCGCCGCGCCTCCTCGTCGAACGCGATGATCTTGGCCATGTGAAGTGGTCCCTCCAGGACTGGGGGTGATTCCTTCGGACCGCGCCCGCGCCCGCGACGGACGGCTCGCGCGCCTCGTGGTTCCTTGCCCCACCCGGCCCGCGGGCCTCACCGACCCGGTCCTTCGCTGTCACTCTCACCTTCAGAGTGCTAACGCCAATGATTAGCACTCGGCATGGTCGAGTGCAAGCGCCTGGGCGGGTGGGAGGCCCCCGTCAGCCGCACGCGAACAGCGGAACCGGGGCACGGCGAAGGGCCCGCACCCTCTGCGAGGTGCGGGCCCTTCGGACAAGAGACGTTCAGGCGGTGACGCGAACCATGTCGGCCTGCGGACCCTTCTGGCCCTGCGAGATCTCGAACTCGACCCGCTGGCCCTCTTCCAGGGTGCGGTAGCCGTCCATCTGAATCGCGCTGTAGTGGACGAAGACGTCCGCACCACCGTCGACCGCGATGAAGCCGTACCCCTTCTCCGCGTTGAACCACTTGACGGTGCCCTGAGCCATGCCTAACTCCCCTATTACTGGCCCTTGCACAGATCCACACTTCGCGGACCCGGGTCAGACCTCACCCCCCAATTGGTCGGGGGCGTGCGCCGGAACGCGTCGACCGCGGCTGAATGTATCTGTCCAACTGCCGTCTGCAACAGGTCAATCGGACGAGAATTCTGGACGCGAGCGGTCCGGAATGTAGCGAGAATTCATCTGAATTCAGGGCAAGTCGGGCCCCATAAAGGCCACAAAAGCCGCAGACAACCCACACACTTTGGCTACTTCTTGTCGGGCGGGCGGCATGGAACGCGGGGCCCGCGACCCGGAGGCCGCGACCGCGTTCCCCAACTCTACCGCGCTCAATCACACAGAATTGCCCCCTCCGTTTCTCTCACGGAGGGGGCAATCGGGCGAACAGCCGGTAACCGCGGTTACCGAAGGTAATAATCGGGCGGATCCGCGGCTCAGCCGCCGGCGACCGCCGGGATGATCGAGACGCCGGCCCCCTCGGGGGTCGCCGTGTCCAGGCCCTGCTCGAAACGGACGTCGTCGTCGTTGACGTACACGTTGACGAACCGGCGCAGCTTGCCCTGGTCGTCCAGGACGCGCGCGGCGATGCCCGTGTGGTTCTTCTCCAGGTCGGCGATGACCTCGCCGAGCGTCGCGCCGTCGGCGGCGACCTCGGCCTGCCCGCCGGTGTAGGTGCGCAGGATGGTAGGGATGCGAACGGTCACGCTCATGCGGTCGGACCTCCGGTCGGGTTCACGGGTACGGCGGGGCCTGTCATGCGAGGCCGGCCTCGCGGAAGGAGTCCAGGGTCGGGCGGATGGTGGCGGTGAGGCCGGTCCCGGCCACCGCGTCCAGGGTCTTCAGGCCGTCACCGGTGTTCAGGACGACCGTGGTCTTCGCCGGGTCCAGCACGCCCGCCTCCAGCAGCTTGCGGGTGACGCCGACCGTCACGCCGCCGGCGGTCTCCGCGAAGATGCCCTCGGTCCGCGCGAGCAGCTTGATCGCGTCCACGACCTGCTCGTCCGTCACGTCCTCCACGGCACCGCCGGTGCGGCGCGCGATGTCCAGGACGTACGGCCCGTCGGCCGGGTTGCCGATGGCCAGCGACTTGGCGATGGTGTTCGGCTTCTGGGGCCGTACGACGTCGTGGCCGGCCTTGAAGGCGGTGGAGACCGGGGAGCAGCCCTCGGCCTGGGCGCCGAAGATCTTGTACGGCCTGTCCTCGACCAGCCCCAGCTTGATCAGCTCCTGGAGCCCCTTGTCGATCTTCGTGAGCTGGGAGCCGGAGGCGATCGGGACCACGATCTGGTCCGGCAGCCGCCAGCCGAGCTGCTCGCAGATCTCGTACGCCAGGGTCTTGGAGCCCTCCGCGTAGTACGGCCGCAGGTTGACGTTGACGAAGCCCCAGCCCTCGCCGGCCGGGTCGCCGATCAGCTCGGAGCAGAAGCGGTTCACGTCGTCGTAGTTGCCCTCGATGCCGACGAGTTCTCCGCCGTAGACCGCGGCCATGACGATCTTGCCCTGCTCCAGGTCGTGCGGGATGAACACGCAGGAGCGCAAGCCGGCGCGGGCGGCGGCGGCGCCGACGGCGCCGGCCAGGTTGCCGGTCGAGGAGCAGGACAGGGTGGTGAAGCCGAAGGCGCGGGCGGCCTCCAGGGCCTGGGCCACGACCCGGTCCTTGAAGGAGTGGGTCGGGTTGCCGGAGTCGTCCTTGACGTACAGACCGCCGGTCACGCCCAGCTCGCGGGCCAGGTTGTCGGCCTGGACGAGCTTGGTCCAGCCCGGATTGATGTTCGGCTTGCCGGCGACGTCCGCCGGGACCGGCAGCAGGGGCGCGTAGCGCCAGATGTTCGCGGGGCCCGCCTCGATGCGGCGGCGCAGGTCCTCGGTGTCGTAGGCGGAGAAGTCGTAGGCGATCTCCAGCGGGCCGAAGCACTCCTCGCAGGCGAAGACCGGGCCGAGCGGCACCCGGTGGCCGCACTCGCGACAGCTCAGGGCCGCGGCGGGGCCGAGGTCGACGGTGGATTCGCTGGTGGTGGCAACTGTCTGCACAGCCATGGAGGCGAGGCCCTTTCTCCTCATCTTCCTCACGACGCACCTCGCCGTGAGACGGAATTGGCACCTTCCCTGGCCGTGAGCCTCGCGCGAACGAGTCCGGTCAGGGGGGTTGCCGGGGCTTCACCGGGCCGTGTCCCTCTGCCCCTCTGGATGAGCGGTATGCGGTTGTGGAACGCGCGCGACCCCCGACATGCGATGGTCACCGGCGTTGTTCAAGACTGTAACCGACGGCCGGGACAGTTGAGATAGTCGTCCGAACCGCGAGACACGAGTGAGGAGCCGCAGACTGTGCTGGAAGAAGTCGAGCGCTGGCTGACCACCCGGTCCTGGTCCGTGGCCGACCGGCCGCTGCACCAGATCCTCGCCGCCAAGCAGCGCACGGGCCAGACCGTCAGTGTCGTGCTGCCCGCGCTCAACGAGGAGGAGACCGTCGGCGACATCGTCGCGGTCATCCGCCGCGACCTCATGGAGCGGGTGCCGCTCGTCGACGAGCTGGTGGTCGTCGACTCGGGCTCCACCGACCGCACCTCCGAGGTCGCCGCGCGCGCCGGCGCCCGGGTCGTCCACCGCGACACCATCCTGCCGCGCCTCCCGGCCGTCCCCGGCAAGGGCGAGGTGCTGTGGCGCTCGCTGCTGGTGACCGGCGGGGACATCGTCTGCTTCGTCGACGCGGACCTCAGGGAGTTCTCCTCCGACTTCGTCTCCGGGATCGTCGGCCCGCTGCTCACCGACCCGGACGTCGACCTGGTCAAGGCGATGTACGACCGCCCGCTCGGCGGCAGTGCCGGGCAGGGCGGCCGGGTCACCGAGCTCATGGCCCGCCCGCTGCTGAACATGCACTGGCCCAGGCTGGCCGGGTTCGTGCAGCCGCTGGGCGGCGAGTACGCGGCCCGCCGCACCCTGCTGGAACAGCTGCCGTTCCCCGTCGGCTACGGCGTGGAGCTGGGCATGCTGGTGGACGCGCTGCACCTGGTGGGCCTGGACGCGCTGGCCCAGGTCGACGTGGGCGTGCGCAGGCACCGGCACCAGGACGGGCAGGCGCTCGGCCGGATGGCCGCCGCGATCTACCGCACCGCCCAGCTCCGGCTGGCCCGCGGCCATCTGATCCGGCCCGCGCTGACCCAGTTCGAGCGGGGGGAGGAGGGGTTCGAGCCGCGCACCTACTCGGTGGACACCGAGGAGCGGCCGCCCATGGCGGAGATCGCGGAGTACGCCGAGCGCAAGGTGGCGTGAACGGGCCGTACACGGTCCGTCCGCCGGGCGGGCCGTACGTTTGAGCGGTTGGGGGCCGGGCTAGGTTGAGGCGTATGGCTTCCACGCTCGATGCTGCTCAGAAGGCTCAGGTGCTGGTCGCGTCGAACCGCGGCCCGGTCTCCTATCAGGTGGGCGAGGACGGCTCGCTGCACGCCCGGCGGGGTGGCGGCGGGCTGGTCTCGGGACTGTCCGCCATCGGCTCCGACGCGGGCTCGGTGTGGGTGTGCGCCGCGCTGGGCGACGGCGACCGGGCGGCCGTCCGGCGCGCGGCCGGCGGGCTGCTGCCGGCCGAGGAGACCGGCGGGCAGCGTGTGCGGATGCTCGACATCGACGCGGCCGTGCACGCCGAGGCGTACAACGGCATCGCCAACTCGGTGCTCTGGTTCGTCCACCACATGCTGTACCAGACCCCGCTGGAGCCGGTCTTCGACGCCGGTTTCCGGCGGCAGTGGGCGTCGTACGAGGCCTACAACCGGGCGTTCGCCGAGGCGCTGGCCGAGGAGGCGGCCGAGGGCGCGGCCGTGCTGATCCAGGACTACCACCTGGCCCTGGCCCCGCGGATGCTCCGCCAGCTCCGGCCCGACCTGCGCATCGGCCACTTCTCGCACACCCCGTGGGCGCCGCCGGACTACTTCCGGCTCCTTCCCGACGACATCGCGGCCGAGCTGCTCAGCGGCATCCTGGGCGCGGACCGGGCGGCGTTCCTCACCCGGCGGTGGGCGGACGCGTTCACGGACTGCTGCCACGCGGTGCTGGGGCCGGGCATCCCCTCCGGCACCCGCATCGGGGTGCACGGGCTGGGCGCGGACGCGGACTTCCTGCGCAAGCGGGCGCACGAGCCGGACGTGGACGAGCGGATGGCGGCGCTGCGGGCGGAGATCGGAGCAGGCCGGAAGACGATCGTCCGGGTGGACCGGACCGAGCTGTCCAAGAACATCGTGCGCGGGCTGCTGGCCTACGAGCAGCTGCTCGAGGACCGCCCCGAGTGGCGGGAGAAGGTCGTCCACGTGGCCTTCGCGTACCCGTCCCGGCAGGACCTCGCCGTGTACCGGGAGTACACCGCCCAGGTGCGGCGGGTCGCGGACGAGATCAACGAGCGGTTCGGCACGGCCGGCTGGACCCCGGTCGTGCTGCACGTGAAGGACGACTTCGCCCGCTCCCTCGCCGCCTACCGGCTGGCCGACGTGGCGCTGGTGAACCCCATCCGGGACGGCATGAACCTGGTCGCCAAGGAGGTCCCGGTCGTCTCCGACGAGGGCTGCGCGCTGGTGCTGTCGCGGGAGGCGGGGGCGTACGAGGAGCTGGGCGAGGACGCCTTCGTGGTGAACCCGTACGACATCGCGGGCACGGCACGGGCGCTGCACGAGGCGCTGAGCCTGCCGGCGGACGCGCGGGCGGAGCGCTCGAAGCGGCTGGCCGCCGCCGCGACCGCGCTGCCGCCGGCCCGGTGGTTCCTCGATCAGCTGGCGGCGCTGGACCCCCGGCCGAGCTGAGCGGCCAGCGCCCGCAGCAGGCCCACGACCCCCTCCGGGCCGTCGACCACCAGGTCGGCCCGGTCCGCCAGTTCCGTGACCTCCGTGCTGCCGCTGCACACCAGCAGGCCGGGGACGCCGTTGGTGCGCAGCTTCTCGATCGCGGCGAAGGCGGGGAGGTCGCCCAGGTCGTCGCCGGCGTAGACGACACAGCCGGCCCGGACGGCGCGGGCGTGGTCCAGGAGGGCCACGCCCTTGTCCATGCCCGGCGGGCGCAGTTCCAGGACCATCCGGCCGGGCTCGACGATCAGGCCGTGGCGGGTGGCCAGGTCGGCGAGGGGGGCGCGCAGGGCCTCGAACGCGGCCCGCGGGTCGGGGGCGCGGCGGGTGTGCACCGCCAGCGCCCGGCCCTTCTCCTCGATCCACGTGCCCTCCCCCGCTCCGGCGCGCTCCAGCAGGCCCGGCAGTTCGGCGCGGGCGGCGGCCACGCCGGGGTGCGGGGGCGGGGCGGTCAGCTCGCCGGTGGCCGCGTCCCAGCGCTCGGCGCCGTAGTGGCCGAGGACGGTGAGGTGCTCCAGGCCGGGGACGCCGGCGAAGCCGCCGTAGCGGACCGCGACCTCGGGCGGGCGGCCGGTGATCACGGCGACGGAGGCGATCTCGGGGGCGAGGGCGGCGAGGGCGGGCACGGCCCCGGGGTGGGCGCGGGCCTGCTCGGGATCGGCGACGATCGGGGCCAGCGTGCCGTCGAAGTCCAGGCCGACCAGGGCGGTGCGGGGCTGCGCGAGCAGGGCGGCGAGGCCGTCCTGGCCGGCTTGGGTGCGCGGGGTCGGCAGAGCGTCCATAGCGTCCATACCGCGACACTATCCAGCTCGGGGCGGCTCACGCCTGGGCCGGCGCCGCACACCCCGGGGTCCGGCCCCGGTCCCCCGCCGGGTGTGCGGAAGGTCAGCGTTCCGCGCGTCTCGTCTCGCGGATACGGCGCAGGCGGTTGACCGTCACCGGGTCGTGGGCCAGGGCCCGCTCGTCGTCCAGGAGGGCGTTGAGGAGCTGGTGGTAGCGGACGGGGGACAGGTCCAGCTCCTCCCGTATCGCGCGTTCCTTCGCGCCGGGGCCGGGGAAGGTCCGGCGCTCCAGCGCGAGGACCGCTTGCTCGCGGGTGCCCAGTTCCATGCCTGCCACGGTAGCGGCGGGCACCGACAGCGGGCTTCAGTTCACGCTGCTGCTGTCGGCCGCCAGGGCCGCCGACTGCAGGCGGGTCAGGACACCGGCGGGGCTGGCGCCGGGGGCGACCGCCTGGCCGATGTTCTGCTTCACGGCCGCGCTGACCGCCGCCCAGGAGGTCTTGCCGACGGGGTACAGCTCCGAGGTCGGCAGCTGCTCCAGGAAGGGGCGCAGGGCCTTGTCGGCGGAGGCGTCCGACGCCGCCATGGTGTTGGACGCGGAGCTGGTGACCGGCAGCAGCCCGTACTCGCGGGAGAACTCGAGGACGTTCTTCTCGTTGTAGGCGAAGTCCAGGAAGCCGCCGATCTGCTCGGCGTGCCCGTTCTGCCTGAAGCCCATCATCCAGTCGGCGACGCCCATGGAGGCCCTGGCCCTGCCGGTGCGGCCCGGCATCGGCACCGTGCCGAACTTCACGCCCTTCTTGGCCGCCTGCTGGATGAGCGTGGGGTGGCCGTTGACCATGCCGACCCGGCCGTCGGCGAACGCGGCGAACGCGGCGGCCCGGTTGAGCTTGCCGGGGGCGACCGGGCCGGTCAGGCCCTTGCCGACCAGCTCGTCCTTGAGCCAGGTGAAGGTCTCGACGTTCGTGGCGGAGTCGATGGTGTAGGTGCCGACGTCGTCGGTGTAGCCGCTGCCGCCGTTGCCGCCGCTGAGCAGCCACTGCATGGTCTCGGCCTGGGCCTCCTCGGGGCCGAGGGGCAGCGCGTACGGGTACTGCACGCCCTGCGCCTTGAGCGCCCTGGCGTCGGCGGCCAGCTCGTCCCAGGTGGTGGGCGCCGTCAGGTTGGCCTTGGCGAACAGGGTCTTGTTGTAGAAGAGCACGCGCGTGGAGGCGGCGAACGGGATGCCGTACTGCGTGTGCTTCCACTGCCCGGCGTCGGAGAGCGGGGAGAGGAAGTCCGCCTGCGTGCGTATGGAGAGCAGGTCGGAGACCGGGTAGAGCTTGCCGGCGGCGGCGTAGTCGGCGTAGGCGCCGATCTGGGCCATGTCCGGGGCGTGGCCGGCGTCGACCATCTCCTTGACCTTGCGGTCGACGTCGTTCCAGGAGTAGACGCTGACCTCCACCTTCACGTCCGGGTGCTGTTTCTCGTACTCCTTGACCAGGGCGTCCCAGTACTTCTTGGAGCTGTTGGCGGCGGAGTCGCCGTAGTCGGCGGCGACGAGCCTGAGGGTCACGTCGGAGGAGCCCGTGCTCCCGCAGCCGCCGAGGACCGCCGCCATGCCCAGTGCGGACACCACCGCGATCGTTCCTGCCGTACGCCGACGCACGCTCAATCCCCAACCCTGCTGTCTGACGGTTCAATATGTGGACACATAAGGTCTACACCACGTGAGTGGACTAGACCTCTCACGGGTGGGAGGGCCACACTAGGCCCGTGGTGAGACATGTCATCGCCCTCGACGTGGGCGGTACCGGGATGAAGGCCGCCCTGGTCGGCGACGACGGCGGGCTGCTCCACCGCGCCCGCCGCGCCACCGGCCGCGAGCGCGGCCCGGAGGCGGTGCTCGCGGGCATCCTCGACTTCGCCGCCGAACTGCGCGCGTACGGCGTCGAGCACCTCGGCGAGCCCGCCGGCGCGGCCGGCATCGCCGTCCCCGGCATCGTCGACGAGACGACCGGCACCGCCGTCTACGCCGCCAACCTCGGCTGGCGGGACGTCCCGCTGCGGGACCTGCTCACCGACCGGCTCGGGGTGCCCGTCGCCCTCGGCCACGACGTCCGCACCGGCGGCCTCGCGGAGGGCCGCATCGGCGCGGGCCGGGGCGCGGACCGGTTCCTGTTCGTGCCGCTGGGCACGGGGATCGCCGGCGCCATCGGCATCGACGGCCGGGTCGAGGCCGGCGCGCACGGCTTCGCGGGCGAGATCGGCCACATCGTCGTACGCCCCGGGGGCACGGTCTGCCCCTGCGGGCAGCGCGGCTGCCTGGAGCGGTACGCCTCCGCGTCCGCCGTCAGCGAGGCCTGGGCGGCGGCCTGCGGCGACCCCGGGGCGGACGCGGCGGACTGCGCCCGCGCCGTCGCGTCCGGTGACCCGAACGCCGTCCGGGTCTGGCGGGAGGCGGTGGACGCGCTCGCCGACGGGCTGGTCACCGCCCTCACCCTGCTGGACCCCCGCACGCTGATCATCGGTGGCGGCCTGGCCGAGGCGGGGGAAGTGTTGTTCCAGCCCCTGCGGGACGCCGTCCGGCACCGGGTCACCTTCCAGAAACTGCCGGCGATCGTCCCGGCGGCGCTGGGCGACGCGGCCGGCTGCCTGGGCGCGGGGCTGCTCGCGCAGGACCTGCTGACAGCCACTTCTACGACTCCGGAGGTAAGCACCTGATGGCAACCGAGCGGGAAACTCCGGGCAGGCACGGCGCCCCGTCGGGGGCGCGGCCGACCCCCACCGGCCCGCAGCTGCTCACCGGCGCGAACGTGGTGCTCCCCACCGGAACGGTGAAGAACGGCCAGGTGGCCGTCGACGGCAAGCGCATCGCCGGTACCGCACCGGCCGGCGCCGAGGTCGTCGACGTCACCGGCCACTGGCTCGTCCCCGGCTTCGTGGACCTCCACAACCACGGCGGAGGCGGAGCCTCCTTCTCCGGCACCGCCGAGCAGATCCTCACCGCCATCCACACGCACCGCCGCCACGGCACGACCACCCTCGTCGCCTCCACCGTCACCGACGAGATGGACCTGCTGGTGCGTCAGGCCGGCCTGCTCAGCGAGCTGGCCGAGCAGGGCGACATCGCGGGCATCCACTTCGAGGGGCCGTTCATCTCGCCGTGCCGCAAGGGCGCGCACTCCGAGAAGCTGCTGCGCGACCCGGACCCGGCCGAGGTCCGCAAGCTGATCGACGCGGCGCGCGGCAAGGCGAGGATGGTCACCCTCGCGGCCGAGCTGCCGGGCGGCATCGACTCCGTACGGCTGCTCGCCGAGCACGGCGTGATCGCGGCGATCGGGCACACGGACGCCTCCTACGAGCAGACGTCCGCGGCGATCGACGCGGGCGCCACCGTCGCCACCCACCTCTTCAACGCCATGCCCGCCCTCAACCACCGCTCGCCCGGCCCGATCGCCGCCCTGCTGGAGGACGAGCGGGTCACGGTCGAGCTGATCAACGACGGCGTCCACCTGCACCCCGCCGCGCTGGAGCTGGCGTTCCATCACGCGGGCGCCGACCGCGTGGCGTTCATCACCGACGCGATGGACGCGGCCGGCACCGGCGACGGGCGCTACATGCTCGGACCGCTGGAGGTCGAGGTCAGCGAGGGCGTGGCCCGGCTGGTGGAGGGCGGTTCGATCGCGGGCTCCACGCTGACGCTGGACCGCGCGTTCCAGCGGGCGGTGACCGTCGACAAGCTGTCGGTGGAGGACGCCGTGACCGCCCTGTCGGCCAACCCGGCCCGGCTGCTCGGCCTCTCCGACCGCGTCGGGTCCCTGGAGCCCGGCAAGGACGCCGACCTGGTCCTGCTGGACGCGGACTTCGCGCTGAAGGGCGTGATGCGGCAGGGCGAATGGGTGGTAGCGCCCCAACTGCCCTGATCCGTACCGGTGTCGAGGAGACGGCGGCCGGCCCGCGCACTGGGCCGGCCGCCGTCTCTTTGGCATGATCGAAGCCCCGGAAACGAGACAGCCGCACGGACTTCGAGGGAGGTCGGCCCGGGTGATCCTCACGGTCACGCTGAACACCGCTCTCGACATCACCTATCGCGTTCGGTCGCTGCGGCCGCATGCCTCGCACCGCGTCTCCGAGGTGACCGAACGGCCCGGCGGCAAGGGCGTCAACGTGGCCCGGGTGCTGGCCGCGCTCGGCCACGAGGTGACGGTCACCGGCTTCGCGGGCGGCGGGACCGGCCGGGCGGTACGCGACGGGCTGGCCGGCACGCCCGGACTGACGGACGCGCTGGTGCCGGTCGCCGGGGCGACCCGGCGCACGATAGCCGTGGCCGACGAACTGGCGGGTGACACGACCCAGCTGAACGAGCCCGGCCCGCAGATCGCGCCGGCCGAGTGGGGCGCCTTCCTCGACCGCTACGAGGAACTGCTGGAGGGCGCCTCGGCGGTGGCCCTGTGCGGGAGCCTGCCCCCGGGGGTCCCGGTCGGCGCGTACGCGAACCTGGTCCGCACGGCCCGGTCCGCCGGCGTGCCGGTGCTGCTGGACACGAGCGGCGAACCGCTGCGCCGGGGCGTCGCGGCCCGCCCGGACATCATCAAGCCGAACACCGACGAACTGGCCGAACTCACCGGCTCCCACGACCCGCTGCGCGCCACCCAGGACGCCCGGCGCCGCGGCGCCCGCACGGTGGTCGCCTCCCTCGGCCCGGACGGCCTGCTCGCCGTCACCCCCGAGGGCCGCTGGCGCGCCACTCCGCCGGCCCCCGAGTTCGGCAACCCCACCGGCGCGGGCGACTCGGCGGTGGCGGGCCTGCTGTCCGGCCTGGCGGAACACCTCCCCTGGCCGGACCGCCTCACCCGCGCGGTCGCCTTGTCGGCGGCGACGGTGCGGTCCCCCGCGGCGGGCGAGTTCGACCGGGCGGCCTACGAGGAGCTGCGGGAACGGGTGGCGGTGACCGGCGCGGTCAGCGCGGCCTAGCCCCGGCCGACCTTGCCCTTCTTCAGCCAGAGCTGGTCCAGGAGGACGTCGCACTTGTCGCCCGGCTGGCAGGACAGGGAGATGGTGTTGGAGCCCTTGTTCAGCGTCGGGTAGGCGTAGCTCTCCGTCCACGCCTTCGCCGGGTCGG
Organism: Streptomyces sp. NPDC031445; assembly: GCF_055581365.1. Taxonomy (NCBI): domain Bacteria; kingdom Bacillati; phylum Actinomycetota; class Actinomycetes; order Kitasatosporales; family Streptomycetaceae; genus Streptomyces; species Streptomyces sp. NPDC031445. The sequence goes on from NZ_JBVIJO010000005.1 coordinate 361,775, forward strand.
ACAGGCGCGTCCAGTTGGCGAAGTTGAACCCGCTGCCGTACTTCTGACCGTTGACGGTGAGGGTCATCGACTGGTTCTCACCCGGGTTGTTGTACCGCGCGAGGAGGGTGTACGCGCCCCCCTCGGGGATGTCCACGGTCCACGTCACCGAGGCCCCCACCGTGTTCAGACCGCCCACATAGGTGCCGCCCGCCGCTCGTGCGCCCTGTACGTCCGTCGCCTTGGTCGCACCGCCGGCCAGCTGGAGCGCGCTCGCGTCCGACTTCGGCAGCTCGCCCGGGGCCGCCGAACCGCTGCCCGACGGGCTCGGGCTGCTGGTCTGGGACTGGGCCGGGGTGGAGCCGGCCTCGTTGCCGGAGTTGTCGTCGTCTGTGTTGCCGTTGATCATCGCGACACCGATGCCGATGACGACCGCGGCGACCACGGCGATCGCGCCGATCAGCAGGCCCTTGGTGTTGGGGCCGCGACGGCCGGGCGCGGAGGCCGCGGGGCGGTGGGAGGCCGGGGCGCCGCCCGGGAGCGTCTCCGGGGCCTGGTAGTGGGCGTTCGGCTGGCCGTAGGCGCCCTGCTGGGGGACGCCCTGGCCGTACGTCGCCTGCTGCGCGCCGTAGCTGCGCTCGCCGACCGCGCGCACCCTGCTGACCGAGTTCGGGTAGCCGTAACCGCCGGACGGCGGCTGGGCTCCCCGGGCCTGGCCGTCTGCGTACAGGTAGCCGAACGGGTCGTCGTCCTCGGGCGTGCTCGCGCCGTTGTCGCCGGGCGTCATCCCTTGGTACTCCTCAACAGATGCGGTCGGATGCGGTACGGGTGTGGAATGGCGAGCCTACCCGCTCTCGCCGGCCCAAACAGGTGACTCGGACCGCATCAACTCGCTGACCTGCGCATCATCCAGCGCGACGGTGCTGTTTGGGACGAGATCGTTTCTCTACGTACATCCGCTCGTCAGCGGACTTCAGCACCTCGTCCGCCGTCATCCCGCAGTGCGCCCAGCCGATGCCGAAACTCGCGCCCACCCGGACGGCCCGGCCCTCGGCGCGGATCGGCTGGATGATCTCGTTGCGCAGCCGTACGGCGAGGTCCTGGGCGTCGGCCCGGCCGAGACCGTCGGCGAGGATCACGAACTCGTCGCCGCCGAGCCGGGCGACCGTGTCGCCGTCGCGGACGCCGTTGCTCAGCCGCCGCGCGACCTCGATGAGCACCGCGTCGCCCGCGTTGTGCCCGAACCGGTCGTTGATCGACTTGAAGCCGTCGAGGTCGCAGAAGAGGACCGCGAGGCCCTTGGTGCCGTCGTCGCGGCCGTCCTCGGGGGCGACGGTGTGCACATGGTGGTCGTAGGCGTCGAAGCCCTCCGCGCCCGGCGTGAAGTCGAAGCCGTGGTCCGCGGGGGCGTCGAAGGCGGGGTGGCCGTAGGCCGCGTCCAGGGACTCCAGCGCGCCGGCGTGCGCGGGGCGCCGGCACAGCCGGGCGGACAGCCGCGAGCGCAGTTCGGCGGAGTTGGGCAGGCCGGTCAGCGAGTCGTGGGAGGCCCGGTGGGCGAGCTGGAGCTCGCGCCGCTTGCGCTCCTCTATGTCCTCGACGTGGGTGAGCAGGAAGCGGGGGCCGTCGGCGGCGTCGGCGACGACGCTGTTGCGCAGGGACACCCAGACGTAGGTGCCGTCGCGGCGGCCCAGCCGCAGTTCCGCCCGGCCGCCCTCCGCGGAGGTCCGCAGCAGGGTGCCGACGTCCTCGGGGTGGACGAGGTCGGCGAAGGAGTAGCGGCGCATCGCGGAGGCGGGCCGGCCGAGCAGCCGGCACAGGGCGTCGTTGGTGCGCAGGATGCGGCCGTGCTGGTCGCCGCCCATCTCGGCGATGGCCATGCCGGAGGGGGCGTACTCGAAGGCCTGGCGGAAGGATTCCTCGCTGGCGCGCAGGGCCTGCTGCTCGCGCTCCAGCCGGACCAGGGCGCGCTGCATGTTGGCGCGCAGGCGGGCGTTGCTGATCGCGATGGCGGCCTGGAAGGCGTACATCTGGAGGGCCTCGCGGCCCCAGGCGCCGGGGCGGCGGCCGTTGCGCGGCCGGTCGACGGATATGACGCCGAGCAGTTCGCCGCAGGCGGTGCCCTGCACGCCCGGGGTGTACATGGGCGCGAAGAGCCGGTCGGAGGGGTGCCACTCGTCCTCGAAGCGCGGCTCGGGCCCGTCGGTGTACCACTGGGGGACGTCGTCGTCGTCGAGGACCCAGCCCTCGGTGTGCGGTATGAAGACGAGGTCGCCCCAGCGTTCGCCCATGCCCAGCCGCCGGTCCCAGGACTCCCGCGAGCCGGCCCGGCCGGTGATCAGGGCCTCGGCGGCGGAGTTGCCGGAGAAGGCGGCGACCACGAGATCGCCGTCCTGGCGGACCAGGTTGACGGCCGCCATCTCGTAGCCGAGGGCGGACACGGCGCCGTCCGCGACGGTCTGCAGTGTGTCCGCCAGGCTGCGTGCCGTGTTCATGTCGGCCATGACCTGGTGCAGCTGTCGCAGGGACGCAAGACGGACATACGGCTCCGACTCGGTCTCCATGCTCACCCTCCCCCCGAGACCTCGCAGCGAATCAAGGGTTGTGTCTGAACCTCTTCGTGGCTTCCCCGCCACTGAATCACAGCGCGAAGCCCACTCGGTACACAGGGTCAACAATTCCTGCCCCTTGTGACTCAAGTCACAGGAGAACGTGAACAATTGAGTGGAGTTTCTGCGTTTGCCCTGTGCGTTTCCTGAACGCACAGCGTGCACCCGTGCTCACATGATGCGCGTATCCGGCCGGTTCGCGCCTGTGTGCGCCGCTGGTCCTAGGACCAGGCTCGGGCGGAGGGCCGATGCGGGCCGCGCGGGGCGGCGACTAGCGTTTCCGGCGTGCTGAAGACTCCCTCCCCCACGACCCCCCTGCCCACCGGGCATGCTGAGGGGGTGAGCAACGACGAGTTCCGGGCCGCGATGTCCCGGCTGGCCGCCGGCGTGGTCCTGGTCACCGCGCAGGAACCGCCGCTGGACCCGGACGACCCCGAGGCGCCGGGCGTGGAGGACGTCGGCATGACCGCCACCGCGTTCATGTCCGTCTCCCTCGACCCGCCGCTGGTCCTGGTCAGCCTGCGCACGGGCGCCCGCATGGACGACCTGCTCGACGAGCAGCCGCTGTGGGCGGTGTCGGTCCTCACCGAGAGCCAGCGGCACATCGCCGGCCGCTTCGCCATGAAGGGCCGCATCAGCGACCGGCTGCTCTTCGAGGACATCCCCTACGTCCGGGGCGAGGTCACCGGCGCCCAGCTGGTCGGCGGCGCGCTGGCCACCCTGGAGTGCCGGACCGAGCAGCGGGTGACCGCCGGGGACCACACCCTGGTCATCGGCCGCGTCCTCACCGCCCGGGTGCCGAGCGCCGAGGGGGGCCCGCTGCTGTACTTCCGGGGGCGGTACCGGCAGTTGGGCTGAGCCGGGCACCTCGCGGCGGCGCCGGGCCGGCCGGTGAATTCCGTGGCGGCCCCGGGAAGCGCCCGCCTACGGTGCGCGGATGACACCACGTCTGGAAGAAGTCACCCCGGAGAACTTCGACACCGCCGTCGCCCTCCGCGTCCGCCCCGACCAGGAACACGCCGTCTCACCGGTCGTACGCTCCCTCGCCGAGGCGTACGTCCACCCCGCCGGTGTCGCCTGGCCCCGCCTGATCGTCGACGGCGCACGCGCGACCGGCTTCCTGATGGCCTTCTTCGACATCGACTGGCACGGCGACGGCAGTGTGCGCCGCTCCGGGCTGTGGCGGCTGAACATCGCCGCCGACGAGCAGGGCAACGGCTACGGCCGCTTCGCCGTCGACGCCGTGGCCGCCGAGATCCGCCGCCGGGGCGGCAAGCGGATGTACGTCAGCTGGCACCCCGGCCCGCACGGCCCCGAGGAGTTCTACCTCCGCCTGGGTTTCCGGAAGAACGGGGAGACGAGCGGGGGGCAGACGGTGGGGGTGCTGGACCTGGCCTGAGCCGGGCCCGTTCACAGCTCCTCGACGGTCAGCTCCGCCAGCCGGGCGGGCCCGGTGACGACGTCGATCACCGAGATGCGGCCGGCGGCGAAGGTGAAGGCCAGCACCCGCTCCGGGCGGCCGCCGGCGAACACGGCGAGGCCGGTCGCGCCGTCCACCAGCACCGGACGCGCGACGTCCGCAAGATGGGCGAAGGTCGCCGCGGCGGCGGCGACCCGGGCCGCGCCGCTGTTCACACCGGCCTCGCTCCGGGCCTCCACCGCGGGGTCGAGCACCGCCAGCAGCCCGTCGAAGTCACCGTTCCGCGCGGCTGCCAGGAAGGCGTCCACCACCTCCCGCTGCCGGGCCAGGTCGGTCTCCGGCGCCTGCACGCCCCGCACCCGGCGCCGGGCCCGGCTGGCGAGCTGCCGGGCCGCGGCCGGGCTGCGGCCCAGGATGCCGCCGACCTCCTCGAAGGGCACCCCGAACAGGTCGTGCAGCACGAAGGCGAGCCGCTCGGCCGGGGAGAGCGTGTCCAGGACGACGAGAAGGGCCGGCCCGACCGAGTCGGCGAGCAGGGCGTCCCGCACCGGGTCCGGCTCGGCGGAGGGCGCCGGCCGCCAGGTCTCCAGCGGCTGCTCGCCCCGGGAGCGGCGGGAGCGGAGCATGTCGAGGCAGACCCGGCCGACGACGGTCGTCAGCCAGCCGCCGAGGTTCGCCACCTCGCGGGTGTCGGACCGGCTCAGCCGGAACCAGGTCTCCTGGACGGCGTCCTCGGCCTCGGCGGCGGAGCCGAGCATCCGGTGGGCGACGGCCCGCAGGTGCCCCCGGTACGCCTCGAAGCGCTGGGCGAGAAAGTCGTCGTCGGTCATGGGTGGCTGCGGCCTCTCCGTCGTCGTCCCCGGCGGTCCCGAGTCCTCCTGCACCGCCTTGACGACGGGGAGCGCGGAGATGTGACAGGGCGCGGCTCCGGCCCGGCTAGCCCCAGTCCCGGCCCGAACGGCCCCGCTTGGTCTGCGCGCGCTGCTTCTTCTCCCGCAGCCGGCGTTCGTTGATGCCGCGCGGGATGCGGGTCGGCGTGCGGGGCTTGGGCGGTGGCGCGGTGGCCTCCGCGAGGAGCGCGGCGAGGCGTACGGCGGCGGCCTCGCGGTTGCGCCACTGGGAACGGTGTTCCGAGGCCCGTACGGACACCACCCCGTCGACGAGGCGGCCGGCCAGCCGCCGCAGTGCCCGCTCCTTCCACACCGGAGGGAGCGCCTCCGTGCGGGCGAGGTCGAAGCGCAGCTCGACCTGCGAGTCACTGGTGTTGACGTGCTGCCCCCCGGGCCCGGACGACCTGGAGAAACGCCACATCAGCTCGGCCTCGGGAAGCGAGACCGAGCCACGGATGAGGTAGGGCCCGGACATGTCTTTCATGTTCCCGGCCCGGCCCGCCTCACGTCACCTGGATTTCCGGTTCGGTAAAAAAGGTAAAGGGATCAGGAACCACGGGGACCCCCCTCGACGTTGTCCCCGGTGACGGTAGCTTCGTCGGCACAGAGTGCACCGATACGCACGGATATCTAAGGAAGGGACTCCCAACAATGGCTGTAAGCCTGTCCAAGGGTGGCAACGTCTCGCTCACCAAGGAGGCTCCGGGCCTGACCGCCGTCACCGTGGGCCTCGGCTGGGACGTCCGCACCACGACCGGCACGGACTTCGACCTGGACGCCTCCGCCATCGCGGTGAACGGCCAGGGCAAGGTCTACTCGGACGCCCACTTCGTCTTCTTCAACAACAAGCAGACCCCGGACAACTCGATCGTCCACACGGGCGACAACCGCACGGGCGAGGGCGCCGGCGACGACGAGGCGATCAACGTCAACCTGGCCGCGCTCCCGGCCGACGTCGAGAAGATCGTCTTCCCGGTCTCCATCTACGACGCCGAGAACCGCGGCCAGAACTTCGGCCAGGTCCGCAACGCCTACATCCGCATCGTCAACCAGGCGGGCGGCGCCGAGATCGCGCGCTACGACCTGTCCGAGGACGCGGCCACCGAGACGGCCATGGTCTTCGGCGAGCTGTACCGCAACGGCGCGGAGTGGAAGTTCCGCGCGGTGGGCCAGGGTTACGCCTCGGGCCTGGTGGGCATCGCCCAGGACTTCGGCGTGAACGTCTGACGGGTGTGAGCCGTGCGAGGAGGCCCCCGGTTCACGACGGATTCGAGGGGCCTTCCTCACCGCACCCGCTTCATGGCACCCGCTTCACGGCACCCGGGGGAAGCGGGCCTGGAGGGTCCAGACCGCCGGGTTCTCCGCCAGGTCCTCGTGGAGGTCGGTGAGGTCCGCGAGCAGGTCGTGCAGGAAGTCGCGGGCCTCGCGGCGGAGTTCGGCGTGCGAGAAGGTCAGCGGGGACTCCTCGGCCGGCACCCAGTCGGCGGTGACGTCGACCCAGCCGAAACGGCGCTCGAAGAGCATGCGGTCGGTGGACTCGGTGAAGTCCAGCTCCGCGCGCTGCGGGCGGGCGGCGCGCGAGCCCATCGGGTCCCGGTCCAGCCGTTCCACGATGTCGCACAGCGCCCACGCGAAGTCCAGCACCGGCACCCATCCCCAGGCTGTGGACAGTTCCCGGTCGGACTCGGTGTCCGCGAGGTAGACGTCCCCGCAGAACAGGTCGTACCGCAGCGCGTGGACGTCCGCGCGGCGGTAGTCGGTCTGCGGGGGGTCCGGGAACCGGTTGGAGAGGGCGTAGCCGATGTCGAGCACGGAGGAGATGGTGTCACGCCACCCCACCCGAGCCGCGGCCACGGTCACCCGACCCCACTGACCCGGCCCACCGTCCGAGCCACGGACACCGCCGACCCGACTCCCGCCTTCGAAGCCACGGACCCGCCGGCCCGGCCCAGCCCCGGTCCCCGAGCCCTGCCGCCCCGCCTCGCCAAGGTTCGCCGAACTCCGCCCGAGGCCGGGCCCACCTTTCGCAGCCACACACCCGCCGACCCGGCCCCCACGCCCGCGCCGGCCCGGCCCAGTCCCGGCTCACGACCCCCCGAGCCCTGCCGCCCCGCCTCGCCGAGGTTCGCGGAACTCCGCCCGAGGCCCGGCCCACGTTCGCAGCCACGCACCCGCCGACCCGCCCCAGCACCGGTCCCCCGAGCCACGGACCCGGCGACCTGGCTCCCGCCCCCGACAACCCGGCCCACTCCCGGCCCACAGTCCCCCGAGCCCCGCCGGCCCGGCCTCGTCCGTGAATGCGGTGGGCCTGCCCGGGGCGGGCTCCGTGCCTAAGATCGCTGGCATGTCCAGATCCGTGCGCCTTGTCCCGGTCCTCGCCGCGTTCCTCGGCCTCGCCCTCACCGGCACCGCGTGCGACGGCGGCGTGCGGGGCACACCGGGCGGCTCCGGGGTGCGCGACCCGTACTTCCCGAAGGCGGGCAACGGCGGTTACGACGTCGGCCACTACGCCCTCAGCCTGGACTACACCCCGGCCACTCGCCGGCTGACCGGCACGGCCGTCATCACCGCCCGGGCCACCCGGGACCTGCCCGCCTTCGACCTCGACCTCACGGGGCTGCACGTCGACTCGGTCACCGTCGAGGGCGAGGACGCCCGCTGGAACCGCGCCGGCCAGGAACTCACCGTCCGCCCGCACGACGACCTCGCCCGGGGTGAGACGTTCCGCACGACCGTCCGCTACTCGGGCACCCCGCGCACCCTCACCGACCCCGACGGCTCCGAGGAGGGCTGGCTGCCCACCGCCGACGGCGCCCTCGCCCTCGGCGAACCCGTCGGCTCCATGGCCTGGTTCCCCGGCAACCACCACCCCTCCGACAAGGCGACGTACGACATCACGGTCACCGTGCCGAAGGGGCTCCAGGCCGTCTCCAACGGCGAGTTGACGGGCCGGAGCACGAAGGACGGCCGCACCGCCTACCACTGGCACACCGGCCAGCCCATGGCGAGCTACGTCGCCACCGTCGCCATCGGCCACTACGACATCACCCGGAGCACCGGCCCGCACGGCCTGCCCGTCCTCACCGCCGTCGACCCCACCCAGGCCGGGGCGAGCGCGAAGGTGCTCGCCGAGCTGCCGGAGATCCTCGACTGGGAGGAGTACAACTTCGGGCCGTACCCGTTCTCCTCGGCCGGGGCGATCGTCGACCGCCCGCACGACGCGGGCTACGCCCTGGAGACCCAGAACCGGCCCGTCTTCCCCGCCGACCAGCTGGACACCTCGATCCTCGTGCACGAACTCGCCCACCAGTGGTACGGCGACTCGGTCACCCCGCGGTCCTGGCGGGACATGTGGCTCAACGAGGGCTTCGCGACGTACGCGGAGTGGCTGTACCAGGAGGACCACGGCGGGCCCACCGCCCAGGAGACGTTCACCCGCCTCTACGAGGGCGACCGCCAGGACATCTGGGCGTTCCCGCCGGCGCAGCAGCCGGACGCCGCGCACATCTCGGGCAGCCCGGTCTACGAGCGCGGCGCGATGGTCCTGCAGAAGATCCGCCAGAAGGCCGGCGACGACACCTTCTACGCCATCCTCCAGGGCTGGGCCGCCGCCCACCGCCACGCCACCGCGAGCACCGCCGACTTCACCGCGTACGTCGAGGAGAAGGCCCCGGACCAGGACTTCGACGGGATCTGGAAGGACTGGCTGTACGGCGACGGCAAGCCGGACCACCCGTGAGGACGGGCGGCCCGGACCACGGACTGCGCCTCAGCCTTCCACCCGGATGCCCATCGCCGCCGCCAGCACCGGGGCCAGGTCGAGCAGCTGGCCCGTGCTGATCACCGCGCCGGAGAGCCGGTCCAGGCCCCGGGTGATCTCCAGCGGAGCGGCCCCGCGCAGGTCGACGTCGGTCAGGGTCGCCCCGCCGAAGTCGGCCCCCTTCAGGGCGCAGTCGGTGAACTCCACCCGCTCCAGGCGCGCCCCCGCGAAGTCCGGCTCGACCAGCACGCAGGACTCGAAGACGACGTCCTTGAGGCGGGCCTCGCGCAGGTTCAGGTAGTCGATCTTGCCGCCCCGGATCACGACTCTCTCCAGCACGGCTCCGTGCAGCTGCGTACCGCCCAGACGGGCGTCGACCAGCTCGACGTCCCTGAGCGTGGCCTCGGCCAGCCTCGTCCCCACCCCGCGCAGTCCGGTCAGCACCGAGTCCAGCACCCGGGCCCGGCCCAGCGCGGTCTCGTCCACCGCGCAGCCCGTCAGCGCGCAGTCCATGAACCGGGCGCCCGCGCCGTCCTGCCCGGCGAGATCGCACTCCCGGAACTCCAGCCCGTCGTAGTCGCCGTCCGGCGCCAGCTCCCCCTCGGTCCAGGGCTCCAGCGGCGGCAGCCGCACATCCGGCCGCCGCGCGCCCCGCACCGCCTGCCGGCCCGCGGGCCGGCTTCCCGTCGCTCGCCTCACCATGCGCCCATGCTGCACCCCGCCACTGACAACCGGCGCCGAGCTGGGGAAACACCCGGGATGTCACACACGGCGGGGCACGGGCCGTCGTACTGCCGGACAGGTGCACCGACCGCAGGGAGAACCATGCACAAGCCCGCGCACCACATCACCGTCATCGGCGGCGGCTTCGCCGGACTCACCGCCGCGATCACCGCCGCCGAGGCCGGCGCGCGGGTCACCGTGTACGAGGCCCACGGCACCCTGGGCGGGCGGGCCCGGACGGCGGAGGGGCCGTACCGGACCAACGAGGGGCCGCACGCCCTCTACGCCGGCGGCCCGCACTGGACCTGGCTGAGGCAGCGGGACCTGATCGGCCCGCTCGCCGCCCTGCCGCCCCTTCAGGCCGCCCGGCTGCGCCTGCGCCACCACGGCGTACTGCGCCGCACCCCGCCCTTCGCCATGCTCAAGCTGCTGCGGCGCCGGGTCGGCCCGGCCCCCGCCGACGCCGACTTCCTCGGCTGGGCGAGCGGGATCGCCGGGGAGGAGGGCGCCCGCGCGGCCGCCCACTACGCCGCGGTGGCCCTGTTCCACCACGACCCGGGCGGCCTGTCCGCCGCCTTCGTGCAGGAGCGGCTGCGCCGGGCCGCCAAGCTGCCGCCGGAGGCGCACTACCCGCGCGGCGGCTGGGGCGGGGTCGTCGACCGGATGGCCGCGCGGGCCTGGAACATGGGCGTGCGGATCGAGACCGGTGCCCGGGTGGACGCGCTGCCGGAGGACACCCCGGTGGTCGTCGCCACCGGCCTGCCCGCCGCCCGGCGGCTGCTGCGCGACGACGCGCTGGAGTGGCCGAGCGGCCGCACCGTCCTGCTCGACCTCGCCGTACGCACCCGGCGCGGGGACGCGTTCGCCGTCTCCGACCTGGACGCGCCCGGCTGGATCGAGCGCTTCACCGCGCAGGACCCGTCCCTCGCGCCCGCCGGGGAGCAGCTGGTCCAGGGGCAGTTCCCGATCGGGCCCGGCCAGACCCGGGCCGACGGCGTGGCCCGCGCCGAGCAGCTGCTGGACCTCGGCTTCCGGGGGTGGCGGGAGCGGGTGACCTGGCGGCGGGAGGCCGTGGCGGACGGCCGTACGGGGGCCGTGGACCTGCCGGGCCGCAGCTGGCGGGACCGGCCCGCCGTGGACCGCGGCGACGGGGTCTACCTCGTGGGGGACCAGGTGGCGGCCCCGGGGGTGCTCGCGGAGGTGTCGTTCAACAGCGCGGTGACGGCGGTGTCCCTGGTCCTCGGCCGGCCCGCCCTTGACCTCAAGCGCGCTTGAGGTCCGAGGGTGGGGACCACACCGAACCTCGTCTCCCTGGGGGTCCCATGCACGCCGTCCGCCTGTACGCCTTCGGCCCGGCCGAGAACCTGACCTACGAGGAACTCCCGGACCCCGTCCCGGGCCCCGGCCAGGTGCGGATCGCGGTCGCCGCGGCCGGTGTGCACCTGCTCGACGCGGCCCTGCGGGAGGGCCACCAGGGCCCGCTGCCCGAACCGCCCCGCCTGCCGACCGTGCCCGGCCGGGAGGTCGCCGGGGTCGTGGACGCGCTCGGCGACGGCGTGGACGGCCTGTGGCTCGGCCGGCGGGTGGTGGCCCACCTCGGCTTCGCGCCCGGCGGCTACGCCGAACTGGCCGTCACCGAGGTCGAGCGTGTGCACGACATCCCGGACGGCCTGGACCCCGCCGCCGCCGTCGCCATGATCGGCACGGGCCGTACGGCGCTGGGCATCGCGGGGTTCGCCGAGCCGGGACCGGACGACGTGGTGGTCGTACCGGCCGCGGCCGGCGGCATCGGCACCCTGCTCGTGCAGCACGCCAGGAACGCCGGGGCGACCGTGATCGGGCTCGCGGGCGGCCCGGAGAAGACCGCCCGGGTACGCGCCGACGGCGCCGGCCTCGCCGTCGACTACACCGACCCCGACTGGCCCGCCAAGGTCCGCGCCCACCTCGGCGGCAGGCCGGCCACCCTCGTCTACGACGGCGTCGGCGGCCGGGTCGCCCGGGACGCCGTCGCCCTGCTCGGCCCCGGCGGCCGGCACCTGGTGTTCGGCTGGTCGGCGGAGGGCATCGGGCAGGGCCGGGGGTACCACGTCGAGGGCGTCTCGGAATCGGTGCTCGGCCCGGCGATGCTGGAGCGCGCCGGCGGCCTGCGCGCGCTGGAACTGCGCGCCCTCGCCGAGGCCGCCCGGGGCCGGCTGCGCCCGGCCGTCACCCGCTTCCCCCTCACCCAGGCCGCCACCGCACACCGGGCACTGGAGGAACGGAGAACCATCGGCAAGGTCGTACTGGAACCCTGACGGCCGACGACCGGGCCGGCGCGGGGGGCGGGGCGGAGGCGTGAGGGTGCGGCGCGGCGCGTTGGCGGGGCAGGGGAAGGGCGCAGGGCGGGCCGACGCGGAGGCGAGGCGTGGGCGAGGCGCGGAGGCGCGGAGGCGGGGCGGCGCGAGGCCGGGCCGCCGCGACGGCGAGGTGGGGCCGCGCGGTTCGGCGCCCCGGCCGGGCGCCCGCCGGTCGCTCGCACCCATCACCCGGCGGAACCACACAGCGGCACGGAACCGCGCCGAGCGAGCGGGCTGCGGCTCGCCGGCCCCGGGGCGCGGGGAACGGCGCGACCGGCCACGGACGCCCGGGCCAGCGGAACGGCGCGGAGGCGGCACGAGAGCGCATGGCGGGCCGACGCGGAAGCGGGGCGGCACGAAGGCGGGCCGCCGCGACGGCGAGGTGGGGCCGCGCGGTTCGGCGCCCCGAGCGGGCGCCCGCCGGCCACTCACACCCACCACCCGGCGGAACCCCACAGCGGCACGGACCCGCGCCGAGCGAGCGGGCTGCTGCGGCTCGCCGGCCCCGTGGCGCGGGGAACGGCGCGACCGGCCACGGACGCCCGGGTCACCGCCACCGCCCCGGCGGCCGGGACCGAAACCGTGATCGCGACCGTGACCGCGACCGCCGTCGGAAGCGGTGTCAGCCGGCCGAGCCCAGTGCGGTCAGCGCCCCGTCCGTGGGCCGGTACACCGTCCACTCGTCCTGGGGCCGGGCGCCCAGCGCCTCGTAGAAGCCGATCGCCGGCCGGTTCCAGTTCAGCACCGACCACTCCAGCCGCTCGTAGCCGCGCTCCACGCAGATCCGCGCCAGCTCGGCCAGCAGCGCCCGCCCGTGGCCGCCGCCGCGCGCCTCCGGACGGACGTACAGGTCCTCCAGGTAGACGCCGTGCACCCCGCGCCAGGTGGAGAAGTTGAGGAACCACAGCGCGAACCCGGCCGGCTCCCCGCTCGCCTCGTCCACCGCCATGTGCGCGAACGCGGCCGGCCGCTCCCCGAACAGCGCCTCCCGCAACTGCGCCTCGCTCGCCCGGGCCTCCTCGGGCGCCTTCTCGTACTCGGCCAGCTCACGGACCATGGTGTGGATGACGGGGACGTCGTCGGGGGTCGCGGTACGAATCATGCCGCGAGGGTAACCGGCCCGCCCACCGGGCCTCAGTGCCGTCCCGCCACCCGGTCGGCCACCTTCGCCAGGCGCGAGGACTCGGTGCCCGGGTGGAGGCGTTCACGCTGGTCGGCGGCGCGGTAGGTGGCGTACATGCCCTGGACGCCCAGCCAGCGGAAAGGTTCCGGCTCCCACTTGCGGACCCTGTGGTTCACCCAGGGCAGGTCCGTCAGCGCGGTCCGCCCGCCCTGTCCGGAGTCCCGCTGCACCAGGTCGCTCAGGGTGCGGGCGGCCAGGTTGGTGGTGGCGACGCCGGAGCCGACGTAACCGCCCGCCCAGCCGAGGCCGGTGGAACGGTCGAGCGTCACCGTGGCGCACCAGTCCCGCGGCACCCCGAGCACCCCCGACCACGCGTGTTCGATCCGCACCCCGGCCAGGGACGGGAAGAAGCGGGTCAGGATCTCCCGCAGGGCCTCGACCGTCGCCGCCTGCGTCCGGCCGTCGTTGTCGGTGCGCGAACCGAAGCGGTACGGCACCCCGCGCCCGCCGAGCGCGATCCGGCCGTCCGCCGTGCGCTGGGCGTACATGTAGGCGTGCGCCATGTCGCCGAGGGTCTCCCGGCCCGACCAGCCGATCGCCGCCCACTGCTCCTCGGTCAGCGGCTCGGTCGCGATCATCGAGGAGTTCATCGGCAGCCAGGTCCGCCGCTGCCCCCGCAGGGACGCGGTGAAGCCCTCGGTGCAGCGCAGCACGTACGGCGCGCGGACGGTCCCGTAGGGGGTGACCGCGTGCTTGGGGCGGATCTCCGTCACCGGCGTCGACTCGTGGATGGTCACGCCGAGCGCCTCCACGGCCGCCGCGAGCCCCTTGACCAGCTTCACCGGGTGCAGCCGGGCCCCGTGCGGGGTCCAGGTGGAGCCGACCGCGTCCGCGATCCGGATCCGCTCGGCGGTCTCCCGGGCGCCGTACAGTTCCCGGTCCTTCTCCCCGTACGACAGCTCGTGCCGGTGGAACGCCTTCAGCCGGGCCAGCTGCGCCGGAGTGGTGGCCACCTCCAGGACGCCGCCCCGGTGCACGTCGGCGTCGATGCCCTCCGCCTCGGCGACCGCGATCACCTCGGTCACGGTGTCGTTCATCGCCCGCTGGAGCCGTACGGCGGCCTCGTGGCCGTGCAGCTTCGCGTACCGGTCGCGGCCCGCGATCCCGTTGTACAGCCAGCCGCCGTTGCGGCCGGAGGCGCCGTAGCCGCAGAACTTCTGCTCCAGGACGGTGATCCGCAGGAAGGGCGCCGCCTTCTTCAGGTAGTACGCGGTCCACAGCCCCGTGTAGCCGCCGCCCACGATCACGACGTCGGCGGACGCGTCCCCGGGCAGCGGCTCCCGCACCGCCGGGAGGCCGTCGTCCGCGTACCAGAAGGAGATGCCACCGTTCACGACACTGCTCGCCGAGCTGCTCATGGCGGGGACGTTAACCCCTGAGCCCGTCCAGTGTCTCCTTCGGATTCCATGCTTTTCCGCAGCCCCTGACCAGCGGATAGCAGGCCAGACCGATCAGTACGGCGACGATGTGACCGAAGTCGGTGAAGGTCGGCCCGGCGGCCAGCGGCAGCCCGAACACGGCCAGCACCACCGGCAGGTACACGTACCGCCAGGGCGCCGCGATCCGGTAGACGAGCACCGCGATCACCCCGGCCAGCGCGTAACTCACCCCGATGTCCAGGGTGTTCACCGCCGACTGCGGGGCCATGCCCTGGCGGATCGCCTCCAGCAGCGCCCCCTCGCTGATCAGCGAGGCCAGCACGTGCGCCAGCGCGCACACCGCCAGCCAGCGGGCCGTGCCCAGCCAGCGCTCGGCCGGCGCGTGGAACACCGTGTACAGCAGGGCGTACGGCACCCAGTGCCCGCTCTCGATCCACATCGCGCTGGCCACCAGCACCCGCACCGGATTGCGGGACAGCTCATGGATGTTGGTCGACCGGCGCCGCAGGAAGTGCTCCTCGAACTCCGGCGACATGTGGTGCAGCGCGACGGTCGTCACGACCAGGACACCCAGCCACACGTACGTGCCGGGAGCGGCGCGGACGTACGCCCACACCCCGCTCAGGCCCCGGAGAAATCGCATGAGCCGATTCACGCACGCCAGTATCGTCCGCTTCGTGATTGACATCCCCGGCGAGCTGGCCAAGGCACAGGAGACGTACAACGGCGCGGCGGGACGGGCGTTCATCGCCGCGCTGCCCGGCCTCGCGGCCGAGTTCCTGAGCCGCTGGCGGCTCACGCTCGACGGGCCGTCGATGAACGGCGTCAGCGCCCTGGTCCTGCCCGTCGTCCGCGCCGACGGCCTCCGCGCGGTCCTCAAGCTCCAGCTGACGGACGCGGAGAGCGTGGGCGAACCGGTCGCGCTGCGCGTGTGGGACGGCGACGGGGCGGTGCGGCTCCTGGACCACGACCCGGCCACCGGCACCATGCTCCTGGAGCGCCTGGACGAGTCCCGGATGCTCGCGGGCCTCGGCGACACCCGCGAGGCCGTCCTGGTCATCGCCCGGCTGCTGGCCCACCTCACGTCCTTCCCCGCCCCGCCCGGCCTGCGCCGCCTGGGCGACATCGCCGAGGCCATGCTGGAACGGACCCCGCGGGCGCTGCCGCGCATCCCGGACCCCGGGGTCCGCCGGATCGTCGCCGACTGCGCGGCCGCCGTGCGCGAGGTCGCCCACGAGCCCGGCGACCGGCTGCTGCACTGGGACCTGCACGACGAGAACGTCCTCGCCGCCGACCGCGCCGACTGGCTCGCCATCGACCCCAAACCGCTGGCCGGCGATCCCGGCTTCGAGCTGTGGCCCGCCCTGGACAACCGCTTCGACGCGGCCGAGGTCCGCTGGCGCTTCGACGCGATGACCGACGTCCTCGGCCTGGACCGCGCCCGGGCCCGCGCGTGGACCCTCGGCCGCCTGCTCCAGAACGCCCTGTGGGACGTGGAGGACGGCCGCCCGATCGAGGCCCGCCGACTGGAGATCGCCCGCCTGCTCACATGAGAAAGCCCAGGCGGGACGATGTCCCACCTGGACCGCACGAGCCCCCTGTCGGATTCGAACCGACGACCTTCGCTTTACAAGAGCGGCGCTCTGACCAGCTGAGCTAAGGAGGCAGGACCACCCACTTGGGCAATGGGTGGACCGTGAGCAACCTTACACAGTCGTCCCACCACCGAGCCACAACCTTCTCCCCCCGGCCGGCCACCCGGAGTACGATCCCGCCGTGACTGACACCACACTCCCACCTGGTGAAGTGCAGAGCGAGGACTTATTCGCCGAGCACGATCGAGTCCCGGCAGACGCCGACGTCGCCATTCGGCAAGGCGATGTGATCCAGTTCCTGCATCCCGAGAAAGACTTCCCGCACGATCGCGGCGGAACGTTGGGGTTCGTAGTCACTGCTAATTGCGACCTCGCGTACGGGAAGAACTGGAACCTCATCACGTACGTGCCCGCCATTCCCGTCGACACCTACATAGAGCAATTCGTCATACCCAAAGAGCTGGACGCTCAACGACTTGCGGCCGAGCGGGCCATTCGCAAGTTCTTCCGCGACGCCAGCAACTCGGATCAGGTAGACAGGGCGTTCGAAATGATTCGGCTCGGTTACGCCCCCGAGGATGTCGCGAGGCTCCTTCCTCATCAAAGCAAGACGCGTGACGAGCTTGCCACCGGCATTCGCGCTCTGCTGGCCTTGGAGAAGACCGTCGCAGAGTTGACCCTGTGCGCGCACCGCCAGCCGTTCTGCCGATGCATCCAGGCGCATTGCAGAAGGATGGACAAGGCCAAGCCGGGCAAGAAGAGTACCGATCAGATGCTCAGGAGCAGCCTGCGCGATCGCCTGCAACGATTCCCCGGCGACTTCCTGTACGTACACAAGCCGAGCCCGTACCATCCAGCCGGTTATGTGGCACTTCTGCGCCTCGTCAGCAGCATCCACGAGTCCTCGGTCTCCCTCAGGCCGATGGACGAGACGGCCTCGACGAAGGCTCGTCGCGTAGCCCGGCTCAGCACCCTGTTCTGTCATCGTGTCGTTCAGCAGATGGCGCAGGTTTTCACCGACATAGGGTTGCCGACGGATTACGAACTGGCTCGTGACAATCACTTGTCGAAGCTCGCCGAAGCCTGGGAGTGCTGAGTTGATCACCTTCACACGAGCCAGCCTCACTGCCTACCTGCAGAACTTCTACTCGGTCGGCACCGAAGGCGCGGATGACGACTTCGTCTGCGACGACGTAGTGAAGAGAACGGTCGAGGACAACACATACTTCGTCCACCGCGAAGACACCCGGGACAGCAATCTGATCCTGATCGAGGATTGGTGCTGGGAGCTCATCCTGGACCACGACGAATACGAGGCAGCTCGGTTCCTCGAGCGCGTCGACCGCGCCTCCCAGGCCATGGCACGCCCGCCCGTTTCGCTGCCTTCCGCGTGGAGCAAGTTCTCCTACGAGAACTTGCTGGCCTTCTTCGCCTTGCCGAAGAACATGAACCCGGATTCACTGCGATGGATAGCAGAGTCCCTCGGTGGTGGACACTTCGGTTTCTGGGCGCTTACGAGCCGTGACGACCGTACGACCCTCCAGCAGTTCAGGGCCGAGCGGGATCTCCAACCCGCGAACACCGCCTTGAAGGCGTTCCCCGCGGCGTGGGAAGCGACCCGGGCACCGTTCGCCAGCCGAGCTCCGAAACCTCAGCGAGTGCAGAATTCAGTCGATTTAGAGCGAGTCGGGAACGGGGCGCTGCTGAAGGACCGCTCCTTCACAGAGTGGCTGCCCTTCCTGACCGAGACGCAGCGTAATGTCCTCAACAACGACCTTGCGAATCCTCTGAAGATTCGCGGTGCGGCCGGCACGGGTAAGACCCTGATCCTTCAACTCAAGGCACTTCACGAGCTGTACCAAGCGGAGAAAGTCGGCAAAACCCCCTTCCGAATCTTGTATCTCACACACAGTTGGGCAATCGCCCAACAGGTCGAGGAAGCATTGCACAAGCTCGACGAGCGGGGTCTGTGCGATCAGATCGACGTGATGCCGCTGACCTTCCTCTGCCAATGGCTGCAAGGAACCGAGCTGGAGGTGCTGGGCGAGGACAGCCTTGACGGCAAGCAGCAGCAGATGAAGCTCATCGACGCCGCCGTCGAACGCATCAGGTCCAACACCTGGCAGAGCTACCGGGACTTCGTGAGCGCCTGGGTCTGCGACGGGGTCGAGGCCCCATCCGATCAACCCGAGCGCCTCCGACTGTGCTGGGCACTCCTGCGCGAGTACGCCGAGGTATTCGATACCCATCAGATCAAACCGAGCTTCAACGCCCTGGAAGAATACCGAGGGCTGAACCGTGAGCCTTGGATGGTTCCGCTGGAGACACCGGCGGACCGAGAACTAGCCTTCGCTGCGTACCGCTTCTACATCAAGAGCCTGAACGATCGCAAGCAGCTCACCACTGATCAGATGGTTGACGACTTCAGACGCTACCTGGAGACGTACACCTGGCACACGCTCCGTGAATCACGGGGCTATGACCTCATTTTCGTGGACGAGTTCCACTTGTTCAGCGATTCGGAGCGCTACCTGCTTCATCACCTGACCCGCGAGGCCGAGCTGCATCCCAAGCTGATCATGGCTACGGACCCCCATCAGTCGATCTTCGTGCTGCTGACCAAGCTCTCGGAGAACGAACTCAGCGGAGGATCCGGGAACAGATCCCAGAAGGCTCAGACGGTCGATTCGATCGACCTGGAGAAAGTGCACCGGTTCTCCAAGCCCGTGTTCGGCTTCGTGCAGCACCTGCACAGCTCGATGCCCAACATGGTGGAGGTGGGGCACGACTGGGAGTACCAGGTCCCGACTGCCTCCGACGAGGAGGGCGAGGACATGCCTCGTATCCAGTTCGCACCACGGGAGTCATTGGCCGCCACGGCACTGCGGGGTGCCCTCGAGCAGCTCAAGGGAAGCTCGCAGCACCAGCGAGTGGCCCTCGTCGGCGTGGGAAACGGCGATCTCGAAGCGCTCAAGACCGCGCTCCTCGCCCCGGAGTTCTCGAAGGCATCGGTCGTCCTGATCGAAGGCCGGGACGACATCGACCGTCTGAGGTATTCACGTCGGGCACTGATCATCACAGCTGCCGAGTACGCCGCCGGCCTGCAGTTCTCACATGTCGTCGTACTGGGCGGCGCCGGCGGACTGCACGAGTACGGCCAAGGCGGCAGTGCCATGCGGGCGCTGTACTCGCAGTTCTACCTCTCGGTGAGCAGGGCGGAGAGCCACCTGACGGTCTTCGCCCCCCATGACGGTGAGTTCAGCAGCATCGTCACGAAGGCCCTGGACGCCGACGTCGCCATCTCCTGATCACCGTTCCGCTCCGGCGGGCAGCCCTCGCTTCCGCTGCCCGCCGGAGTCGCTGTCGAAAATTTCCGTGAAGTTCACACCGGCCGGGCTACTGACAGATCGAGTGAACGCCAGGTACCGTCCTGATCCAGTTCACCCGCGTGGACTACACCAACCACCTTCCTACAACGGATCGTCCGGCACGTTCCTGCCGGTAGAAGGGGGCCCATCACCATGGCCACAGTCACGTTCGACAAGGCGACCCGGATCTACCCGGGTTCCACCAAGCCCGCCGTCGACGCACTCGACATCGCGATCGAGGACGGCGAGTTCCTCGTCCTGGTCGGCCCGTCCGGTTGCGGAAAGTCCACCTCCCTGCGAATGCTCGCGGGCCTGGAGGACGTCAACGGCGGTGCCATCCGCATCGGTGACCGCGACGTCACGCACCTGCCGCCCAAGGACCGGGACATCGCCATGGTGTTCCAGAACTACGCCCTCTACCCGCACATGACGGTCGCCGACAACATGGGCTTCGCGCTCAAGATCGCCGGCGTGAACAAGGCGGAGATCCGGCAGAAGGTCGAGGAGGCCGCGAAGATCCTCGACCTCACCGAGTACCTGGACCGCAAGCCGAAGGCGCTCTCCGGCGGTCAGCGCCAGCGTGTCGCCATGGGCCGCGCGATCGTCCGCGAGCCGCAGGTCTTCCTCATGGACGAGCCGCTGTCCAACCTGGACGCCAAGCTCCGCGTCTCCACCCGTACGCAGATCGCGTCCCTCCAGCGCCGCCTCGGCATCACCACGGTCTACGTCACCCATGACCAGGTCGAGGCCATGACGATGGGCGACCGGGTGGCCGTGCTCAAGGACGGCATCCTCCAGCAGGTCGACTCGCCGCGGAACATGTACGACAAGCCCGCGAACCTCTTCGTCGCCGGCTTCATCGGCTCCCCCGCCATGAACCTGATCGAGGTGCCGATCACCGACGGCGGCGTGAAGTTCGGCAACAGCGTCGTCCCGGTCAACCGGGAGGCCCTGAAGGCCGCCGCCGACAAGGGCGACCGCACGGTCACCGTCGGTGTGCGTCCCGAGCACTTCGACGTGGTCGAGCACAACGGCTCCGTCGCCGCCTCCCTGTCCAAGGACGCCTCCGACGCCCCGGCCGGCCTCGCCGTCTCCGTGAACGTCGTCGAGGAGACCGGCGCCGACGGCTACGTCTACGGCACCGTCGAGGTCGGCGGCGAGACGAGGGACCTCGTGGTCCGCGTCAGCAGCCGCTCCGTGCCGGAGAAGGGCTCCACGCTGCACGTCGTGCCGCGGCCGGGCGAGACCCACGTGTTCTCCACGTCCACCGGCGAGCGGCTGTCCGACTGACGGCCGACGGCTTACGGCCGACCGCTTACGGCCGACGGCTTCGCGAGGGCCCCGCACGCTCGGCGTGCGGGGCCCTTCCCGTCGATCTTGTGAGGGGGCGCTTCGTCAACCCGTTACCCGGAAATCAGCGCCTTCTCATCCCCCATAAGGGTGACTCAATGTCTCCAAATCATCACGGGGCGCTACCCTCACACGCGTGAAGCACTCCACCACCCCACAGACACGACGCGGCCACCGGGGCGGCCCTGCCCGCCGTATCGGCCGCACTCTCGCCCTCGTCCTGCCCGTCGTCCTGGTGCTCTCCGGGACCCTCGCGGTCACCCGGGTCAACTGGACGGGGAGCCCCTCCAGCTCGGTGCTGGCCGCCTCCGACGTCTCGTCGGTCGAGGTCTCCGCCAAGAGGACCACCCGCGCCCCGCAGGACGTGCTCCGCGACCAGCTGATGACCGAGCTCCAGCACAAGAACCCGGGGGTGGTCCTGACCCACCTCCAGCAGGCCGTCAACGGCCGCCCCTCGCTGGCCCGGCACTGCTCCTCCATCGCCCGCGCCCTCGGCAGGGCCGCGGTGCACATCTACGGCGCCTCCCGCGCCCAGTCGTACGCCCGCCCGGTGTGCGACACGGCCTTCGCCTCCGGCGTGCTGGCCGCGCACAGCTGAGCCCCGGCGGCGCGTCCCCGGTGAGAACCGGGTAACGGCTCCCCAAGGAGCGCGCCGCCGCCCGTGGACAGCCGTGGGGCGCCACGTACAGTGCGGTCATGACCCATCCGAACGCCGCGTCGCGCCCCACTCAAGCCGTGGTCCTGGCCGGTGGCCAGGGCTCCCGGCTGCGTCCGTACACCGACGACCGGCCCAAGCCGATGGTCGAGATCCCCGGTACGGGCACTCCGATCATCGGCCACCAGCTGACCTGGCTGGCCGAGGAAGGTGTGACGGACGTCGTGGTCTCCTGCGGCCACCTCGCCGACGTCCTGCAGAAGTGGCTGGACTCGGCCGACCTTCCCGTCTCCGTCACCACCGTCGTGGAGAGCGAGCCCCTCGGCCGCGGCGGCGGCCTGCGGTACGCGGCGGCCCGTCTGCCCCATCCGGAACGGCCCTGGTACGCCACGAACGGTGACATCTGGACGCGGTTCTCCCTGCGGGACATGGCCGACTTCCACACCGAGCGGGACGCCGTCGCCACGCTGGCCCTCGCCCGGCCGCGGATCCCGTGGGGAGCGGTGAAGACCGACGGGTTCGGGCACATCACCGACTTCATCGAGGCACCGCCGTCGACGTTCGAGATCAACGCGGGTGTCTACGTGTTCTCGCCGGAGTTCGCCTCCCTGCTGCCCGAGCGAGGCGATCACGAACGGACCACGTTCCCCCGGCTGGCCCGGGAGAAGAAGCTGGCCGGGTTCCCCATTCCGCAGGGCGCGTACTGGCGGGCCATCGACACGGCGAAGGACCTGACGGAGGCGGCCAAGGAGCTGGCGACGCTCGGCCGCTGAACGGCTCCGCGGGCCCCTGGGCGGGCCCGCCGGCCCCGAGTCCCCGGGTTTCCGAGTCCCCGAGAGCGAAGAGGGCCCCGTACCTTTCCCGGTACGGGGCCCTCCTTCTGTTCCTGCTCCTGTTCCGTCAGCCCAGCAGGCCGCCCACCAGGCCCGGCTGGCCGGTGGAGGTGCTGCCGCCGCCCGTGGACGTGCTGCCGCCGCCGGTCGTCGACCCGCCGGTGCTGGTGCCGCCGCCCGTGCTCGTCGGACCCGCCGTCGTGCTCGGGGCGCCGCCCGTCGTCGGGGACGTCTGGCGGGGCGGGACCTGACCCGTGGTGCCCTGGGTCTGGGTCGGGGTCGTGGTGGTGCCGCCGGAGGTGGCCCGGCTGGTGCCCGGGGTCGTCGCCGCCCCCGAGGGGCTCGCGCCGGCCGTGGCGCCGCCCGTCGGGGAGCTGGACGCCGACGGGGTCTTCTCGTGCCGCGTGCCGGGTTCCTGCGGGAGCGGGGAGCCGGGGAGCTGGTTGCGGGGCGCCTCGCCGGGTCCGGGGACGACCACGCGGCTGGAGTCGCGGACCGCGCCGCCCAGCAGGGACCCGATGAACAGGGTCAGGCCGACCGTGACGGCCGTGATCAGCGCGCCGCGGCGCAGGACGTGGCGGCGCAGTTCCCAGATGTCGGCGCGGGGGCCGAGACGGCGCCAGGCACCGCCCGCGAGACGGCCGTCCACGGAGTAGACGGGGGCGCCGGCGATGATCAGCGGGGACCAGGCGGCGAGGTAGATGATGTCCGGGGCGTCGTAGACCGGGACGGTCTTCCAGCTGACGGTGACGATCAGGGCGGCGGAGAGCATCGCGCCGACGACCGCCGCGACGCGCTGCCAGCAGCCCAGGATGGTCAGGACGCCGACGACGACCTGGAGGAACGCGATGACCAGGCCGGAGCCGACCGGGTGGTGCAGGGCGAACTGGCGCAGCGGCTCGGCGACGTCCCAGGGGTGCAGCGTGTTGAGCCAGGTGACCATGGAGCCGCGCTTGCCGCCGTCGAAGTAGACGGGGTCGCACAGCTTGCCCATGCCGGCGTAGATGGAGATGAAGCCGAGGAAGATGCGCAGCGGGAGCAGGACGACGCCGAGGTTGAGCCGGCGGCCGGGGTAGTAGGCGTGCCGGGCCGGATCGTCGCCCTGGCGCCTGGCGCGGCGCGGGGCGTCGGCGTCCGCGGCGGGGTCGCTCTCGGGGTCGGTGCCGGCCGGGTAGGTGTCGTACGGCTCGTGGTCGTCGGGGTAGGCGGGGTAGGGCGGGTCGTCGTAGGCGCCGGTGGCCGTGCGCATGTGCGGCAGGAGGCGGGTGCCGTCGGCGCCCGGGGCGGTGCGCTGGTGGCCGACGACGGGCGTCTCGACGGTGAGGTCGCGTTCGTCGTAGGCGTCGGCGTAACCCGTCTGGACGCGCGGGATGACCTGGGTGGCGCCGGCCTCGGGCTCGTCGGCGTGGCGGACGCTGCTGCCCCGCACGGCCTGGAGGAGCCGGTGGGCGCCGGTGTCGTCGGGGGCGGACTTGCCGCTCCACACGACGGGGCGGCGGCGGCCGGCGGCGCCGGCCCGGCCCGCCGTGCCCACGACGGGCATCCGGGCGGTGTCCTGGCCGGCGCTCAGATGCCGGGCGATCCGCGGGGATTGGGTGCGCCGGGCCGCCGCGCCCAGCTGCACGCGGAAGCTGGCGTGGTTGACGATGACCTGCGCCGGATCGCTCGGCACCTTCACCATGCTCAGCGCGGGAGCGTCGTCGAATCCCGACGAACGGTCGCCCGTGGGTGTGCGGGGTGTTCTGGTGTCCACACTCATCTAACCGAGTGACGTGGCGTTAGGACACTGCTTTGACCGCCCGGATGTGTCCGGACCCCGTCAAAGCGGCCCCGAGCGCCATATGGCCGCCCGAATTACCCCGCAAGGGTGAACTTCCGGACGGGCGTTCAGGCCCGTCCGGACGGTTGTTCAGCTGCGCCGGCGCGCGGCCTCGTACAGCACGATGCCGGCGGCCACACCCGCGTTGAGCGACTCGGCGCCGCCCGGCATCGGGATGCGGACGCGGAAGTCGCAGGTCTCGCCGACCAGGCGGGACAGGCCCTTGCCCTCGCTGCCGACGACGATGGCGACCGGACCCCCCAGGGCCTCCAGGTCGCCGAGTTCGACCTCGCCGTCCGCCGCCAGGCCGACCACCGTGAGGCCGGCCTTCTTGTAGGCCTCCAGGGTCCGGGTGAGGTTGGTGGCGCGGGCGACCGGCGTACGGGCGGCCGTACCGGCGGAGGTCTTCCAGGCACCGGCGGTCATGCCGGCCGAGCGGCGCTCGGGGACCAGGACGCCGTGGCCGCCGAAGGCGGAGACGGACCGGACGACGGCGCCGAGGTTGCGCGGGTCGGTGACCCCGTCCAGGGCGACGACCAGCGGGTCCTCGCCCTCGTCGGCCGCGGCGTCGAGCAGGTCCTCCGGGTGCGCGTACTCGTACGGCGGGACCTGGAGGACCAGGCCCTGGTGGTTGAGGCCGTTCGTCATGCGGTCCAGCTCGGGACGCGGGGCCTCCATGAGGTTGATGCCGCCGCGCTCGGCGGCGAGCTGGAGGGCCTCGCGGACGCGCTCGTCGTTGTCGATGAACTGCTGGACGTAGAGAGTGGAGGCGGGGACGCCCTCGCGGAGCGCCTCGACGACCGGGTTGCGGCCGACCACCAGTTCGGAGGTGGACCTGCCACCGCCCCGGCGCTGCGGCGTGCGGCCCTGCGCGCGGCGGGCCTTGGCCGCCGCGGCGCGCTGCTTGGCGTGCCCCTTGCGCATCTCGGCGGGCGGGGTCGGGCCCTTGCCTTCCAGGCCCCGGCGCCGCTGGCCGCCACTGCCGACCTGCGCGCCCTTCTTGCCGGACATGCGACGGT
Source organism: Streptomyces sp. NPDC031445 (assembly GCF_055581365.1). NCBI lineage: Bacteria > Bacillati > Actinomycetota > Actinomycetes > Kitasatosporales > Streptomycetaceae > Streptomyces > Streptomyces sp. NPDC031445. The sequence continues at coordinate 386,690 of NZ_JBVIJO010000005.1, forward strand.
TGTTCGCGGCCATGACCTACCTGTCTTCGTGAGCTTTCGTACGTACGTCTTATGCAGTGTGCCGCCCGGAGGGCCGGGCGGCACAATCGATCAAGCGGGGGGCTAGCGCGGGCCGAGGCTCCAGCGCGGGCCCTGCGGGCTGTCCTCGATGGCCAGCCCGGCCTGGCCGAGCTGGTCGCGGATGGCGTCGGCGGTGGCCCAGTCCTTGCGGGCGCGGGCGGACTCGCGCTGGTCGAGGACGAGGCGTACGAGGCTGTCGACCACGCCGTTCAGGTCCTCACCCCGGTCGCCGGCCTCACCGGCCCAGTGCGGGTCGAGCGGGTCCAGGCCGAGGACGCCGAGCATGGCCCGCACCTCGGCGAGCCGGGCGACGGCGGCCTCCTTGTCGTCGGCGGCCAGCGCGCTGTTGCCCTGCCGGACGGTGGTGTGCACGACGGCGAGGGCCTGCGGGACGCCCAGGTCGTCGTCCATCGCCTCGGCGAAGGCGGGCGGGACCTCGGCGGCCGGCTCGACCGGCTTCCCGGCCAGCTCGGTGACCCGCTGCACGAAGCCCTCGATCCGCGCGAACGCGGACTCGGCCTCGCGCAGGGACTCCTCGCTGTACTCGATCATCGAGCGGTAGTGCGGGGTGCCCAGGTAGTAGCGGAGCACGACGGGCCGCCACTGCTTGACCATCTCACTGACCAGCACGCTGTTGCCGAGCGACTTGGACATCTTGTCGCCGGCCATGGTCACCCAGGCGTTGTGCACCCAGTACCGGGCGAACTCGTCGCCGTAGGCCTTGGCCTGCGCGATCTCGTTCTCGTGGTGCGGGAAGATCAGGTCGAGGCCGCCGCCGTGGATGTCGAAGGCGCTGCCCAGGTACTTGTGGGCCATCGCCGAGCACTCCAGGTGCCAGCCGGGGCGGCCCGGGCCCCACGGGGTCGGCCAGGTCGGCTCGCCGGGCTTGGCGGACTTCCACATGGCGAAGTCGCGCGGGTCCCGCTTCCCGGTCTCGCCCTCGCCGGACGGCTGGAGCAGGTTGTCCAGCTCCTGCCGGGACAGCGCCAGGTAGTGCGGGAAGGACCGTACGTCGAAGTAGACGTTGCCGTCGGCCTCGTAGGCGTGCCCGCGCTCGATGAGGCCCCGCATCATCTCGACCATCTCGGGGATGTGGCCGGTGGCGCGGGGTTCGTAGGTTGGCGGGAGGCAGCCGAGGGCGGCGTAGCCCTCGTTGAAAGCGCGCTCGTTCTCGTACCCGATCGACCACCAGGGCCGGTTCTGCTCGTGGCTCTTGGCGATGATCTTGTCGTCGATGTCGGTGACGTTCCGGATGAACGTCACCTCGTAGCCGCGGTACGCGAACCAGCGGCGCATGATGTCGAAGTTGAGGCCCGAGCGGATGTGGCCGATGTGGGGTGCCGCCTGCACGGTGGCGCCACAGAGGTAGATCGAGACGCAGCCCGGCTTGAGCGGGGTGAAGTCACGGATCTGCCGGGCGCTGGTGTCGTACAGGCGAATAGTCACCACTCCAGAGTAGTGGGCCCCGGGCAGTGCCATGCGCCTTCCCGCCAGGATGCCGCGTCACCACGGAACCGGCCCCCGCGCCGCCCCGCCGACACGCTCCTCACCCCTCCCGCGACCGGACCCGCACGACCACCCGCCCGGCGTCCCGGCCCCAGACCGGGTCACCGCACCCGACAACGGGCTCCGCCCACGGGCGGCGCAGTCACCACCGGCAATGACGCGCGCGGGCGGCGGGTCCTCACCGGCCGCCCCGATCGCCGTCACAACCGCCCGACGACCTCCCGCAACCGGACCCGCACGACCACCCGCCCGGCGTCCCGGCCCGAGACCGGGTCACCGCACCCGACAACGGGCTCCGCCCACGGGCGGCGCAGTGTCCTCAACGGCCACCCCGCCGCCCCACGACCCCGCGCGGGCGGCGCGGTCCTCACCGGTCGGCCCCGGTCACCGTCACAGCCGCCCGACCACCTTTCGCGGCCGGATCCGTACGGCCACCCGCTCGGCGTCCTGGCCCGAGGCCGGGTTGAAGTCCGCGTAGTCCTTGCCGGTGTACTTGCGGCTGAGTTCGTCGATGAGTTCCTGGCCGCCCTCGGTCGTGGTCTCGGCGGTGCCGCGGATCTCGGCGTACTCGTACGGCTCGTCGGGGTTCACGACGACGACCGTCACCCGGGGCTCGCGCTCCAGGTTGTGGTACTTGCGGCGGTCGACCGTCGTGGAGACCAGGAGGTCGTCGCCGTCGCGCTTCACCCACACCGGGGACATCTGCGGGCTCCCGTCGGGCTGGACGGTGCCGAGGACGACGAACACCTTGCCGTCGAGCACGGACTTCAGGCGGTCGGACAGTACGGCGGACATGGGCACCCTCCGGAGTACACGATCACTGGTGGTCGTGTGGGTACCCTGCCACGCCGTCAGCTCACGCGCACCACGAGTGCCGTGGCCACCGCCATCAGTCCCTCCCCGCGCCCCGGAAAGCCGAGCCCGTCCGTCGTGGCGCCGGAGACCGACACGGGCGCGCCGGCCGCCTCGGAGAGGATCTTCTGCGCCGCGTCGCGCCGCTTGCCGATCTTCGGGCGGGGGCCGATCACCTGGACGGCGACGTTGCCGACGGTGAAGCCCGCCGCGCGCACGATCCGGGCGGCCTCGGTGAGCAGGGTGACCCCGGACGCGCCGGACCACTCGGGGCGTCCGGTGCCGAAGTGCTGCCCCAGGTCACCGAGCCCGGCGGCGGAGAAGAGGGCGTTGCAGGCCGCGTGGGCGACGACGTCGGCGTCGGAGTGGCCGGCCAGGCCGGGCCCCTCCCCCTCCCACTTCAGGCCCGCGCACCACAGCTCGCGGCCCTCTTCGAAGGCGTGGATGTCGGTGCCGATGCCGACCTGGGGAAGCACGAAGCCGGCCTCAGAAGCCATCGGTCAGCCTCCTGCGGGCCAGGACCGCCTCGGCGAGGATCAGGTCGAGGGGGCGGGTGACCTTGAAGGCCTCCTCGTGGCCGGGGACGGCCACGACCGGCAGCCCCAGCTGCTCCACCATGCTCGCGTCGTCGGTGACGTTCTCGGTGACGCTCTCGTGGGCGCGGACCAGGGTCTCCCGGTCGAAGCCCTGCGGGGTCTGGACGGCCCGCAGCCGGGCCCGCTCGGGGGTGGCGACGACCGGCTCCGGGTCGCCGGCCACGGCCGCGGGCGCGACCTCCTTGACCGTGTCGGCCAGCGGCAGCGCGGGCACCACGGCGGGGGCGCCGTCGCGTACGGCCTCGATCACCGCGTCGACGGTGTCGACCGGGACCAGCGGCCGGGCCGCGTCGTGGACGAGGACGATCCGGTAGTGCGGCGGCAGGGAGTCCAGGCCGATGCGGACCGACTCCTGGCGGGACTCGCCGCCGGGGACGACCTGGAAGTCCGTCCGCTCCGGCAGCGCGTGCGACTCGAGCAGGGACTTGACCTCTGCGGCGCCGTCCGGCGGGGCCACGACGATCACCAGGGAGACGTGGCGGGACGCGGCGAGGGCGCGGACCGCGTGGATGAGCATGGGTGTGCCGTTCAGCGCGCGGAGCGCCTTGGGGGCGCCCGGGCCGAGCCGTACGCCCCGGCCGGCGGCGGGAATCACGGCGGCGACGGGGGTCTGCGCGGGGGTGGGGCGCGATTCGTCAGACATCGGTTCCTGTCAGGTTTGTGTGCTCGACCTAGGTGGGTATGGCCTGGAGGAGTGCCGGGCGCGACGCCTTGACCGGACCCTTTCCGTGACCCTGGTCGAGCCATCCGCCCGGGCCGGCACATCGAGTACCGGCACAGTCGAGTACCGGCCGACCGGGGGATCGGGCGTCGACCGGTGATCGATTATCGGGTGATCGCGTGCCGGGGGTCGGCCCACCGGCGTCCGGGGCACCGGCTTCCCGGGGAGCGCCCGCCGCGGGGATGCAACATGCCGCAGCGCCCGGCGACAGGATCAGTGTCATCGGGCACCGCGGCATTTCAGTGTGCTGAGCGTGCCGGAAGCGAAGGTTCGCTGCCGTTGCGCGTCAGGAGGCGAGCACCTCGTCGAGCAGGGCCTCGGCCTTGTCCTCGTTCGTGTTCTCCGCGAGAGCCAGTTCGCTCACCAGGATCTGGCGGGCCTTGGCGAGCATGCGCTTCTCACCGGCGGACAGTCCACGCTCGCGCTCGCGGCGCCACAGGTCGCGTACGACTTCCGCGACCTTGATGACATCGCCGGAGGCGAGCTTCTCCAGGTTTGCCTTGTAGCGACGGGACCAGTTCGTGGGCTCCTCGGCGTACGGCGCGCGCAGCACCTCGAAGACCCGGTCCAGCCCGTCCTGACCGACCACATCACGCACGCCGACGAACTCCGCATTGTCCGCTGGCACACGCACCGTGAGGTCACCCTGGGCGACCTTCAGCACCAAGTAGGTCTTGTCCACGCCTTTGATCTGGCGAGTTTCGATGGCCTCGATCAGCGCGGCCCCGTGATGGGGATAGACCACGGTGTCGCCAACCTTGAACGTCATGTGACAGGTACCCCTTCCGTGGCTATCCAGGGTAACACGGATACGGCGTCTTCTGAATGGCGTTTTCGCAGGTCAGGGCATATCTCAGGGCTTGACAACAGCAACCGGAACGTGCTGCGGGGAGCCTCCGGAACCGGGTATTCGCAGGTCGGAGGGGCTCTCCGGGCGGGGCGAAACACGTACGCCACACGTCCCGGGAGACCGTCCCAAGTGGCGGAACATCCCGGTTTGTCCACCCTCAAGCGTGCGACTTCCGCTACTCCGTTCGGTGGCCACGGCCGGGTACGAGACGAATCCAGAATTGATCAACGGCTGCCGGAGGGGTGCGTCGTGATCAATTTCGGGGAGGTTCGCGCATTCCTTCACGGAAATTTCGCGGGCGTCGTTGTGAGGGCCCGAGTGGCGGTCGCCGTCGCGTTATGTGAATGACAGACCAGCGGCTCCGCAATGCGGACGCGGGGTCACGCGGGCCCCGCGGAGTACCCCCAGCCGGAGGGAAGCCCGCGGCCAGGAGGAGGGTCGGGTGCGACGGCGCGGGAACGGCTCGGTAGCCTGAAGCCGCTGACAGACACTTAGGGCGGCTTTACAAGGAAGGCCGCCCGCGCGTTCAAGGAGTTGCCGCCGCCGTGAGCAGCAGCCTTCGACGCGGCGCCCTCGCCGCCTCCGCCATCGTCTTCTCGATCGCCTCGCTCGCCGCCTGCGGCGCCGGAAACAACGCCCAGACCCTGGAGATCAAGCCGGACAACGCGGCGACCAGCGTGGGCGACATCAAGGTCCAGAACGCTCTGGTCATCACCCAGCCCGACCTCCAGTCGACGGGCCCCGCGGTGGTCTCCGCGACCGTGTTCAACTCCGGGAGCACCGACCAGACCCTCCAGTCGATCACGCTGGACGGCAGCGGGACGTCCGCCGAGCTGAAGCCCGCCAAGGGCCAGAGCCTGACCGTTCCGGCGCACGGCTCGCTGACCCTCGGCGGCAAGGACAACGCGTCCGCGACGCTGCCCAGCGGCCGTGAGGCCGTCCAGGACGGCAACGCCCAGAAGATCACCTTCACCTTCAGCAAGACCGGCAAGGTGAGCCTGCGCGCCTTCGTCGTCCCGGCCACCAGCTACTTCGACAAGTGGGGCCCGAGCCAGGTCCCGTCCGCCCCGGCCGGTGCCGGCGGCGCGACCGCCACCCCGTCCGGCAGCGCGAGCGCGTCCGGCACCGGCAAGCCGGCGAGCGGCCACGGGACGAGCCCGTCGGCCACCCCGTCCGGTGCGGCCGCCACCCCGCACGACTCGGCGTCGGCGTCGGCCGCCGGCCACTGACCAGCCGTACGCCGAAGGGCGGTACCCCCACGGGGTGCCGCCCTTCGGCATGCGGACGAGCGCTCGCCCTGCTGGGAGCGCTCGCGGTCTACGGCTCGAACTTGTAGCCCAGGCCCCGCACCGTCACCAGGTACCGCGGCGCGCCCGGGTCCGGCTCGATCTTGGCGCGCAGGCGCTTGACGTGGACGTCGAGGGTCTTGGTGTCGCCCACGTAGTCGGCGCCCCAGACGCGGTCGATGAGCTGCATGCGGGTGAGCACACGGCCCGCGTTGCGCAGCAGCATCTCCAGGAGGTCGAACTCCTTGAGCGGCAGGTCGACCTTGGAGCCGCCGACGGTGACCACGTGCCGGTCGACGTCCATGCGGACCGGGCCCGCCTCCAGCGCGGCCGGGGTGACCTCCTCCGGCTCGCCGCGCCGGCGCAGCACCGCGCGGATGCGGGCGACCAGCTCGCGGGAGGAGAACGGCTTGGTGACGTAGTCGTCGGCTCCTATCTCGAGCCCGACGACCTTGTCGATCTCGCTGTCCTTGGCGGTCACCATGATCACGGGGACGTTGGAGCGGCCACGCAGCTGGCGGCAGACCTCGGTGCCGGGCAGGCCCGGCAGCATCAGGTCCAGGAGGACCAGGTCGGCGCCGTTGCGCTCGAACTCGTCCAGGCCGTCAGGGCCGGTCGCCGCGACGGCGACCTCGAAGCCCTCCTTGCGGAGCATGTACGACAGGGCGTCGGAGAAGGACTCCTCGTCCTCGACGACGAGCACACGGGTCACGGAAGGACCTCCGGGGCGGGAAGCGATGCGTACGGGGGTGGATCGGTGGGTCCGGCCTCGTCGTCGAGGTCGGGGTGCTGCTGTGCGCGGTCGCGGGCCGCGCCCGCCTCCGGCAGCCTGAGGGTGAAGGTGGAGCCCTGGCCTTCGGCGCTCCAGACCGTGACCTCCCCGCCGTGCGAGGCGACCACGTGCTTGACGATGGCGAGACCCAGACCGGTGCCGCCGGTGGCCCGGGAGCGCGCCGGGTCGACGCGGTAGAACCGCTCGAAGATGCGCTCCTTGTCCTTGTCCGAGATGCCGATGCCCTGGTCGGTCACCGCCAGCTCGATCATGTCGCCGCCGGGCGCGCTGATCCGGCGTGCGGCGATGCCGACGCGGGTGCGGGCCGGGGAGTAGTTGACGGCGTTCTCGACCAGGTTGCCCAGGGCTGCGGCCAGCTGGCCCCGGTTGCCCCAGACGTGCAGGTCCGCCGTACCGTCCGCCCGTCGCCCGCCACCCTCCTGATCGGGTCCTTCGGGCACCCATACGTTCGAGGCCATCGTGATCTGCTTCGTGCCCGCCTGGTGGCGGCAGCGGTCCACGGCCTCGGCGACCAGCTCGTCCACCCGGACGGGCTCGGCGTCCTCCAGCGGGTCGTCGTTCTGCACCCGGGAGAGGTCGATCAGCTCCTGCACCAGGTTGGTCAGGCGGGTCGCCTCGATCTGCATCCGGCCGGCGAAGCGCTGCACCGCCTCCGGGTCGTCGGAGGCGTCCATCACCGCCTCGGAGAGCAGGGACAGGGCGCCGACGGGCGTCTTCAGCTCATGGCTGACGTTCGCCACGAAGTCACGGCGCACCGCCTCGATCCGGCGGGCCTCGGTCAGGTCCTCGACCAGCAGCAGGACCAGGCGGGAGCCGAGCGGGGCCACGCGCGCGGAGACGGCGAGGGCCTCGCCCCGTCCGGTGCCGCGCCGGGGCAGGTCCAGCTCGACCTGCCGTATCTCCCCGTCCCGTCTGGTGTCCCGGGCCATCTGGAGCATGGGCTCCACCGAGAGCTTGCCGCCGCGGACCAGTCCGAGGGCGTAGGCGGCGGAGCTGGCCTTGACCACGGCGTCGGCCTCGTCGAGGACGACGGCGGAGGAGCGGAGCACGGACAGTACGGTGTCCACGCCGGGCGGGAGTACGGGATCAGTGTGCAAGGAAGTCCTGGTCGGTCGCTTCTGGTCGCGTTCGCTCCAGCGGAACGCCAGCACGGCGATGACACCGGTGAGCACCCCGGCGATCGCTGCCGCTGCGGCAACCGCCGCGTTCACGTCCATGCCCCCAGGTTAGGCACGGGGTACGACATGACCACAGCCGTCACCGTGCGACCTCGAACACTCGTCGCCCAGAGTTCACCTTGCAGCCAGTACCGGTTCATTCGGGATGGCGGAAACGGACGGGTGCGGGGCACAACGTGGGAGCGTGGGGACCAAGCACACCGATGAGAGGGAACCCTGATGCGGGACGCGTACCACGAGGAACTGGACTCGATCGGCGACGGACTGGTGGAGATGGCCCGGCTGGTCGGATCGGCGATCGGGCGCGCCACGACCGCCATCCTCGACTCCGACCTCAAGCTGGCCGAGAGCGTGATCGAGGCCGACAAGAAGGTCGACGAGCTCCAGCACGACCTGGAGGCCCGGGCGATAGCCCTGCTGGCCCGGCAGCAGCCGGTGGCGACGGACCTGCGGATCGTCGTCACGTCGCTGCGGATGTCCGCCGACCTGGAGCGCTCGGGCGACCTCGCCCAGCACGTGGCGAAGCTCGCGCGGCTGCGCTTCCCGAACCGGGCCGTTCCGTACGACCTGCACGCCACCATCCTGGAGATGGGCCAGCTCGCGCAGCGCCTGATGGCCAAGGCGGCCGAAGTGCTCGTGACCAAGGACGTCGACCTCGCCCTCCAGCTGGAGCAGGACGACGACGACATGGACCTGCTGCACCGCACGCTCTTCCAGCACCTGATCGACGAGCGCTGGAAGCACGGCATCGAGACGGCCGTGGACGTCACCCTGCTGGGCCGCTACTACGAGCGGTACGCCGACCACGCCGTGGCCGTCGCCAAGCGCGTGGTCTACCTGGTGACCGGCGAGCACGCGGACGAGTTGCAGGCGGACATCCAGCCGGTGACGGGCGCCGAGGGGGTGTGACCCCGTCCGGGCCGGGGACGTCCGGGTCCGCGAACGCCTCCGTGCGCCGTTGATGCGCCCGGCGCGACGGGCATGAAATGGGCGAGGGCACCCTGCCCCAGGTCTAGGAGGGACCCATGGCCGAATCCCCCAGCACCACGCCCGACCCGACGCAGGAGCGCGAGACCGGGCAGCCCGCCGAGATCAGGACCCTTCCGCTGTTCGGCGCGTGCGGCTGCGGCTCCGGCTGCGGCTGCGGCTGCCAGTCGGGCAACCCCTGCCAGTGCGGCTGAACGGCGCGTCCGGGCCGGTGTGAGCGCGTCTCGCACCGGCCCCGCCGTACCGGATGCCCCTCCCGCACCCCGGGCGCAGCATGGAAGGTGCGGGTGGGACGGCAGCCGGCGACAGGAGGTGGCGGGGCCATGGCGAAGTTCATCGACGTGCACCGCGGCATGGAGGGCATCACGGCCGACCAGCTGATGGAGGCGCACCGGGCCGACCTCGCCATCGAGGCGGACGAGTCCGTGCACTTCCAGCACGCCTGGGCGGACCCGGAGTCCGGCATCGTCTACTGCCTCTCCGAAGCGCCCTCGGCGGAAGCGGTCCAGCGCGTCCACGAGCGCGCCGGCCACCGGGCGGACGAGGTGCACCCGGTGACGCTGGAGGCGTGAGCGCGGGCTCGCCTCCGGCGTCGGCGGACGGACACCCGGCGCTTTCCTTGCGCGTCGGCCGGCGGATCTGCTGATCCCGGGTCACTGGTTGACCGTGTGGCCGGGCGGCCGGGCGGCCGGAGGCGTACCCGCGGGCCCGTAACCGGTCCGGGGCCTGCTCGGGGTCCGGATCCGCCCTGGTCCGGCCGCACCGGGGCCGTCGACGCCGGGACGAGGACGATCCACACGACCGGGTCCGGGACAGATCTAGGCCGTACGGACCTCGGCCGCGGTGTCGGCCGGTGCCGGGGCAGGGGCCGGGGCCGGCCGCTCCGGGGGCAGGCGGCGCATGAGGACGCCGTAGCCGAGCCCGGCCGCCATCCCCACCACCGCGCACGTCCCCCACAGCCACCCGGCGCCGAGATGGTCGATGACCACGCCCGACATCAGGGGCGCGACCAGGGCGGCGACGGACCAGGAGAGGGTGTACATGCCCTGGTAGCGCCCGCGGCCGTGGACCGGGGACAGGCGGACGACGAGGCCCGTCTGCGTCGGGGCGTTGACGATCTCGGCCAGCGTCCACACGCACACGGTGACCATGAAGACGCCGACCGAGCCGGCGAACGCGGTCAGCCCGAAGCCGTATCCCGCGAGCAGCGAGGAGGCGACCAGGAGGGTGCGCGGGTCGCGGTGCTCGATGAACCGGGTGACGGGGATCTGGAGGGCGACGATCAGGATGCCGTTGACGGCGATGGCGAGGCCGTAGTCGGCCGGGGAGAACCCGGCCCGGCCCATCGCCACCGGCAGTCCGACCGAGCCCTGCTGGAAGACCAGGGCGACGAGGAAGGACAGCCCGACGACGGCCATGTACCGCCCGTCCCGCAGCACCGTGCCCAGGCTGACGCTGTCCTGCGCCTGCTTGGCCGTGACCGCCGGCCGCGACTCCGGCACCCTGGCGAAAACGACGACCGCGCAGGCCAGGGTCATCCCGGCCTCGATCAGGAACCCGGCGAGATAACTGAACTCGGCGATGAACCCGGCGGCCATGGAGGAGACGGCGAAGCCCAGGTTGATCGCCCAGTAGTTGAGGGAGAACGCCCGCACCCGGTCCTCGGGGCGGACGATGTCGGCCATCATCGCCTGCACGGCGGGCCGGGAGGCGTTGGAGGCCATGCCGACGAGGAAGGCGACGGCGGCGATGGCGACCGGGCCGGTCATGAAGCCGAGCAGGGCGACCGAGGCGGCGGTGGCGGTCTGCGCGACGAGCAGCGTGGGCCGCCGGCCGAGCCGGTCGGCCATCACCCCGCCGCCCAGCGAGGAGACGACCCCGCCGAGCCCGTGCAGGGAGGCGACGAGTCCGGCGTACGAGGCGGAGTAGCCGCGGTCGAGCGTGAGGTACAGGGCCATGAACGTGGCCACGAACGCGCCCAGCCGGTTGACGAGGGTGCTGGTCCACAGCCACCAGAACTCCCTGGGGAGCCCGGAGACGGATTCGTGGACAGCGCGTCTCACACGGGCTGGTGACATCGAGGATCCCCCACGTCGGTAAGCGGCTCAGGCGGTGATCACAAATTACGAGTGGGGGCCTGGGGGGCGCCAGTCAATTAGCGGTTCGCGTCAATCGGGCCACGAGCGGGCGGAGCGGGGTACGACGCCGCCCGGTCGGCCGGGCCCGGGCCCCCGGGCCCGACACGGCCCCCATCCCCCTTAGGTAGGCTCAAGGCCATGGCCGACGCACCGTACAAGCTGATCCTCCTCCGCCACGGCGAGAGCGAGTGGAACGCGAAGAACCTGTTCACCGGCTGGGTGGACGTGAACCTGAACGAGAAGGGCGAGAAGGAGGCGGTCCGCGGTGGCGAGCTCCTGAAGGACGCCGATCTCCTCCCCGACGTGGTCCACACGTCCCTCCAGAAGCGCGCGATCCGCACGGCCCAGCTGGCGCTGGAGGCCGCGGACCGCCACTGGATCCCGGTCCACCGCTCCTGGCGCCTGAACGAGCGCCACTACGGCGCCCTCCAGGGCAAGGACAAGGCGGCGACGCTGGCCGAGTTCGGCGAGGAGCAGTTCATGCTCTGGCGCCGCTCGTACGACACCCCGCCCCCGCCGCTGTCGGACGACTCGGAGTTCTCCCAGGCCCACGACGCGCGCTACGCGACGATCCCGCCGGAGCTGCGCCCGCGCACGGAGTGCCTGAAGGACGTCGTCTTCCGGATGCTCCCGTACTGGTACGACGCGATCGTCCCCGACCTGCTGACCGGCCGCACGGTCCTGATCGCCGCCCACGGCAACAGCCTGCGCGCCCTGGTCAAGCACCTGGACGGCATCTCCGACGCGGACATCGCGGGCCTGAACATCCCGACGGGCATCCCCCTCTACTACGAGCTGGACGCCGACTTCAAGCCGGTCACCCCCGGCGGCAAGTACCTGGACCCGGAGGCGGCGGCAGCCGCGATCGAGGCGGTCAAGAACCAGGGCAAGAAGAAGTAAGCGCCCACGGATAAGCCCCCTGCCTGCGGGTTCTCCGCGAGCAGGGGGCTTGTCGCTGTGCTTGGGCCGTCCCCGGGCCGTCAGGCGCGTCGGCGCCAGCGGCAAACACGGATGTCGAGAGCGATCAGCAGTGCCACAGGCACGGCGACTTCGGCTGGAGCTTTGGCCCAGAGGGCGAGTGCGCCGCCGGCCGAGCCAATGAGAGCCATCGGTAGGTCGCGAGAGCGGATTTCGACAGTGACGCCTGGACGTGGGACCATGAAACCTCCATCTGTGATCGGTTCCTTCGCTGGGGATCCCGAACGCGGAAGTGGAAACGAATGCCGCCCCTGCACGGGCGGCATTCGCATGTGGTGAGACTTTCGCACAGGTCTAGCGTCTCCGACAAACGTGCAGCTAGATCGATCCTCTTCTACTTGCACAGTAGAAAGGTAGTAGCGAGGGGGCGCCCGACCGGGGCGGCATCAAGCCTGTTGAACAACTTGTTCCACAAGTTGAACAACAAGTCCTGCGGCGTTCTGTGCAGGTGGGAAGCCTTGACGGGGTCTCTCGATCGGTGATTGGGAATTTCGGACTTGCTTGCGTGCAAGCGCTTTTTGCTTGCACGCAAGCAAGTCCCTACTCCGACGGGGAAAAGAGGCCGTCGCTCTTTTATAGAGCCCCCGGCTCATGCCGTCAGCTAGATTCGCGCGGGAACATGTGGTCCTTGATGTTCTTCCGTCTTGTCCCTGTCCCCGCCCTGCCCTGAGGCCGCCCCCGGGCCGCTCGGCGGCTCCGCCGGATATGACGGCGCCGACCCGTCGGACCGCGTTTCCGCAGGTCAACCGGCCAAGAGACCACCCCTCGGCCAGGCCGGCCTCTTCGTTCCGTCACCCGAATGGCCCAATCTGGCGTGCCACCCACGTGGGTGAAGATCAGGCTGAGTAGTGCCCCAATCCAGGCAATCCGTGAAAGGGGAACCACATGCGCGTTCGACGCTTCCTCGCCGCCGGCATCGCCACGGCGGCCCTCACCGGACTCGGCCTCACGAGCGCAGCCACCGCCATCGCCGCCCCCGCACAGGGTGCCCACTCCTACGTCACCCCTTCCGAGTGCAAGCAGGGCGGCGGGATGGCCGATCTGAAGGACAACCTCTGTAAGGGCGGGACGCACGACGGGGAGAAGGTCGACTAAGCCCGCGGACACGGCAGACGGCACGCACCCGGCGCGGTTCCCGGCGCCGGGTGCGTGTTCGGCTTGCCTTCACATCGGTTCGGGTCACTTCAGTTGCGGTACGCAGCCGAACCAGTTCACCGCGTGCTCGTCCTTCGTGTAGCCCAGGCACCTCAGCGTCTTGTCGTGCAGGGTGCTGGTCCCGGCGATGTTCTCGTCCAGGTAGTCGGTCTTGTGGCGGGGCTGGACGAGGCTGTCGATGTCGATGACGTACCAGCGGTGCTTCTGCTCCGGGATGTCGCAGCCGTGGGCGGTGACGTTGCGGCTCGGCCCTTCGCTCCATATCGGGCGTTCGGCGCGCTCGCAGTATGCCTTCCCGGATGCGGCGGCGGTGCCGGCACCGGTGCCGAGCAGCGCCGCGGCGCCCATGGCCACCACCGCGGCGGCGCCCAGCAGACGGTGCGGGGTGCGGTTCATCAAGTGCTTCTCCCTGGCGGTCACGATGACGGGTCGGATACGGCGGGACAGATACGGCGGACGGATACCGCGGGACCACGGTCACGGACGCGGGACGAACCGTCCGCTTCTGTGATCGTCACACCGGTTCCGGCGCCCGTCCTGGCGGGGAGCCCGCCCGTCCCACGTCCCGGTGACAGGCGTGGTGCCAATGCAGCAGGGGGAGTGACACGGGTCACACGGGGGCGCGTCACATGCCCGGCCCGCCCTCCGTCAACGAGGTGCAAGCAGCCCTCGACCCAGGAGCACACCATGGACGCTCGGCTCGACCTCTTCGCCAGTCCCGTCACCGGCAAGGTGTTCAAGCACTTCGCCGCCGCCGGCAAGGCGGTCACGGAGTCCTCGCTGTCCGCCGCCACGCAGGAGCTGGTGAAGATCCGCGCCAGCCAGATCAACGGATGCGGGCCCTGCCTCGACATGCACACCAAGGAGGCCCTGGCGGCCGGGGAGACCCCGACCCGGCTGCACCTGGTCGCGGCCTGGCGTGAGGCCACCGTGTTCAGCGACGCCGAGCGGGCCGCGCTGGAGCTGGTGGAGCAGGGCACCCGGATCGCCGACGCGGCCGGCGGGGTGCCGGACGAGGTCTGGGCGAACGCGGCCAAGCACTACGACGAGGAGCAGCTCGCCAACCTGGTCGTCCTCATCGCCGTGATCAACGCCTACAACCGCCTCAACGTCGTCGTCCGGCAGCCCGCCGGCGACTACGTTCCCGGCACGTTCGCCTGACACACCGGAGAACGGCCTCACGGGTGCATGCGCGCGCCCTTGAGGACCTTGTCCACCCCGTTCCTCGGTCCGTACACCGCCAGGCCCACCAGGTCCAGCTCGGCGGTCGGGACGGCGCGGACGGCCGCGCGGTTGTCGCGGTCGTTGCCCGTGGTGAACAGGTCCGCCGTGAACACCGCGCACGGCAGGGCCCGGGTCAGCGCCCTGCCGTGCGCCGCCTTCAGGGTCTCCTTGGCGCCCTCGAAGACCAGCACCGGCTGGCGGAACATCGGCAGGTACGACACGCCGTCCGCGTCCTCGTACGGGTCGCCGACCACCTCCGGGAGCGTCAGGCCCAGGCCGCTGACCAGGAACGCGGTGACGTTCAGGCGCTGCCAGGGTTCCAGGTCCTCGCGCAGCAGCACGGCGATCTTCGTGTCGAAACGGATGGGTTCAGTGTTCATGGACTGAGACTCGCGGCCGGGTCCCGGTCGCGTCTTGTACGTTTTTTGCATGGCCGCCGGTCGGGAACTCGTCAGCGCGTGGCGTCCCCGGGTGCCGGGCGTCACCGAGGTCTTCCACGCCCGCTTCACCGAGTACGCCTATCCGATGCACGTCCACGACGCCTGGACGCTGCTCATCGTGGACGACGGGGCCGTACGGTACGACCTCGACCGGCATGAGCACGGCACCCCGCTCGACACCGTGTCGCTGCTGCCGCCGCACGTGCCGCACAACGGGTCGCCGGCCACGCCCGGCGGTTTCCGCAAGCGGGTCGTCTATCTGGACAGCAGCCGGCTCGGGGAGGAGTTCATCGGGCCCGCCGTGGACTCCCCCGACCTGCGGGACCCCGTGCTGCGGCTGCGCGTCGGGCAGTTGCACGCCTCCCTCGCGCGGCCCGGGGACGAGCTGGAGGCGGAGAGCAGGCTGGCCCTCGTCGCGGAGCAGCTGCGGCTCCGGCTGCGGCGGCGCACGGCCGGGGGGCGGCAGCACAGTCCCGTACTCGCCCGCAGGCTGCGGGAGTTGCTGGACGCGCGGGTCGTCGAGGGGGTCTCGCTCGAGGAGGCCGGCCGGTTGCTGCACGCCCATCCGGCGCACCTCATCCGGGCGTTCAGCGGCGCGTACGGCATCGCCCCGCACCAGTACCTGATGTCGCGGCGGGTCGGGCGGGCCCGGCGGCTGCTGCTGGACGGGGTGCCGCCGGGCGAGGTGGCCCCGGTCGCCGGGTTCTACGACCAGGCCCATCTCACCCGGCACTTCAAGAAGCTGGTCGGGGTGACGCCGGGGCGTTACCGGAGCAGGGCGCGCTGAGCCTCGTAGAGGTTGCGCGGGCGTACGGCGTCCGTGGTGCCGTACAGCTCCAGGCGGGAGTGCAGGTCGCCGGTGAAGTCGGGGACGTCGGTCTGGTCGAACTCGCGGACCTCGTTGATGCCGACGGTCGCCGAGTACGGGGCGAGGCCGTCGATCTTCACGAGGCCGGCGCGGCCGTTGGTGACCCTGATGTTCCAATGGGTGAAGCGCGCGCCGAAGAGCGGGCCGGCGCTGGCGTCCCCGCCGTGGCGGCCGTTGTTGTTCACGGTGATGTCGGTGCGGACGTTGGCGAAGGGCAGGCCGCGGTGGCTGTCGAAGGTGCCCATCCGCATGTCGCCGCGCGACCAGACGTTGTGGGAGGAGAGTCCTTCGACGTTGATGCCGTGCAGTTGGGTGTTCGCGGGCGCGGGGACCGTGCGCTCCTCGATGGTGAAGTCCTCGACCAGGTTGTCGTGGGAGCCCTCGCGGCAGAAGTACGGGTGGTGCGAGCCCCGGCCGGCGACCCGGGTACGGCGCAGGGTGCAGGCGGAGGCGGCGACCAGGCCGAAGCCGTTGTCGACGTGGCGGACCGTGACGTCGTCCACCCAGCAGTCGTAGGCGCACTGGAGGACGACGCCGTTGTAGCCCTTGTCGAGGAGGTGGGGGGACTGCGGGGTCTGCACCGCTTCCAGGGTCAGGCCCTCGACGCCGGATCCGGTCAGTTCCGGCACGTGCGTGGTCAGGCGCGGGTCCCACTCCGGGCGGAGGTCGAGGGGCAGGGGGCGTTCCAGGGTGACGCGCCGGCCGTGGACGCGGTGGACGCGGACGGGCCATTCGTACGGGACGTACGAGGTCAGTTTCGTCTTGTCGTCCCAGACGTACGCCGCCGGGCCGGGGCCGTCGCCCGCCATGTGCCGCAGGAGGGTGTGGGCGGCGTCGTCGGCGAGGCGGAGCAGGACGAGCCGGCCGGGGCGGAGGGCGGAGGGGTCGTCGACCGTGACCGTCCACGAGCCGCGTTTCGCCGGGGCGACGGGGGTGAGGGTCGTCCACTCGTCGCGCCTGTTGCCGGTCCAGCCCTCGAAGGGCCAGGCCCGGTCCCTGATGGCGGCGGTCAGGGATTCCCAACGGGCGCTCGGGGCCAGCCAGATGAGGCCGCCCGCCCAGGACCAGGAGGACTTGTCGCCGCCGTAGCGGGAGCCGTAGACGCCGATCAGTTCGGTGAGGTTCTTCGTCGCGTACAGGGTCGTACGGCCGCTGCCGGCGCCGCGCAGCACGACGCCGGACTCGCCGAGGCGGATGACGTCGTCGATGCGGTAGGTGCCGGGCGGGATGGTGACCGTGCCACCGCCGGCCCTTCCGGCGGCGGCGATGGCACGGTTGATCGCGGGGGCGCAGTCCGTGGTGCCGTCGGGTACGGCGCCGTACGCGGTGACGTCGGCGACGACCCGGGGGCGGGGGAAGCGGCCCGCTCCGGCCCGGCAGCCCGCCCGGCCGATGTACGGAATCTGCGGGTGGGTGAGCGGGGTGCGGGCGAACTCCCGCCAGAGGTCGGGGCGTTCGGCGGCCCGCGCGGTGCCGGTCGCGGCGCCCAGGGCCACCGCGGTGGCGCCGGCGAGCAGGGTCCGTCTGGTGAGGTGCGCGTTGCTCATGTCCACCCGCCCCTTCGTCCTCCGGCGTGCACGCCGGTTGCCGATCCACGAAGTCGATTCACGAATATGAACCACGTTCAGGAATGCGTTGGCGGTGAGCATGCCACTGTGCCCGGCGGGCGGGAAAGGGGTCGTACGGAAGAAAAGCGAGACGTCAGTCCGCCGGGCGGTCGATCAGGTGCGTGAACGCCTCCAGGTTGCGCGTGGACTCGCCGCGCGCCACCCGCCAGGCGTACTCCTTGCGGATCGAGGAGGCGAAGCCCAGCTCCAGCAGGGTGTTGAAGGCGCCGTCGGCCGCTTCCAGGACCTGGCCGAGGAGCCGGTCCACCCCGTCCGGGGTGACGGCGGCGAGCGGCAGCCGGGCGGTGACGTAGACGTCGCCGAGGTGGTCCACGGCGTAACTCACGCCGTAGAGCTTGAGGTTGCGCTCCAGCAGCCAGCGGTGGACGCCCGCCTCGTTCTCGTCGGGGTGGCGGATGACGAAGGCGTTGAGCGAGAGGGAGTGGCGGCCGGCGAGGAAGGACACCGTGGTGGACAGCTTGCGCGTGCCGGGGAGCGTGACCACGTAGTTGCCGGGCTCGGGGTTCTCCCACTCCAGTTCCGCGTCCCGGAAGACGCTCTCCAGGACCTGTCCGGCCTTTTCGACATCACCCATGGTGGGAGCGTACGCGACGGCGGTGGGACTGGGTCGCGGCCGTGTAGACGTCGGCGGTGGCGGCGGCGGCCGCGTCCCAGCCGAAGGACTGGGCGTGCCGGGCGGCGGCCCGGCCCATGCGCGCCGAGAGGCCGGGTTCGTCGGCGAACCGGCCCAGTACGCGCGCGTAGTCGGCCGGATCGTGTCCCTCGACGAGGAAGCCGGTCTCGCCGTCCCGCACGGCCACCGGCAGCCCGCCGACCGAGGCCGCGAGCACCGGCGTCCCGGACGCCTGCGCCTCGATGGCGACCAGCCCGAAGGACTCGCTGTACGACGGCATGACCAGGACGGACGCGGCCCGGAACCAGTCCGCCAGCTGCTCCTGGCAGACCGGCGGGCGGAACCGTACGACGTCCGCGATGCCCAGCCGGGCCGCGAGCTTCTGGAGCCCCTCCGGCTTGGCGAGCCCGCTGCCGCTGGGGCCGCCGACGACCGGGACGAGGATGCGGGAGCGCAGCTCCGGGCGCTCGTCCAGCAGTACGGCCACGGCGCGCAGCAGGATGTCCGGCGCCTTCAGGGGCTGTATGCGGCCCGCGAAGAGGGGGATCAGGGCGTCCGGCGGGAGGCCGAGACGGGCACGGGCGGCGGCGCGGGCGTCTTCCACGCGGGCGGGCGAGCCGTCCGCCGGCACGTCACCCTTCGAGAAGGGGCGGAAGCGGTCCAGGTTCACACCGGGGTGGACGACGGCGACCTTCGCGGGGTCGGCGGCGTAGTGCTGGACCAGCTCGCCGGCCTCCTCCGCCGTGTTGGCGATCAGCCGGTCGGCGGCGGCCACGATCTGGGTCTCTCCGATGACCCGGGCGGCCGGCTCGGGGGTGTCGCCGTCGGCGAGGTTGGCGTTCTTGACCTTGGCCATGGTGTGCATGGCGTGCACCAGGGGCACGCCCCAGCGCTGGGCGGCGAGCCAGCCGACGTGGCCGGAGAGCCAGTAGTGGGAGTGGACGAGGTCGTAGTGGCCGGGGCGGTGACCGGCCCAGGCCTGCATCACGCCGTGGGTGAAGGCGCACAGCTGGGCCGGGAGGTCCTCCTTGGCCAGGCCCTCGTAGGGGCCCGCGTCGACGTGCCGGACGAGGACGCCGGGGGCCAGTTCGACGGTGGGCGGCAGGCCACCGGCCGTGGCCCGGGTGAAGATCTCGACCTCGATGTTGATCGCGGCCAGCCGCTGGGCCAGCTCCACGATGTAGACGTTCATGCCGCCCGCGTCACCGGTGCCGGGCTGGTGGAGCGGGGAGGTGTGCACGGACAGCATGGCGACCCGGCGGGGCCTGCGGTACAGCCGCAGTCGCGTGCCGGCCGACGGGGAGCGTCGCCCGAGCCTGCTGACGTACTGGCTCACCTGGCGTTCCTCCTTGTTGCGGGCATGCCTGACGAGGGCCCACCTCGCCCTCCAAGCTGGTCCAACAGCGAGCGGGTGCCCGGCCATTTCCCCCTCAGGCGGCTTTGCCGAATCATTACCCATGATCGTTCAACCGTTCGAACGCGGTCGGCGTCGGCGGCAGCGGGGCCCGGCGGGGCGTGCGGAGGGGTCGCCCCGAGGGGTCTCGCCCCCGTACAGCGCCGCGTCCCCGCCGGCTCCGGCACGCTTACCCTCGTACCCATGACAGCCCGCACAGCCACCCGGCCCGTCGGAGCCGTGACGCGCGGGACCACCAACCCCAACCGGCTCCGCCGCATGGACCGCTGGATCGCGGCCACGCACGGCGCCGAGCTGCGCCGGGCGAGCGACCCGGTGGCGATCGACCTGGGATACGGCGCCGCCCCCTGGACCGCCGTCGAGCTGCTGACCAGGCTCCGCGCGGCAGCGCCCCGCGCGCGCGTCGTCGGCGTGGAGATCGAACCGGAGCGGGTGGCGGCGGCCCGGCCGTACGAGCGGGAGGGGCTGGCCTTCCGGCACGGCGGCTTCGAGGTCCCGGTCCCCGGGCGACCGCTGCTGATCCGGGCCGCCAACGTGCTGCGCCAGTACGACGAGGGCGAGGTCGCGGCGGTGTGGGAGCGGCTGTGCGCGCGGCTCGCCCCGGCGGCCGGCGGCTCGCGCGGCGGGCTGCTGGTGGAGGGGACGTGCGACGAGATCGGGCGGCGGCACGTGTGGGTGGCGCTCGGCCCGGAGGGTCCGCGCACGGTCACCTTCGCCACCCGGCTGGGCTCCCTGGACCGCCCCTCCGACCTCGCCGAGCGCCTGCCGAAGGCGCTGATCCACCGCAACGTCCCGGGCGAGCCGGTGCACGCCTTCCTGCGCGACTTCGACCGCGCCTGGGCCGCCGCCGCGCCCTACGCCTCCTACGGCGCCCGCCAGCGCTGGCTGCGCACCGTGCGGGCCCTGAGAGCCGACTGGCCCGTCACCGACACCCCGGCCCGCTGGCGACAGGGCGAAGTGACGGTGGCCTGGACGGCGTTGGCACCCCGCACCTGACCCCTACACACCGGGTCCGACGGCGACGCCCTGGGGTCGAGTCCGAGACGCCGACCCCGGCGGCGGCGACACCCTGGGGGCGGGTCCCGCGCACCGGCCCCGGCGACAACACCCCGGACTTGAATCCCGCGCACCGGCCCCGGCCGCGACACCCCGGGCGTGCCACGAAATACCGGCACCGGCCGCGACACCCCGCGCGTGAGCCCTACGCACCAGCCCCGGCGACAACACCCCGGGCGTGACTCCAAAGCACCAGCCCCCGTCACCACGCCCCGGCCCTGACTCCGACGCACCGGCCCGGGGCCCTCCGACGCACCGAACCCCGCATCGACACCCGCCAGAGGCGACTCCGGCGCCCCAGACCCGGCGGGGACACCCCGACCCCACAGCCACGCCCCGGGCCCCGCAGTACCCCCGCCCCCGCCCCTCCCGGCCCCGGCACCCCCAACCCCGCCCCGCCGCCGCGCAGCTGACCCCGTGTCGGATTTACCCGTTCGGGGTGCCGTGGGCGGAACGATCCCCGTGCGTGGTTCGTCACACCGGCGAGGAGATCGTCGTATCCGGCGATGAGCGGGGGAATCCCGGTTTCCGACGGCCTCTGTCGCTTTGCGCGCGGCCGTGGCACGATCCCTCAGACGTGCGTAAGTTACTGACGGTAAATCAGTTTGGGGGAAGACGTATGGGACCGGGCAAGCGCGGCCTGCTCACGGCCGCCCTGACCGTGATCTGCGCGGTGACCGTCCTGTCGGCGCCCGGCACGGCGTTCGCCGCCCCCGAGCCCCCGCGCACCCCGTCGGGGACCCCCGCCCCCACGGCGTCCCCAGGACCGGCGGCGACTCCCGCGCCCGGCAAGGATCTCGAAGAGGTCCGCGCGAAGCTCGACGAGCTCTACCACGACGCGGCCGTGGCCACCGACGCGTACAACGCGGCGGAGGAGAAGGCGGAGAAGCAGTCCGCCGAGATCGCGGCGCTGGCGAAGAAGATCGTCGACGGCCGGCGGAAACTGGAGGAGCTCAAGGACCAGGCGGGCGCCGCCGCCCGCGACCAGTACCGCACGGGCGGCCTGTCCGACACCGCCCGGTTCTTGCTCAGCGACGACCCGGGCCAGTTCCTGGACGGCGCCGGACGGGTGCTCCAGGGCCAGCAGGCGGCGCGGAAGCTGATGGCGGAAAAGGCCCGCACCCAGCAGGAGTTGCAGAGCTACGCCGACGACGCCTCCGCCCGCTGGAAGGAGCTGGAGGCGAACCGCAAGGCGAAGGACGCCGCCAAGAAGAAGATCGAGAAGCAGATCGACGCGGCCGAGAAGCTCCAGTCCCGGCTGGAGAAGAAGGAGAAGGAACGGCTCGCCCAGCTGGAGCGGGAGGCCGCGGCCAGGGCGCAGACCGCCTGGCTGGACACCGGCGCCCTCGGGGACGTCCACGGAAAGGCCTCCACGCAGGGCGAGAAGGCCGTGCAGTACGCCACCCGGCAGCTCGGCAAGCCGTACGTGTGGGGCGCCGAGGGCCCGGACTCCTTCGACTGCTCGGGCCTGACCTCCCAGGCCTGGGCGGCGGCCGGCCACCCCGTCCCGCGCACCTCGCAGGAGCAGTGGAAGCAGCTCGAGCACGTCGCGGTGAAGGACATGCGGCCCGGTGACCTCGTCATCTACTTCGACGACGCCAGCCATGTCGGGATGTACATCGGCGAGGGCTCGATCATCCACGCGCCGCGCCCCGGGCGGACGGTGACGATCGCGGGCGCCGGATCGATGCCGATCCTCGGGGTCGTACGGCCCGACGCGTGACCGGCCGCACACGCGCCGCGGGGCGGGTCATCTCCCCGGTGACGCGCGTCATGTGACCCGTCGCACGCCCGATCTCCCCCAAACTCCCCCAGGACGTGAGCTTCGTCATCCCGTACCGGCCGTCGGCGTGTCCAACTGCGGTACGGAAAGCGGCATATGACAGTGGTGGGCAGCGGAGCGACGCGGCTCACACCATTCCATCGGGGCGGTCCCAGCCGCTATGGTCCCGGTCGGTGGGTCGAGACCCCTCGACGCCGCCGTGCCCTCGGGGGGAGGGAAGGAACCCAGGACAATGCCCGTACCCGTACCGCGGCAGAGAGCGATCCCGGCCGTGGAGAGTGGTCAGGCGCAGGCCGCCCGCGCAGTCGGCGGCCCCCTCAAGGAAGAGGCCCACCGCGACGCCACGGCCGTGAACGGCACCGGCGCCACTCTCACCCTGCTGCTGATCGAGGACGATCCGGCCGGCTCCCCGATCGTGCCCGACCTGCTGGACCCGGCCGGCAAGCCGATCCGCGTCCGCACCGCCCGCAACCTCACCGAGGCCGGGCGGCTGCTCACCGACGACGTCCACTGCATCCTGCTGGACCTGGCGCTCCC
This sequence comes from Streptomyces sp. NPDC031445, assembly GCF_055581365.1. Lineage (NCBI taxonomy): Bacteria > Bacillati > Actinomycetota > Actinomycetes > Kitasatosporales > Streptomycetaceae > Streptomyces > Streptomyces sp. NPDC031445. The sequence goes on from NZ_JBVIJO010000005.1 coordinate 409,353, forward strand.
GGCGCCCGGCGGCAGCGACAGCGACGACGAGCTGGCCGTGCTCCGGCACGTCCTCCAGCTCGCGCCCCGGCACGCCGTGCTCGCGCTGACCGCCTCCGGCGACGCCGAGCGCGGCGCCGAGGCCGTGCGCGTGGGCGCCCAGGACTACCTCTTCCGGGACGAGCTGGACGGCCGGCTGCTCAGCCGCGCCATCCGCTACGCGGTGGAGCGGAAGCGGTCCGACACGGCCGAGCGGCGGCTCGCCGAGGGCAAGATGCGCGCGCAGGAGAACCGCCGGCTGGAGCGCGGCCTGCTGCCGACCCCGCTGCTGGATGGCTCCTCGCTGCGGTTCGCCGCGCGCTACCGCCCCGGCCGGTCCCGGGCCCTGCTCGGCGGTGACTTCTACGACGCCGTCCGCACCCCCGACGGCACCGTGCACGCCATGATCGGCGACGTGTGCGGGCACGGCCCGGACGAGGCCGCGCTCGGTGTGGAGCTGCGCATCGCCTGGCGGGCGCTGACCCTGGCCGGGCTGTGCGGGGACGAGCTGCTGAACACGTTGCAGCAGGTGCTGGAGCACGAGCGCGCCGACGAGGAGATCTTCGCGACGCTGTGCACGGTGGACATCGCCCCCGACGGACGGCGGGCCGGCCTGTGCCTGGCCGGCCATCCGGCCCCGCTGGTCGCCCGCCCGGGCCGGCCGGCGCAACTGCTCCCCTACGAGAACAACGGCCCGGCCCTGGGGCTGCTGCCCGGCGCCCGCTGGCCGCGGATGCAGGTCGAGCTGGGTGCCGAGTGGAGCCTGATGCTCTACACCGACGGGCTGATCGAGGGCCGGGTCGGTGAGGGCGGGGAGCGGCTCGGTCAGGACGGCATGCTGGAGATGATCCGGCGGCAGCTGTCCGAGGGACTGCGGGGCGAGGAGCTGCTGCGGGCCGCGGTGAGCGAGGTGCGGGACCTCAACGGAGGTGAGCTGACCGACGACGTCGCGGTGGTGCTGCTGGACCGGACGCGGTAGGCGCGCTCCCGCCGTCCGGCGGTTCCGCGCCGTCGCCGGGTAGGGGCGGGCCGGGGCCGGCCCCCGCGCACCCGGCGCTCCCGCGGCGGGGCGCCGTCAGCGGCCGCCGTTGTACGGGCCGTACGGGCCGTCGCTGCTGCTTCCGCCCCGGCGGCGGCCCCATCCGCGGCCGCCGCCCACCTGCTGGAGGGCGGGGCGGACGTCGACGAGGTAGACGATGCTCGCCACCGCGCCGGCGATGGGGAGGATGGACAGGAGCGAGAACAGGTAGCTGACCACGAGGGTGATGCCCAGGATGATCAGCCAGAAGACCTTGTTCTGCTTGTCGGCGGCACGGAAGGCGTCCTCGCGCCGGAACGCGGCGTCGAACAGCCCGAACGCGGCCAGGGCCATCAGAATGATCTTCAAGATGCCCAGGAAACCCGCGAAGCCCAACATCAGCATGCTGCCCACCGCCCGTTGATGACCGATCCCTGCTACGCCGCCACCGTACCCATAGAACGGGCCGGACACCCCAAAGGTGCCCGGCCCGGATCCGTCTCGTCGGCCATGGTCACTTGGCCGGCGGGATCGTCTTCTTCGCCGTGGTGGACGGGGTGGCGGTGGTCTTGCGGGGGGTCGGGGCCTTCTTCGCCGCGGGCTTCGTGTCCGCGACCGGGTCGGCCTTCGCCTCGGCCGGCTTCGGCTGGTCGTCCTTGACGTCGACCGGCTCGGCCTTGCCCTCGACCGCGATCGCCAGGTCCTCGATCTCCTCGGCCGCCTCGCCGCGCCAGGTCTTCACGGCCTGCTCGCCGTGCTCGGCGACCCGCTCGTAGGTCTCGCGGGCCTTGACGGCGTACTCGGCGGCGACGCCGACGCTGCGCAGGGCGAGGTCCTGGGCGGTCTCGCCGAGCTTCTTGAGGTCGACGTCGATGGTTCCGATGAACTCGGTGACCTTGGCCTGAAGGGTCTCCTGCGCCTCCTTGGCGCGGGCGGCGGCCTTCTCCTGCACGGCCTTCGGGTCGGTGTTGCGCACGGCCTCGATGCGCGCCGGGGCCTCGGCGCGCAGCTGGTCGACCAGGGCCGGCACCTTCTTGGCCTGCTGGAACGCCAGGTCGGCGGTGCCGGCGGCGAAGTAGAACGGGGTCGGGTCGCTGAGGGTCTTGCGCAGGTCGTCGGTGATGGCCATGGTGAGGGTCCTCCCGGATCGGATTCGCGTTCGGCTGGGTGGGTGTGGTCCGCGGTGGGCGTCCGGAGCCCTGGTCCGGCGTCAGCCGGCCGTCCGCCGCGGGCCGGCGTCCGTTTCACTTCCGGTGGCATCGCCGGAGCCGGCCGCAGGACTGCCGCCGCCGGTCCCCTGGTCCACGGGTCCGTCCCCGGGGCCGTCCTCCTCGGCGCGTTCGCCGATCCCGAAGCCGTTCTCCTTGCGGAACGACTCGTAGATCTGGAGCAGCACCTGCTTCTGCCGCTCGTTGAGCGTGGGGTCGGCGAGGATGACGGCGCGCGTCTCGACCTCGTCCCGGTCCCGTTCGGCGTCGAGGATGCCGGCGCGGACGTACAGCGTCTCGGCGGAGATGCGCAGGGCCTTGGCGACCTGCTGGAGCACCTCCGCGCTGGGCTTGCGCAGCCCGCGCTCGATCTGGCTCAGGTACGGATTGGACACCCCGGCGGCGTCGGCGAGCTGCCGCAGCGACAGCTGGGCGTTCCGCCGCTGTTCGCGCAGGTACTCACCGAGGTTGCCGACGTTCAGCGATGCCATGCCTCCACCTTGCCCCACCCCCGCTAACAATTGCAAGCACCCGCTTGCAAGAGTGTGTCGTGTCACGGGTCGAGGAACGCGTCAGGATTGGAGAAGCGCCCCCCGGCGGGGCGCCGCTACGGTGGCCGGCATGGACGACGCCTTCGCACCGCACGCCGCCGACAGTCATGACCTGATCCGTGTGCACGGGGCACGCGAGAACAACCTCAAGGACGTGACCGTCGAGATCCCCAAGCGCCGGCTCACGGTGTTCACCGGGGTCTCCGGCTCGGGCAAGAGCTCGCTGGTGTTCGACACCATCGCCGCCGAGTCGCAGCGGCTGATCAACGAGACGTACAGCGCGTTCGTCCAGGGCTTCATGCCCACGCTGGCGCGGCCCGAGGTCGACGTGCTCGACGGGCTGACCACCGCGATCATCGTCGACCAGCAGCGGATGGGCGCCGACCCGCGCTCCACGGTCGGCACCGCGACCGACGCCCACGCGATGCTGCGCATCCTGTTCAGCCGGCTCGGCACCCCGCACATCGGCTCGCCCAAGGCGTTCTCCTTCAACGTCGCCTCGATCAGCGGGGCGGGCGCGGTCACCGTGGAGCGCGGCGGGAAGACGGTGAAGGAGCGCCGCGCGTTCAGCATCACCGGCGGCATGTGCCCGCGCTGCGAGGGCCGGGGCGCGGTCACGGACATCGACCTGTCCCAGCTCTACGACGAGGACAAGTCGCTCAGCGAGGGCGCGCTCACCATTCCCGGCTACAAGCCCGGCGGCTGGAACCACCGCCTCTACACCGAGTCGGGCCTCTTCGACCCGGACAAGCCGATCCGCACGTTCAGCCGGCGGCAGCTGGACGACTTCCTGTACCGCGAGCCGGTCCGGATGAAGATCGCCGGCATCAACATGACCTACGAGGGCCTGGTGCCGCGCATCCAGAAGTCGATGCTCGCCAAGGACCGGGAGGCGATGCAGCCTCACATCCGGGAGTTCGTGGACCGGGCGGTCACCTTCACCACCTGCCCCGACTGCGACGGCACCCGGCTCAGCGAGGCGGCCCGGTCCTCGAAGATCGAGGGGATCAGCATCGCCGACGCCTGCGCGATGCAGATCAGCGACCTGGCCACGTGGGTGCGCGGCCTGGACGAGCCGTCCGTCGCGCCGCTGCTGACCGGGCTGGGCGAGACGCTGGACTCGTTCGTGGAGATCGGCCTCGGCTACCTCTCCCTGGACCGGCCCGCGGGCACGCTCTCGGGCGGCGAGGCGCAGCGGACGAAGATGATCCGCCACCTCGGCTCCTCGCTGACCGACGTCACGTACGTCTTCGACGAGCCGACCACCGGCCTGCACCCGCATGACATCCGGCGGATGAACGACCTGCTGCTGCGGTTGCGCGACAAGGGCAACACGGTGCTGGTGGTGGAGCACAAGCCGGAGGTCATCGCGATCGCCGACCACGTGGTGGACCTCGGTCCGGGCGCCGGCACGGCGGGCGGCACCGTCTGCTTCGAGGGCTCCGTCGCCGGGCTGCGGGCGAGCGGCACGCTCACCGGGCGGCACCTGGACGACCGGGCGGCGCTGAAGAAGACGGTGCGCGCGCCGGCCGGGGCCCTGGAGATCCGCGGTGCCACCACCCACAACCTGCGGAACGTGGACGTCGACGTCCCGCTCGGCGTGCTCACGGTCGTCACCGGGGTCGCCGGTTCCGGCAAGAGTTCGCTGGTGCACGGCTCGATCCCGGCCCGCGAGGGCGTGGTGTCGGTGGACCAGGCGCCGATCCGTGGCTCGCGGCGCAGCAACCCGGCGACGTACACCGGTCTGCTGGAGCCCGTCCGCAAGGCGTTCGCCAAGGCCAACGGCGTGAAGCCGGCGCTGTTCAGCGCGAACTCCGAGGGCGCCTGCCCCTCCTGCAACGGCGCCGGGGTCGTCTACACCGACCTGGCGATGATGGCCGGGGTGGCGACCACCTGCGAGGAGTGCGAGGGCAAGCGGTTCGACGCCTCGGTGCTGGAGTACCGCCTGGGCGGGCGGGACATCAGCGAGGTGCTGGCGATGCCGGTGACGGAGGCCGAGGAGTTCTTCGGCGACGGCGAGGCCCGCACCCCGGCCGCCCACCGCATCCTGCGGAACATGGCCGACGTGGGCCTCGGCTACCTGACCCTGGGCCAGCCGCTCACCACCCTCTCCGGCGGCGAGCGGCAGCGGCTGAAGCTGGCCACGCACATGGCGGAGAAGGGCGGGGTGTACGTCCTGGACGAGCCGACCACCGGACTCCACCTCGCCGACGTGGAGCAGTTGCTGGGCCTGCTCGACCGGCTGGTGGACGCCGGCAAGTCGGTGATCGTCATCGAGCACCACCAGGCGGTCATGGCGCACGCCGACTGGATCATCGACCTCGGCCCCGGCGCCGGTCACGACGGCGGCCGCGTCGTCTTCGAGGGCACCCCCGCGGACCTGGTCGCGGCCCGTTCCACCGTCACCGGCGAGCACCTGGCGGAGTACGTGGGCGCGTGAGGCGCGCGCGCCGCGTCAGTGTGCCTCCAGCCACCGCTCCAGCGCGGCGAAGTCGGCCTCCGTCAGGCCGTACCGGTGGTCGACGCGGTACGGCAGGGCCGGGGCCGGGTGGTGGGCGGCGAGCCAGGCGCGGTCGGCCCCGGTGACCTCGTCGTCCACCCAGACGAAGGGGCGGCCCGCCGCCCAGCGGGCCAGCGGCCGGGTCTTCCAGTGCCGCGGGCCCGGCGGCTCGTCCGCGTCCGGCCACCGCACGACCGGCAGCGGGGGCAGGCCCAGCCACGGCGCGAGGCAGTCGTTGGCGTCGTCCGCCCACGTCGTCGCCCACACCAGCTCGCAGCCCAGCGCCGTCAGCCTCGGCCCCAGCGCGGGGTCGACGCGCGGCAGCAGCGGGTGGCCGGAGGGCACCGGCGGCCCGTCGTGGAGCGGGTAGGCGTGGTCCGCCGCCCCGAAGGGCAGGAGCGGGCCGTCGACGTCGAGGAAGAGCAGCATCACCCCTCAGGCTCGCCCCCGGGGGCACCGGCCGTCCAGGGGCCGCCCCCGGTCAGAACGGCAGCGGCCGGCTGTGGACGACGTCCAGCCGGGACACCGCCCGGGTGAGCACCACGTACAGCCGGTGGGCGCCGCGTTCCTCCGCCTCGGCCACGGCCGCCGGTTCCACGGCGACGACGTGGTCGTACTCCAGCCCCTTGACCACGCTCGCGGGGACGACGGTCAGCCGGGCGCCGGGCGTGCCGGGGCCGGCCGGGGCGAGGCCGGCCCGGTCGAGCGCCGCCCGCACCCGGCCGGTGTCCGCGTCGGCCGTGACCACGCCGACCGAGCCCTCGCGGGCGAGCGCGTCGCGCGCGGCGGCCACGGTGGTGCCGAGCAGGTCCTCGGTGGACCGCAGGGTCAGTTCCCCGTCGGTGCGCAGGGAGGTGGCGGGGGGCACGGCGACGTCGAGGCGGGCGAGCAGCCGGTTGGCGAGCGCGAGGACGGCCGCCGGCACCCGGAACCCGGTGGTCAGCGGGATCACGGCCGCGTCCGGCCGGCCGAGGTGGCGCAGTTGGACGGACCAGTCGCGGGCGGCCCACGGGGTGGTGCCCTGGGCGAGGTCGCCGAGGACGGTCAGGGAGCCGAAGGCGGCCCGGCGGGCGATGGCCCGGCACTCCATCGGCGACAGGTCCTGTGCCTCGTCGACGACGAGGTGGCCGTAGCCCTCGGGGTGTTCGACGAGCCCGGCGAGTTCGTCGAGCAGGACCAGGTCGGCAGCGGACCAGCGGGCCGACTTGTACGAGCGCGGCGGCCGGGACCACGGCAGTGCCGCCTGCTCGTCCGGGTCGAGCAGGCCGTCCGCCGCGCGGGCCAGCGCCTCGCCGCCGGTGAGGAGTCCGGCGAGGACCTCCTCGGGCCGGACCTTCGGCCACACGCTGTCGAGGTGCTCGGTCAGCGGCCGGCAGCGCTCGACGCGACGCACCCAGGAGGCGGGCAGCACCCCGGAGCGCCGTTCGGCCCGGTCGCGCAGCAGCCGCACCACCCGGGTGCGCACCCGCTCCCGTCCGACGGCGTACGGCGGTTCCTCGGCGCGCACCCGGGCGACCAGGCCGGCCAGTTCGGCGGCGGGGACGCGCCAGCGGTAGGAGCCGTCGGGCACGACGAGGTCGGTGGCGCCGTCGGTGGTGACGCGCGCGTACAGCGCCCGGCGCAGCACCTCGGCCATGCGCGGGTCGTGCTTGACCGCGGCGGTCCTCAGCGGGTCGGTGCCGGTGACCGGGTGGCGGGCGATCTCGTCCAGCAGGGTGGACTGCCGATAGCCCCCGTCAGTCGCTCCGCGACGGGCGGTCTCGCCGAGGGAGGGCAGCACCTCGGCGATGTAGGTGAGGAAGGTGCGGGTGGGGCCGAGGATCAGCAGGCCGGAGCGCTGGAGCCGCTTGGGGTGGGTGTACAGCAGGTACGCGGCGCGGTGCAGGCCGACGGCCGTCTTGCCGGTGCCGGGGGCGCCCTGCACGCAGACGGAGTCGGTGAGGGCGGCGCGGACGAGGTCGTCCTGCTCCGGCTGGATGGTCGCGGCGATGTCCCGCATGGGGCCGACGCGGGGCCGTTCGATCTCGCGGGCCACGATGTCGCTGGTGCGGGACTCGCCCCGGCCCAGGTGCTCGTCCTCCAGGGCGGTGAGGCCGGCGGAGTCGCCACGGCTGCCGGGCGCCCAGCCGAACCGGCGCCGGACCGCCACGCCCTGCGGTTCGCGGGCGCTCGCCTGGTAGAAGGCGCGGGAGACGGGGGCCCGCCAGTCGACGACGAGCGGCGGTGCGGCCGGGTCCTCGGTGATGCGGACCCGGCCGACGTGGTAGCTCTGCCCGCCGTGTCCGGGGGCGTCGTCGGCGAAGTCGAGCCGCCCGAAGAACAGCGGGCCCGGCGGGAGTTCGCGCAGGGCCTTGGCCTGACTGCGCAGCCGGCGGCCGAGGACTTCGGCGTCGGCTCCCGAGGCGGAGACGTCCTCGCCGATGACGACCTGTTCGGCGGCGCCCTCGACCATCGCGGCGAGGGCCGTGCGGCAGGTGTCGTGGTAGGCGCGCTCGGTGTGCAGGGCGTCCGTGAGGGCGGGGTCGAGTGACGTCATGGCGTCAGCGTACCGCCATAACGTTACCCGGTTACATTTTTAACCGCGTCTCACGCCAGGTCCCGGCCCCGCGGCCCCGGCAGCCCCTCGGCCAGCCGCCGGAACGCCCGCTCCGCCGCCGCCACCGCGTCCGGCGCCACCTCCGCCACCGGCTCCCCCGCCGCGATCCGCCGCCAGTTGTCCAGGGCCAGGACGCGCTGCACGGCGATGATCTGCGCGGCGGCCAGCCGTGCGTCCAGATCGCCCCCGAGCGCCTCCGCGAGCGCCGCCTCCGACCGCTCCTGGTGGGCGTACGCCCGCGCCACCAGGGACGGGGTGCCGTAGAGCAGGCGGTGGAAGGCGAGCACGCCGGGGTGGTCGTTCAGCCCGGTGACCGGGTCGCGCCGCTCCAGGCCCGCGAGGAAGTGCCGGCGCAGCGCGTCCACCGGGTCGGCCGCCCCGGCGACCACCCGCGCGGCCTCCGTCTCGTGGTCCGCGATCCGGTGCAGGACCAGGTCCTCCTTGGCCGGGAAGTACCGGAAGAGGGTCGGCTTGGAGATGCCGGCCGCGGCGGCGACCTCCGCCACGGACACCGCGTCGAAGCCCCGCTCCAGGAACAGCCGTACGGCGGTGTCCGACACGTCCTGGTACATCCGCTGCCTCTTGCGCTCGCGCAGGCCCATCTCACCCATGGGGCGAGCCTACGCAGGGCCGTCCTGACCGGTGCGCAGGCCCAGCGCGCGGGTGAGGTGGGGATTGCACCGGGGCGGGATGGTCAGGCCCAGCGACGCGGTGGCCGCCGCCAGCGTCATCGCGTACGAGTCCAGTGCCCGGCGGACGTTGGGCGCCTCCCGGCTCGCTCCGGTGACCAGCCGGTCGAGGTCGACGTACGCCGAACGCACCGTCTCGATCCACCGGTACACCCGCCAGTCCTGACGCCAGTTCCGGGTGCACTCCCGTGGCAGGCGGCTCTCCCAGCGGCGGAACATGCGGTCCCGGATCTCCGGCCGGGTGGGGGTCAGGTGCATGTGCCGGACCAGGTCGTAGAGCGGGTCCCCGACCAGCGCCATCTCCCAGTCGATCAGGGTCAGCGCCAGGCCGTCGTCCCGGCGCACCAGGTTCCAGGGGTTGAGGTCGCCGTGCAGCAGGGCCGGGGTGCGGCGGGTGAGCCGGTGCCGGCCGAGGATCTCGCGCAGCCGGGGCGCGCCGGGCAGCCCGAGGAAGCGGGCCAGCTGCTGCGACTCCTGGGGCAGACCGGCGACGAGCAGGACGAGCTGGTCGCTGAGCCAGTCGTAGAAGTCCAGGCCGACGGCGACCGGGTCGAGCTGGGCGTGGTCGACCCCGGTGAGCGCGGCCAGCTGGTCCACGAGTCCGTCCGCCTCCTGCGGAAGCAGCCCGTGGACCGGGTGGGCGGGCTTGCGGCCGGGATCGCGCGGACCCTCGTAGGTGTGGATCGCGAAGCGGTCCCCGGAGTACGCCCGGTTGCCGGAGTGGCTCTCCCCCAGCGCCAGGACCCTGGGCGCGGCCACCGCCGCCCCGGACTGCTCGATCGCCCGCAGCACGGCGTGCTCGCTGAGGAAGCTGCGTTCCAGCCGGCGGGCGTCCGCCACCCTGCGCCGCACGACGACGGGGAAGCCGGTGCCGGGAGCCCACACCACCGTGTTGAGGTGCACCGTGCCCTTGAACACCCGCTCGGCCGGGGCCGCGCCCTCCAGGAGCAGGGCGTCCCCGACGGCCCGGCGGGGGAAGCCGGGGTGCTCCGGGACGCGTCCGTCCGGCTTCCAGTCGATGGCCCGGGTGACCCGCCCGCCGCGCCCGGCGCCGCCGCGCCACACCGCGTCGCCCGCCGCGGCCCGCCAGCGGTAGAGGATGCCCTCGATCTCCCGCTCCCCGGGCACCCGGCCCAGGCGCAGCGGCTCGGCGGCGAGCTTTAGGGCGCGGTGCACGCGGGCCGTCGCCTCGTCCAGGCTCTTCTGGTCGAAGGCGTCCTGGAGGGACTGCGCCGCCCTCATCACATCGGGGTACACCGACTGGGCCCGCTCGAAGGCGAGGTAGTGGGGCAGGTCCCTGGCCACCCCGTTGACGGCGGCGGGGCGGACCGCCTGCACGGCGTGCGCCCAGGCGTCGACGACCTCCTTCTCCTGGTGGTCCGGGTAGCGCATCCGGACCAGGTGGGTGGCGAGGTCGTGCAGCGGGTCGCCGTAGCTCGCCAGCTCCCAGTCGACGCGGATCAGGGGCGGGTCGCCACCGTACGACATGATCACGTTGTCGCGGTGCAGATCGGCGTGGAGCAGGCTGTACGGCCGGCGTGCCATGGCCGGGACGCGTTCGGCCAGCCGCACCAGCGCGTCCTCCGGGATGCCCAGGGCGGCGAACAGGCCGCCGAACGCGCTCCGGTTGGGCTGCCGGATCTGCAGGTCGGCCATGCGGGCGAGGGCCTGGAGGAAGCCCTGGCTGTCGGTGTAGTTGCGCGGCCACAGCGGCGGCAGCGGCGGCAGCGTGGCGCTGCTGCGCACCTGCGCCGTCTCGGCGAGCAGTCCCGCCAGCGCTCTTATCAGCAGGCCGTCGACCGGCTTGCCGTCGCCGCACACGCTGGACAGCGGTACGCCGTCCACATAGCTGTGGATGGCGAAGCCGTCGCCCTCGGCGAGGCACTCGGGCACGTTGGGCAGCACGCCGTTGACGGCCCGCAGGATCGCCGACTCGTTCTGCCAGGTGCGGATCACCACCGGCAGCGCGCCCTTGCGCCGCACCCGCACGGTCACGGGGACGCCCGGCTCCCGGCCGAGCAGCCGGGCCACCGGTTCGGACAGCGGGACCACGTAGTTCTGGTGGTGGAACCCGCCGCTGGCCGCCCCCTCGGCGGCGGCGTACTCCAGGAACGTCTGGAAGACGGCCTGGCTCCGGGCTCCGTCGGCGCGGCCCCCGGTCGTGTCGAGGGGGACGGGAGGTGCGCCCACTGGCCGCTCCGGAGGTTCGATCGCGCGAGAACACGAAAAGGGGAAGGCTGGGGAAACGGTAAGTCCGCTTGGCGGGCGGCACGACCGGGCGCCCAGCCGAGTAGCCCAACGGTGGTCTGACACTCACCTGTGCGGCGTCGTCCGAGGCCGGCTCGTCGCCATCCCTCGCGCAGGGATCCGAGCGGTCGCTCAGCCTGCCTGCGCGGATGCTATCGCATGGGCACGGGCCTCGTCGGTGAGCAACGTCCACACTCCCTCGAACCAGCCCGTCATCCTGTCCACGAAGGTGGAGCCCGGGGAGTCGGGGCGCCCCTCACCGCCCGGGTCCGCGGGTGGGCACGGCGTCGGCGGGCGGCCGGGCTCCCGGGCCCGGCGCGGGCCGCGGTCACCGGCGGCGCAGCGCCAGCAGCAGGGGTTCCAGCGATCCGACGACGCACTCGGCTCCGGCCTCCCGCAGAAGCTTCCCCTTCTGTTCGTTACGCGCGTACCCGAGGAACGGCACGCCGGCGTCGCGCGCGGCGGTCAGGTCGGAGGGGGAGTCACCGATCATCAGGGCGTCCGAGGGGGCGGCGCCCATCGCGCTCAGGGCCCGGTTCAGGCAGTGCGGGTCGGGCTTGAGCAGGTGCAGGTCGGTGGTGCGGCCGTAGATGTGGGGGCTGAAGCAGGCGGTGAGGCCCCGGGTGTCGAGGTAGGCCGTGACCACCCGGGGGGAGTTGTTCGTGGTGATGGCCAGGCGGGAGCCGACCGCGGTCCAGGTGCGGATCAGCGGGTCGGCGTAGGCGGTGGGCAGCGCCGACGCGGCGGCCCGCAGTTCCTCCTTGGTGAGAAGTGCCTCCAGTTCGGCGACGAGGTCGCTGCCGGCGTGCCGGCGGTCCACGGCGCGCAGCACGCCGTGCGGGTCCATCGCCTCGCGCTCGGCGTCGTCGAGCAGGCCGTGCAGTCCGCGGCCGGCCAGCCACTCCACCAGCCCGGCCGCCACCCGCTCCGCCTTGTGCCCGGCGAACAGGCGGCAGACGGGCCCGTCGAAGTCCCAGAGAACCACGCGGGCGCGGCGCAGCAGTTCCCAGGGCTGTGTGGCCGTGCCGGCCGCTGTACCGGTCGTCGTGTCAGTCGTTGTCTCTGTGGTCACTAGGAGAGTGTCAGGTCCGTGGTGATGGTTTCCCAGAGGGCGTCGAACCACTTCTGGGACTGTTCCACGAACGCGGCGTCCCGGCGCCCGGTGCGCTTCTCGAAGGAGAAGAGCAGGGACTCGGAGCCGAGGGTGTCGTACATCTCCAGCGTCCCGCTCTCGGTGGGCTCCTCGCGGCGCGTGACCATGTAGTACGCGTACAGCGCCTCCGCGCCGTTGAGCAGGTACAACTTCGCCGGCGGGGTGAACGGCAGCGCCCGGAAGGCGACGTGGACGTCGATGTCGTGGGTGCCGCGCAGGGCCTGGAGGTTGTACTGGAGCACCTGCCCCTGGGCGTTGCGCATCGCCAGCCACCGCTGGTGGACGGCGTCGTCGTCGCTGCCGGCGTCGACCGATACCGGGAAGGCGAGGTTGATGTCCCGGGACGGCAGCAGGATGCGCACGTCGATCCGCTCCGGTCGCAGCCGGCCGTCGTGTATCAGGCGCAGCGGTTCGCCGAGGGCGGGGATCAGGCTCTGCGCGGTCAGGCAGACGGCGTCGATGCGCACGTGCGGCGCGGCGAAGGCCTCGGTCAGCCGGGGCGCGAGGGCCACCATGGTCGGCTGCGGTTCCTCGCGCGCGGGGCCCGGTTCGGCGACCCGGGGCGGGCTGCCCTTGCTGACGTTGCTGAGCAGTCCGGCCTCCTGGAGCACGCGCAGGGCCTGGCGTACGGTGCCGCGCTCCACGCCGAACTCCCCGGCCAGCTCGGCCTGGGTGGGCAGCCGCTCGCCGACGCGGAGGGCACCGGTCCGGATGCGTTCGCGCAGGGTGTCGGCGATCTGCTGGGACGTGAGCCGACCGCTGCCATTCACTGCCACGTTCTCCTGGGTCACGACCAAACGCTACAACCCGTCACCGTCTACGGGGAGTTGTTGAAAAGTTGTTTGCGGATAGGTGCCAAGTGGGGACAACTTAATCAGAGTTGGTCGCCAACTTGGTCAAGTTGGCAGACCGAAAGGGGGAACGTCCATGCCTGTCCTCGCGCTCCTCTCCGCCCTCCTCGTGGTCGGCTCCGAGCAGCTCGTCCAGTGGCGCTTCGGCGCCGCCGGCCTCGTCGGCCTGTTCCTGCTCACCGTCGGTGTCAAGGCCGAGAGCCCGGCCGTCAGCTCGGCCGGCGCCGTCCTGCTGGCGGTCCTGCTGGCCGGTCCCGCGCTGTGACGCGGTAGCCCGGCCCGGGGCGCCGGCGCTCCGTGCCGGGCTACGGCGTCAGCGCCAGGTCCGAGCTGATCGTCTCCCACAGCGCCTCGAACCACAGGCGGGACTGCTCCACGAACGTCGCGTCCCGCTGTCCGGCCCGCCGCTCGAAGGCGAACAGCATGGACCGGGTGCCGTCGGCGTCGTACAGCTGCACGTGCTCGTGCTCGATCTCCCGCTCCCGGCGCCCCAGCGTGTAGTACGCGAACAGCGCCTCGGAGTCGCCCAGCAGGTAGAGCTTGACCGGCGGGGTGAACGGCAGCGCCCGGAAGGAGACCCGGACGTCGATCCCGTGCGTGGTGCACAGCGCCAGCAGGTTCTGCCGCAGCACCAGGCCCTGGGCGTTGCGCTGGGCCAGCCACCGCCGGCGCAGCAGACCGCCGTCGTCGGCGCCCACCGGCGTAGGGAAGGCCAGGTCGATGTCGCGGCTGGGCAGCAGCAGCCGCACGTCGATCTTGGCCGGTTTCAGCCGCCCCGCGTGGATCTGTCGCAGCGGCTCGCCGATCGCCAGGGTGAGCGAGACGGAGGTCAGGCAGAGGGCGTCGATCCGCACGTGCGGGGCGGCGAAGGCGGCGGCGACGCGCGGCGCGAGGCCGACCATGGTGGGCTGCGGCGGCGCGGCGGGACCCGCCGGGGGACGCCCCGGCCCCGGGACCGCCGCCACGGTGGCCGGGCTGCCCTTGGAAACGTCGGTGAGCAGATGCTCCGACGCCAGGATGCGCAGGGCCTGCCGCACCGCGCCGCGTTCGACCCCGAACTCGTCGGCCAGCTTGGCCTGGGTGGGCATGCGCTCGCCCGGCCGCAGCACACCGGACCTGATCCGGCTGCGGAGTTCGTCGGCGATCTCGCGGTGGGACGAGCGGTGCCGCTGGGGCCTCGTCCGCCCACTGGCGGAGGCGTGCTCCGGGTCCACAGTCGAACAGTACAACTTCCCGCCAACTTGCGGCAGTTCCCCGACGGCTGGTTATAAGCCGCATTCCAGCGGACATAAGTACAGTGAAGTTGGCAACCAACTTGCGGGACATGGTCGGACTTCCCAGTGGTTGGCCGCTCGGGTTCCCTTCCGGAGGGGAGCCGGGAGCCCGGACAGGGGACGGCCGCCGGAGCGCACAGCCACAACTGAACAGCGACATCTGAATACCGACATCGCACAGCCACAACTGAACAGCTCGCTACGGATGCAGAGCACGCGGAGGGAAACACCGCAGACAGGGCGCCGACCTCGCACGAGGCGGCGCCCTTTCGTCACATCAGCAGGTCGTCCACCTGGGCCTCGCCCTCCCGGTACCGGCGGGCGATCTCCCCGCTGCAGTCGTCGGCCGTCCGCTGCAACCGCTGGCGGCGCCGCGAGACCTCCTGCTCGTAGCGGACCAACCGCCCCATGGCGGCGCTCAGTTCCAGGTCCGTACGCGCCGTCAGGTCCGACAGCTCGACCTCGGCGAGCATCTCGGCGGCCAGTTGCCCGTACTCCTCGTTGTGCGGTGTGCCGAGCGTGACATGGCGGGCCGAGGAGCGCTGCCGGGCCGGGGCGTCCTTCAGGATCTCCGGGAGCCGGTCGACCACGGAACCGTCCGCCGGCGCCGGCACGGACGCCCGGCCGCGCCGTCCCAGCTCCGCGCGCAGGATGTCGATCCGCCCCTGGAGCAGCCGCCGCACATAGCTGAGGTCCGCCTCGTCGCGCTGGGCGTCCCGGCGCAGGGCGCGCACCTCGGGAAGGCTCAGCCGGGCCAGGTCGTGCTCGGCGGGCTCGGCGGGCAGAGCAGGGCCCGCGGAGCCGTCGGCGCGCTGGACGGGCGGCCGGTACGTCCCCTGCGTCCCCAGCCGCCCGCTGGTACTCGGTGTGCTCATGGTGCGTGTGACCGTCCCCTCGACCGGCGTGTGGGAAGCATCGTGCCACCCCAACCGACCGCAATGTGACCGAGTGCGCGCGAACTTCCCCAGATGGGCGGTAAGAGATCCATAGTGGACCCCGTGCGGACTAGTGCGGGACACCGGGCATGATGGTCCGCATGCGTGCGGTGGTGCAGAGGGTGGACGGCGCGAGCGTCGTCGTGGACGGCGAGACGGTGGGCGCGATCGAGGGCGAGGGGCTGTGCGTCCTCGTCGGGGTGACCCATGAGGACACCAAGGAGAAGGCCGCGCAGCTCGCCCGCAAGCTGTGGACGGTCCGGATGCTGCACGACGAGAAGTCGTGCAGCGACATCGCCGCCCCGCTCCTGGTGATCAGCCAGTTCACCCTCTACGGCGACGCCCGCAAGGGCCGCCGCCCCACCTGGAACGCGGCGGCCCCCGGCGACGTCGCCGAGCCCCTGGTCGACGAGGTGGTGGCCCAGCTGCGCGCCCTGGGCGCGACGGTGGCGACGGGCCGCTTCGGCGCCCGGATGAGGGTGTCCCTGACGAACGACGGGCCGTTCACGGTGCTGCTGGAGATCTAGCGGGCGTTCCCCTTGACCCCGTCCACGAACGCCGACCAGGCCTCCGGCCCGAAGACGAGGGCCCCACGGGCGGGGGCCTTGCTGTCCCGGACGGGGACGAGGGGGAGGTTGTCGGCGACTTCGAGGCAGTTGCCGCCGTCCGAGTTGCTGTAGCTGCTCTTGCGCCACTTCACGTTGCTCAGGTCGATGGCTCGCACGGGACTTCCTCCAACATCCGCAGGATGAACTTGTGCGACTCCGCCGGGGAGAGGGCTTGGTCGCGCACCGCATCATATGTGCGGTGGAAACGCTCAACCTGGCTTAATTCCTCGACCAGTTCACCGCGCACGTCGTTCTCGACGTAAGCCACGGTACGGCCGTTGGGCAGCCTCAGGAACATGACGTCGGTACTGTCCAGGCCGTGCAGCCCGACGCCGAACGGCAGCACGTGGAGTGTGATGTTCGGTTGCACCGCAGCTTCCGCCAAGCGCTCCAGTTGCCCCCTCCACTCCCGTGGGTTGCGCAGCGAGTTCCGCAGGACCGCTTCGGAGAGGAGGACGCGGAACGGGGGCGGGTCACTCCCCTCCAACACCGACCGCCGTCCGGTGCGCGCCTCGACCTGCTGGTCCAGCTCCTCGCCCCTGAGACCACCCGCGGCGAGCGCTTCGCGTGCGTACCCGGCTGTCTGGAGAAGTCCCGGCGGTCTGCTCACGGAGTACTGCCACAAACTGATCGCCTCGGCCTCCAGCAGCATGTACCGCCGGTACTGCTCCTTGAACTGCGTCGGGTCCGCCACCGCCAGTTCCCACAGCGTGACCAACAGCCCCGGCGCTCCGTAGAACTGGTCCAGCGCCTGGACGACCTCGGGTCCGCCCAGGGTCTGCCCGCTCTCCATCTTGCTGAACTGGGACGCGTCCCAGCCGACCTCCTTCGCCAGGTCCCGCAGGCTCAGCCCCCGTTCGCTCCGCAGGCGCCGTAACTCCTCGCTGAACCGCGCCCTCGGCTCCTGGCTCCGTCCCGTGACCACCAACCGCTGTGGCATCGCGCTCCTGTTGAATTTGTTGAATTTGGCGGGCCCCGCGTGGAATTTGGCCCGCTCAGCAGCCCGGACGCCGTTTCCGTGCGTCATGCTCTTGAACACCGCCGAACACGCAGCGTAGCCGCCTCTTCGCGCTGCGCACACGCGTTCTTGGAAAGGAGCAGGCCGCCGTGATGACGACGACGCCCGAGTCCCACGAGCCGGGACGAGTTCTCTACGACCCCGCCACCGACAGGGTCGGCGAGTACCGGGACCGGGCCGGCCCCTACGTGATGCTGCGCCCCGTCGGCGGCGGGGCGGAGTGGCAGGCCGATCCCGAGAAGGTGCGTCCGGCCACGGACCGGGAGCGGATCGGGGCGGGTGTGCGGGCCGTCAACCAGCGCGCCAGGGGCGTCCCGTCGCTGCCGCCGCCCCTGGACGAGGCGAGCCGGCCACCGCGCCCCGTGCCGGGCTGTGCCGCCTGTCTGGAGCTGGCGGAGCGGCGGGAGGCGGCGCGGGTGGCGTACGACCGCAGCGCCGAGACCGACGCGAACGTGCTGCTGCGCCAGCACCAGCGGGCGGAGCACCGCGCATGGCGGCCGAGGGGGGCGGTCTGCCGTACGAGGAGTGCGGGCGGTGGCAGCGGGAGAACCCGGCGCCACGGGACCGGGCCACGACCCCGCCGGCCTACGCGCTGCCGCCCTTCCATCCCGCGTTCGCGCCCGATCCGCGTCCCGGGGTGCGTGGTGCGCCCGACGTCCCCGACCCGGGCCCCCCGCCCCGCCCCGGACGCCGTCCCGGGCGCCGCGTGCCCGACGGTGCGGCCGTCAGCGGTTTCCTCGTCGCACTCTGCGTCGGCGCGCTGCTCGCGGCGATCGGGCTCGCGGCGGTCCGGCGCTGCTGACGCGGGCCCGTGCACAGCCGAAGGGCCGCACCCCCCACTGGCGTCCAACCCGGGGGATGCGGCCCTCAGCCGTCACTGAGCCCGTCACAGGCCCTCCAGCGGTCCGCTCAGACCGCGATGGCGACCTCGGCCAGGCCGCCCTTCTGGGCGACGACCGTGCGGTCGGCGGTCGCACCCGGCACCAGCGCCCGCAGCGTCCACGTGCCCTCGGCCGCGTAGAAGCGGAACTGGCCGGTCGCGGAGGTGGGCACCTCCGCGGTGAACTCGCCGGTCGAGTCGAGCAGTCGGACGTATCCGGTCACCGGCTCGCCGTCGCGGGTCACCTGGCCCTGGATCGTGGTCTCACCGGGCTTGACCGTCGAGGCGTCCGGGCCGCCGGCCTTCGCTCCACACATGCGTTTCTCCAGAGGGGTCTCGGTCCGACCAGAAGGTCGGGGGTTACTTGGCGGCGCCGAGCTCGATCGGCACGCCCACGAGGGAGCCGTACTCGGTCCAGGAGCCGTCGTAGTTCTTGACGTTCTCCACGCCCAGCAGCTCGTGCAGCACGAACCAGGTCAGGGCCGAGCGCTCACCGATGCGGCAGTAGGCGATCGTGTCCTTGGCGAGGTCCACGTTCTCGGCGGCGTAGAGCTCCTTGAGCTCCTCGTCCGACTTGAAGGTGCCGTCGTCGTTGGCGTTCTTCGACCACGGGATGTTGCGGGCGCTCGGCACGTGGCCCGGC
Organism: Streptomyces sp. NPDC031445; assembly: GCF_055581365.1. NCBI lineage: Bacteria > Bacillati > Actinomycetota > Actinomycetes > Kitasatosporales > Streptomycetaceae > Streptomyces > Streptomyces sp. NPDC031445. The sequence continues at coordinate 427,542 of NZ_JBVIJO010000005.1, forward strand.
CGCTGCGACTGCTCCTGCGGCAGGTGCGCCGGGGCGAGCAGCTTGCCGGAGAACTCGTCGGGCGAGCGGACGTCGACCAGGTTCTGCGAGCCGATCGCGTTCACGACGTCGTCGCGGAAGGCGCGGATCGAGGTGTCCTGCGCCTTGGCCTTGTAGTCGGTCTTCGCGCGCTCGGGGACCTCGTCGCCGGCGACCAGCTCACGGGCGTCCAGCTCCCACTTCTTGCGGCCGCCGTCGAGGAGCTTGACGTTCTCGTGGCCGTACAGCTTGAAGTACCAGTAGGCGTACGACGCGAACCAGTTGTTGTTGCCGCCGTAGAGAACCACCGTGTGGTCGTTGGCGATGCCCTTCTCCGACAGGAGCTTCTCGAAGCCCTCCTGGTCGATGAAGTCACGGCGGACCGGGTCCTGGAGGTCCTTGGTCCAGTCGATGCGGATCGCGTTCTTGATGTGGTTCTTGTCGTAGGCGGACGTGTCCTCGTCCACCTCGACGATCGCGATGGTCGGGTCGTCCAGGTGCTCCTGGAGCCAGTCGGCGTCGACCAGGACGTCGCTGCGGCTCATGCTCTTCTCCTCCGGGGCAGTCGCGGCGGGGCGTGCGAGTAGAGAGGGGCGCGCTCGGTGCCGAGCGGCGCACGGATGCCCTGGCAGCAGGGCGGGTGAGACGCGGGAGCCGGGGCTTCCGCTCAGAAGGGGCGACAGAGCATGGCGGCAACGCGGCACAGGTCCACTGCCCGCCGCTTCGTGAGATCCGCCTGTCGCTTCATGGGCTCGATCGTAGGGACGTCCGGGCGGGCGTGTCACCGGTGTGTCGCATGGCGAGACGGGATCGTCCGAATGGCGGGATACGCATGCCCCCCGAACGGCGTCCGGCAGCCCCCGGGCGCTCGCCCAGGTCATCGCATCTGCGCTACGGACGTGACCGTCTCGCCAGTCGGACAAGACCGGTCACCGCCCTCGCCCGGTCCGCCGGCGTCCGTCTCCGCCGGCGTCCGACTACCCCGCCAGCTTGACGTCCGAACCCTGCACGCTGATCCGCACGCCCTTCGGCGCGGCCTCCACCTTGTCCAGCTTGATGCCGCCGGGCAGCTGATCGACGGCCTGCTGGAAGTCGGTGATCCGGCGGATGCGGTCCTCGGCGATCGCTGCGGCGCCCAGCTGCGGCAGCGAGTCCGCGTGCACCTCGACCTTGTTGTTCACCACGGCCACCGAGCTGAGCACGGACACCGTCTGCTTGACCCCGAGAGCCGGGACGGTCCCCTGCACCGCGACCTTGATCTTCCCGTTGCCGCCGTCGGAGAGGCCGACGACCCGGGCCATGACGCCGGGGGCCACCTCGGTCGGCTCGGACTTGGCCGTCTTCAGCAGCTCGGCGTACGAGATCGACGCCGTGCCGGTCGCGGTGGACGCGGTGGCCGAGCTGTAGTCGCCGGAGAACTCGACGCCCTTCATGTCGGCCTTCAGATCGTCGATCCGGATGGTCTGGCCGGGCTTGCCGGTGGCGGCCTGGTAGTCCTTGATGCCGACCTCTACGTCGTCGAGGGAGCCGCCCGCGAGCTGGGTGAGGAACGGGAAGCCCTTGATGTCCACGCTCGGGGTCGAGGACAGGTTCTGGGTCGCCTTCAGCTTGTCCGCGGCCTCGCCCTCGGCGAAGTGCACGGCGACCCGGTCCACGATCACGAAGAGTCCGCCCAGGACCACGACGAGGATCAGGAGTATTCGCAGGGCGCGCATGTGGAGGTTCCCCCGGGTCGGCGACGGTGTTCGTGAATCCGGTACGGACACGCCACGGTAACCCCGCCGGGCCCGGTCGCAGGGAATTTGTGGATCAGTTGTGACAGGCCGTGCCGGACCTACAGTGGACGTATGTACGCCCGGCGTCGGCACGTCTACTTCGCCATGATGGGGACCTGCATCGGTCTCTTCGTCCTGGCCTGGGGGGTCATCCGCATCTGGTCGGTGCCCGCGGCCGTCGGCATGTGCGTGCTGGCGATGGTCATCCCGCCGGTCGCCGCGATGATCGCCAACCGCCGGGGCCCGGAGGACCGCTGGTGGGACGACCCCTCCGGCGACCCGCAGTCCGACGAGTGGTGGGACGAACTGGACGGCAAGAAGCGCCCGCGGCCCTAGGAGCGCCGGCGGCCCTGCGGGGAGGGCTCAGTAGACGAGCGCCTGCGTCTCCTCCGCCAGCGCCTCCTGCACGAAGACCTGCGCGCCCGCGATCCGTACGCCCTCGACGACGTCCTTCTCCGTGATCTCCCGGCGGGCGGCGCACTGCGTGCACAGCGTGACGCGTCCGGCGGCGAGGACCGACTCCAGCAGATCGGGCAGCGGCGCGGCGTGCGGCAGCTCGAACTCGGCGGCCCGGCCCGGCAGCGCGAACCAGGACGACTCCCCGGTCAGCCACAGCGAGACCTCGACCCCGCTGGCCACGGCCACGGCGGCCACCGTGAACGCCTGCGAGCACCGCTCGGGGGCGTCCGCCCCGGCCGTCACCTTGATCACGAGCTTCTTCGCCATGCGGGAAGCGTAGCCCTCGGCGGCGCCGCCCCTCGCAAGGAGCGCCCCGGCCCGGCCGCGTAAGCTGGGCTGCGGCTCTGTCGTCCGCCCACCCTCGCTCAAGGAGCACCCGTGGAAGCATTCTTCGAAGTCCTGCTGGTCCTGGTCTGCGTCGGCGTGCTCGCCTTCGCCGGTCTGACCGTGAAGAAGCTGTTCCAGGGCCAGCGCTGATCCACACCCACGAAAGCCTCCGCTCATGATCGAGATCCCGTCCGACCTGCACAAGGACCTTGTCCCGCTCGCCTTCCTGCTCGGCAACTGGGCCGGCGCGGGCGTGCATGACTTCCCCGGCTCTCAGAAGTGCAACTTCGGGCAGGAGGTCAGCTTCACCCACGACGGCCGGGACTTCCTGGAGTACCACTCCCGCACCTGGGTGCTCGACCAGGACGGCAACAAGGTCCGCCCCCTGGAGTCCGAGTCCGGCTTCTGGCGCATCCGCCCGGACCGCAAGGTCGAGGTCACGATGACCCGCGACGACGGCGTGATCGAGATCTGGTACGGCGAGATGGCCGAAAAGAAGCCGCAGATCGACCTGGTCACGGACGCCGTCGCCCGCACTGCGGACTCCCGGCCGTACAGCGGCGGCAAGCGGCTCTACGGCTATGTCAAGAGCGACCTGATGTGGGTCGGCGAGAAGCAGACCCCCGAGGTACCGCTGCGCCCCTACATGTCGGCCCAGCTGAAGAAGGTCGTCACCCCCGAGGACGTCGAGCGCTGGGCGAAGGCCCTCCCCGACGACCTTCCGGACGACGGCATCGCGTTCTTCAAGTAGGCCGTCTTCGTCCGGTGGCACCGCGCCCGGTGGCTCTAGACTCGTCGGTGTGGTGAGCACCGACTGGAAGAGCGACCTCAGGCAGCGCGGCTACCGGCTGACGCCTCAGCGGCAGCTTGTCCTGGAAGCCGTGGACACCCTCGAGCACGCGACCCCCGACGACATCCTCGTGGAAGTGAGGAAGACGGCGTCGGGGGTCAACATTTCCACCGTCTACCGCACGCTGGAGCTGCTGGAGGAACTGGGCCTGGTCAGCCACGCCCACCTCGGGCACGGCGCCCCGACCTACCACCTCGCCGACCGCCACCACCATCTGCACCTGGTGTGCCGGGACTGCGACGACGTCATCGAGGCGGACCTGGACGTGGCCGGGGAGTTCACGGACAAGCTGCGCCGGCAGTTCGGTTTCGACACCGACATGAAGCACTTCGCGATCTTCGGCCGGTGCCAGGACTGTTCCCTGAAGGGTTCAAGTACCACGTCGTAGGCTTGCGGTATGAAGAGCCCCCTGCTGTCCCTGCCCGGCGCCGTCCCCGCCGAGGGTGTGGACGAAGGTGTCGCCGCCCACTACGGCGACCTGTTCCGCGAACAGCGCGCCCTCGCCGACGGCACCGGTTTCGTCGATCTCTCCCACCGCGGTGTCGTCACCGTCAGCGGCGAGGACCGGCTGAGCTGGCTGCACCTGCTGCTCACCCAGCACGTCAGCGAACTGCCCGTGGGAGAGGCCACCGAGGCCCTGATCCTCTCCGCGCACGGGCACATCGAGCACGCCCTGTACCTGGTGGACGACGGTGCGACCGTCTGGGCCCATGTGGAGCCCGGCACCCAGGACGCGCTGATCGCGTACCTGGAGTCGATGAAGTTCTTCTACCGGGTGGAGGTCGCGGACCGCACCGCCGACATCGCCGTGGTGCACCTGCCCGCCGGTTCCATCGCCGACGTCCCGGACGGGGTCGTCGTGCGCGAGACGCCGTACGGCCGTGACCTCTTCCTGCCCCGGGCCGGGCTGGAGGAGTTCGCCGCCTCCCACGGGCCCGCCGCCGGGCTCCTCGCCTACGAGGCGCTGCGCGTCGAGCAGCACCGGCCCCGGCTGGGCTTCGAGACCGACCACCGCACCATCCCGCACGAGCTGGGCTGGATCGGCACGGCGGTGCACCTCCAGAAGGGCTGCTACCGCGGGCAGGAGACGGTCGCCCGGGTGCAGAACCTGGGCAAGCCGCCGCGCCGGCTGGTCTTCCTGCACCTGGACGGCAGCGACGTCCATCTCCCGGTGCCCGGCACGGAGATCCGCGTCGCGGACGACGGCCCGGAGGGCCGCAGGGTCGGTGTCGTGACGACGTCGGTGCGCCACCACGAGCTGGGGCCGGTCGCGCTGGCACTGGTGAAGCGGAACGTCCCGGTCGACGCGCGGCTCCTGGCCGGGGAGACGGCGGCGGCCCAGGAGGTCGTGGTCGAGCCGTAGGGCCTGTCGCTCGGATCGCGCCGGGCTCAGGCGGTGAGCACGCCGACGACCCGCTCGACCATGTCCTCCCCCGAGTTCAGCGCGGTCGGCGTATAGGACAGCACGAAGCGGGTCGACAGGTCGGGCGTGGCGAACACACGGGTGCGGTAGCCGTAGTTCTCGCCGGTCTTCCCCCAGAACGTCGTGCCGTTCACCGTGGCCGCCTGAAGGCCCATGCCGTAGCGGGCCGGGGTGCCGTCCAGCATGGGCACCGCGGGCAGGGTGACCATCTTCCGCAGGGCCGGCCCCGGCAGCAGCACCCCGCTGAACAGGGCCTCCTGGAACCGGAAGAGGTCGTCCGCGGTGGAGACCAGTTCGCCCTCGCCCCAGGCGGCGGACTGGTCGTAGACCGTGACGTCGCGCAGGCTCCCGTCCGTCATGCGCAGGAAGCCGTGGACGGACGGGCCGTGCAGGCGGGGGTCGCCGCCCGGTATCCGGGTGCCGGCCAGTCCCAGGGGCCGCAGGATCCGGGAGGCGATCACCTCCCCGTAGGGGCGCCCTGTCAGTTCCTCGATCAGGAGGGCGAGGAAGACGTAGTTGACGCCCCGGTACTCCTGCGCGCGGCCGGGACGGAACTTGAGGCCGTCCCGCGTCACCGTGGCGACCAGGGCCCGCGGTGTCCAGTGGTCGAAGCGGTGCCGCACAACCGCCTCCGGTGTGCCGAGGTCCGGCAGGCCCCGGTGGTCGGGCAGCCCACTGGTGTGCTGGAGCAGATGCGCCACCTCGACGCGGTGGAAGCGGGCGGGCAGGGCGAGGCCGGGGAGGCAGTGCGTGATCGGGGCGTCCAGGTCCACCCGGCCCTCCGCCCAGAGCTGGAGGACGACCGTGGCGACGAGGGCCTTCGTCACGCTGCCCGCGCGGAAGCGGTCGTCCGCCCGGACGGACCGGCCGCTCACCGGGTCGGCCGTGCCCGCGGTGCCGTACCAGCGGCTGCCCCGCCGCTCCACCAGCAGCTGGGCGGCGGTCGCCTCCGGATGCGAGAGATCGCTGATCGCGGCGCGTAAGGCGGCGATGTCGAGCGGGGCGGGACCGGAAGCGGTGGGGTCCGGGGCGGTGCGGTCCGGAGCCGTGGGGGCGGGTGCGATCGGCGCGGCCGTCGCCGGGGCGGCGAGGCCCGCGGTGGCGAGCGTCAGGGCGGTGGCCGCGCCCATGCCGGCGAAGGCGCGTCGGGAGAGGGAAGTCATGGGAACGATCTTTCTCCCGCCCGCGCGCCGGGACATCGGGGATGCCCCCGAAGCGACCCTGGGCCGCCCCCGACCTCAGCCCAGGGCGCGGCCCAGGACCCACACCACCGGTGCCGCCGCCGACAGGGGCAGGGCCACGCCGGCCGTGAAGTGGACGAAGCGGGACGGGTAGTCGTAGCTGGCCACCCGGTGGCCGATCAGGGCGCACGCCCCGGCGGCGGCGCCCAGCAGCGCCCCCTTCGTGCCGAAGCCGGTCATGCCGCCCACGGCGATCCCCGCGCCCGCCGCCGCGAGCAGCGCGACCACGACCGACACCGGGGTCGGCAGGGGCAGGGCACGGGCCAGGACCGCCACCGCGACGGCCGCGGCGCCGACCGAGACCGCGTGCGCGTCGACGGCCAGGTACCCGGTGGCCAGGACCGCGAGCGCCGCCGAGGCGACCGTCGCCATCAGGCCGTACATCCGCTCGTCCGGCGAGGCGTGCGAGCGCAGCTGGAGGACGAGGGAGAGCAGCACCCACAGGCCGAGCGGGCCGAGGATGGCCACCAGGGCGTGGTCGCGGCCCGCCGCGAGGACCGCCACGTCGGACGTCAGCGCGCCCGCGAAGGCCAGCGCGATGCCCTGCCGGGCGGGCCACATGCCGTTCAGCCGGAACCAGCCCGCCGCCGTCACCGCCTGGAGCGCCACCAGCGGCACGGCCAGGGCGTACGAGGCGACGGGGGCCGCCGCGGCGAGGAGCAGGCCCAGCACGGCGGTGAGCAGCGCCGGCTGCATGCCGGGCTCGATGATCGGGGAACGGCCCTCCAGGCGGGCCCGCTGGGCGTCGGTGATCCGCGCGTTGCCGGCGAGGGTGGCGGGGCCGTAGGCGGGCCCGGCCTCCGGTTCGGCCGGGGACGCGGGCGCCGCCGGTGCGGGCGCGGGCGCCGGTTCGGGGCTCGGTGCGGACGCGTACGTCCCCGCCCCCGTGTGCGCTCCCGTGTGCGACCCGGCGTACGCCCCCGTGTACGGCTGCCCGGCGTACGGCTCCCCGTACTGCTGCTGGGGCTGGGACTGGTGCTGCTGGTACTGCGGCTCCTGGCACGCGTGCTGCTGGTGTCCCTGCTGGGGATAGCCCGGCTGCGGATACCCCGCCTGCGGATACCCCGCCTGCGGGTACCCGTCCTGCTGGTACCCGCCCTGCTGCTGCTCCTGCCGGGGCAGGTACGCCGTCTCCGCCGCCTGCACGGGCGCGTGCGTCTGCGTCTCCCAGGTCTGGCCCTGCCACTGCTGGGTGAGCTCCGGGTCGTGGCCGGGCTGCCCGTGGTGCGGGTCCTGCGCGGGCCACTGCTGCTGGTGGGGGTCGTAGCCCTCGTAGGGGCCGCCCTGGTACGGCTGGTTGGTCATCGCTCACCCTCCTGCGAACGGCGGGAGCACCTCGACCGTGCCGCCCTCGGCCAGCCGTACCGTCTCATGCGCGCGGGTCCCGACGGGGTCGCCGTCGACGAGGAAGGAGCATCGCTGCAGCACGCGGGTGAGTTCGCCGGGGTGCCGCGTGCGCACGGCGGCCAGCGCGCCGGCCAGCGTGTCCGCCTCGTACGGCTCCTCGGCGACCTGGGCCGCGGCCTTGGCGGCGGCCCAGTAGCGCACCGTGACCTTGGGCATCTGAATCCTCAATCGACGGCAGGGACAGGAACAAACAAGAGAACGATAAGGACAGTGTGGGTCAGGCTAGCCCGCCGCCGTCACCGACCAGTCCCCGATCCGGGCCATCAGGGCGTCGTCCGCCGCGTTCTCCGCGTGGCCCATGCCCGGTACGACCCACAGGTCGCCGTGCTCGCCGGCCGCCTCGGCGAGCATCCGGGGGTGGTCGAGCGGGAAGTAGCCGTCGCGGTCGCCGTGGACGATCAGGAGCGGCGTCGGGGCGATCCTCGGGACCGCTTGCACGGGCGGGAGCGGGACCGGGTCCCAGTCCCGGTGGTGGATGCGCGTGCGCAGGCCGTAGCGGCCCACCAGGCGGCCCTCGGGGCGGGTGACCAGCCAGTGCAGGCGGCGCATGGGGGCCGTGCCCCGGTAGTACCAGCGGGCCGGCGCGCTGACGGAGACGACGGCGTCCGTGCCGCCGTGCAGCGCCGCGTGCCGCAGGACCACCGAGCCGCCCATGGAGAAGCCGACGGTCACCACGCGCGCGTGCCCGAGAGCGCGGGCCCACTCCACGGCGGCGGCGAGGTCCAGCACCTCCTTGTCGCCGACCGTGGACCGTCCGCCGGAGCGGCCGTGGCCGCGGAAGGAGAAGGTGACGACGGCGCCGTAGCCGCGCAGGACGGCCGCCACCCGGCGCACGTGCGGGCGTTCCACGTCCCCGGTGAAGCCGTGCGCGATGACGAACACCAGGTCACCGGAGGGCGGCCGGGAGGCGTCCGGAGGGGTGCCGTACCCGGCGGACGGCGGATCGTATACGGAATCGATCGGAATCCCGTCGGCGGTGCGCAGAAACGTCCGGATAGGGCTCTGTCTGCCTGTCTCGGAATTCGGACGAACGGTGGAACGTGCCCCATGACCTGCCGGACGGTTGCTCATGTGGGCTATTCTGCTGGGCAGAGGACTCGGGCAGCGTAGCCCCCGGGTCCTTTTGTGCTTTCGGAAGCGTTGTATACGAAGCGGGAAACCTCAGGTGACCGCCGGTGTACGGGGCCTTCGGGATCGCAGAGCAGTACCCGTCCGCACTGTCCTCGCAGGGACCGAGGAGGAACCAGACGTATGAGTTCTCTGCTGCTCCTGACCAACGCCCTCCAGCCGTCGACGGAGGTGCTCCCGGCCCTCGGCCTGCTCCTGCACAACGTGCGGGTCGCCCCGGCGGAGGGACCCGCCCTGGTCGACACCCCGGGCGCCGACGTCATCCTCATCGACGGCCGGCGCGATCTGCCCCAGGTGCGCAGCCTCTGCCAGCTGCTGCGGTCCACCGGCCCCGGCTGTCCGCTGCTCCTCGTCGTCACCGAGGGCGGTCTCGCCGCCGTCACGGCCGACTGGGGCATCGACGACGTCCTGCTGGACACCGCCGGTCCGGCGGAGGTCGAGGCGCGGCTGCGGCTTGCCATGGGACGCCAGCAGATCGTCAACGACGACTCGCCGATGGAGATCCGCAACGGCGACCTCTCGGTGGACGAGGCGACCTACAGCGCCAAGCTCAAGGGGCGGGTCCTGGACCTGACCTTCAAGGAGTTCGAGCTGCTGAAGTACCTCGCCCAGCACCCGGGCCGCGTCTTCACCCGCGCCCAGCTGCTCCAGGAGGTGTGGGGCTACGACTACTTCGGCGGCACCCGCACGGTCGACGTGCACGTACGGCGGCTGCGCGCCAAGCTCGGCCCGGAGCACGAATCGCTGATCGGGACCGTCCGGAACGTCGGTTATCGATTCGTTACACCGGAGAAGCCCGACCGGTCCGCCGAGGAGGCCAAGGCCAAGGCGAGCCGGGCAAAGCCGGAGGATGCGGACGCGCCCGCCGTCCTGGAGGGCACCGAGGTCCACGCCGAGGCCTAGCCGGTCCACGGCGGACGCGTGAGGGCACCCGGGCGGGGCACCGCCCGCGCCCGGCCCCCCGTGATAAGCCCTGCCCACGGCGGGTCAATCCGCGTAGACTCCGCGCGTGGCCAAGGTGACTCGGGATGACGTGGCACGGCTGGCTGGAACCTCCACAGCCGTCGTCAGTTATGTCATCAACAACGGACCCCGGCCGGTCGCCCCGGCAACGCGCGAGCGCGTCCTCGCCGCGATCAAGGAACTGGGGTACCGGCCCGACCGGGTCGCCCAGGCGATGGCCTCCCGGCGCACCGACCTCATAGGCCTCATCATCCCCGACGCCCGCCAGCCGTTCTTCGGCGAGATGGCTCACGCGGTCGAGCAGGCCGCCTCGGAGCGCGGGAAGATGGTCCTGGTCGGCAACACCGACTACATCGGCGAGCGCGAGGTCCACTACCTGCGTGCCTTCCTCGGCATGCGCGTCTCGGGCCTGATCCTCGTCTCGCACGCCCTGAACGACCTGGCCGCCGCCGAGATCGACGCCTGGGACGCCCGGGTGGTGCTGCTGCACGAGCGTCCGGAGGCCATCGACGACGTGGCCGTGGTGACGGACGACCTGGGCGGCGCCCAGCTCGCCGTGCGCCACCTGCTGGAGCACGGCTACGACTACGTCGCCTGCATGGGCGGCACGGCGCAGACGCCGGCGGTCGGCGACCCGGTCTCCGACCACGTCGAGGGCTGGAAGCGGGCCATGGCCGAGGCGGGCCTGTCCACCGAGGGCCGGCTGTTCGAGGCGCCGTACAACCGCTACGACGCCTACCGGGTGGCCCTGGACGTCCTGTCCGGCCCCCACCGGCCGCCCGCGGTCTTCTGCTCCACCGACGACCAGGCCATCGGACTGCTGCGGGCCGCCCGCGAGCTGCGCATCGACGTGCCCGGGCAGCTCGCGGTGGCCGGCTTCGACGACATCAAGGAGGCCGCGCTCGCCGACCCGCCGCTGACCACGGTCGCCTCCGACCGCTCGGCGATGGCGCGGGCGGCGGTCGACCTGGTGCTGGACGACGGGCTGCGGATCGCCGGGTCCCGGCGCGAGCGGCTGAAGACGTTCCCCTCGCGGCTGGTGCTGCGCACGAGCTGCGGCTGCCACTGATCCCGGGGGCCTTCCCGAAGAGGCCCCCGGATCCCTCTTTATATGGGGCAAACGCGGTTCTGCCGGGCTTCTCAGGCGGCACTCAGGAAGCTCTCATGGTCGCGGGGGACTCTTTTGTCATGACCGAGAGCCAGGGCACTTACGAGCAGCCGCACTCCTACTCCGCTCCTGTGAACCCCGAGTGGCCGCCCCCGCCGCCGTACCAGCCGGCGACCGCGGCCCCCGAGCCCGGGAAGAGGCGCACCCGCGGGCCGATGGGCCTGCTCGCGGCGGTGGCGATCGTCGCGGCGGCGGTCGGCGGCGGTACGGCGTACGCCTTCCAGGAGCTGGCGGGCAAGGACACGGTGGCCACCGCCGGCAGCACCACCACCGTGGTGCCGTCGAGCAAGAAGGGCGACGTCGCCGCCATCGCCGCGGCGGTCAGCCCGAGCGTGGTCGAGATCAACGCGACGCTCCAGAACGGCTCCTCCACCGGCTCCGGCGTGATCATCACCTCGAACGGCGAGATCGTCACCAACAACCACGTCGTCTCCGGCGCCACCTCGGTCAAGGTGCGCACCAGCACCGGCAGGAGCTACACCGCCGAGGTCGTCGGCACCGACAGCTCCAAGGACCTCGCCCTGATCAGACTGAAGGGCGCCTCCGGCCTCAAGGCGGCGGCGCTCGGTGACTCGGGCGGCGTCCAGGTCGGCGACACGGTCGTCGCGATCGGCTCCCCCGAGGGCCTGACCGGCACGGTCACCAGCGGCATCGTCTCCGCCCTGAACCGGGACGTCACCGTCTCCACCGACGAGAACCAGGGACAGGGCCAGGACGGCGAGGGGCAGTGGCCCTTCCAGTTCGGCGGCCGTGAGTTCAACGGCGACACCGGCTCGTCCACCACCACCTACAAGGCCATCCAGACCGACGCGTCCCTCAACCCCGGCAACTCCGGCGGTGCGCTGATCGACGCGAGCGGTCACGTCATAGGCATCAACTCCGCGATGTACTCCTCCGCCTCGCAGGCGTCCTCGTCCTCGGACGCGGGCAGCATCGGCCTCGGCTTCGCCATCCCCGTGGACACGGTGAAGTCCGACCTGGCCAAGCTGCGGGCGGGCTCCGACAGCTAGCAACACCGAGTGCAAGGAGCAGGTCATGATCAAGCACGTCCCCCACCGGTTCAGTGAGCGTGGTCCGGCCGGTCTCACCCTGGCCCTGTCCATCGTGTCCGAGCTGCACGTGCCCGTCCCGGCGCCCCGGGCCCCCGAGGTGGCCGCGCCCGTCACGCCGGTCCCCCAGCTGATGGGCCTGCGCACCTCCGCCGCCCGTCCGCACCGCCGCAAGGTCCCGCTGCACCGCCTGAACACGGTCCGGGTCTGACCGGCGGGCGTGTCCCCGGCTCCCGGACATGGGACGCTGAGAGACACCGGCCACGGCCGGGAGGCCCCCACCCCCGGCCGGAAGGCACCGGCCGGCCCGCCCACCGCACCCCGAGGAAACGCGAGCGATGAGTCCCGCCGAAGGCGACCGTGACCCCCAGCGCATCCTGATCGTCGACGACGAGCCGGCCGTGCGCGAGGCCCTCCAGCGCAGCCTCGCCTTCGAGGGGTACGGCACCGAGGTCGCCGTCGACGGCGCGGACGCCCTGGAGAAGGCCGCGGCCTACCAGCCCGACCTGGTCGTGCTGGACATCCAGATGCCGCGCATGGACGGGCTGACCGCGGCCCGCCGCATCCGGGGTGCGGGGGACACCACCCCCATCCTCATGCTCACCGCCCGCGACACCGTCGGCGACCGCGTCACCGGCCTGGACGCGGGCGCCGACGACTACCTGGTCAAACCGTTCGAGCTGGACGAGCTCTTCGCCCGCATCCGCGCCCTGCTGCGCCGCAGCTCCTACGCGGCGGCGGTGTCGGCCGAGGCCCAGGCGGACGAGGCGCTCACCTTCGCCGACCTGCGCATGGATCTCGCGACCCGGGAGGTCACGCGCGGCGGCCGGCCGGTCGAGCTGACCCGCACGGAGTTCACCCTGCTGGAGATGTTCATGGCACATCCGCGTCAGGTGCTCACCCGTGAGCAGATCCTGAAGGCGGTGTGGGGCTTCGACTTCGAGCCCTCCTCCAACTCCCTCGACGTCTACGTCATGTACCTGCGCCGCAAGACGGAGGCCGGCGGCGAGCCCCGCCTGGTGCACACCGTGCGCGGGGTGGGTTACGTCCTGCGGCAGGGCGGCGCCGAGTGAGGCAGCTGGCGCGCCGGTACCGGGCGCTGCCGCTGCGGGCGCGACTGGCCATGCTGGTCGCGGCGGCGGTGGCGTTCGCGGTGGCGGCGGTCTCGGTGAGCTGCTGGTTCCTCGTGGAGCGCAAGCTGTACGACCAGCTCGACGAGGACCTGCAGAAGTCCCTGCGGAACACGACGCAGACGGACCAGTTGCAGTTCACCCTGGACAACTGCACGGACACCCCGCAGGCCAACAGCTTCCTGCTGCGCGACCGGTACTCCCAGCTGGTCACGGAGGACGGCAAGGTCTGCCTCTTCGGTGCCGCCTCGGGCCGGATCAGGATCACCCAGGCCGACAAGACCGAGATCAAGAACCTCGACACCAGCATCCTGTACTTCCGCAACGGCAGCGACGACGAGGGCAACGAGCTGCGGGTGCTCACCAAGCCCGTCGGCGGCACCTCCACCCCGAGCGGCGGGCGCGGGCCCAACGTCGGCGTGCTCATCGCCGTACCCCTCAAGAGCACGCAGAAGACCCTCAACGACCTCGCCCTGGTCCTCCTGCTCGTCTCCGCCGTCGGTGTCGTCGGCGCCGGCGCCGCGGGCCTCGCCGTCGCGCGGGCCGGGCTGCGGCCCGTGGACAAGCTCACCGAGGCCGTGGAGCACGTGGCCCGCACGGAGGACCTGACCATCCGCATCCCCGTGGAGGACGTCAGCGAGGACGAGGTGGCCCGGCTGTCGAGGTCGTTCAACTCGATGACCGCGTCGCTGGCCAGCTCCCGCGAGCTCCAGCAGCAGCTGATCGCGGACGCGGGCCATGAACTGCGCACGCCCCTGACCTCGCTCAGGACGAACATCGAACTGCTCACCCGCAGCGAGGAGACGGGCCGTCCGCTCCCGCCCGAGGACCGCAAGGCGCTGCTCGCCTCGGTCAAGGCGCAGGTGACCGAGCTGGCCGCGCTGATCGGCGACCTCCAGGAGCTGTCCCGTTCGGAGGGGCAGCACGGCGAACGCGTCCAGGTGGTCGCCCTCCAGGACACCGTCGAGGCGGCGCTGCGCCGGGCCCGGCTGCGCGGCCCCGAGCTGTCGATCACCGCGGACCTGGAGCCCTGGTTCGTGCGGGCGGAGCCCTCCGCGCTGGAGCGGGCGATCGTCAACATCCTGGACAACGCGGTGAAGTTCAGCCCCGAGGGCGGCACGGTCGAGGTGCGGCTCAGCGAGGGTGTGCTGACGGTCCGCGATCACGGTCCCGGCATCGCCGAGGACGAACTGCCGCACGTCTTCGACCGGTTCTGGCGCTCCCCCAGCGCCCGCGCCCTGCCGGGCTCGGGCCTCGGTCTGTCCATCGTCGCCCGTACGGTCAAGCAGGCGGGCGGCGAGGTCTCGCTGGCCCTCGCCGAGGGCGGCGGCACGGTGGCGACGGTACGGCTGCCGGGGGCGCCGACCCCGCCGCCGGAGACACCGGCCGGCTGATCCCCGTACTCAGTCCGGCCGGGGCATGGCGCGCAGCCGCCGGTCCTGGGTGTCCCTGGGCTCCCGCCTCCCCGGCCCTTGTCCACAGCTGTGGACAAGGGCCGGGGCCGTCCTACCGCACGACCGTGATCCGGTCCGTCTTCGGCGGTGCGAGCGGGGACGTGGCCGACGAGTTGGCCGTCAGGTACTTCTCCAGGGCCGTCAGGTCGTCCGCGCCGACCAGGTCGCCCGTGCCCTGGCCCAGCGTCGGGAAGCCGTCGCCGCCGCCCGCGAGGAAGCTGTTGGTGGCGACGCGGTAGGTGGCCGACGGGTCGATCGGGGCGCCGTTCAGGCGGATCGAGTCGGTGACCACGCGGTCCGCGCCGGACTTGGTGAGGTCCAGGGTGTAGGTGAGCCCGGCGGACGGCTGGAGGATCTTCGGGGCCGCCGCGTTGGCGCCGCTGACCTGCTCCTTGAGGACCTGGACCAGCTGGGCGCCGGTGAAGTCCTGGAGGTTCACGGTGTTGGCGAACGGCTGGACCGTGAAGCCCTCGGCGTAGGTGACCACGCCGTCGCCCTCGGAGCCCTTGGCCGCGTAGGTGAGGCCGGCCCGGACGCCGCCCGGGTTCATCAGCGCGAGGCTGGTCCTCGGGTCCAGCTCCCGGCCGTGGGCGAGCTGGGCGTCGGCGATGAGGTCGCCCATCGGGGACTCGGTGCCGCTGTTGTTGACGTCGGCGGAGATGTACCCGATGGGACGGTTGCCGATCGGGGCGGCCAGGGTGTTCCAGCGCGAGATCAGGTCGGTCATGTCCGGCGCCCTCGGGACGTCCCGGGTGACCACGTGGTTCGCGGACCTCACGGCCGTGCGCGCGATGTCACCGGTGCGGCGGTCGTACGTCAGCGTGGTGTCCGTGTAGAGGCGGCCGAAGGAGGACGCCGAGGTGACCATGCGGGGGCGGCCGGACGGGTCGGGGATCGTGCAGACGTACGCCTGGTGGGTGTGGCCGGTGACCAGGGCGTCCACCGCCGGGGTCACGTTCTTGGCGATGTCCACGATCGGGCCGGAGATGCCGCTGCCGGCGCCCGGGGAGTCGCAGTCGTAGTTGTAGGAGCCGGACGCCGGGTAGCCGCCCTCGTGGATCAGGGCCACGATCGACTGCACGCCCTGGCGCTGGAGCACCTTGGCGTACTTGTTGATGGTCTCGGCCTCGTCCTTGAAGGACAGGCCCTTGACGCCGTCGGCGGAGACGATGCCGGGGGTGCCCTCCAGCGTGACCCCGATGAAGCCGATCCGGACGTCCTTCTTCTGCCAGACCCAGTACGGCTTCAGGATCGGCTTGCCGGTCTTGTCGTCCAGCACGTTCGCGGCCAGGTACGGGAAGTCGGCGCCCTTGAACCGCTGGTCCGTGTAGCAGCCGTCCGTGGGGTGGCAGCCGCCGTTCTGGAGCCGGGCCAGTTCCCGCGCGCCCTCGTCGAACTCGTGGTTGCCGACCGAGGTGACGTCCAGGTCCAGCTTGTTCAGCGCCTCGACGGCGGGCTCGTCGTGGAAGAGGCCCGACAGCAGCGGGGAGGCGCCGACCAGGTCGCCGCCGGCCGCGGTGACCGAGTAGGGGTGGCCGGCGCGGGCCTGGCGGAGGTGGGTCGCGAGGTACTCGACACCGCCCGCGTCGACCGTCTTCGCCGTGCCGTCCGGCTGGAGTTCGGTGACCCGGCCGGAGGATCCGGACGGGGGCTCCAGGTTGCCGTGCAGATCGTTGAAGGAGAGCAGCTGGACGTCCTGGTAGCGGTCCGGACGGTGGTGGCTCTCGTGCGCGTCGGCCGGGAGCGCGGCGGTCAGCGCCGCGGCCGTGGCGAGCGTGGCCGCGCTCGCGAGAAGGGCGTACGTACGACGTCCGGTGCGCCGGGGCGCGGCTGGCATGGGACCCCCCTGTGGGTCGGCTGTGCTGGCTCGGCGCAGCCTAGGGTCAACGCGCGTAGCACGACAGGGGGTTCATGGTTACATCCTGGTTTCCCTTTGCCCGTGCCTTTACCGGTGCGCCCGCCGTGGCCGATGTGCCGGGAATTCGCCTCGGCCGCCCCGTACCCTCGTACCCATGAGCAGCGACGACACCGTACGGGGCTTCCCCGCCCGCTCCATCGAGACCTCCTCCGCGCTCACCCCGGACCGGGCCGAGGCCGTGCTGCGCCTGCTCGGTGAGGCCGCCCGGACCGACGGGCAGCAACCGGTGTCCGAGCAGGGCCGGCTGCAACTGCGCGGTGGAGCCCGCGAAGGCGTCTCGCACCTGCTGCTGTCCGTCGACGGCGAACTCGTCGGCTACGCCCAGCTGGAGGACACCGACCCGGTGGAGGCGCCGGCCGCCGAACTGGTCGTGCACCCCGCCCACCGCGGGCACGGCCACGGCCGTGCGCTCGGCTCGGCCCTGCTCGCCGCCTCCGGCAAGCGACTGCGGGTGTGGGCGCACGGCGGGCACCCCGCCGCCCGGCACCTCGCCCAGGTGCTCGGCCTGACCCTGTTCCGCGAACTGCGCCAGATGCGGCGGTCGCTGACCGATCTGGAGCTGCCCGATCCGGTGCTGCCGGAAGGCGTGACCGTGCGCGCCTTCGTGCCCGGCAAGGACGATGCCGCCTGGCTCGCCGTGAACGCCGCCGCCTTCGCCCATCACCCGGAGCAGGGCTCGCTGACCCAGCGGGACCTGGACGACCGCAAGGCCGAGCCGTGGTTCGACCCCGCCGGGTTCTTCCTCGCCGAGCGGCGCGGCGAACTGATCGGCTTCCACTGGACGAAGGTGCACGCCGAGGAGGGCCTGGGCGAGGTGTACGTCCTCGGGGTCCGGCCCGGCGAGCAGGGCGGCGGCCTCGGCAAGGCCCTCACCACCGTGGGACTGCGCCACCTGGCCGCGCAGCAGCTGCCGACCGCGATGCTCTACGTCGACGCCGACAACAAGGCGGCGGTGACGGTGTACGAGCGCCTGGGCTTCACGGTCCACGAGACGGACCTGATGTACCGCACGGAAACCTGACATACCACCACCAGAGGGGCGGTCGCCTTGACGACCGCCCCTCTTTTGCACCACCCTTTCACTACTCAATTAGTGAAAGGGTGGTTGTTCCGATGGTCGAGTACCGCATCGACCGGCACAGCGGCGTGGCCACCTACGTGCAGATCGTCCAGCAGACCAAACAGGCACTCCGGCTGGGCCTGCTGCGGCCGGGCGACCGGCTGCCCACCGCGCGCGAGGTGGTGGAGGCCACCGCCATCAACCCCAACACCGTCCTGAAGGCCTACCGCGAACTGGAGCGCGAGGGCCTGGTGGAGGCGCGGCGCGGCCTCGGCACCTTCGTCCGGCGGTCCCTCGGCGCCACCCCCGCCGACTCGCCCCTGCGCGGCGAGCTGGAGCAGTGGGCGGACCGCGCCCGCGCCGCCGGACTGGAGCGGGACGACGTGGCCGCACTCTTCACCGCCGTACTCGACACGCACTTCCAGGGAGACCCGACATGAACAGTGACACCGCGTTGCGGGCGGAGGCTCTGGGGAAACGGTTCCGCCTCCGTGGGGGCTGGGCGCTGCGGGACTGCTCGTTCCGGCTGCCCGCCGGGCGCGTGTGCGCGGTCGTCGGCCCCAACGGCGCCGGCAAGTCCACCCTGCTCGCCCTGGCCGCCGGGCTCACCGCGCCCACCGAGGGCAACGTCAGCGTCCTCGGCACCACACCGGCCGCCGCCCGCCCCCGGGTCGGCTTCATCGCCCAGGACAAGCCGCTGTACCCGCAGCTCACCATCGCCGAGACACTGCGCATGGGCGCCGACCTCAACCCCCGGCACTGGGACGCGGACGGCGCCTCGCGGGTCGTCGCGGGCGGCGACCTCGACCCCGGGGCCCGCGTCCGCTCCCTCTCCGGCGGGCAGCGCACCCGGGTGGCACTCGCCCTCGCCCTCGGCAAACGGCCCGAACTGCTGCTCCTGGACGAGCCGATGGCCGACCTGGACCCCCTGGCCCGGCACGAGCTGATGGGCACGCTGATGGCGCAGGCCGCCCGGCACGGCACCACCATCGTGATGTCCTCGCACGTCGTCGCCGAACTGGAGGACTCCTGCGACCACCTGCTGCTCGTCGGCGGCGGCCGGATCCGGCTGTCCGGCGAGATCGACGACCTGCTCGCCGCCCACCGGAGGGTGAGCGGCGCCGCCGCGACGACCCCGCTGGACGCGCACACCGTGGTCGAGTCCCGGGTCACCGGCCGGCAGCTCACCGCGCTGATCCGCCCGTCCGGACCCCTCCCCGGCGACTGGCACACCGCGACGCCGTCCCTGGAGGAGCTGGTCCTCGCCCACCTGCGCAACCCCGGCGCCCCCGCCCTGACCCCGGCCGACACCGCCGACACCGCCGACACCACCGACGATGAGGAGCACGCCGCGTGACCGCCACCCTGAGCGCACCCGCCCCGGTGACCGCCGCCCCGCGCCAGATCCGCTGGCTGCTGCGCCTGCACCGGCCCGCCGTGTACACCTGGGCGCTTCTGGTCGTGGGCGGCGCCGGCGCGCTGCTGTGGCTGTGGGGTCCGCTCACCGACGCGGCGGCGGCGGCCTGGCACGACTACGACGCCTGCGTCCCCTTCCGCCCCTGCCGGTACGACCAGGACGCGATCCTGCGCTACAAGGACGTCTACCAGTACACGACCACCCTCATCCTCGCGGTCCCGTTCCTCACCGCCGCCTGGGCGGGTGCGGCGCTGACCGGCCGCGAGGTGGAGACCGGCATGGTACGGCTCGCCTGGACCCAGGGCGTCTCACCGGTCCGCTGGCTGGCCTCCCGGCTCGCGGTCCCGGCCCTCCTGGTCACCGCCGGCACCGGTCTGCTGGCCCTGCTGCACCACGTGGCATGGTCCGCGGGCGACGGCCGGATCGACACCGCCAAGCGCTGGTACGACTTCGCCACCTTCTACTCGGGCGGCCCGCTGATCGTCGCCCTCGCCCTGACCGGCCTGGCCGTCGGCGCCCTCGCCGGGCTGCTGATCGGCCGCTCGCTGGTCGCGCTGTGCGCCTCCGCGCTCTCCGTGGCCGCGCTGTGGATCGCCGTCCACATCAGCCTGCCGCACCTGTGGCCGACCGTCACCGGCGTCGCCGGACGCGGGAAGTCCCCGACGCACTCGGGCATCACGGTCGAGGAGGGCATCGTCACCGCGACCGGTGCCCACGTGCCCGCCTCGACCTGCGCCTCCGACGCCGCTGCCGGGTGCCAGAGCCTCAACGACCAGCGGCACGCCGTCGGCTTCTACGCCGACTACCACCCCTACTCCCACTACTGGCCGCTGCACCTCGTCCCGGCGGCCCTCCTCCTCGCCCTCACCGCCGCACTGACCACGCTCGCCTTCTGGCTGGTCCGCCACCGCACCACCGGCACCCCGCCCCACCCGAAGACGACCCCCGCCACGGGCGCCGGCCGCGAGGGATAGCTGGGGTCGGTCACGGGGGAGCCGCGGGGGCCGGTCGCGGGGGAACTGCCGGGGCTGGTCGTGAGGAAGCCGCCGGGGTCGGTCGGGACGGAGCCACCGGGGCCGACCGTGAGGAAGGCTCCGGGGCCGGTCGTGAGGAAGCCGCCGGGACCCGCCGTGACGGAGCCGCGAGGGCCGACCGCTCGGAAGCCACCGGGGTCGGTCGGGACGGAGCCGCCGGGGCCGACCGTGAGGAAGGCGCCGGGGTCGGCCATGACCGAGCCGCCAGGGCCGACCGCTCGGAAGCCACCGGGACCGACCGTGACCGAGCCACCGGGGACCGGCCACTAGGAAGGCGCGCCGCGACCAGCCGCGCGAAAGCCACCGGGACCGGCCACGAGGAAGCCACGGGTAGCGGTCGTGACGGGGTCGGAGGGTGACCGCCCTCGCCCCCCTGGCTGACCCCCGGCGGCCCGGCCACCCGTCGGCCCCCTGCCGCGGCCGTACCGCCCGGCCGTGCTGCCACGCACCGGCGTTCGCGCTGCTCGCGGCCCACGCGCTGCCGTGCGCCCGCCCGCGCCGCTCCCCGTGACCGGGCCTGCCGCCCCCGCCCACCGGCTCCGGGGTGCTCGCCCCCGGCCTCCGGGGCGGTTCGGTCCACGGACCGGGCCCTCCGGTCACGTAGCGGAGTCAGTCCCGCGTTCACGCCCCGCGCGTCCCGCCGGCCGGCTTCCGGACCGGCCCCCCGCCGCCACCGGCGCGATCCTCGCCCCCACCACCGACCCCACCACCGCACCGGCACCGGCGTCGTCCTCACCGCCACCATCCCAGCCGCCACCACCGCCACCGCCACCGCCACGATCCTCGCCCCCACCACCGGCATCGACCTCACCACCTCACTGGCACCGGCGTCGTCCTCACCACCGCCATCCCAGCCATCCCCGCCGTCACCGCCGGACGGCACCCCGCCCGGACTGACGGTCTTCTCGCAGCCGGGGACGCCTTCGGGCCGCCCCCCGCTATCCCGCACGTCATGTCGCCGTAACCATTGATTCAGCCGGGCTTGCGACGCTCAGCCAATGAAGCCCGCCGTGCCAGAGCCTTCGCCACCCCCCGAGGGGCCCGCGGGGAACGGGGCCGTCACGCTCCCGCCCGCACGTTCCGACGCGCCTGTGTCACCCGTTGCGCGGAAGAATGGGTTCATGAGCCAGCAAGACACCCAGGCAGAGGTACAGCACCCCCAGCCCTCCGTGGGCTCCATCGCCGCGCACCGCCAGCACGCCGTGGCCGCCGTGGTCTCCGACCTGGAACCCGATCTCGACGCGGGTCTCGACACCTACGAGGAGGCGCCGAGCGACGGCGCGCCCCTGCCCCAGGGCCGCTTCCTCGACCGGGAACGCAGCTGGCTCGCCTTCAACGAGCGCGTCCTGGAGCTGGCCGAGGACCCGAACACGCCGTTGCTGGAACGCGCCAACTTCCTCGCGATCTTCGCCAGCAACCTGGACGAGTTCTTCATGGTCCGCGTGGCCGGCCTGAAGCGCCGCATCGCCACCGGCGTCGCCACCCGCTCCGCCTCCGGCCTCCAGCCCCGCGAGGTACTGGAGATGATCTGGGCCCGCTCCCGCGAGCTGATGGCCCGGCACGCCGCCTGCTACCACGAGGACGTCGCCCCCGCACTCGCGGACGAGGGCATCCACCTGGTCCGCTGGACCGAGCTGACCGACAAGGAACAGGCCCGGCTCTTCACGCTCTTCCGGCACCAGATCTTCCCCGTCCTCACGCCCCTGGCCGTCGACCCCGCGCACCCCTTCCCGTACATCTCCGGCCTCTCCCTGAACCTGGCCGTCGTGGTGCGGAACCCGGTCAGCGGCCACAAGCACTTCGCGCGCGTGAAGGTCCCGCCGCTGCTGACCCGCTTCCTGGAGGCATCCCCCGGCCGCTACGTCCCCATCGAGGACGTCATCGCGGCCCCCAACCACCTGGAAGAGCTGTTCCCGGGCATGGAGATCCTGGAGCACCACGCCTTCCGGATCACCCGCAACGAGGACCTGGAGGTCGAGGAGGACGACACCGAGAACCTCCTCCAGGCCCTGGAGAAGGAACTCATGCGGCGCCGCTTCGGCCCGCCGGTGCGCCTGGAGGTCGAGGAGTCCATCGACCGCGAGGTGCTGGACCTGCTGGTGCGCGAGCTGAAGATCTCCGAGGCGGAGGTCTACCCGCTGCCCGGCCCCCTCGACCTCACCGGCCTCTTCCGCATCCACAGCCTCGACCGGCCCGAGCTGAAGTACCCGAAGTTCATCGCCGGCACCCACCGCGACCTCGCCGAGGTCGAGTCGGCGTCCGCGCCCGACGTCTTCGCGGCGCTGCGCGCGCGGGACGTGCTCCTGCACCACCCGTACGACAGCTTCTCCACCTCCGTGCAGGCGTTCCTGGAGCAGGCCGCGGCCGACCCGGACGTCCTCGCCATCAAGCAGACCCTGTACCGCACCTCCGGCGACTCCCCGATAGTCGACGCGCTCATCGACGCCGCCGAGTCCGGCAAGCAGGTCCTCGTCCTGGTCGAGATCAAGGCCCGCTTCGACGAGCACGCCAACATCAAGTGGGCCCGCAAGCTGGAGGAGGCCGGCTGCCACGTCGTGTACGGCCTGGTCGGCCTGAAGACGCACTGCAAGCTGTCGCTGGTGGTGCGCCAGGAGGGCGAGACCCTGCGCCGCTACAGCCACGTCGGCACCGGCAACTACCACCCGAAGACGGCCCGCCTGTACGAGGACCTCGGCCTGCTCACCGCGGACCCGCAGGTCGGCGCCGACCTCTCCGACCTCTTCAACCGGCTGTCCGGCTACTCGCGCCGCGAGACCTACCGCCGGCTGCTGGTCGCCCCCAAGTCCCTGCGGGACGGCCTGGTCGCCCGGATCGACAAGGAGGTCCAGCACCACCGCGCGGGCCGTCCGGCCTTCGTCCGCATCAAGGTCAACTCGATGGTGGACGAGGCGGTCATCGACGCGCTCTACCGGGCGTCCCAGGCGGGCGTGCCGGTCGACATCTGGGTGCGGGGCATCTGCGCCGTCCGCCCGGGCGTCACGGGCCTGTCGGAGAACATCCGGGTCCGCTCGATCCTCGGCCGGTTCCTCGAACACTCCCGGGTGTTCGCCTTCGGCAACGGCGGCGAGCCCGAGGTGTGGATCGGCAGCGCCGACATGATGCACCGCAACCTCGACCGCCGGATAGAGGCCCTGGTCCGGGTGGTCGACCCCGGTCACCGCGCCGCGCTCAACCGGCTGTTGGACACAGGCATGTCCGACACCACCGCCTCCTGGCACCTCGGCCCGGACGGCGAGTGGACGCGGCACGCGACGGACGCGGACGGCCAACCCCTGCGCAACGTCCAGGAGATGCTCATAGACGCCCGGAGGCGCCGGCGTGGCACAGCGACACCTTGACCCGACGGACCCCACGGCCGGGGCGGTGACGGGGGACGCCCTCGCGGGCTACCTGCGCGCCCAGGCCACGGAGTTCCTCCGCGCCCTGCGCCTGCACCGGGAGACCGGGGGCCAGGCGGCCGGCGCGGAGGGCCCCGTCGACGCGGCCCGCGCCCTGCGGCGCTCGGCCCGCCGCATCAGCGCCAGCCTGCACACCTTCCGCCCGCTCCTCGACCCCGACTGGTCGGAGGCGATGCGCCCCGAACTGGCCTGGGTGTCCGGCACCCTGGGCCTGGAACACGCCTACGAGGCCCGGCTGGAACGCCTGTTGCTGGCGCTGCACCGGCTGTCGGGCGCGGCGGTGCTGCCCGCGCAGACGGTGGACGTCCCCGTGGCCGCCGGCAGCCGGGCCGCCGGGGCGGCACGGGCGGCGACCGCCGCGGTGGGAGGCACCGGCGGTCCCGCCGACGCGACGGCGGCGACGGAGCGCGGCACCCTCACGGTCGGCGCGGCGAAGGCGGGCGCCCTGCTCGAACGCCAGCTCACCCTGGCCCGGACGCGCGCCCACTCCACCGCCCTCCAGGCCCTCGGCTCCTCCCGCTTCCACGCCGTGGCCGACAAGGTCGCCGTCCTCGCCAGCGAGGTCCCCCTCGTCCCCGCCGCCCTCACCACGACCCTGCACCCCCTGGCCGCCGCGGCCGAGGAACGCCTCACGGACGCCGTCGCCGCGCTCCCCCTGGTCACCGCCGGCCACCCCTACAACGCGGAGGCCCTGGTGCACGGCCTGTCCCCGGACCCGGCGCCGCACCCCCAGGACGGCCCCTGGCACCAGGTGCGCCTGCTGCTGCGCCTGCACCGGTACGCCCGCGAGGTGCTGCACGCCGGCGACGCCCCGCTGGACGCACGGTTGCTGACGGCGGGCCAGGCGCTGAACCGGCACCGGGACGCCTCGGAGGCGGCGGCCGCGGCGGCGCAGGCGGCCCGCACGCCGCGGATCACCCCGGCGACGGCGTACGCGCTCGGAGTGCTCCACGCCGACCAGCGGCACGAGGTGGAGGCGGCCCGGTTCGCGTTCCAGCAGGCGTGGCAGAAGCAGACCGTTCCCGCGCCCTGACCCCACGAGGAGGCGGTGTGGACGACACCGTGGTCCAGGCGGCCGGCTGTGTGCTGTGGCGCCGCTCCCCGGTCTCCGGCGACCTGGAGATCTGTCTGGTGCACCGGCCGAAGTACGACGACTGGTCCCACCCCAAGGGCAAGCTGAAGCGGGGCGAGGACCCGCTCGCCGGCGCACTGCGCGAGGTCGCGGAGGAGACCGGGTACACGGCCGCGCCGGGCGGCGAGCTGCCGACCCTGTGCTATTCGGCCAACGGCCGCCCGAAACGGGTGCGGTACTGGGCCGCGGAGGCGGTTTCCGGCCACTTCACGCCGAACGCCGAGGTCGACCGCATCCTGTGGCTGGCCCCCGCCGCCGCCCGGGACCGGCTGACCCAGTTCCGCGACGGGGATTTGGTGGACGCGCTCCTGCGGGCCCTGGAGCGCCGCTGACGGCTCAGCGGCCCGCCGTGTGCCCCTCCGCGTCCGTACGGGCCTGGCTGCGGGCCCGGCGGGCGGGGCCGCGCCAGCCGCAGCTGCATCTGGCCACGCAGAAGGGGCCCTGCTCGGTCGTCGTCGTGAGGTGCTCCTGCCCGGACCCGGCGCGTTCCGGTCCGTCCTCCGATACCGCGATGACTGCCACGCCGTCAACGGTACCCAGCCGTGATTAAAGAACCGGTCTAACGCCCCCCGCCCCGCCCACTCCCGCTGACACGTCCCGGCCCCTCCCGCCCCGGTCCGACGCGCCCCCACCAACACCCGCCCGCCTCCCCCGACTCCGACGCGCCTCCGCGCCACCAGCCCCGCTCCCCCGCCGCGAGGCGACCCACCGGCACGCATCACGCCCCCGCCGCCCCCCGCCCTGCTCCCCCGGCCCCAAGCGTTCCCGCCAACACCCGCCCGCCCCTCCCCGCCCCGACGCGCCCCGCCCGGCTCTCCTGACCCTGACGCGTCCCGTCGACACCCGTCCCTCCTCCCCGTCGGCCCCGCCCGGCCACGCCCGCGCGCGTCCGCTGCCGCCGCCCGTCCGGCCCTCTCGCCCCAACGCGCCCCCGCCCGCACCCGCCCCGCTCCCCTCACTCCGGCGCGGCCCCCGCCGTCGCTCGCGGTGGCGCGTGACGGCGTTCCTCAGCCGTCGTTATCCGGACGACAGGGGGCCCGTGACGGACACACCGGCTGGGGGTAGGCAGGCGATGGATCGGCGGCAGCACAGGCGCGCGGGCGGCACCGTCGTCGCGGCGGGCGTCCTCCTCGCCCTCGGCACGGGCGCCGCGGGCTGTTCCGGCAGCGGAGCTGCCGCCGAGGACGTCAAGGGCGCCGGTGACCCCGTCACCGCCCTGCACCGGGCCGCCGACGCGCTGCGGACCGCGGGCAGTTCCAAGGCGGGCACCTCGATGGAGATGGCCACGGGCGGCACCCGGGTCACCATCCGCGGCAAGGGCGTCTACGACTACCGCCACCGCCTCGGCCGGCTCACGGTGGTGCTGCCCGAGGACCCCACGGGTGCCTCCGAGCACCGGCCCATCACCGAACTCCTCGCCCCGGGCGCGCTGTTCATGAAGAACCGGGGCGCGGGCGTGCCCGCCGACAAGTGGGTGCGGGTGGAGACCTCGACGCTGTCCGACGGCAACCTGGTCACCGGCGGCGCGACCGACCCGTACGCGGCGGCCGAGGTGCTGCGCGGCACGCGGGAGGCGGTCTTCGTGGGCCGGACCGAGGTCGCCGGGACGCCGGTGCGGCACTACCGGGGCACCGCCGACCTGCGCCGCGCGGCCCGGTACGCCACCGCCGCGAACAGGGCGGCCCTGGCAGCGGCGGCGAAAGGGTTCGCCACGGCCGAGGTGCCGTTCGACGCGTACCTGGACGACCAGGGCCGCATCCGTAAGCTGCGGCAGCGCTTCAGCTTCGTCAACGGCCGCCAGAAGGCCACCGTTGCGGTCGCCTCGACCCTGCTGCTGTACGGCTTCGGCACCCCCGCCGACGTACGGCTGCCGGCCCCGCAGGACATCTACGCCGGCCGGATCGCCGAGGAGGGCGGGACCGGCGGCGGGGCCTGAAACCGGCCAGTCACTAGTCCGGGACGCCACCCCGTAAGTAGCCCGTCCGTGCCATGCGCGGTCAGCGGGACGCTGCCTACCCTAGGGAGCGGTGACGTCCGGGAAGAGGTGAGGCGGGTGGCTGCGGTCGGCGGCACGGCGGTTCAGGACCACGTGGCCCTCGCCGAGATCGAGCTGTGCGGAGAGCTGATCATCGCGGCCTCGGCCGCCGAGGACCGGCTCAGCCTGGAGAGCATCGACGCGGTGCTGCGGGTGGCCGAGGAGCGCGACGCGGCCTGAGCGGCTCAGCTGCGCAGCAGCCGGCCGATCGCCTTCGTCGCCTCGTCCACCTTGGCGTCGATCTCGTCACCGCCCTTGACGGCCGCGTCCGCGACGCAGTGCCGCAGGTGCTCCTCCAGCAGCTGGAGCGCGAAGGACTGCAGGGCCTTGGTGGAGGCGGAGACCTGCGTGAGTATGTCGATGCAGTACGTGTCCTCCTCCACCATCCGCTGCAGTCCGCGGATCTGGCCCTCGATCCGGCGCAGCCGCTTGAGGTGCTCGTCCTTCTGCTTGTGGTAGCCGTGCGTGGCGCCGGCCTCGGTCGTCGTCGTCATCGCGGGCCTCCGTCTCGGGACGAGCTGGGGACAAAAGGGACACATACCCCTACTGGGTATATGGTAACGAACTTTCCGGGGTAGAGGGCCCTTCGTCCGCCCCCGTGCCGACCACACTGCCCGATGGGCGACACTGGGATGCGGCCCGATAGCCGTGGCCGGATGATGCGCCTAGCATCAGCCTGACCGAAACCGAAGCACCCCGAGGACCCCACGTGCGCTTTCGTCTGACCCCCAGGGAGACGAGCTTCTACGACATGTTCGCCGCGTCCGCGGACAACATCGTCACCGGCTCGAAACTCCTGATGGAACTGCTCGGGGCGGACTCCTCCGCCCGGGCCGAGATCGCAGAGCGTATGCGGGCCGCGGAACACGCAGGTGACGACGCCACGCACGCGATCTTCCACCAGTTGAACTCCTCGTTCATCACGCCGTTCGACCGGGAGGACATCTACGCCCTCGCCGGTTCCCTGGACGACATCATGGACTTCATGGAGGAGGCCGTCGACCTGGTCGTCCTCTACAACGTCGAGGAACTGCCGAAGGGCGTCGAGCAGCAGATCGAGGTCCTGGCCCGGGCTGCCGAGCTGACCGCGGAGGCCATGCCGAACCTCCGCACCATGGACAACCTCACCGAGTACTGGATCGAGGTCAACCGGCTGGAGAACCAGGCCGACCAGATCCACCGCAAGCTGCTCGCCCACCTCTTCAACGGCAAGTACGACGCGATCGAGGTGCTGAAGCTCAAGCAGATCGTGGACGTCCTGGAAGAGGCGGCGGACGCGTTCGAGCACGTGGCGAACACGGTGGAGACCATCGCCGTCAAGGAGTCCTGAGGCGTCGATGGACACCTTCGCCCTGATCGTGACCATCGCGGTCGCGCTCTTCTTCACGTACACCAACGGTTTCCACGACTCGGCGAACGCCATCGCGACGTCGGTGTCGACGCGGGCGCTGACCCCGCGGGCGGCCCTCGCCATGGCGGCCGTGATGAACCTCGCCGGCGCCTTCCTGGGCTCCGGCGTCGCCAAGACGGTCAGCGAGGGCCTGATCGAGACCCCCCAGGGCTCCACCGGCATGGGGATCCTCTTCGCGGCCCTGCTCGGCGCGATCGTCTGGAACCTGGTCACCTGGTACTACGGCCTGCCGTCCTCCTCCTCGCACGCCCTGTTCGGCGGCCTGGTGGGCGCGGCGCTGGCGGGCGGCACGACGGTGATCTGGCACGGGGTGGTCGACAAGGTCATCATCCCGATGTTCGTGTCCCCGGTCGTCGGCCTGATCATCGGCTACCTGGTCATGACGGCGATCCTGTGGCTCTTCCGCCGGGCCAACCCGCACAAGGCCAAGCGCGGCTTCCGCATAGCCCAGACCGTCTCGGCGGCCGGCATGGCGCTGGGCCACGGTCTCCAGGACGCCCAGAAGACGATGGGCGTCGTCGTCATGGCACTGGTGATTTCCGGCCATGAGACGTACGGCGACCCGATCCCGGTCTGGGTGAAGATCGTCTGCGCGATCATGCTGTCCCTCGGCACCTACGCGGGCGGCTGGCGGATCATGCGCACGCTGGGCCGCAAGATCATCGAGCTGGACCCGCCGCAGGGCTTCGCCGCCGAGACGACCGGCGCGTCGATCATGTTCACCACGGCGTTCCTCTTCAAGGCGCCGATCTCCACGACCCACGTCATCACCTCGGCCATCATGGGCGTGGGCGCGACCAAGCGCGTCAACGCCGTCCGCTGGGGCGTGGCCAAGAACATCATCCTGGGCTGGTTCATCACGATGCCGGCAGCGGCCCTGGTCGCCGCCCTGGCCTTCGGGTTGGTCAAGGTGGTGGCGCTGTAGCCGGGACCGTCCTCCCGGCCCGGTCGCCCGGACCCGAGTCGTGCCCTCCGGCCGACCGGGTCGCTTGGGCGAGCGGGAACCGGGGCGAGGGGCGAAGCCCCGAAGACCCCCGGACGCCGAAGCCGGACGCAGTGACGGCGTGACAGACAACGCAGTGGGCCCGCCCCCGGGAGCCAGGGGCGGGCCCTTTGCGTCCTCGCGGT
This sequence comes from Streptomyces sp. NPDC031445, assembly GCF_055581365.1. Classification (NCBI taxonomy): domain Bacteria; kingdom Bacillati; phylum Actinomycetota; class Actinomycetes; order Kitasatosporales; family Streptomycetaceae; genus Streptomyces; species Streptomyces sp. NPDC031445. Next base: position 456,488 of record NZ_JBVIJO010000005.1, read on the forward strand.
GGCACCGCCATGCAGCACCGCGAGGGGATCGTGGGATCAGCCGAAGCGGCCGGAGATGTAGTCCTCCGTGGCCTGGACCGACGGGTTGGAGAAGATCCGCTCCGTGTCGTCGATCTCGATCAGCCGGCCGGGCTGTCCGACCGCCGCGAGGTTGAAGAACGCCGTACGGTCCGAGACCCGCGCCGCCTGCTGCATGTTGTGCGTCACGATGACGATCGTGAACCGCTCCTTCAGCTCACCGATCAGGTCCTCGATGGCGAGGGTGGAGATCGGGTCCAGGGCGGAGCAGGGCTCGTCCATCAGCAGCACGTCCGGCTCGACGGCGATCGCCCGGGCGATGCACAGCCGCTGCTGCTGACCGCCGGACAGGCCGGAGCCCGGCTTGTTCAGGCGGTCCTTCACCTCGTTCCAGAGGTTCGCGCCCTTGAGGGACTTCTCGACGACGTCGTTCAGTTCCGACTTCTTGTAGTTGCCGTTCAGCCGCAGCCCCGCCGCCACGTTGTCGAAGATCGACATCGTGGGGAACGGGTTCGGACGCTGGAAGACCATGCCCACCTCACGGCGGACGGACACCGGGTCGACCCCGGCGCCGTACAGGTCCTCGTCGTCCAGGAGCACCTTGCCCTCGACGCGCCCGCCGGGGGTGACCTCGTGCATGCGGTTCAGCGTGCGCAGGAACGTCGACTTGCCGCAGCCGGAGGGGCCGATGAACGCCGTCACCGACCGCGGCTCCACGGTCATCGAGATGTCCTCGATCGCCTTGTGGGAGCCGTAGAAGGCGGTGAGGCCGCTTACGTCGATTCGCTTGGCCATGTCTGCTTCACTTCCAGAAATTCAAGCTCGGTCGCTGTGGGGCCCCGCCCGGCGGAGCCGGAGATAGTCGCCTCAGCGACCGGTCTTGGGGGCCTTCCAGCGGGCGATGCCGCGGGCCACCAGGTTGAGGATCATCACGAAGGCGATCAGCGTGAGGGCCGCCGCCCACGCGCGGTCGAACGCCGCGCCGGAGCCCGCGCTGTTGGCGAACTGCTGGTAGATGTACAGCGGCAGCGACGCCTGGGCGCCCTCGAAGGGGTTGTTGTTGATGAACGGGTTGCCGAACACCAGCAGCAGCACGGGCGCGGTCTCGCCGGCGATACGGGCGACCGCCAGCATGACGCCGGTGGTGATGCCTCCGATGGAGGTCGGCAGGACCACCTTCAGGATGGTCCGCCACTTGGGCACGCCGAGCGCCAGCGACGCCTCCCGCAGCTCGTTCGGGACGAGCTTGAGCATCTCCTCGGTGGAGCGGACGACGACCGGCATCATCAGGATGGCCAGGGCCAGCGAACCGGCGAAGCCGAAGGGCCCCATCTTGAATATGAGCAGCAGGCTGAGGATGAACAGGCCCGCGACGATCGACGGGATGCCCGTCATGACGTCGACGAAGAACGTGACGGCCTTGGCGAGCCGGCCCCGGCCGTACTCGACCAGGTAGATCGCAGTGAGCACGCCGATCGGGGCGCCGATGAGGGTGGCGAGGCCGACCTGCTCCAGGCTGCCGATGATGGCGTGGTAGATGCCGCCGCCGGGCTCGGTGTCGGCGACGACCCCCATCGAGTGGGTCAGGAAGTAGACGTCGAAAACCTTCACACCGCGCACGACGGTCACCCAGATCAGGGAGACCAGCGGCACCACGGCGAGCAGGAAGGCCACCCAGACGAGGCTGGTGGCGACGCGGTCCTTGGCCTGGCGGCGGCCTTCGACGCGCGCGGCGATGCCGAACGTGCCGAGGACGAAGAGGACGGCGGCGATCAGACCCCACTGGACCTTGCTGTCCAGGCCGGCGGCCAGGCTGATGACGATGCCCAGGACGAGGGAGCCGGCGGCGATGGCCCACGGCGTCCACCGGGGCAGGCTCGCGGCACGCAGGGTGCTGTGCCGCTTGTCGGTGACGGCTGCGCTGCTCATGCGTTGGCCCCCGAGTACTCCGCGCGACGGGTGATGATCAGCCGGGCGGCGCCGTTGACCAGCAGGGTGATGACGAACAGGACCAGACCGGAGGCGATGAGCGCGTCCCGGCCGAACTCGTTCGCCTCGCTGAACTTGCTGGCGATGTTCTGGGCGAAGGTGCCGCCGCCCGGGTTGAGCAGGCTGGCCTGGATGTCGAAGGACGGCGAGAGCACGGTGGCGACGGCGATCGTCTCGCCGAGCGCGCGCCCGAGCCCGAGCATGGAGGCGGAGATCACACCGGAGCGGCCGAAGGGCAGCACGGACATGCGGACGACCTCCCAGCGCGTGGCGCCGAGGGCCAGGGCCGCCTCCTCGTGCATCTGCGGGACCTGGCGGAAGACCTCACGGCTCACGTTGGTGATGATCGGCAGGATCATGATCGCGAGCAGGATGCCGACGGTGAGCATCGAGCGCGGCGCGCCCTGGTCCCAGGAGAAGACGCCGGTCCAGCCGAAGAACTCGTCGAGCCAGCCGAACAGGCCGTTCATGTGCGGGACGAGCACGAGGGCGCCCCACAGGCCGTACACGATGGACGGCACGGCGGCGAGCAGGTCGATCACGTAGGCGACCGGTCCTGACATGCGGCGCGGGGCGTAGTGCGTGATGAACAGCGCGATGGCGACCGCGACCGGGACCGCGATGACCATGGCGATGACCGAGGAGACGATCGTGCCGAAGACCAGGACCGCGATGCCGAACTTCGGTTCGAGGACATTGGTGTTCCACTCGAACGTGGTGAGGAAGTTCGCGTGGTCCTTGCTGATCGCGAGGGCGGCGCGGTAGGTGAGGAAGACCGCGATGGCGGCCATGATCACCAGCAGCAGGATGCCGGAGCCTCGGGAGAGCCCGAGGAAGACACGGTCACCGGGGCGGGTGGCGCCACGGGCCGCGCGCTTCCGCTCGGCGACCGTGGGCTGGGGGGCAGGAGGAGGTACGTCGGTTGTCGTCGATATGTCCATCGGGTTCTCCGGTCTGCGGAGCCGTGCCCCCGAGGGGGCCGCGGCTCATGGCGGCGGTGCACCGGACGGTGCGGCCCGGCCCCGTCGGGTACCGGGCCGCACTCTCGGATCAGGTCAGCTCAGGCCCTCGATGGTCGTGCGGACCTTGGAGATGATGTCGGCGGGCACGGGCGCGTAGCCGATGCTCGGGAGGATCTTCTGGCCGTCCTCGCTGGCGATGTAGCGCAGGAAGGCCTTGGTGGCGGGCAGGGTGTCCGCCTTGTTGCCCTTGTCACACGCGATCTCGTAGGTGACCAGGGTGATCGGGTAGGCGCCCTCGGCCTTGGTCTTGTAGTCCAGCTTCAGCGAGAGGTCCTTGCCGGTGCCGACGACCTGCGCGGCGGCGATGTCGGCGGTGGCGCTCTCGGAGCTCGGCGCGACCGGCTTGCTGGCGCCGGTGTTGATGGACACGGCCTTGAGACCGTCCTTGACGTAGGACAGCTCGAAGTAGCCGATGGCGCCGGAGGTCTGCTTCACCTGCTGGGCCACACCCGCGGACTGCGGAGCGGACTGGCCGCCCTTGGCCTGCCAGGCCTTGCCGCCGGAGTACTTCCAGTTGTCCGGGGTGGTGGCGATCAGGTACTTGGTGAAGTTGTCCGTGGTGCCGGACTCGTCCGAGCGGTGGAACGCCTGGATCTTCAGGTCGGGGAGCTTCACGCCCTTGTTCAGGGCGGCGATCGCCGGGTCGTTCCACTTGGTGATCTTGCTGTCGAAGATCTTGGCGAGGGTCGGGGCGTCCAGGACCAGGTTGTCGACACCCGGGACGTTGTAACCGATGGCGATGGGGCCGCCGACCATCGGCAGGTCGATGCCCTGGCCGCCCTTGCAGATCTGCTTGGAGGCGGTGACCTCTTCGGGCTTCAGCGGCGAGTCGGAACCGGCGAAGGCGACCTGGCCCTGCGTGAACGCGGTCACACCGGCGCCGGAGCCGCCGCCCTTGTAGTTGATCTGCACGCCGCAGGCCTGGGAGAAGCTCTTCACCCAGGCGTCGATGGCGTTCTTCTGCGCGGAGGAGCCGTCTGCGAGGAGCTGACCCTTGGCGTCGTCGCACTTGATCGAGCTGGCCTGGGCGGACGTGGACGGGTTGCCCGACGCACTTCCGCCGCCGCCGTTGTCGTCGGAGCCGCACGCCGTCAGGGCCAGGGCGCCGGTGACGGCGACAGCACCGAGAGACAGGGCGCGCAGCCGGTTCTTGCGCTGAAGCTTCACTTTCGGGAGTTCCTTCCAGGAGCCGCCGCTGTCGGCGGCGCGCGAGGTAGTAGAGGTGCGTGAGCGCGTTCATGGCCGCACTCGGCACCCGGTAAGGCCGAAATTAGGCAGATCAGGTGAAGCCGCCGATGGCCGGAAGTGAACGAGGGGTGAACCCCTGCCGTCGGCCTGGTGAGGTCACGGAATGCTCACGGGGAGGGCACGCGAAGGTTCCGATGACCGGGTTGTGCGAACATGTCTTCGATGTTCCTCACCCGGCTGGGGGAACTTCTGGGTGCGGCGCGTCGTCTTCGTTCCACGACAGCCGAGGAAAGGCGACGGACATGGAACGGCGTACGTTCATCTCGGGCGGCGCGGCCGCCCTCGCGACGACCGCACTGACCGCGTGCGGTGCGGGCGGGGGTTCGTCCGCCCCCGCGGCGGACCACCCCGGGACGCCGTCGCGCGCGACCTCGCTGCCGGGCATCAGGACCACCAGCGCGACCGCCGCGGCGAACTGGGCGGCCCTCGCCCGTGACCTGGACGGCACCCTGGTGCGGCCCGGCGACGCGAGCTGGCCGACCGCCCACCAGCTGTACAACACCCGCTTCGACGGGCTGAAGCCCGCCGCGGTGGCCTACGTCGCGCACACCGCCGACATCCGCACCACCCTCGCCTACGCCCACGCGCACGGCGTGAAGGTGTCCATACGCAACGGCGGCCACTCCTACGCCGGCTACTCCTCCGGCGACAACCGGCTGATCGTCGACGTGTCCCGGCTGAACCGGGTCCGGGCGAGCGGCGGCCAGGCCGTCGTCGGCGCCGGCGCCAAGCTGATCGACGTCTACCGCGCGCTGGCCGCGAAGGGCGTGACCATACCGGCGGGCTCCTGCCCCACCGTCGGCGTCTCCGGCCTGGTGCTCGGCGGCGGCCACGGCGTCGCCTCCCGCGCCTACGGCCTGACCTGCGACAGCCTCACCCAGGCCACCCTGATCACCGCGGACGGCAAACAGCTCACGGCGAACGCGAGCACCAACAAGGACCTGTTCTGGGCGCTGCGCGGCGCCGGCAACGGCAACTTCGGCGTCGTCACCGAGCTGCAGTTCCGGACCCATGCCGCACCGCAGGCCGTGACCGCCTACCTGACCTGGCCGTGGGCCAAGGCCGCCAAGGTGCTGCAGGCGTGGCAGGAGTGGGGCCCGAGCCAGCCCGACGAGATCTGGTCCTCCCTGCACCTGGCGTGCTCCCCGGGCCGCACCCCGACCATCTCGGTGGCCTGCTTCTCCCTCGGCACCTACGGCGAACTCCAGAACGCCGTCGACCGCCTGGCCCACCTCGCGGGCGCCGACGCCTCCTCCGTCTCCCTGCGCCGCCGGGGCTACGAGGAGGCCATGGAGATCTACGCCGGCTGCTCCTCCTTCTCCACCGACGCCCAGTGCCACCTGCCCGGCTCCACCCCGGGCCGCTCCCCGCAGGGCAAGCTGGGCCGGGAGACGTACGCGGCCCGCTCCGACTTCTTCGACCGCTCGCTGTCCGCGGCCGGCATCCAGACCGTGCTGAAGCAGATCGCCGCGGTGCGGGGCGGCGCGGGCAGCATCGCGTTCACCGCGCTCGGCGGCGCGGTCAACCGGGTCTCCCCGACCGCGACGGCCTTCGTCCACCGCCGCTCGCGGATGCTGGCGCAGTACATCGCCTCCTGGGGCGCGGGGGCCTCCGGCTCCACCGCCCAGTCCTGGCTGACCTCGGCGCACCAGGCGATGAAGCCGTACGCCTCGGGCGCCGCCTACCAGAACTACAGCGACCCGACGCTGAAGGACTGGCGGAAGGCGTACTACGGGGACGCGGCGTCCCGGCTGTCCAAGGTGAAGCAGCAGTACGACCCCCAGCGCTTCTTCTCCTACACGCAGGGCCTGTAGCGGGCGGCGTCCCGCCTACCGCCGGCCGGGGACGGGATGGCCTGTCTGCGCGCGCAGAGGCTGTAGCGGCCGGGGACGGGCAGGGCGTACCCACCCGCGCCGGGCCTGTAGCAGCCGGGACCGGCGACCCGGCTACCGCCGGCCGGAGACGGGCAGGGCATACCCTCCCGCGCGGAGCCCGTAGCGGCCGGAACCGGTGACCCGCCGCCTCCGGCCAGGGACGGGATGGGCGTACCCGGAACGGCGATGTGACGAACGCGACGAGCGGCGGTCCGGCGGGCACGCCACGGCACGCGATACGTCGTACCCCTCCCCGGCCACCGCCCGCCCCGGCGGCTGCATATCGGGCACCCCGCACCCCCGCGGCCAGACGCCGGGCACATCCCTGGGCCACCCCACCCTTCCGGGTAGGCCCCCGGACCACCCCGCCCGCGCCGCTGAGGCGCCGCGTACCTGCGGCTAGGCCGCGAGGTCTCGTTCCTCCGTGTCCAGGGGCTTGCGGGCGCCGGGCAGGAGGGCGTTGCCGGGGCCGCCCGTCCCCGCGGAGCGCCGCCGCACCAGCCAGCCCGCGCGCGGCGAGCGCTCCACGGCCCGCATCAGCGGGGTGAGCAGCGCCGTGGCGAGCGGGGACAGCAGCAGGACGACCGCCGTACCGAGGGCGAAGCCGCCGACGACGTCGGTCGGGTAGTGCACGCCCATGTAGACCCGGCAGAAGCCTTCCAGCAGGGCGAGGCCGATGCCGGCGAGGCCGAAGCGGCGGTGGGCGACGAAGAGCCCCACGCCGAGCGCCATCGTGATCGTCGCGTGGTCGCTGACGAAGGAGAAGTCGGTCTTGCCGGAGACGAGGACGTCCAGGCCCTGGTGGTCCACGAAGGGACGGGGCCGCTCCACGAAACCCCGTATCGGCACGTTCACCAGCACCGCGAGACCGGCCGCGAGCGGCGCCCACACCAGCGCGGCCACCGAGGGCGCGGCCTCCTCGCCGCCCCGGCGCCGCACGGACCACCAGCACCACAGGACCAGCAGCACCATGGCGAGCAGCAGGCCGTACTCACCGACGAACTCCATGACCCGGTCGAACCAGTGCGGCGCGTCCTTGGCCAGGCCGTTGATGTCGTAGAGCAGCTCGACGTCGGGGTTCGATCCGGATTCGGCGAGTACAGCCATCGTGCTGCGGCCCCTTCGTCGTCTTCCCGGACGCACCTCGTGTGCGTCGCACCAGCTCCCCGTGGTTCGTAGATCCGCTTCCGCTGCACTGCCGCACTGACGTCCGCTCGGCTACGTCAACAGGAACGCATGCCCACCGCCTATACGTTCCACTCTCCACTGAATGATCACGCAGACGTTATCGAAGAGAGACTCGTCGCCCCAGCTCAGGGCATGGGTTCACGCTCGGTTCACACCTTCGTGGGGAGTGCTTTCGCGCCATCTTCGGTGACCCGGGTGGCACCGAAGTAGTCGGGTGTGTCGATGGGGTCGAACCGGATCACCGCGCCCGTGCGCGGGGCGTCGATCATGTATCCGCCGCCGACGTAGATGCCGACGTGCCGGATCGCCCGGGAGTCGGTGAGGTCGTCGGAGAAGAACACCAGGTCGCCCGGGAGCAACTGGTCCCGCGAGGGGTGCGGCCCGGCGTTGTACTGGTCGTTGGCCACGCGCGGCAGGGTGATCCCGACCTTCTCGTACGCGGCCTTGGTCAGCCCGGAGCAGTCGAAGCGCCCGCCCTGGTCGGGGGTGCCGTTGCCGCCCCACAGGTACGGCGTGCCGAGCCTGCTCTGCGCGAAGGCGATGGCGCCGGCGGCCTGCCGGGTGGGGTCGATCCGGGTGACCGGTGCGGCGAAGCTCTTCTCCAGGCTGCGGATCCGCTGGACGTAGTTCTGCGTCTCGCTGATGGCCGGAACCCCGCCCGCCCGGATGACGCGGTAGGCGCCCGCGTTGTAGGCGGCGAGCATGTTGTCGGAGACGTTCCCCGGCACGTCCTTCACGTACTTCGCCAGCTCGCAGTCGTAGGAGGCGGCCGACGGGATCGCGTCGTCCGGATCCCAGATGTCCCGCTTGCCGTCCCCGTCGCCGTCGATCCCGTGCGTCGCCCAGGTGCTCGGGATGAACTGCGCGATCCCGCGGGCGTCGGCCGGGCTGACGACGGTCGGGTTCCAGCCGCTCTCCTGGTAGAGCTGCGCGGCGAGCAGCGCGGGACTGAGCGCCGGGCACAGGTTGCCCCACTTCTGCACCAGCGTCTTGTAGGCGGCCGGAACGGCCCCCTTGGCCAGCCCCCGGCTCCCCGACGTCACCCCGCCCACCAGGTTCCCGGCCACGAGATACACCCCGACGACGAGCAGCATGACGAAGCCCATGCCGAGCCCGACGGCCGCTCCACCGAACACCCATACCTTCCGCACGGTTCAACTTTCCCCCATGCGGGCGCGGTTCAAGGCCATTCCTGCGCGAAGTGGCGTCATTTCACAGGTGATGGCGTACAGGTGACGCCCTCTCAGCCGGCCCGGCGGCCTCGCTCAGCGCCCGGCCGTGGCGTCCCGGTACAGCTCCCCCGCCTCGCCGCCCAGGACCACGCTGTACGACGTGTCCGGCGTGGAACCGCCCTGTTCATGGCCGCCGAGCACGCCGACGACCTGGCCGTCACCGTTCACCCAGGGGCTGCCACTGGTGCCGCTCGTGAAGTCGGGGCAGTCGATGCGCTGCTGGGTGCTGCTGTGCGGAACCGGCCTGTTGGTGCAGCTGATGGGCACCTCACGGGAGTCGGGGTAGCCGGTGACGGTGACCGCGGTGGCACCGGTGGCCGCCCCGGTCGTGAACCGGTTGGCGCCGACCACGTCCTCCACCCGCTCGCCGTCCCGCGCGGCCACGGCGGCGAAGGCGACGTCGCTGTCCTCGTCCTGCCCCTTGGCCCACCCGTCCGGCAGGAACCGCCGGGTCACCCTCCACACCCCGTGCGGGGCCCGCCCGTCCCGGTAGCCCGGCACGAACACCAGATCGCCGTCGGCGCCGGCCACGCAGTGCGCCGCGGTGACGATCAGATCGCCCTGCGCGCTGTGCACCACCGAGGCGGTGCAGAAGTGGCCGCCGGCGAGCCTGCCCGCCCGGTCGGCGTCGAACAGCGCGCCCACTCGCGCGCTGTGCCGGGTCGCGACGGTGTCGGCGGTGACCCCGAGGGGGCCCCGCCCGTCGTCCGCCGCGGCCACGGAGGACGTCGTCACGGTCAGCAGCACCACAGCTCCGAGCAACGCGGGCCGTGAGGTGACCGAGATGCGTGAGGTGCGCTTCATCAGGCCCCACTCTGTCCGACGAAGGTGAGAATCCCGTTCCGGCTTGGCTGAGATTTTCCTGTGAAACCCCCGATTCCCCGTCTCCGGCGACCCGAACGTCGTCACCGCCATCCCGGCCTTGACCCGTTTCCCGGTCCACCGTGAGAACATCGACGCGACGCGTCACCCGGCCGGGACCACTCCGACTTCGTTGCCCAGCGTGACCAGTCATGATACACAGAGTGACCGTACGGGCCATTCATACGAAACGCGCCAGTCAATGACGTCAAGTCGACATACGTTGGCGACGTTGTCGGCGACAATGAGGCCTGACCTCTGCACAACCGCAGGGGCACTCACGGAACTACCCACCAGGGGCGGTGACTTACATGCTCTTTGCGGCCGACAAGGGAGACATCAACACCATCATCGGCGGGATCGCTCCGGACTGGGGCCCCTTCGGCAGCCTGGGCAACGAGGCCAAGGTGATGATCGAGGTGGTCATGGCCGTGGCCATCCTCCTCTGCCTCGGCATCGCGGTGTGGGGCGCGGCGAAGCAGCGCATCGGCGCCACGGCCCTGCGGGACACCTTCAGCGCCGAACAGGGCAAGGGCCTCATCATCGCCGGTCTCACCGGGGTGTTCATCATCGGATCCCTCGGCACGCTGTTCACGATCGTGTACGGCATGGCGGTCTGACCCCGCCCCTCCACCCCACCCACCCGTCGTGCCCACCGGCTGAGGTTGCGTCTCCCTGATGTCGAGTCACCACACCGCGCCCCCGCGGGAACCAGCACGGCTACCGTCGTATGCCTACGAGGGTGAGGGAGCGCACACGGCATGAGTCCCGGAGACGAACAGGGCTACGACTACCCCGAGACGGGCCACACCCGCACCCGCCTCCCCGACCCCGACCCCTACGGCGGCGCCCCCCGCCGCCCCCACCGCTCCTCCTCCCGCAGCCTGATCACGGTGGTAGGCGTAGTGGTCCTCCTCATCGCCGCCATCGCCTTCGCGAACCGGGGGGACGATTCACCGGGTGAGGGGGCGACAGCGAAGAACGATCAGCCGCGAGCGGCGTCGACCGCGGCAAGCGGGACCAAACCGGTGGAGACGAAGACCGGCAACATCCCGTCCGGGTTCCCGCACACCGAACAGGGAGCACAGAGCGCGGCGGCGAATTACGCCGTGGCCCTGGGATCCACCGAAATGTTCGACACTGCCTGGCGGCACCGGATCGTGGACACCGTCTATACCCCGGAGGTGGCCACGGCCAAGCAGTCGGCCATGGACAGCGCCTACTCGAACGAGAGGTTCCTCGCCAACATCGGATTGGCCAAGGACGGCACGGCTCCGAAGGGCCAGACGTTCGTCTCCCGGGTCATCCCCGTCGGCACGAAGGTCACTTCGTCGGGGGCGGACGCGACGACGGTCGAGGTCTGGTACACGTCGCTGTTCGGCCTCTCCGGTGAAGCCTCCAAGAATCCGGTGACCGAGAGTTGGTACACCACGACGTACAAGATGAAGTGGGCCGACGGTGACTGGAAGATCACCGACTTCCAGCAGAAGGACGGTCCAGTCCCGGTGGGCCGTGACCAGACGGCCTCAACCGCCGACGACATGACGAAGGCCGTCGAGGAGTACGGAGGGTTCACGTATGCGCGCTAACCACCGCGTCCTCAGGATCACGACTGTCGTCGGAGCCGCCCAGGCGGCCACGATGCTGCTGGCGACCCGCGCCTTCGCCCAGCCCACCCCATCCCCCACCAAGAGCAGCGACACCTGCGACCTGATCCGCGGCGCCGCCAAGCAATTCTGCGAAAAGGACAGCGGCTCATCCGGCGGATCCTCCGGCGGCACCCCCGGCAACCCCCTCACCGACACCCTCGACCCCCTCGCCTCCCTGGCCAAGGGCTGTGCCGACGCGGCCGCCTGGACCATCGGCAAGCTCAGTGGCGCCGTGAAGGAAACCGCCAACGTCGACTTCACCAATCAGGCGTTCCTGAAGCAGTACGCCGTCGTCTTCGCCGCCTCCACGATCCTCACGCTCCTCCTCTGGCTCCTGGCCGTCGCCAAGCGGGCCGTCCGCGGTGTCCCCCTCACCACCGCCATCTCGGAAGCCGTCGGCTTCCTCTGGCTCACCGTGCTGGCCTCCGCCTTCACCCCCCTCATCCTGTACACCGTCGTATCGGCGACGGACGGCGTCACGGACGTCCTCGCGAAAGCCACCGGCGACCAGGCCGACACCTTCTTCGGCACCTTCTCCGGCGCCCTGAAGAAGGGCAACGACATCGGCGGCGGCCCCATCATGCTGATCGTCGTGTCCCTGGTCAGCATCCTCGCCGCCGGCGTCCTCTGGCTGGAGCTCGTCATCCGCGCCGCCCTGCTCTACGTCGGCGCCCTCCTCGGCACCGTCGTCTACGCCGGCCTGGTCGACAAGAACCTGTGGGGCCACGTCCGCCGCTGGGCCGGCATCATGATCGCCGTCATCCTCGTCAAGCCGGTCATCGTGATCGTCCTCGGCCTGGCCGGCGCCCTCTCCGGCGACAGCGGCCCCGACGCGTTCTCCGCCGTCGTCTCCGGTCTCGCCATCATCCTGCTGGCCATCTTCGCCAGCGCGATGATCTACCGCTTCGTCCCCGGCTTCGGCGACGAGCTCGCCGGCTCCCGCAGCAACCGCATCATGCAGGGCGCCGAGAGCAAGGCCGCCGCCGTCATCAGCTCCCCGGCCACCCTCGTCGCCCAGGGCATCAAGACCCACAGCACCCGCGCCGACACCTCCGGCGGCCCGTCCGGCAGCACCCCCCGCCCGGCCAACCCCGCCAGCGGAGGCGTCGCCGCCCACAGCAGCCGTACCCCCACCGGCGGCGGAGCCGTCCCCTCCGCCACACCCGCGCCCCGCGCGTCCAGCCCGGTCAACACTCCGCACGCCAGCAACACCCGCAACAACCGCTCGGGAGGTGAAGGGCGTTGACGACCGAGTCCCACCTGTCCCATCCGGTCACGCCCCGCCGTACGTACCTCATCGGCCGCGCCCGGCCGAACGCGATCGTCGGCCGGAACCGCGAGTCCGGCGAGATCGCCCTGATCATCGTCGGCGCGTTCCTCGGCATGATGTGCGGCCTCCTCGTCCCGGTCCTGCCCCTGCGGATCGTGCTGCTGACCGGCTTCCCGCTGCTCGCGCTCGCCGCGGTCTACGTGCCGTACAAGCGCCGCACGTTCTACAAGTGGTTCGAGATCAACCGCAGCTACAAGCGCACCGTCAAGCGCGGCGCCGTCTACCGCTCCACCGCCATGGAGGCCGGGACCCGGCTCGACGGGCGCGAGATCGAGATCGGCCCGCCCCCGGGCATCGGCCGCATCACCTGGCTCGCCGCACCCTTCGGGCCGGACGAGATCGCCGTACTGCTGCACGCCGACCGCAAGACCGTCACCGCCGCCATCGAGATCGAGGGCCCCGGCGTCGGCCTGCGCGACTCCGAGGACCAGGAGGCCCTGGTCGACCGCTTCGGCACCCTGCTCAAGCACGTCGCCAACGGGGACGGCTTCGTCACACGCCTGCAGATGCTCGCCCGGACCCTGCCCGCCGACCCGGACGCGCACGCCAAGGACGTCGGCCAACGCGGCGACCCCCGCTCCCCCGGCTGGCTCCAGCAGTCCTACGACCAGCTCCAGTCCATGGTGTCCACCAGCAGCGAGCAGCACCGCGCCTACCTCGTCGCCTGCATGCACTACACCCGCGAACTGGCCGCCGAGGCACACGCCATGGCCCGCGCCGTCCGCGCCCGCGGCGGCAAGGTCGACCGCGACGCGGGGCTCGCCGTCGTCATGGCCCGCGAGCTCACCGACATCTGCTCGCGGCTCCAGGAGGCCGACATCCGGGTGCGGCAGCCGCTCGGTCAGGGGCGGCTGGCCTCCCTCGTCCACTCCATGTACGACCCCGACCACCCCATCGACCACATCCAGGCGATGACCCAGCGCAACGCCTGGCCGGCCGAGCTGGACGCCACGGAGCCCACCTACCTCCAGGCCAAGACCCGCGAGTCCAGCACCCGCGCGCCCTGGTGCCACGCCACCGCCTGGGTGAAGGAATGGCCGATGACCCCCGTCGGCGTGAATTTCCTCGCGCCGCTCCTCGTCCACACCCCGGACGTCATCCGCACGGTCGCCGTCACCATGGACCTCGAACCCACCGAGGTCGCCATCGAGCGCATGCTCACCGAGAAGACCAACGACGAGGCCGAGGCGTCCCGCGCCGCCAAGATGAACCGGACCGTCGACCCGCGCGACATCGCCGCGCACAACCGCCTCGACCAGCGCGGCGAGGACCTCGCCAGCGGCGCCGCCGGCGTCAACCTGGTCGGCTACATCACCGTCTCCTCCCGTTCCCCGGAGGCACTCGCCCGCGACAAGCGGACGATAAGGGCCTCCGCCGGCAAGTCGTACCTCAAGCTGGAGTGGTGCGACCGAGAGCACCACCGCGCCTTCGTGAACACACTTCCGTTCGCCACCGGCATCCGAAGGTAGGGGCTGATTCGCCGATGCGGGACCCGCTGTCCGTCCTCACCGAGGCCTTCACCTCCTTCCTCTTCGGGAAGGTCGAGACGACCCGGCTGCCGGTGCGCACCTCCACGGGCCAGGCCCAGGCCGTCTACCTGCCCACGGCCGCGCCCGGCCTCGGCGACTCAGGCGTCATCATCGGCCGCGAGGTGTACTCCGGCAAGGGCTACATCTACGACCCCTTCCAGCTCTACGGCCAGCAGCTGCCGGCCCCGCACTGGCTCGTCCTCGGCGAGTCCGGCAACGGCAAGTCGGCCCTGGAGAAGACCTACGTCCTGCGCCAGCTCCGCTTCAAGGACCGCCAGGTCGTCGTCCTGGACGCCCAGGGCGAGGACGGGGTCGGCGAATGGAACCTGATCGCCGAGGAGCTGGGGATAACGCCGATCCGGCTGGACCCGACGGCCGCCCTGGACCACGGCATCCGCCTGAACCCGCTGGACCCGGCGATCACCACCACCGGTCAGCTGGCTCTGCTGCGCACGATCATCGAGGTCGCGATGGGCCACGGCCTGGACGAGCGCTCCGGCTTCGCCCTGAAGGTCGCCCACTCGTACGTCAACGAGACCATCGTGGACCGCCAGCCGGTCCTGACCGACATCGTGGAGCAGCTACGGCACCCCGAACCGGAGTCGGCGGAGGCGATGAACGTCGCCATAGACGACGTACGGGCGTGGGGCCTGGACGTCGCCCTGGTCCTGGACCGGCTGGTCGACGGTGACCTGCGGGGCATGTTCGACGGGCCGACGACGGTCGGCATCGACCTGGACGCCCCGCTGATCGTCTTCGACCTCTCCCACATCGACCGCAACTCCATCGCCATGCCGATCCTCATGGCGATCGTCGGCGTGTGGCTGGAGCACACCTGGATCCGTCCCGACCGGAAGAAGCGCATCTTCCTGGTCGAGGAGGCCTGGCACATCATCAACAGCCCGTTCGTGGCCCAGCTGTTCCAGCGGCTGCTGAAGTTCGGCCGCCGGCTCGGCCTGTCCTTCGTGGCGGTGGTCCACCACCTGTCCGACGTCGTCGACGGAGCGGCGGCGAAGGAGGCGGCGGCCATCCTGAAGATGGCCTCGACCAGGACGATCTACGCCCAGAAGGCCGACGAGGCGAGGGCCACGGGCCGGGTCCTCGGCCTCCCGCGCTGGGCGGTGGAGATCATCCCCACGCTCACGCCCGGCATCGCGGTCTGGGACGTCAACGGCAACGTCCAGGTGGTCAAGCACCTGATCACGGAGACGGAACGGCCGCTGGTCTTCACGGACCGCGCGATGACCGAGTCCTCCAGCGACCTCGCGGCCGACGACGCCCTGCGCGCGGCGGAACTGGAGGCCGAGCAACGGGCCGCGGCCTTCGTGGAACAACACGTGGGCGACTCCGAGTCGACGGTGGCGTAAGGGGACGCGACGGGGCGCCGAAGGATGTAAGGGGAGCACAGGGTGAGACCGGACGACCGCCGCGAGGACCGCCGGGACAGCCGTCGTGAGGGCCAGGGCGGCATCCCCGACGGTCTGCTGATCGGCCTGCTCGCGTTCCTCCTCGGCATGACGGTGCTGGTGTGGACGGCGACCGGCCTGGCGGCCTGGTTCACGCAGGGCGCCTGGCCCACGGGCGTCACGTTCACCCGCACGCCCCTGGCCATGCGCCACCTCATCGGCAGCCCCCACGACATCACCGGCGCCTGGCCGGACACCCCGCCGTCCCGGCTCTCCGGCTGGGGCCTGTTCTGGGGCCTGTTCATAGCCCAACTGATGATCCTCTTCGTCCTCACGGTGTTCGCCCTGGGAACGGTGGCCCGGTGGAGAGCCGGACGGGCCCGCAGGGCCGCCGCCGAGCGCGGGGAGACGGTGCCGGCCCGGCCGCCGGCGGATGCCGAGCCGGCTGTGGGGGCCGGGGCTGTGACCGGGGCCGGCGGGTCCGCGGGGCCTGCTTCCGAGGACGCCATGCCCGCAGTCGCCCCTCGGCACGAGGTACCGGCACCTCGCAGGGGGGCCGGGCCACTGGAACCGGACGACTTCCCTGCCGACGGTGGCCGGGCGGGCGGATGGGAGAAGATCCTCATCGCCCCCAGGGAGCACCGCCACACCACCGCGACCGAGGCCGTCCGGACCGCCGTTGGTCCCATCCTCGTCGTCACCTCCAACCCCGTCCTCTGGTCGGACACGAAGGACGCGAAGGCCAAACTGGGCCCCACCCTCCTCTACGACCCCACGCACCTCTGCGACACCCCGGCCCGCCTCCACTGGTCCCCCACCACCGGCTGCGAAGACAAGCAAACGGCGCTGCACAGGGCGACGGCCCTGCTCGCCCCCGTGCGCCCCACCGCGAAGATCGACCAGGCCGTGGCGGACACGGCGATCACACTCCTGCGCAGCTACCTGCACGCCGCCGCGCTGGAGAACCGCACCGTCCGCCACGTCCACCGCTGGTCCCAGGGCGTCCAGGTCCAAGAGGCGGTCCGCACTCTCCGCACCCACTCCAAGGCAGCCCCGGGCGCCGCCGGCGAGCTGGAGGCGGCCCTCACCGCCCACGCCGATCGCCGCGACATCGCTCAGGAACTGACCGGCAGGGCCCTCGCGGCCCTCTCCACGGTCAACGTCCGCGAAGCCTGCACTCCCAATCGAAATGATGCCCTCGCCTTGGATTCCTTCATCCAGGAAGGGGGCACGCTTTATGTGGTCGGTGAATCCATCGAGGACCCGAGGAGCAATCCGGGTGCGATGCCGCTCCTGACGGCCCTCGTCTCCAGCGTGGTCGAGCGCGGCCGGCGCATGGCCGAACGGTCATCCTCCGGTCGGCTCGACCCACCACTCACCCTGGTCCTGGACGACATCGCGGCCGTGGCCCCGATCCCGGAGCTGCCGGCCCTGCTCGCCACCGGCGCCGGCCGGGGCCTGCCGACGCTCGCCCTGCTCCGCTCCCGCGAACAGGCCCGCGCCCGCTGGCCCCACGAGGAGCTGCCGGTCTAGACGGACCGCTCCAGCACGAACTCCAGCTCCGTCTCGGCCTCGTCCTTCGAGAAGGACACCACCAGGCCACTCGGTGCGAAGCCGATCTTCCGGTACGCCGTCTGCGCTCGCGCGTTGTCCTCGTGGACGAACAGCCGCACCCGCTCGGCCCGTTGTTCCCACGCCCAGGCGAGACCGGCTTCGAACAACGCCTCGATCAGCCCGTTCCCCCGGTGCTCGGGCCGTACGAAAACCCCCACGACGTGCCCCTGCCGCCGCTCGACCGGATACCCGGCCCAGTCCGTCGTCCCGGCCTCTTCGACGAGTACGGTGACCGAGCCGGCCCAACTCCCGTCGGACGTCTCGGCGATGAACTGCCGGGCGGTGGTGGAACCCTCCCCGGAGGTGACGGCCCGGTCCTGCCAGAAGGAGTCCGGCTTGGCCGCGGCGTTCTCGTAGGTCTCGAGAAAGGCGAGGTGTGCCACGGGGTCGCGCAGCGCGTCCAGGCGCAGCTCCTTCACCCGCTCCCAGTCGTCGGGCCGTATGGCGCGGACGACGTACTTGTTCCCGGCGAGAAGATTCATGCGACCACCCTAAACGCAGAAAACCCCCGCACCGAAGGTGCGGGGGTTTTCCCAAAAATTGTTCGGCGGCGTCCTACTCTCCCACAGGGTCCCCCCTGCAGTACCA
>NZ_JBVIJO010000006.1:0-450201 GCF_055581365.1 Streptomyces sp. NPDC031445
GTGAGTTCCAGGCCTCGACGCGGTGTCGCCTCCCAGTGACCTGCTGTGTTCATCCCGGCATCGTACGTGTGTCAGCGGCATGCGGGATGATCGGGGGAAAGGCGAGTGAACGAGGAGCGATGTGGACATGAGCCAGGACGTCAGGACGAGGCCCGAGAGCAGTGGGCAGTCCCTGAGCGAGGCGTACGACACCGCGCTGCTCGATCTGGACGGGGTGGTGTACGCGGGCGGGAGCGCGATCGCGCACGCGGTCGACTCGCTGGCGGCGGCCCGGTCGGGCGGGATGCGTCTCGCGTACGTCACCAACAACGCGCTGCGGACCCCGGACGCGGTGGCCGGTCACCTGACGGAGCTGGGCATACCCACGGGCGCGGACGACGTCATCACCTCCGCGCAGGCCGTGGCGCGGCTGATCAGCGAGCAGGTTCCGGCCGGGGCGCGGGTGCTGGTGATCGGTGGTGAGGGGCTGCGGGTGGCGCTGCGCGAGCGGGGTCTGACGCCGGTGGAGTCGGCGGACGACGACCCGGCGGCGGTGGTGCAGGGCTACGGCGGGCCGGAGCTGCCCTGGGGGCGGTTCGCGGAGGCGTCGTACGCCGTTCGGCGGGGCGTGCCGTGGTTCGCGTCCAACACGGACCTGACGATTCCGAGCGGGCGGGGCATCGCACCGGGCAACGGGGCGGCCGTGGAGGTCGTGCGGATCGCGACCGGCGCCGAGCCGCAGGTCGCGGGCAAGCCACTGCCCCCGATGCACCGGGAGACGATCATCCGGACCGGTGCCGAGCGGCCGCTGGTGGTCGGGGACCGGCTGGACACGGACATCGAGGGCGCGTTCAACGGCGAGGTGGACTCGCTGCTGGTGCTGACGGGGGTCACCGACGGGGCGCAGTTGCTCGCCGCGCCGCCGCAGCACCGGCCGACGTACGTGGACGCCGATCTGCGCGGGCTGCTTACCGGGCAGCCGGACATCACCCGGGAAGGTGACGGTTTCCGGTGCGGCGGGTGGACGGCGGCGGCCGGGACGGACCGGTTGGAGCTGACGGGCGACGGCGAGCCGCTGGACGGGCTGCGGGCGCTGTGCGCGGCGGCCTGGACGGCGGCGGGCGAGGGCACCTGCGCGCTGGACGGGGAGAAGGCGCTGGCCAGGCTGGGACTCTGACGGCTCTTCGGACGGAGCCCGGCGGGCCCCCGGGGCGACGGGACGACACCGGGCGTCGAAGGACCTCGGCGGACCTCACAGCGACCAGGGATCGAGATCGTATGCGAGGGTAGGCTAACCTAACCTCGTGTTGGTCGACAGTCCTCCGGAACAGCGCGCGGAGACCGCCCCCGCGCCCCCAACCCGCCGGGCGGCGCGAGCCCTTGGGCTCCTGCTCTCGGTCGCGCTCCTGCTGTGCGTCGCCCTGGCGAGCATCGCGATCGGGGCGAAAGCGCTGTCGCTGGACCAGGTCTGGCACGGCCTGTTCCACGACACGGGGACGTACGGCGACGTGGTCGTCGACGAGCGGCTCTCGCGCACCGCCCTCGGTCTGCTGGCCGGTGCCGCGCTCGGGCTGTCCGGCGCGGTGCTCCAGGCGCTGACCCGCAACCCGCTGGCCGAGCCCGGTCTGCTCGGCATGAACGCGGGCGCGTCCGCCGCCGTCGTCACGGCCATGACCTACTGCGGCGTCACCAGCCTCAGCGGCTATGTGTGGTTCGCGTTCCTCGGCGCGGCCGCCGTCGGCGCGCTGGTGTGGTTCCTCGGCGGCAGCCGGGGCGCCACCCCGGTACGGCTCGCGCTCGCCGGCACGGCGATCAGCGCGGCCCTGTACGGCTACCTCCAGGCCGTGATGATCACGGACGGCGCGGCCCTCGGCAAGATGCGCTTCTGGACGGTGGGTTCGCTGGTCTCGGCCACGAACGCGACCATCGTGCAGGTCCTGCCGTTCCTCGCGGCCGGCACGGTCCTCGCGCTCGCCCTGGCCCGGCCGCTGAACGCCGTGGAGATGGGCGACGACACCGCGCGCGCCCTCGGCGCGAACCTCAACCGCACCCGGGCGCTGGCCATGCTGTCCGCCGTGGTGCTGTGCGGTGCCGCGACCGCCGCCTGCGGCCCGATCGTCTTCGTCGGCCTGATGGTCCCGCACGTCGTGCGCTCCTTCACCGGGCCCGACCTGCGCTGGATCCTGCCGTACGCCACGGTCCTGGCGCCCGTGCTGCTGCTCGGCGCCGATGTCGTCGGCCGGGTCGTGGCCCGCCCCGCCGAACTCCAGGTCGGCATCGTCACCGCGGTCATCGGCGGCCCGCTCTTCATCTTTCTCGTACGACGGCGGAGGACGGCCCAGCTGTGAAGACGCACTCCAGGAGCTGTGCCGTGCGCACCCCCGGCGGGCTCTCGCTGCGCCTGGACCCGCGTGCGCTGATCGTCGTCGTGCTGCTGCTCGGCGCCGCCTGCGCCGCCGGTGTGGCGCTGATCGGCACCGGCGAGGCGAGCATCCCGGCGGCCGACGTGCTGCGGACGCTCGCCGGCCACGGCACCGCCTACCAGGACTTCATCGTCAACGAGCTGCGGCTGCCGCGGGTCCTGGTCGGCCTGCTGGTCGGTGCCTCGCTCGGTCTCGGCGGGGCGCTGTTCCAGTCGGTCTCCCGCAACCCGCTGGGCAGTCCGGACGTGCTCGGCCTGTCGCAGGGTTCGACGGCCGGCGCGCTCGTCGTGATCGTGCTGATGTCCGGCAGCGCCTCCCAGGTGACCGTGGGCGCGCTGGCCGGCGGCCTGGCGACCGGTGTCGCCATCTACGCGCTCGCCTGGAAGCGGGGCGTGCACGGATACCGGCTGGTGCTCGTGGGCATCGGCGTCAACGCCGTCATGACGGCGGTGAACGGCTATCTGCTGACCAAGGCCGACCTGGTCGACGCGACGCGCGCGGTGGTGTGGATGACCGGCTCGCTGAACGGCCGGGACTGGGACCAGGTGTGGCCGCTGCTCGGGCTGTGCGCCGTCCTCGTCCCGCTGGTCCTGGCGAACGCGCGCGGCCTGCGGATGATGGAGATGGGCGACGACATCTCGAACGCGCTCGGCGTGCGCGTGCAGCGGGTCCGGCTCGTGCTCATGGTCTGCGCCGTCCTGCTCGTCGCCGCCGCCACGGCCGCCGCGGGCCCCGTCAGCTTCGTCGCGCTGACCGCGCCGCAGCTCGCCCGCCGCCTCACCCGCTCGCCGGGACCGAACCTGGTGCCCTCCCTGTGCATGGGGGCGACCCTGCTGGTCGCCGCCGACTGGGTCTCGCAGCGCGCCTTCGGCGCCGACCAGCTGCCCGTCGGCGTGGTCACCGGCGTCCTCGGCGGCGCCTACCTGCTGTGGCTGCTGGTCACCGAGCGCCGGGCGGGCCGGATATGAACCGCGCGCAGGGCCCGGACGGAAGCGCCGCGCACCCGAACACCCCTAGGAGCACCGTGAACCGCCTCTCCGCCGACAACGTCACCCTCGCCTACGACCAGCGGGTCATCGCCGAGCAGCTGTCGGTGGAGATCCCCGACCACTCCTTCACGGTGATCGTCGGACCGAACGCGTGCGGCAAGTCGACGCTGCTGCGGGCGCTGTCGCGGATGCTCAGGCCCAGCGAGGGCCGGGTGCTGCTGGACGGGCAGGCCATCCAGTCGCTGCCCGCCAAGAAGGTCGCGCGGACCCTCGGCCTGCTGCCGCAGTCGTCCGTCGCGCCCGACGGCATCACCGTCGCCGACCTCGTCGGCCGCGGCCGCTACCCGCACCAGGGCCTGCTGCGTCAGTGGTCGGCGGAGGACGAACGGGTCGTGCGGGAGTCGATGCGGCAGACCGGGGTGGCGGAGCTGGCCGAGCGGTACGTGGACGAGCTGTCCGGCGGACAGCGGCAACGGGTGTGGATCGCCATGGCGCTCGCCCAGCAGACCCCGCTGCTGCTCCTGGACGAGCCGACCACCTACCTGGACATCCAGCACCAGATCGACGTCCTCGACCTGTGCGCCGAGCTGCACGAGGAGCAGGGCCGGACGCTGGTGGCGGTGCTGCACGACCTCAACCACGCCGCCCGCTACGCCACCCACCTGATCGCCCTGCGCGGCGGCACGGTGATCGCCGAGGGCGCCCCGGACGACATCGTCACGGCCGAGCTGGTCGAGGAGGTCTTCGGGCTGCGCTGCCAGGTCATCGAGGACCCGGAGACGGGCACCCCGCTGGTGGTGCCGGCGGCCCGGAAGGCGCGCGCGGAGAAGGCCGCGGCCGCCTCCTGACGGCACGCGTCGGACAGGGCCACGGCGGCCCCCCTGACGGCGTGCACGACGACGCGAACGCCCTACAGCAGCTTCCGCAGCCGGAACAGGTCCAGCAGGCTCGCCTCCAGCTTCACCCGGCCCGAGCCCCAGGCGGTCGCGAAGTTCAGCTCGCCGCCCACCAGGGCCACCAGGTCGTCCCCGGCCATGGCGAGCCTGATCTGCGCCTTCTCGCGCGGCGGGCCCGGATGCGTCTCGTCGACCTCGATCCGGCCGCCGGTCATCCGGCCCGCGAAGGTGACGTCGAGATCGGTGATGTGGCAGCTCACCGAGCGGTCGAGCGCGGCGGCCGCGCGGACGTCGCCCCCGGCCCCCTGCATGTTGTCCGAAAGCTTCCCCAGTGCGGCGCGGCACTCCTCGATCGTGGCCATCGCCCACGACGGTACCCCAGCGGTTCGCGGTAGCGTCTGGGCATGAGCGAGTCCGTGTCCGAGGCCGACATCGACACCGAGGCGGCGCCCGCGTACGACCCCGCGGCGCCCGCCCCCCTGAACGTCCCGCGCACCCCCACCGGCAACGCCGAGGTCGACGCCCGGCTCGACCGGCTGGCCGACGCCGACCACCTCGCCACCGACGGCCATGTCGAGGTGTACGAGGATGTACACCGGGGGCTGCGCGACGCGCTCACCGCGCTCGACGCCCGCCCGGGACCCGCGGCCCCCGCACCGTCGTACCACCAGAGCAGGAGCTGAACCGAACGTGGCAGGAGTCGCACGCCGCCGTCTCGACGCGGAGCTGGTCCGCCGGAAGCTCGCCCGTTCCCGCGAGCACGCCAGCCAGCTGATCGCCGCAGGGCGGGTCACCGTCGGCAAGACCGTGGCGACCAAGCCGGCCACACAGGTGGAGACCGCGGCGGCGATCGTGGTCCAGGCCGACGACAGCGATCCCGACTACGTCTCCCGGGGCGGGCACAAGCTCGCCGGCGCGCTGGCGGCCTTCGTGCCGCAGGGGCTCGTCGTCGAGGGCCGGCGGGCGCTGGACGCCGGCGCGTCCACCGGCGGCTTCACCGACGTCCTGCTGCGCGCGGGCGCCGCCCACGTCGTCGCGGTGGACGTCGGCTACGGCCAACTCGCCTGGTCGCTCCAGAAGGATGAACGCGTCACCGTCAAGGACCGTACGAACGTACGCGAATTGACGCTTGAGGCGATCGATGGGAAACCTGTGGATCTTGTCGTGGGCGATCTGTCCTTCATCCCGCTCGGGCTGGTGCTGCCCGCCCTGAAGCGGTGCGTGACGCCGGACGCCGACCTGGTGATGATGGTCAAGCCGCAGTTCGAGGTCGGGAAGGAACGGCTCGGCAGCGGGGGTGTCGTACGGAGTCCGCAGCTGCGGGCGGAGGCCGTGCGCGCGGTGGCCGCGAAGGCGTGGGAGCTGGGACTCGGGGTGCGGGGGGTCACCGCGAGTCCGCTGCCCGGGCCCTCGGGGAACGTGGAGTACTTTCTCTGGCTGCGGACGGGGGCACCCCAGGTGGACCCGGCCGACGTCGACCGTGCAGTGGCGGAGGGGCCGCGTTGACACAGAACCTGGCGCGTACTGTTTTCCTGCTCGCCCACACCGGGCGGCCCGCGGCGATCCGCAGCGCGGAACTCGTCGTCAAGGGCCTGCTGCGGCATGGCATCGGGGTGCGGGTGCTGGAGGAGGAGGCGCGCGACCTGCCGCTCCCGGACGAGGTGGCCCTCGTCAAGGAGGCGACCCCGCAGTGCCTGGACGGCTGCGAGCTGCTGATCGTGCTGGGCGGCGACGGCACGCTGCTGCGCGGCGCCGAGTTCGCGCGGGCCTCCGGGGTGCCGATGCTCGGCGTCAACCTCGGCCGCGTCGGGTTCCTCGCGGAGGCCGAGCGCGACGACCTCGACCGGGTCGTGGACCGGGTGGTGGCGCGGTCGTACGAGGTCGAGGAGCGGATGACCGTCGACGTCGTGGTGCACCGCAACGGCGACATCGTGCACACCGACTGGGCGCTGAACGAGGCCGCCGTGCAGAAGGCCGGCGCCGAGAAGCTGCTGGAAGTCGTCCTGGAGATCGACGGGCGGCCGGTGACGGGCTTCGGGTGCGACGGCGTCGTGCTGTCCACGCCGACCGGGTCCACGGCGTACGCCTTCTCCGCCGGCGGACCCGTGGTGTGGCCGGAGGTGGAGGCCCTGCTGATGGTGCCGATCAGCGCGCACGCGCTGTTCGCCAAGCCGCTGGTCACCTCGCCGGACTCGGTGCTCGCGGTGGAGGTGCTGCCGCACATCCCGCCGGGGGTCCTGTGGTGCGACGGGCGGCGGACCGTGGAGCTGCCGCCGGGGGCGCGGGTCGAGGTACGGCGGGGCGCCGTGCCGGTACGGCTGGCCCGGCTGCACCACTCGTCCTTCACCGACCGGCTCGTGGCGAAGTTCGCACTGCCCACCACGGGATGGCGGGGCGCGCCCCACCACCCCTCGGAGTGACACGGGCGGGCCATGTGCGTTCCCGGCCCCGGACCTCGTATGGTCTGTTCCGTGTTGGAGGAGATGCGGATACGGTCGCTCGGGGTCATCGACGATGCCGTCGTCGAGCTGTCGCCGGGGTTCACCGCCGTCACCGGTGAGACGGGTGCGGGCAAGACCATGGTGGTCACCAGCCTGGGACTGCTGCTCGGCGGACGGGCCGACCCGGCGCTCGTGCGGATCGGGGCCGAGAAGGCGGTGGTGGAGGGGCGGGTCGCCGTGCCCCCCGGCGCCGCCGCCGTCGTGCGGGCCGAGGAGGCCGGGGCCGAGCTGGACGACGGGGCCCTGCTGATCAGCCGGACCGTCTCCGCCGAGGGCCGCTCCCGGGCGCACCTGGGCGGGCGCAGCGTGCCCGTCGGGCTGCTCGCCGAGCTGGCCGACGACCTGGTGGCCGTGCACGGGCAGACCGACCAGCAGGGACTGCTGAAGCTGTCCCGGCAGCGGCAGGCACTCGACCGGTACGCGGGCGACGCCGTGGCCGTGCCGCTCGCCAAGTACGGCGAGGCGTACAAGCGGCTGCGGGCCGTCTCCGCCGAGCTGGAGGAGATCACCACGCGCGCGCGTGAGCGGGCGCAGGAAGCCGACATGCTGCGCTACGGCCTCGACGAGATCGCCGCCGTGGAGCCCCGGCCCGGCGAGGACGTGGAGCTGTCCGAGGAGGCCGAGCGGCTGGGGCACGCGGAGGCGCTGTCGTCCGCCGCGACGGCCGCCCACGCCGCTCTCGCGGGCAATCCGGAGGACCCCGAGGGGATCGACGCCTCCACCCTCGTCGCGGGCGCCCACCGGGCGCTGGAGGCCGTGCGGTCGCACGATCCGGCACTGTCCGCGCTCGCCGACCGGATCGGGGAGATCGGCATCCTGCTGGGTGACGTGGCGGGTGAGCTGGCGGGGTACGCCGACGATCTCGACGCCGACCCGCTGCGGCTGGCGGCGGTGGAGGAGCGCCGGGCCGCCCTGAACGCCCTGACCCGTAAGTACGGGGACGACGTCGCCGGCGTCCTGGCCTGGGCCGAGCGGAGCGCCGCGCGGCTCACCGAGCTGGACGGCGACGACGAGCGGATCGAGGAGCTGACGGCCGAGCGGGACGCGCTGCGCACCGAGCTGGGCGGGCTCGCGCAGGCGCTGACGGACGCGCGGGCCGAGGCCGCCGAGCGGTTCGCCGCCGCCGTGACCGCCGAGCTGGCCTCGCTGGCGATGCCCCACGCGCGCGTGTCCTTCGACATCCGCCAGACCGAGGACGCGGACGGCGTCGAGGTCGGCGGGCGGACGGTCGCCTACGGCCCCTCGGGCGTGGACGAGGTCGAGCTGCTGCTCGCCCCGCACCCGGGCGCCCCGCCGCGGCCCATCGCCAAGGGCGCGTCCGGCGGTGAGCTGTCCCGCGTGATGCTCGCTGTGGAGGTGGTGTTCGCGGGCACCGACCCGGTGCCGACGTACCTCTTCGACGAGGTCGACGCCGGTGTCGGCGGCAAGGCGGCGGTCGAGATCGGGCGGCGCCTGGCCAAGCTCGCCAGGACCGCGCAGGTCGTCGTGGTCACCCACCTGCCCCAGGTCGCCGCGTTCGCCGACCGCCAGCTGCTGGTGGAGAAGACCAACGACGGCTCCGTCACCCGCTCCGGCGTGAAGGTCCTGGAGGGCGAGGAGCGCGTCCGGGAGCTGTCCCGGATGCTGGCGGGCCAGGAGGACTCCGAAACGGCCCGCGCCCACGCGGAGGAACTCCTGGCGACGGCCAGGGCGGACCTGTAGGGCCCTCGGGGCGCCGGGGCCCGTGGGGGAGGGACCCGGGGCCCGGCCGGTCGCCGGGCGACGGGTGCCGCCGTGGCCGTGCTGCCCGACGGCCCCGGTGCGTGCGGGATGCCCGGGGACACGGGACGCGCGCCCCCGGTGCCGCACCGAGGGGCGGCCGTGGTGGTGGGAAACCGGCGCGCGGGAGTTCTCGCGCGCGCCCTCGCTCCGGTGGCCGCCGCACGGTACGGGGGCCGGGCCGGTGTCCAGGAGCGGGTCTGTGAGGGGCTGACCTCGTCGTATGCCCTCGTGCACCGTTCCGCCGCGGCTGGCGCTTCCTCACCCGTGTGGGTGATGTGCTCCGGCGCATTGCCCCGGCCCGCCGCATGGTGCGCCCTGCCGGATGTCCCTGAACGGCCGTACGTCCTGGCATGCTTGACGGGGAACGCGGGGCGAACAGGGGGTACGGACGGTCCGCCCGGGAGGCGCGCGGGATGCGTCCACCCGCCCCCCTGAGCCCGCTACCTTCTGTACGTTTCCTCGTGACCACCCCACGCCGACCCCGTGCCCGTCCCCGTGAACCAGGAGCCCCGGCCCCGTGAGCCCCCTGAGCAGCAACGCACCGCACGGCCAGTCGCCGCTGCGCACCGTGCAGGTGCTCGGCGGAGGCAACGCCGGCAGCAGCGCGCACGTGCGCTCCCTGGCCGAGGGGCTGGTGGCGAGGGGCGTGCGGGTCACCGTGTGCGCCCCCGCCGAGGCCGAACACGCCTACGACTTCCTCGGGGTCGGCGCCGACCACGTGCACGTGCCGCGCAGCAGCGACCCCGTCGCCGTGGCCGCGCTCCGCACGGCCTGCGCGAACGCCGACCTGGTGCACGCGCACGGCCTGCACGCCTCTTTCCGGACCGTGCTCGCGCTCAGCGGGCGCACCACCCCGCTCGTGGTCACCTGGCACAACCGGGCCCACGCGGAGGGCCCGCGGGCCCATCTGCTGCGGCTGCTGGAGCGGCGCGTGATGAGGACCGCGGCCGTGGTCCTCGGCACCAGCCCCGACCTGGTCGACCGGGCCCGGCGCACCGGCGCGCGCGACGCCCGGCTCGCGGCCGTCGGCCTGCCGGGCCGGCACCGCGCCGGCGGCCTCCTCGACGCCGACGCCCTCGCCCCCGAAGGGGCGGACGCCGTCGACGGCCCCGACCGCGACGACCCCGACCGGCGGCGGCCCAAGACCCGGGCCGAACTCGGCGCCACCGGACGCCCGTTGCTCATCGCGGTCGGCTCCCTGGACCGGCACCGCGGCTACGACGTCCTGCTCGACGCCGCCCGCGCCTGGCGCGACCTCGAACCGGTGCCGCTGGTGGTCGTCGCGGGGGAGGGGCCACTGCGTCCGGTGCTGCAACGGCGGATCGAGGACGAGGAACTGCCGGTGCGGCTCATCGGGCACCGCGAGGACGTGCCCGAGCTGCTCGCCGCCGCCGACTTGGCCCTGCTGACCAGCAGTTGGGAGTCGCGGTCCGTCCTCGCCCAGGAGGCGCTGCACGCGCGCGTGCCGCTCGTCGCCACCCGCGTCGGCGGCATCCCGGACCTCGTCGGCGACGCGGCCGAACTCGTCCCGTACGGCGACCCGGAAGCCCTCGCCGGCACCGTCGTACGGCTCCTCGCGGACCCGGAACGCCGCGCGGTGCTGCGCGAACGCGGGACGCGGCAGGCCGCCACCTGGCCGACCGAGGACGAGACCGTCGCCCAAGTGCTCAGCGTGTACGACGAGTTGACCCAGCCCCGACCGCTGGCCTGAGCGGCGTCAGGGCACGTGCCGACGCGCCCGCAGGGCCAGGCTCAACGCCAGTACCGTCTGCGGGTCGTCCAGGTCGGTGCCCAGCAACTCCTCGATCCGGGCGAGCCGGTTGTACAGCGTCTGCCGGTTGAGGTGCAGTTCGCGGGCCGTCTCCGCCTTGCGGCCGGCGTGCGCCAGATAGGTCTCCAGAGTCGGCAGCAGCGGCGGCCGGGAGCGGTGGTCGTGGTCGCGCAGCGGGCCGATCGCCCGGTCCACGAAGGACGCGAGATCCGGGTGGTCGCGCAGCCGCCACAGCAGCAGGTCGATGTCCAGGCGCCGGGCGTCGTACCAGGGCAGGTCGGTCAGGCCCTGGGCCGCGGTCGCGGTCTCCGCCGCGTGCCGCAGACCCGCCGAAGCCGCCGCCCAGCCGCCCGCCACCCCGACCACCACCACCGGCGCCGGCGAGCCCGGCCGGCGCATCCCGGCCCGCTCCACCCCCGCCCGCAGCGCCGCCGCCACCCGGTCCGCGACCGCGGCCCGCTCCGACTCCGAGCGCAGCCCCAGCAGCACCAGCACCCGGCCCTCCACCGGCCGCACCCCCAGCAGCACCGGCACCCCCACCGCGGCCAGCTCCTCGGAGACCGCGCGGGCCAGCACCGCCCAGCCGCCGCCGGGGGAGAGGGTGTCCCCGATCCGCATCACCACGGGCAGCAGCGGGCTGTCGCCGGGCTTGAAGCCGAGCACCCGGGCCTGCGCCGGGGCGTCCTGCGCCGCGATCCGGCCCTCGGCGAGATCGGTGAGGAAGTCGCCCCGCCCGCGCGCCGCCAGCTCCTCCTCCTGCCGCGCCTGCATCAGCACCACGGCCAGGATTCCCGCGGCCCGCTCGGCGGCGATCCGGTGCACCGGGGCCAGCGGTGAGCGGACCGGCAGCAGCACCAGGCGGGCGCGCACGGCACCGGCGGTCCCGGGCCCGCCGCCGGGCACGTCCACCAGCACCGACCCGGCGGGCGGCGGGGCCTGCTTGTGCGGGCCGCGCAGCCCCTCCCACACCTGGAGCGGGTCCGCGCCCTCCGGCCCGGCACCGGCGGCGTACAGCAGCCGGCCGTCGGCGGTCTCCAGGAACACCGGGTTGCCGCCGAAGCCGGCCAGGATGTCCAGCACCTGCGGCACCCCGCCCCCGCCCAGCAGGGCCTCGGTGCAGCGCCGGTGCACCTCCTCGGCGCGCTGGAGCAGCGCGTAGTGGCCGTTGACGATCTCCGTGTGGATCTCCTCGGTCACCGCCACGAACGGCACCTCGCGGTGCAGCTGGACCAGCGGCAGCCCGGCCGCCCGCGCCGTGTCCACCAGGGCGGCGGGCAGCCGGGTGAAGCGCGGGCCCAGCTCCACCACGAGGGCGGCGATCCCGCGCTCGGCGAGGGTGCGCACGAACGCCCGCTGCTCGGCCGGCCGGGTGCCGAGGCCGTAGCCGGTGGTCAGCAGCAGCTCGCCGCCCTTGAGCAGCGAGGCGATGTTCGGAACCTCGCCCGCGTGCACCCAGCGCACGGTGCGGCCGAGCCGGTCGGCGCCCGCCAGCACCTCCGGCAGCCCGCTGCGCAGCCCGGGCAGCTCCAGCGCCCGCTGCACGGTGATCCCGGCGCCCTGGTTGTCGGATCGGTGGTCCGTACGGCTGTGCATGCGGCGACGCTACCTGCGAAGACGCCCTCGGGACAGCTCCCGCCCAGACCCTAGACCGGACGGATGTTGTGGTTGAAGCGGAAGACGTTGTCGGGGTCGTAGCGCCGCTTCACCTTCGCCAGGCGCAGGGTGTTCCCGGCGCCCAGGCCCGCGCGGACCCGTTCGGGGCCCTCGTCGCCGATCAGGTTGAGGTGCACCGCCCCCGTGCTCCACCGCCGCAGGCCGGCCCGCACGTCCCGCACCCAGCCGATCGCCCGCTCGTCGTCGGCCGGGTCCGGCCAGATCGCGAGCGGGTGCGCCGCCCAGGGCGCGTCCCGGTAGGCCACCGGGTACTCGTGCGGACCGGCCGCTGCGGCCCCGCCCTGCGGGAAGAGCAGGTGCTGGGTGGGCGTCGGCACCGGCATGCCCTCCGCGCGGGCGCAGAAGGCGTCCACGGCCTCGTCGGGCAGCCCGGCCAGACACTCCGCCGACCAGTGGTCGCGCAGCCCCGCCGGCCGGTCGAGCATGCACTGCGCGTCGGCGTACGGCATGTCACCGGCCAGCTCCACCTCGTGCGGCAGCGCGAGCAGCGGCTCGGCGAGCTTGCGCAGTGCGTCCTCGCCGCCGGCGTAGGTCAGCAGGGCCGCGCACAGCGGCGCGCCCACCAGCTCCGGCGGTGTGAACCGGGCGGGCGGGCCGGTGAGGTACAGCACCGCGCCGCCCACCTCGTCCGGCCCGGTGCGGAAGACCTCGCGGAAGGTGCGGAGCACGTCCGGTCCGGCGTCCGGCAGGAACAGCAGCAGGACGACCGAGAACTCCGGCAGTTCGTGCAGCCGCAGGGTGAGCGCGGTGGCGACGCCGAAGTTGCCGCCCCCGCCGTGCAGCGCCCAGAACAGCTCGGGGTTCTCGTCGGCGCTCGCGTGCACCCGCTCGGCGTCGGCGGTCACCAGCTCCACGGCGATGAGGTTGTCCACGGCGAGGCCGAAGGCGCGGTCGAGCCAGCCGGTGCCCCCGCCGAGGACGTAACCGCCGACGCCGGTGGTGGAGGCCCGCCCGCCGGTGGTCGCGAGACCGTACGGCTGGGTGGCGCGGTCCAGATGGCTCATCGTGGCGCCGCCCTCGATCCGGACCGCCTCGGCCGCCGGGTCGACGGTCACCTGGTGCATCCGGCGCAGGTCCACCACGAGCGCGCCGTCGCCCAGCGCCGTACCGGCCACGCCGTGGCCGCCGCCGCGCACCGCGATGTGCAGGTCGAGGTCCCTGCCGAAGCGCACGGCCCGCACCACGTCGGTCGCGTCCGCGCACTGCGCGATCACCGCGGGCCGCCGGTCGACCATCGCGTTGAAGACCGCACGGGCCTCCTCGTAGCCCGGATCCCCAGGGACGAGCACATCGCCGACCAGATCCTCGCGGAGCGCGACGAGGGCCGCGCCCGCCTTCGAGAGGGAAGCCATGGCCGCCCCCTTCCGGAAGGGGCATCTGTCCGGTTCCAGGGTAGGCGGCGCGCACCCCCGAACGGGCACGGGGAACCGCGCGACCGGCCCCGACGGGACCGCGGACGCGGGCGGGGAGCCCGCGCCGCGTCCGCGCGCGGAACGTCAAACGAGAGGCCCTAGCCCCCGTAGGCGCCCGACGCCGTCAGCCGCAGGGCCGTGTCGATCAGCGGGACGTGGCTGAACGCCTGCGGGAAGTTGCCCACCTGGCGCTTCAGGCGCGGGTCCCACTCCTCGGCGAGCAGACCGAGGTCGTTGCGCAGCGAGAGGAGCTTCTCGAACAGCTTGCGGGCCTCGTCCACCCGGCCGATCATCGCCAGGTCGTCCGCCATCCAGAACGAGCAGGCCAGGAACGCGCCCTCGTCACCCGGCAGGCCGTCGACGCCTTCGCGGTCGCCCTCCGTCGGGTAGCGCAGGATGAACCCGTCCGGGGTGGACAGCTCCCGCTGGATCGCCTCGATGGTGCCGATCACGCGTTTGTCGTCCGGCGGCAGGAAGCCCATCTGCGGGATGAGCAGCAGCGAGGCGTCCAGCTCCTGGGAGCCGTAGGACTGGGTGAAGGTGTTGCGCTCCTTGTCGTAGCCCTTCTCGCACACGTCCCGGTGGATGTCGTCGCGCAGTTCCTTCCAGCGCTCCAGCGGGCCGTCCGCGTCGCCGGACTCGATGAGCTTGATCGTGCGGTCGACGGCGACCCAGGCCATCACCTTGGAGTGCACGAAGTGCCGGCGCGGGCCGCGCACCTCCCAGATGCCCTCGTCCGGCTCCTGCCAGTGGTCCTCCAGGTAGCGGATCAGCTTCAGCTGGAGCAGGGAGGCGTAGTCGTTGCGGGCGAGGCCGGTCATGTGCCCCAGGTGCAGGGCCTCGGTGACCTCGCCGTACACGTCCAGCTGGAGCTGGTGCGCGGCGCCGTTGCCGACCCGGACCGGAGCGGACTTCTCGTAGCCCGGCAGCCAGTCCAGCTCCGCCTCGCCCAGCTCGCGCTCACCGGCGATGCCGTACATGATCTGCAGGTTCTCCGGGTCGCCGGCGACCGCGCGCAGCAGCCACTCGCGCCAGGCGCGGGCCTCCTCGCGGTAGCCCGTGCGCAGCAGCGAGGACAGGGTGATCGCCGCGTCCCGCAGCCAGGTGTAGCGGTAGTCCCAGTTGCGCACGCCCCCGATGTCCTCGGGCAGGGAGGTCGTGGGGGCGGCGACGATGCCGCCCGTGGGGGCGTAGGTCAGCGCCTTGAGGGTGATCAGCGAGCGGATCACCGCCTCCCGGTACGGCCCGTGGTACGTACAGTGCTCGACCCACTCGCGCCAGAAGTCCTCCGTCGCCTCCAGCGAGGTCTCCGGCTCGGGCAGCGGCGGCGGCTGCTTGTGCGAGGGCTGCCAGGAGATGGTGAACGCGATCCGGTCACCGGGGGCGACCGTGAAGTCGGCGTACGTCGTGAGCGCCTTGCCGTAGGTCTCGGCCTCGGTGTCGAACCACACCGAGTCCGGTCCGGCGACGGCCACCGTGCGCCCCTCGTGCTTGTGCACCCACGGCACCACGCGGCCGTAGGAGAACCGCATCCGCAGGGCGGAGCGCATCGGGACCCGGCCGGTGACGCCCTCCACGATCCGGATCAGCTGCGGGGCGCCGTCACGCGGGGGCATGAAATCGGTCACACGCACCGTGCCGCGCGGGGTGTCCCACTCGGATTCCAGGATCAGCGAGTCGCCGCGGTAGCCGCGCCGGGCGGCCGTGGGCGGCTTGGCGTCGGCGGCGTGCGCCGGTCCGAGCCGCCAGAAACCGTGTTCCTCGGTGCCCAGCAGGCCGGCGAAGACGGCATGGGAGTCGAAGCGGGGCAGGCACAGCCAGTCCACCGTGCCATCCCGGCAGACCAGCGCCGCTGTCTGCATGTCTCCGATGAGTGCGTAGTCTTCGATGCGCCCGGCCACGTGCAACTCCAGTCGAACGGCCACGTCACACCCCCGCGCAGGGGGCTGTCGCTAGTGCGGTCAAGGGATCGTTGTTAAGCGTCGTTGAGCGGTGAAGCAAAGCAGCCCGCCGAGCCCTGAGGCAACACGACAGTCTTTGCTCAACGAACTGCCGCGCTCTCGTTGTTCCGGGTGATGTTGGCGGGGGTGTGCCGTCGTTCCGGCCGGGCTCGGCAGCCAATGTCCGAGCAGGATACGACGCACGTAGATGATCTGCGTGCCGCTCCGGGCAACCTGTGTGGGCCGAACGGGTGAGCGCCGGGTGAGGACGGTGTGTCCGCGGTCGGTCAGAGTGACACGGGTGACCTGTGTGGCGGCTGGCTGTACCCGGGCGGGTACGAACAGTCGCCGGAAGCCATCCCGCCCAGGCGCTGATACGCTGGTAGCCCGTGGACCGGTGGGAGAAAACCCCCGAACCGCAGCGACGGCACCCCCGGAGAATCCCGGGAGGGTCGCCGTATCGCACCCCCCAGACCGCGACCACGGGAGCCCCCTCTTGGCCATGCCGCCCAACACCACGACGACCAAGCACATCTTCGTGACCGGGGGTGTCGCCTCCTCGCTCGGCAAGGGTCTGACCGCCTCCAGCCTGGGCATGCTGCTCAAGGCGCGGGGCCTGCGTGTCGTGATGCAGAAGCTCGACCCGTACCTGAACGTCGACCCGGGCACGATGAACCCCTTCCAGCACGGTGAGGTGTTCGTCACCAACGACGGCGCCGAGACCGACCTGGACATCGGCCACTACGAGCGGTTCCTCGACCGCGACCTGGACGGCAGCGCCAACGTCACCACCGGCCAGGTCTACTCCACGGTGATCGCCAAGGAGCGCCGCGGCGAATACCTGGGCGACACGGTGCAGGTCATCCCGCACATCACCAACGAGATCAAGCACCGCATCCGGCGCATGGCCACCGACGCGGTCGACGTCGTGATCACCGAGGTCGGCGGCACGGTCGGCGACATCGAGTCGCTGCCGTTCCTGGAGACCGTCCGCCAGGTCCGCCACGAGGTCGGCCGGGACAACGTCTTCGTGGTGCACATCTCGCTGCTGCCCTACATCGGCCCGTCCGGTGAGCTGAAGACCAAGCCGACCCAGCACTCGGTGGCCGCGCTCAGGAACATCGGCATCCAGCCGGACGCGATCGTGCTGCGCTGCGACCGGGAGGTGCCGACCGCGATCAAGCGGAAGATCTCCCTGATGTGCGACGTGGACGAGGCCGCCGTCGTCGCCTGCCCCGACGCCCGCTCGATCTACGACATCCCGAAGGTCGTGCACTCCGAGGGCCTGGACGCCTACGTCGTCCGCAAGCTCGACCTGCCCTTCCGGGACGTGGACTGGACGACGTGGGACGACCTGCTCGACCGCGTCCACAACCCCGACCACGAGGTCACCCTGGCGCTGGTCGGCAAGTACATCGACCTGCCGGACGCCTACCTGTCGGTCACCGAGGCGCTGCGCGCGGGCGGCTTCGCCAACAAGGCCCGCGTGAAGATCAAGTGGGTGACCTCGGACGACTGCAAGACCCCGGCCGGCGCCAAGGCCCAGCTGGAGGACGTCGACGGCGTCTGCATCCCCGGCGGCTTCGGCGACCGCGGTGTGCTCGGCAAGGTCGGCGCGATCCGCTACGCCCGGGAGAACAAGATCCCGCTGCTCGGCCTCTGCCTGGGCCTGCAGTGCATCGTGATCGAGGCCGCCCGCAACCTGGCCGACATCCCGGACGCCAACTCCACCGAGTTCGACCCGGCCACCGCCCACCCGGTCATCTCCACCATGGCCGAGCAGCTCGACATCGTCGCCGGCGAGGGCGACATGGGCGGCACGATGCGGCTGGGCATGTACCCGGCCAAGCTGGCCGAGGGCTCGATCGTGCGCGAGGTCTACGACGGCAAGGAGTACGTCGAGGAGCGCCACCGGCACCGCTACGAGGTCAACAACGCCTACCGCGCGGAACTGGAGAAGAAGGCCGGCATCGTCTTCTCCGGCACCTCCCCCGACGGCAAGCTCGTGGAGTACGTGGAATACCCGCGCGACGTCCACCCGTACCTGGTCGCCACGCAGGCGCACCCCGAGCTGCGCTCGCGGCCGACCCGCGCGAACCCGCTCTTCGCGGGCCTGGTGAAGGCCGCGGTCGAGCGGAAGAACTCGAAGTAACACACCAGTTGTACGGTGGCCGGGGTGCGAACCTTCACAGGTGAGCACCCCGGCTTTCTTTGTCGGCCGGTCGTCTCGCACAGCACGTGGAAGGACAGGGCATGACGATCAAGGACACCCCCGAGGAATGGGAGATCCGCGCCACGGACACCCCCTTCGTGGGCAACAAGACCTCCGTCCGCACGGACGACGTGGTCATGCCCGACGGGTCGGTGGCCCGCCGCGACTACCAGGTCCACCCCGGCTCCGTCGCCGTCCTCGCCCTTGACGAGGAGGACCGGGTGCTGCTGATCAACCAGTACCGGCACCCGGTGCGGCACAAGCTGTGGGAGATCCCGGCGGGGCTGCTGGACGTGCCCGGCGAGAACCCGCTGCACGCCGCGCAGCGGGAGCTGTACGAGGAGGCGCACGTCAAGGCCGAGGACTGGCGGGTGCTGACCGACGTGTACACCACCCCGGGCGGCTGCGACGAGGCGGTGCGGATCTTCCTGGCCCGCGGCCTGTCCGACGCCGAGGGCGAGCGCTTCGCGGCGGAGCACGAGGAGACCGACATGCAGCACGCGCGCGTGCCGGTCGGGGAACTGGTACGCCGCGTGCTGGCCGGGGACCTGCACAACAACTGCCTCGTGGTGGGCGTGCTCTCCCTGGTCGCCGCCCGCGGCGGCGACGGCCTGGACGCCCTGCGCCCCGCCGACGCGCCCTGGCCGGCCCGCCCCTTCGAAAACTGACCCGACCCGTCCGGGGCGCGGCTGGGCTCGTCTGGGGCCTGGTCTGGCTCGTCTGGGGCGGCGTGGCCTTTTTGGGGCTCGGCTGGGACCTGGCCGGGCTCGGGTCGTCTGGGGCCTGGTCCGGCCTGGCTGGGCGCGGCCTGGCCCGTCCGGTCCCTGCGGAACCCGACCCGCCTCCCGACCCGTCCCCTCCGGGACCGACCCGGCCCATGAAGGGCGCGGCCCGCCCCTCCCGGACCCGGTCGGCCCCCCTCAGGATGCCGGTGTGACGATCGCCTGATCCGATCGGGGGAACCCTCCGCCGCGCTCTTCCGGGAACGTCGCAGAGCGTGAACTAGGCTCTTCAACGCCCGTATCGGAAGACACCGGCGGGCTTGCGCGTGCGGTGGGACGGGAGTGTGGCCCGTGACGGATCAGGCGGTGGACCCAGACGGTGCGGAGCGGACCGCGCACCCGGCCAGGGAGGACCGATTCCTGGGCCGGGCGCGGGAGTTGAAAGAGCTGCGCGCCGACATCGAGCGCGCCGGACTGGACACCCTCTCCGGCCGCAAGGCCCCCCGCGCGCGCGTGCTCCTGATCGCCGGCCGCCCCGGTTCCGGCCGGACCAGCCTCGCCGAGGAACTCGTCCGGCAGATCGCCGGCCGCTACCCCGACGGAGTGCTGCGGGCCCGGCTCAGCGAGCCCGGCGGCACCCCGGTGCCCGTCGAGCAGGCCGCCCGCGACCTGCTCGGCGCACTGGAGCTGCCCGCCCCCGCCGGAGCCGCCGAGGACGACCTGGCCGCGGCCCTGCGCACCGCCCTGGCCGGCCGGCGCATGCTGCTCCTGCTGGACGACGCGGCCGGCGCCGAGCAGGTCGACGCGCTGCTCCCGGACGCCCCGGACTGCCTGGTGGTGGCCGTCTCCGGGGGCCCGCTCACCGGCATCGCGGACGTCCGCCCCTGCACGCTCGGCGGCCTGGACACCAAGTCCGCGGTGGAACTGCTCACCGGCTACACCGGCTCCGTCCGCGTCACCGTCGACCCGCGCTCGGCGGAGAGCCTGGTCGAGGCCTGCCAGGGCCACCCGGCCGCGCTGGTGCTGGCCGGCGGCTGGCTCGCCGCCCGCCCCCAGGCCGCCGTCTCCGACCTCACCAAGCGGCTGCACACCGACGCCGGCGCGGACGGCACCCCGCTGTCCCGCGTCTTCCGGCTCGTGTACGACCAGCTGCCCGGCCCGGCCGCCCGCATACTGCGACTGCTCTGCCTCGCCCCGGCCGGCCTGGCCGACCCGCACACCGCCTCCGCGCTCGCGGGCTGCTCGGTCGACGCCGCCCGCACGACCCTGGACGACCTCGTCGCCCTCGGTCTGCTGCGCGCGCTGCGCACCCCGCTGCCCCAGTACGAGGTCCCCGGCTGTCTGCACCCGCTGCTGCGCGCCCTGGCCGAGACCCAGGAGCGGCCCGCCGAGTTGCAGCTGGCTCGGGCCCGGATGCTGGAGCGGACGGTACGGCTGCTGCAGTCCTGCCGGGCGATCACCGAGACCGACAGCCCGCAGGCGCGCGAGAAGCTGAGCGGCCTGCCCCCGGCGCTGCGCTTCCCGACCCCGCGGGCCGCCGCCGACTGGCTGCGCATCCGGCGGCCCGCCCTGCTGGCGTCCGCGCGCCTGGCGGTGGCCGACGGCGAGCTGGACACCCTCGCCCGGCGGCTGATGTCCCAGCTGGTCAGGGCCCTGGCCGCGCACGTCGGCACGCAGGCCGCCGCCCCCGACCTGTACGGCCTGCACGGCCTCGTCCTGGGCATCGCCGAGCGGCGCGGGCTGCCCCGGGAGAAGGCCGCGGCCCTGCTGAACCTCGGCGACCTGGACGCGCAGACCGGCCGGACCCGGGAGGCGCTGGTCCGCTACCGGGCCGCCCTGGACGCCGGACGCGAGGCGAACGACCCGTACGCGACCGGCCGCGCGATGGAATCCGTAGGCGGCGCGTACCAGGAGCTGGGGGACCACGACCGGGCCGCCGACTGGTTCGGCCGGGCGCTGGCGGAACGGCTGGCCCGGGGAGAGCACCCGGAGGCGGCCCGGCTGTACGGCCGCATCGGCACCGCCCACACCTACGCCGGCCGGTACGGGGAGGCGCTGCGGAACTGGCGGGCCGCCCTCGCCGGCTACCGCCGCAGCGGCGATGTCGCCGCCAGCGCGCGGGCGTTGAGCGAGATCGCCCGGGTGCAGGAGTACGCGGGGCGGCCCGAGGAGTCGCTGCGCACCTGCCAGGAGGCCGTGGAGTGGGCGCGGCGCGCGGAGGACGCCCGGTTGCAGGCCGCGCTCCAGCTCCGGCTCGCCGACACCCTGGACCGGCTGGGCGACCCCGCGTCGGCCCGCCTGCACCGCGCTGCGGCGGAGCGCATGCTGGATGAGGAGCCACCGGAAGAGGACGCAAGGCCGGAACACGACGCTAACGCCTGCGAAATCCGTAGTGTGCCCAGCGAAGATTGATGCAATGGAAGGCTAGACAGCCGGAATACCTTCATTAAACTGGCTCTGCCGCTCGTTCTCCTGCGGTGTCTCCCGGTATGCCCCCGCATGTCTGGGTACGTCTTCAATGCACCCCCATACCCTCTGAGCCAAGGACCGTGATCGACGTGAAGGTCGGCATCCCCCGCGAGGTCAAGAACAACGAGTTCCGGGTGGCCATCACCCCCGCCGGTGTGCACGAGCTGGTGCGCAACGGCCACCAGGTCGTCGTCGAGCGGGGCGCCGGCCTCGGCTCCTCCATCACGGACGAGGAGTACGTCTCCGCCGGTGCCGCCCTCCTCGACACGGCCGACGA
Organism: Streptomyces sp. NPDC031445; assembly: GCF_055581365.1. Classification (NCBI taxonomy): domain Bacteria; kingdom Bacillati; phylum Actinomycetota; class Actinomycetes; order Kitasatosporales; family Streptomycetaceae; genus Streptomyces; species Streptomyces sp. NPDC031445. Next base: position 21,027 of record NZ_JBVIJO010000006.1, read on the forward strand.
GGTGTGGGCCGCCGCCGACCTGCTGCTGAAGGTCAAGGAGCCCATCGCCGAGGAGTACCACCGGCTGCGCAAGGACCAGATCCTCTTCACCTACCTGCACCTGGCGGCCTCCAAGGAGTGCACGGACGCGCTGATCGAGTCCGGCACCACGGCCATCGCCTACGAGACCGTCGAGCTGCCCAACCGCGCCCTGCCGCTGCTCGCCCCGATGTCCGAGGTCGCGGGCCGGCTGGCCCCGCAGGTCGGCGCCTACCACCTGATGCGCGCGGCCGGCGGCCGCGGCGTGCTGCCGGGCGGCGTCCCGGGCGTGACCCCGGCCAAGGCCGTGGTCATCGGCGGCGGCGTCTCCGGCTGGAACGCCACCCAGGTCGCCATCGGCATGGGCTTCGAGGTGATCCTGCTCGACCGCGACATCAACAAGCTGCGCGAGGCCGACCGGATCTTCGGCACGAAGGTCAAGGCGATCATGTCCAACGCCTTCGAGCTGGAGAAGGCCGTCCTCGACGCCGACCTGGTCATCGGCGCGGTCCTCATCCCGGGCGCCAAGGCCCCGAAGCTGGTGACCAACGAGATGGTGTCCCGCATGAAGCCGGGAAGTGTCCTTGTCGACATCGCGATCGACCAGGGCGGCTGCTTCGAGGACTCCCACCCCACCACGCACGCCGAGCCGACCTTCCGGGTCCACAACTCGGTCTTCTACTGCGTCGCCAACATGCCGGGCGCGGTGCCCAACACCTCCACCAACGCCCTCACCAACGCGACGCTGCCGTACATCGTCTCCCTGGCCAACAACGGCTGGGTGGAGGCGCTGCGCCGCGACCCCGCGCTTGCCAAGGGCCTCAACACCCATGACGGCAAGGTGGTTTACAAGGAGGTCGCCGAGGCCCACGGCCTGGACCACGTCGAGCTGGAGAGCCTTCTCGGCTGAGCCAAAAGGCGATTCGTCAACACGGCTCGTCAACAGCGCGCACCCGGCCGGACCTTGCCCGACAAGGTCCGGCCGGGTGTGTGTATGGTCACTTTGCGGCTCTCGGTCAACTCGCCTCGAACGTAACCCTTCGACCGATTCGCACACCGGTGAAACCTGCCGTGCGACGGCCGTACGCCCTTGACAGAGGGATGTTTCATTGCCGACACATCCTGCCGGGTCCGGCGGATTGTGTTGCTGCGGACGCCCGACACGCCATAGAGTCGCGAACCGTCGGCATGGTGCCACGCTGACCTTGTCTAGAAGTTTCCTGGTCACCAAGGAGGTAAGACGACTTGTGAATGAGTCGACATTTTCTCCCGGAGGTGGTCGACCAGGAATGCCCGCAGGGGGCCAGGGCCCCGCGGGATTCGAGGCTGTCGGCTCCGTAGCTGTGCGCACCTTCGCAGCCCACCAGAGTTCCGGTCCGCAGGCGGCCCGGACAGCACACCAGAGCATGGATGGCCATCACGTGAACGCCATGGCCGGCGACGGAAGTGGCGCGCCCCACAACCACTTCGCCGACTACGACGAACTGCCCGAGGGGCACTTCTACGACCCCGACGCCGAGTACGAGCCCGATCCCGAGTACGCGGCCACGCTCGCGCCCGACGCGGCCCGCCAGCGCCGTGAGCGCATCGGCCCGACCGGACGCCCGCTGCCGTACTTCCCGATCCCGGGCCCGCTGACCGACCACGGCCCCGCGACGATCATCGCGATGTGCAACCAGAAGGGCGGCGTCGGCAAGACGACGTCGACCATCAACCTGGGTGCCGCGCTCGCGGAGTACGGCCGGCGCGTGCTGCTCGTGGACTTCGACCCGCAGGGCGCGCTGTCGGTCGGCCTCGGCGTCAACCCGATGGAGCTGGACCTCACCGTCTACAACCTGCTCATGGAGCGGGGCATGTCCGCGGACGAGGTCCTGCTGAAGACGGCGGTCCCCAACATGGACCTGCTGCCGTCCAACATCGACCTGTCGGCCGCCGAGGTCCAGCTGGTCTCCGAGGTCGCGCGCGAGTCGACGCTCCAGCGCGCCCTGAAGCCGCTGCTGCCCGACTACGACTACATCGTCATCGACTGTCAGCCCTCGCTCGGCCTGCTCACCGTCAACGCGCTGACGGCCGCGCACAAGGTCATCGTGCCGCTGGAGTGCGAGTTCTTCGCCCTGCGCGGTGTGGCCCTGCTGACCGAGACCATCGAGAAGGTCCAGGAGCGGCTCAACCCCGAGCTGGAGCTCGACGGCATCCTGGCCACGATGTACGACTCGCGCACCGTGCACAGCCGTGAGGTGCTCGCGCGTGTCGTCGAGGCGTTCGACGACCACGTCTACCACACGGTCATCGGCCGCACGGTCCGCTTCCCGGAGACCACGGTCGCCGGTGAGCCGATCACCACGTACGCCTCCAACTCCGTCGGTGCCGCCGCCTACCGCCAGCTCGCCAGGGAGGTGCTCGCCCGGTGTCACGCCGAGTGAGTCTGCCCGGGGCCGACGAACTGTTCCGCACGACCGGGGGGATGGCGCTCCAGCCGTCCACGCCCCGCCGCGCGGCCAACGGCGAGGCCCGGGTGCCGGCTCCCGCGGGGGAGAGCGACGAGGCGGCCGCCGCCGAGGACGTACCGCAGTCGGTACCCGTCCGGAGCGGTGACGGAGAGGGCGCGGAGCACGTGGCGGCGGAGGCCGAGTCGGCCGAGGCCGGCGAGTCCCGCACCCGCCCGGCACGCCGGCAGGCGGAGCAGGAAGGTTCTGCCGCGCAGCCGCGCAAGCGCGGCCGGGCGGCGGCCCGGCGGCCCAGCGGACGCGAGCGGCACGACGAGAAGATCACCGTCTACGTCTCCGCCGAGGAGCTGATGGACCTGGAGCACGCGCGGCTGGTGCTCCGCGGCGAGCACGGGCTCGCGGTGGACCGCGGCCGGATCGTCCGCGAGGCGGTGGCCGTGGTCCTGGCCGACCTGGAGTCCCGTGGGGACGCGAGCATCCTCGTGCGCCGGCTGCGCGGGCGGTAGCGGTAGCCTGCGGGGGCTATGACCTCGTATGGAGCCCCTGTCCCCGGCGCATCCGCCGGTCGTCGGCGTGCGCTGGGGCGAGGGCCGGGAACCGCACCGGACGAGCCGGCCGCCGTACTCGCCGGGGCGCCCGAACGGGAGCTGCCCGAGCCGGAGCCCGCCGGGCCGGGGCCGGAGCTGCCCGAGCCGGAGTCCGAGCCCGCATCAGAGCCCGCCGAGCCGGTGTCCGACGGATTCCGCGGCGAGTCCGACCCCGTCGAGTCCGACCCCGCTTCCGACGGTGTCTTCACAGTGCGCCTCGCGAACTTCGAGGGCCCCTTCGACCTGCTCCTCCAGCTCATCTCCCGGCACAGGCTGGACGTCACCGAGGTCGCCCTGTCGAAGGTCACCGACGAGTTCATGGCGCACATCCGGGCCATGGGACCCGACTGGGACCTGGACCAGACCACGGAGTTCCTGGTCGTCGCGGCCACACTGCTCGACCTGAAGGCCGCCCGGCTGCTGCCCGCCGCGGAGGTGGAGGACGAGGCCGACCTCGCCCTGCTGGAGGCCCGGGACCTGCTGTTCGCCCGGCTGCTCCAGTACCGCGCCTACAAGCAGATCGCCGACATCTTCGACCGGCGGCTCGACGACGAGGCCCGGCGCCGGCCCCGTACCGTCGGCCTCGACCCGCAGCACGCCGAGCTGCTGCCCGAGGTCGTCATCAGCATCGGCCCCGAGGGCTTCGCCAGGCTCGCCGTCAAGGCCATGCAGCCGAGGCCCAAGCCGCAGGTCTACGTCGACCACATCCACGCCCCGCTGGTCAGCGTGCAGGAGCAGGCCGGGATCGTGGTCGCCCGGCTGCGCGAGCTGGGCGAGGCCAGCTTCCGGGCGCTGACCGAGGACACCGACGACACGCTCACCGTCGTGGCGCGGTTCCTCGCGCTGCTGGAGCTGTACCGGGAGAAGGCCGTGGCCCTGGAGCAGGAGGCCGCGCTGGGGGAGCTGACCGTGCGCTGGACCGGCGGGGACACGGACGCGGCGCCCAGGGTCACCGACGAGTTCGACCGGCCCCCCGAGCCGCCCAAGGAGGAGGAGAAGCCGTGAGTGAGCAGACCGCCGGGGTCCCGGCCGGGCTGCGGACCGTCGCCGACCTCGACCTCAAGCCCGCCCTGGAGGCGATGCTCATGGTCGTGGACGAGCCCGCGACCGAGGAGCACCTGGCGAAGATCCTGGAACGCCCCAAGCGGCAGATCGCGGACGCCCTGCGAGAGCTGGCCGACGAGTACACCGTGCAGGGCCGCGGCTTCGAGCTGCGGTTCGTCGCCGGCGGCTGGCGCTTCTACACCCGAGCCGCCTACGCGCCCGCCGTCGAGCGACTGGTCCTGGACGGGCAGACGGCCCGGCTCACCCAGGCCGCGCTGGAGACCCTGGCGGTCGTCGCCTACCGCCAGCCGGTCAGCCGCAGCCGCGTCTCCGCCGTGCGCGGGGTGAACTGCGACGGCGTGATGCGCACCCTCCTCCAGCGCGGTCTGGTCGAGGAGGCGGGCACGGAACCCGAAACAGGTGCGATCCTGTACAGGACGACGAACTACTTCCTGGAGCGGATGGGCCTGCGCGGCCTGGACGAACTCCCGGAACTCGCGCCCTTCCTCCCGGAGGCGGAGGCGATCGAGGCCGAGACCCAGGAGGGGGTGCCGTCGTTCGACCCGGACGCGCCCGACGCGCCCGGCGGTCAGGACGCAGACGACTAAGACGGAAACCTTGATGCGAAGCAGCGGCAGCGGCAAGAGCGGCGGGCGCGGTAACTACCGCGGCGCAGGCAACGACAGGGACCAGAAGCAGGGGCAGGACCGGCCCCGCAAGCCCCGCCCCGAGGAGCGCCGCTACGACGTGGGCCCGGGGGCCACCAAGGACGGCCCCAAGGCCGGGCGCGGCGGCGCCGCGCGGGGAGGGGCCAAGGGCGGCCCGAAGCGGTCCCCGCAGGGCGGCCGGACGGCCCCGTCGCGCTCCCGCGAGTACGAGACGCGGGTCGAGGAGCGCAACCGGGAGCGGTACGCCGGCAAGAAGGACGTCAAGCTGCCCAAGACCTTCCCCGGCGCCGAGCAGGAGGGCGAGCGGCTGCAGAAGGTCCTCGCGCGCGCGGGCTACGGTTCCCGGCGGGCCTGCGAGGAGCTGATCGACCAGGCCCGCGTCGAGGTGAACGGCGAGATCGTCACCGAGCAGGGCAAGCGGGTCGACCCGGAGAAGGACGAGGTCAAGGTCGACGGCCTGACGGTCGCGACCCAGTCGTACCAGTTCTTCTCGCTGAACAAGCCCGCGGGCGTGGTCTCCACCATGGAGGACCCGGAGGGCCGGCAGTGCCTCGGTGACTACGTCACCAACCGCGAGACCCGGCTCTTCCACGTCGGCCGGCTGGACACCGAGACCGAGGGCGTCATCCTGCTCACCAACCACGGCGAGCTGGCCCACCGCCTCACGCACCCCAAGTACGGCGTGAAGAAGACCTACCTCGCGCACATCGTCGGCCCGATCCCGCGCGACCTGGGCAAGCGGCTGAAGGACGGCATCCAGCTGGAGGACGGCTACGCGCGCGCGGACCACTTCCGCGTGGTCGAGCAGACCGGCAAGAACTACCTGGTCGAGGTGACCCTGCACGAGGGCCGCAAGCACATCGTGCGCCGCATGCTGGCCGAGGCGGGCTTCCCGGTCGACAAGCTGGTGCGCACGGCCTTCGGCCCGATCACCCTGGGCGACCAGAAGTCGGGCTGGCTGCGCCGCCTGTCCAACACCGAGGTCGGCATGCTGATGAAGGAAGTCGACCTCTAAGGCGCCTTGCCGTGATCACCGTCCCCCTTTATTGTCATGGTGACGATAAAGGGGGACGACGCATATGCCCACACAGCCGGCGACCGGAGCACTCCTCGGCCTCGCCCTCGGGGACGCCCTCGGCTACCCGACCGAGTTCAAGACCGTGCCGCTGATCCTCTCGACGTTCGGGCCCTGGCGGGAGCTGCGGCTGCCGGAGCGCGCCCGGGTCTCCGACGACACCCAGATGACCCTCGCCGTCGGCCGCGCGCTCGCCACCGCCCTGGAACGCGGCCCCCTCGCGCCGAAGCGGCTGGAACGGCCCCTGCGCGAGGAGTTCGTCGACTGGTACCAGTCGCCCGAGAACAACCGGGCCCCGGGCCGCACCTGCCTGACCGCCTGCGCTCTGCTCAAGGCGGAGGGCCGCGCCTGGCAGGACGCCAGCCAGACCGGCTCCAAGGGCTGCGGCGCCAACATGCGCGTCGCCCCGATCGGGCTCGCGCCGGGCCTGAGCGGCGAACAGCGCGCCGGCGCCGCCCAGTTCCAGGCCGCGCTCACCCACGGCCACCCCACCGCGCTGGCCGCCTCCGACCTCACCGCCCACGCCGTCCACCTGCTCGCCCGCGGCACCGACCCGGCCGGACTGGTCGGACGGCTGCGCTCCTACGCCCTTCGGAACCGCACCCGCTACCACCGCACCTGGCTCGGCGACCTGTGGGCCCGCGCGCAGGACCCCGGCCCGGAGCAGTTCATCGCGCGCGGCTGGGACGAGTGCCTGGAGATCCTCGGCCGGCTCCAGGAGGCCGTACGGACCGTCTCCCCGGAGACCGATCCGTGCCTGGCCACCGGTGAGGGCTGGATCGCCGAGGAGGCCCTCGCGACCGGACTGCTGTGTTTCCTGCTCTTCCCCGACGAGCCCGTCACCGCCCTGCGCCGCGCCGCCTGCACCGCCGGCGACTCCGACTCCATCGCCTGCCTCACCGGCGCCTTCGCGGGTGCCTGGCTGGGCGCCGGGGCCTGGCCCGCCGACTGGGCGGGGCGGATCGAGTACCGGGGAGACCTGTTGGCCCTGGGAGCGCTCTGGGACGCTTGAGCCATGATCGACGATCTCGGCATGGACCTGGCCCCGGTGGTCGCGGAACAGCCCGACCCCCTGCTGTTCGCCACCGTCTCCGGAGCCCACCTGTACGGCTTCCCCTCGCGGGACTCCGACGTGGACCTGCGGGGCGTCCACCTGCTCCCCGCCGCCGACCTCGTCGGGCTGCGCGAGCCGGAGGAGACCCGCTCGCGGGCCTGGGTCCGCTACGGCGTCGAGCTGGACCTGGTCACCCACGACCTGCGCAAGTTCGTCCGGCTGATGCTCCGCCGCAACGGCTATGTGCTGGAACAGCTGCTCTCGCCCCTGGTCGTGCTCACCTCCGAGGCGCACCGGGAGCTGGCCGCCCTGGCCCCCGGGGTCCTCACCGGCCACCACGCCCACCACTACCGGGGGTTCGCGGTGACCCAGTGGCGGCTGTTCGAGAAGACCGGCGAACTCAAGCCGCTGCTCTACACCTTCCGCGTGCTGCTCACCGGCATCCACCTCATGCGCAGCGGCGAGGTCCAGGCCCATCTGCCCACGCTGCTCGACGAGGTGGGCGGCCCCGGCTACCTGCCCGAGCTGATCGCCGCCAAGCGGGAGCGGGAGCACGGCAAGGCCGACGTCGACCACGCGCGCGTGGAGGCCGACGTGGAACGGCTGCACACCGTGCTGGACGAGGCGCAGGCCGGTTCAGCCCTGCCCGACGCGAGCGGTGCCCACGACGCCCTGCACGACCTGGTGGTCCGGCTCCGCCTCCAGGGCTGAGGCCCGGCGCACCCGGTGGAGGAACGCGGCCACGCGCGCGTGGTCCGGCTCCGGCGGCAGCGGGCTGCCCGCCAGCGTCTCCTCGGCCTCGTCCGCCAGCCGGACCATCCACGCCTCCACCCGCGCCCACGGCACCTCGCCGTGCTTCACCGCCAGCAGGCGCCCGCGCCGCTCACCGACGTCGATCCGCAGCTCACCGGTGCGCAGCAGGTCCCGTGCGCTCATCAGCAGGCGCAGCAGGTGCATCGCGTGCTTCCAGCGCGGGGCGCCCGTCGTGCGGACGTCGGCGTCGAGCTTCCTGCGCTGGCCGAGGGCGTACCGGGTGAAGGTGCCGTACGCCTGCCGGGACAGGAAGGCGCCGCGCAGGGACAGCAGCTCGCGGCCGGTGGCGTCCGCGTACTCCACCAGCGGGGAGTGCAGGCACTCCAGGATGTTCGGGTTGCCGCGCAGCGCCAGCTCGCAGAACCGCTCCAGCTCCCAGGAGAACCGCTCCTCGCCCGGCCCTTCCACATGCGTCGGCGGCTTTTCGAACCGCCAGAACAGCGGGGTCGGGGCGAGGAACACCCCGCGCCGGTCGGTGTCGCTGGCGTCCGTCGCCAGGCCGAAGGCGCGGGAGCCCATGACACAGGCGTAGACCGTGTGGTCGCGTACGAGATCCTCGGGCCGCATCCCCGGAGCGTACGCGGCGGCCCTCAGGCCAGGCGGATGGATTTCCCCTCCACCTTGATCGGCCGCTTGGGCAGCGGCCTGGTCGCGGGGCCGTGGGCCACCGAGCCGTCGGCGACGCGGAACCTGCTGCCGTGACAGGGGCAGTCGATGGTGCCGTCCGCCACCGTGTTCACCGTGCAGCCCTGGTGCGTGCAGATCGCGGAGAAAGCCTTGAAGTCACCCTTCTTCGGCTGGGTGACCACCACCTTCTCCTCCTTGAACACCTTGCCGCCGCCCTCCGGGATGTCGCTCGTCGCCGCCAGCGCCTTCCCGCCGGCACCGGACTCCTGCGGGGACGACGCCGGCGCCGAAGCCGGGGCCGACGCCGACCCCGACGTGGTCCCGCCGCCCTCCTTGCCGCCGCACCCCACGCATCCCAGGGCGAGCGCACCGGCGCCCGTGGCGATGACTGTCCGCCGTGTCGCTGGCTGGGGCATGTCAGACCTCCGTACAGACGTGCGTAACGGTGGATACCGGAACTCTCGCATCGTCTCAGCGAGCGAGCGGCGCGCGCCCGTCGCGCGCGGGCTGACTACGCTGGACGGACCAAGAACGGAACACGCACGTCAGCGAGGAGCAGCGCCGTGGCGGTACGAGCGGTCCGGGGGGCCGTCCAGCTGGAACAGGACGAGGCCGGTCACATGGAGGAGCGGGTCGGGGCCCTGCTCACCGCCGTCCTGGAGCGGAACGGGCTGACCGCCGACGACCTGATCAGCATCTGGTTCACGGCCACCCCCGACCTGCACAGCGACTTCCCGGCCGCCGCCGCCCGCAAGCTCGGCATCGTCGACGTCCCCCTCATCTGCGCGCAGGAACTGGACGTCGAGGGCGCCATGCCCCGCGTCGTGCGGATCCTCGCGCACATCGAGTCGGACCGGCCCCGCGCCGACATCGCCCACGTCTACCTCGGCGCCGCCGCGGCCCTGCGCAAGGACATCGCCCAGTGAGAACCGCACTCGTCATCGGAACCGGCCTGATCGGCACCTCCGCCGCCCTGGCCCTCACCCAGCGGGGCGTCACCGTCCACCTCGCCGACCACGACCCCGAGCAGGCCCGCACGGCCGCCGTGCTGGGCGCCGGCACCGACCAGGCCCCCCAGGGCCCGGTCGACCTGGCGATCGTGGCGGCCCCGCCCGCCCACGTCGCCCGGGTCCTCGCCGACGCCATGCGCCGGGGCGTGGCCCGCGGCTACGTGGACGTCGCCAGCGTCAAGGGCGGCCCCCGCCGCGAACTGGAGGCGCTCGGCCTGGACCTCGCCGCGTACATCGGCACGCACCCCATGTCCGGCCGCGAGAAGTCCGGCCCGCTGGCCGCCACCGGCGACCTCTTCGAGGGCCGCCCCTGGGTGCTCACCCCGACCCGGGACACCGACACCGAGGTGCTCAACCTGGCCCTGGAGCTGGTCTCGCACTGCCGGGCCGTGCCGGTCGTCATGGACGCCGACGCCCACGACCGCGCCGTCGCCCTCGTCTCCCACATGCCCCACCTGGTGTCCAACATGGTCGCCGCGCGCCTGGAGCACGCCGAGGAGGCCGCCGTACGGCTGTGCGGGCAGGGCATCCGGGACGTGACCCGGATCGCCGCCTCCGACCCGGGCATGTGGATCGACATCCTGTCCGCGAACCCGGGACCGGTCGCCGACCTGCTCTCCGACGTCGCCGCCGACCTGGACGAGACAGTCCGGGCCCTGCGCGCCCTGCAGTCCTGCGACGAGGCCAAGCGCGGCGAGGGCACCGCCGGGATCGAGGACGTGCTGCGCCGCGGGAACGCGGGCCAGGTGCGGGTACCCGGCAAGCACGGCAGCGCCCCGCGCGCGTACGAGACCGTCGTCGTCCTCATCGACGACCAGCCCGGCCAGCTGGCCCGCATCTTCGCCGACGCGGGCCGGGCGGGGGTCAACATCGAGGACGTCCGGATCGAGCACGCGACCGGGCAGCAGGCCGGTCTGGTCCAGCTGAGCGTCGAACCGAAGGCGGTGCCCGTGCTGGAGGAGGCACTGCGCGAGCGGGGCTGGGCGCTGCGCCGGTAACACCCGGTGAGGGCGCCTCCCGCGAGCCAGTAACCTTGTGCGGGGCGCCCTCGCGCCCCGGACCCCGCTCCCCACCCTTCACCAGGAAGGTGCCCTCCCGTGGAAAACGGCGCCGCCCCGACCGCCAAGCCCGTGATCGTCGCGATCGACGGTCCCTCCGGCACGGGCAAGTCGAGCACGTCGAAGGCCGTGGCCGCGCAGCTCGGCCTCAGCTACCTGGACACCGGTGCCCAGTACCGGGCGATCACCTGGTGGATGGTGACCAACGGCATCGACCTGGAGGACCCGACCGCCATCGCGGCCGTCGCCGGCAAGCCCGAGATCGTCTCCGGCACCGACCCGGCCGCCCCGACCATCACGGTCGACGGCGTCGACGTGGCCGGCCCGATCCGCACCCAGGAGGTCACCTCCAAGGTCAGCGCGGTCAGCGCGGTGCCCGAGGTGCGCGCCCGCATCACCGAACTCCAGCGCTCCCTGGCCGCCGGCGCGGCGAACGGCATCGTGGTCGAGGGCCGGGACATCGGTACGACCGTCCTGCCGGACGCCGACCTGAAGGTCTTCCTCACCGCCTCCCCGGAGGCCCGCGCGGCCCGCCGCAGCGGCGAGCTGAAGGGCGCCGACGTCAACGCCACCCGCGAGGCCCTGATCAAGCGGGACGCGGCCGACTCCAGCCGCAAGACCTCGCCGCTCGCCAAGGCCGGCGACGCCGTCGAGGTGGACACCACCGAGCTCACCCTCGCCCAGGTCATCGAGTGCGTCGTCACCCTGGTCGAGGAGAAGCGGGCCGGGAAGTGAGCCGTCCGCCGGTCGCGTCGGAGCGGGGCGCCGAGATCGGGCGGCGCATCGGCGTCGGCCTGATGTACGGGCTGTGGCGGCCGCGCGTGCTCGGCGCCTGGAGGGTGCCGGCCACCGGCCCGGTGATCCTCGCGGTGAACCACTCCCACAACATCGACGGCCCGATGGTCATGGGCGTGGCACCCCGGCCGACGCACTTCCTGATCAAGAAGGAAGCCTTCACCGGCCCGCTGGACCCCTTCCTGACCGGCATCGGCCAGCTGAAGGTGGACCGCGCCGCCGCCGACCGCACCGCGATCGGCCAGGCCCTCGACGTGCTGGCGGCCGGGGGAGTGCTGGGCATCTTCCCGGAGGGCACCCGGGGCGAGGGCGACTTCGCCGCGCTGCGGGCCGGGCTGGCCTACTTCGCGGTCCGCAGCGGGGCGCCGATCGTCCCCGTGGCCGTCCTGGGAAGCGCGGAGCGTCCCGGCCGGTTGATAAAGGCGCTGCCGCCATTGCGCTCCCGCGTCGACGTCGTCTTCGGCGACCCGTTCCCGGCGGGCGACGGCAGCGGGCGGCGTACGCGCAAGGCGCTGGACGAGGCGACCGAGCGCATCCGCAAGCAGCTCAGCAGCCACCTGGAAAACGCCAGGCGCCTGACCGGGCGCCGGGCGACACTTGAGTAGTGGATCAGCCGCTGTACAGCGGTCCACCGATCACCACGAACGAACGAGGTACGGACTTCATGAACGACGACATCCAGCCCGACGGCTCGGACGTGTACGACAACGCGCACGAGTACGAGCACGGGGCTCTCGGCGACGCCGAGTACGCGGAGTTCATGGAGCTCGCCGCGGAAGAAGGCTTCGACATCGAGGACGTCGAGGGCGCCATCGAGGCGGCGGGCCACGGTCCGCTGCCCGTGCTCGCCGTCGTCGGCCGCCCCAATGTCGGCAAGTCGACCCTGGTGAACCGGATGATCGGCCGCCGTGAGGCGGTCGTGGAGGACCGGCCGGGCGTCACCCGCGACCGCGTCACCTACGAGGCCGAGTGGGCCGGCCGCCGCTTCAAGGTCGTCGACACCGGCGGCTGGGAGCAGGACGTCCTCGGCATCGACGCCTCCGTGGCGGCCCAGGCCGAGTACGCGATCGAGGCGGCCGACGCGGTCGTCTTCGTGGTCGACGCCAAGGTCGGCGCGACCGACACCGACGAGGCGGTCGTCCGGCTGCTGCGCAAGGCCGGCAAGCCGGTCGTGCTGTGCGCCAACAAGGTCGACGGCCCGAGCGGCGAGGCCGACGCGGCCTACCTGTGGAACCTGGGCCTCGGCGAGCCGCACCCGGTCTCGGCCCTGCACGGCCGCGGCACGGGCGACATGCTCGACGCCGTCCTCGAGGTGCTGCCGGACGCGCCCGAGCAGTCCTTCGGCACCGCGATCGGCGGCCCCCGCCGCGTGGCCCTGATCGGCCGCCCCAACGTCGGCAAGTCCTCGCTGCTGAACAAGGTGGCCGGCGAGGAGCGCGTCGTCGTCAACGAGCTGGCGGGCACCACCCGCGACCCGGTGGACGAGATCATCGAACTCGGCGGCAAGACCTGGAAGTTCGTGGACACCGCCGGTATCCGCAAGCGGGTCCACCTCCAGCAGGGCGCCGACTACTACGCCTCGCTGCGCACGGCCGCCGCCGTGGAGAAGGCCGAGGTCGCCGTCGTGCTGATCGACGCCTCGGAGTCCATCTCCGTGCAGGACCAGCGGATCATCAGCATGGCGGTCGAGGCGGGCCGCGCGATGGTCATCGCCTTCAACAAGTGGGACACGCTCGACGAGGAGCGCCGCTACTACCTGGAGCGGGAGATCGAGACGGAGCTGGGCCAGGTGGCCTGGGCGCCCCGGGTCAACGTCTCGGCGCGCACCGGCCGGCACATGGAGAAGCTGGTCCCGGGGATCGAGACGGCGCTGGCCGGCTGGGAGACGCGCGTTCCCACGGGCCGGCTGAACGCCTTCCTCGGCGAGCTGGTCTCGGCGCACCCGCACCCCGTCCGGGGCGGCAAGCAGCCGCGCATCCTGTTCGGCACCCAGGCCGGCACCAAGCCGCCGCGGTTCGTGCTCTTCGCCTCCGGGTTCATCGAGGCGGGCTACCGGCGCTTCATCGAGCGCCGCCTGCGCGAGGAGTTCGGCTTCGAGGGCACCCCGATCCACATCTCGGTGCGGGTGCGCGAGAAGCGCGGGTCGAAGAAGAAGTAACGGCGGTACGACGAGGAGGGCGGCCCCGGTGTTCCGGGGCCGCCCTCCTCGTCCGTGTGCCCGTCACGCGCTCCGGCGCGGCCCCGGCGGCAGGGCGGCCGCGGCCGGCACGTGCTGCATCCCGGTCTCGTGGTGCCGGCCCAGCGTGCCGACCCGCTGCCACTGCGACTGCTGCCGGGCGCTGTACGCCCCCGCGCTGTAGGCGCTGTAGGAGCTGCTGAACGACCCCGCCCGGTGCCCGCCGTACGATCCCGAACCGTCCGGGAAGTCCCCGAAGGCACTGAACCCCAGATCCTCCTCACCGCTGCGGTCCCCCGGCAGTGTGCGGAAGGTCCTGACCCACTCCGCGTAGAGCGAGTCGTAGATCGGCGTGGCCGAAGACCCGCCGGACGGCTCGTGCGCCGTCCGGGCGGACGGTACGGAGGAGAAGGACCGGCGGGGAGGAGTGTCGTATGCGTGCACGTATGTCCAAACGACCGTAACCGGAAAGAGATGCGGCCGGAGGGCTCGCCGGGGCTCAGGTGCCCGCGAGGGGGAGCGCGGCGGCGACCAGCCGGCCGCCCGCGGCGGCCTTGTCCAGCGCGTCCCGCAGCAGGTCCTCCCGGGGCTGGCGCCCGATGGACCCGACCGGAGCGGCGAACATCAGTACCTGCTGGTGCTTGTTCGCGGCGGCCCGCCAGCTGTCGGTCACCTGGAGCGGCTGGTGCGCCTGCCACCAGGCCACCGGCTGCCCGCCGGCCGCCGAGGGCTGGAGCACCGCGTGCAGCTGGCCCACGGCCAGCAGGACGGACCAGCCGTGCAGCACCGGCGGGACGGACGCCAGCTCGGTCACCGGCATGAAGCCCTGCTCGATGAGCAGCGGCAGGAAGTCGTCGCCCGTGCCGGTGGTGCCCGGACGGACGATCGGCGAGGTCGGCTCGACGACGAGCGCGGGGTGCAGTTCCCCGTCGACCAGGACGAGTCCGCTGGTCACGCCGAGCACCGCCTGCTCGGGCACGGAGGTGCGCGGTTCACCGCCGGCCGGGTCGCCGCCGACGGCGCCGATGGAGCGGACGGCGCCCTGGAGCTGCTCCTCCGTCACCTGGACGACCTGCGAGGGCAGACAGCTGGCGTGGGCGAAGGCGAGGACGGCGGTCTCGTCGCCGACGAACAGAACGGTGCTGGTGCGCTCCTGCTCGGAGTCGCCCGGGGTGCGACATGACGTGCAGTCGTAACTGCCCGGGGCGTTCTCTCCGGCGAGCAGCCGGTCGGCTTCTTCGTCGCCGATCTCGGCGCGTACGGCGTCGCTGACGTCGAGCATGCGCGGCACGGGTGGCTCCCTCGGGATGCGGTGCTGGGTCGGCCGGGTGGCTCCCGGCCGATGAGCCCCGGGGTTCCCGGGCTCATGAAGAAGACAACGGGCGTCCTGTGGTGGTGGTCACGCCCCGGGGACGACCGGTTCGCACCTTCCACCGCGTACGGTCACCTCGGGTGCGGAATCGAACACTCACGGTCAACTCCGTCCGCCGTCAAGGAACTTGAACGAGTGAAGTGGGTCACAGGCCGCGTCCGTCGGTGGTCGACAAGTCAGGACATCAACGGATGTAGTGGGTGACCGAAAATCACCGCTACCCGAGGTAACAGGCAAGTGGCCTGGAACGACGGCGAGTTGGTTGATTCCCCCGGCTCGACCTCCTTACATTCCTCCGCCGTGTGCAACGAGCACCGCTCGGGTACGTCCGCCGGCCGGCACCAGGCAGCGCAGCATCGCCGACACCGGTCACGGCGGGCGGGGCGGGCGCGAGGAACCGCGGTCCTACGCGGTGAGCCGCGCTCCGCCTTGGGGGAGCCCGGGTTCGTGGAGAGGGAACTACATGTCCGAGTGTGCCGATACCACCCGTAGCACCGCCCGCCCCGACGGCGCCCGTTCCGACGGCGCCCGCAAGGGCCGTACGACGGCCGCGCTCGCCGGAGCCGCCCTGCTGGCCCCGCTGGGACTGCTGGCCGCGACCGGCAACGCCGCCGCGGCGGACAACGGGGTGTGGGACCGCATCGCCCAGTGCGAGAGCGGCGGCAACTGGCACATCAACACCGGCAACGGCTACTACGGCGGGCTCCAGTTCTCCGCCGGCACCTGGCGCGCGTACGGCGGCACCGCCTACGCCCCGACGGCCGACCAGGCATCCAGAAGCGCGCAGATCGCCGTCGCCACCAGGGTCCAGCAGGCCCAGGGCTGGGGCGCCTGGCCGGTCTGCTCGGGCCGGGCCGGAGCCTCCGGCGCCGCCCCGGCGGCGGCCCGCACCGGCTCCTCCGGCACGGCGGAGCGCACCAGCGGCGCGACGACGAAGTCCGCCCCCGCCCGGTCCACCCCGGCGCAGGCGCCGGAACGCCCCGCGGCCACCACCCGCCGAGGTGTCCCGCACGGCGGCTACACCGTCCGCCAGGGCGACACCCTGAGCACCATCGCGGCCCGGCACGGCACCACCTGGCAGCGGGTCTACGCCGCCAACAGGGCCGTCATCGGCGACGACCCCAACCTGATCGTGCCCGGGCAGCGCCTCGCGCTCTGAGCCCGGCCCGCGAGGCGGACAGCCGCTGATCCCGTCGAGGACAGCGGCTGTCCGCGTGCCCTGGCAGACTCGGGCCCATGTTGGAGACCTCGGCGCGCCTGCTGCGCCTGCTCTCGCTGCTCCAGGCCCACCGCGAGTGGTCAGGACCGCAGCTGGCCGAACGGCTCGGCGTCACCCCGCGCACCGTCCGCCGGGACGTGGACCGGCTGCGCGAGCTGGGCTACCCGGTCCACGCCAGCCCCGGCACCGGCGGCGGCTACCAGCTGGGCGTCGGCGCCGAACTCCCGCCGCTGCTGCTGGACGACGACGAGGCCGTCGCCGTGGCCGTCGGCCTGCGCACCGCCGCCGGACAGGGCATCGAGGGCATCGGCGAGACCTCCGTACGGGCCCTCGCCAAGCTGGAGCAGGTGCTGCCGCACCGGCTGCGCCGCAGGGTGAGCGCCCTCAACGCCTTCACCGTGCCCATGCTGCGCGGCGGCCCGCCGGTGACCCCCGTCGACCCGGCCCTGCTCACCGAACTCGCCCACCTGTGCCGGGACGCCGAGCTGCTGCGGTTCGCGTACCGCACGCACGAGGGCGCCGACAGCCGCCGTACCGTCGAACCGCACCGGCTGGTGTGCACCGAGCGGCGCTGGTACCTGGTCGCCTGGGACGTCGACCGGGCGGACTGGCGGACCTTCCGGGTGGACCGGATCACCCCCAGACCGCCGCACGGGCCGCGCTTCACCCCGCGCGAGCCGCCCGCCGAGGACCTCGCCGCCTATGTGTCCCGGGGTGTCTCCACGCGCGCGTACGCCACGCACGCCACCGTCCGGCTGCTGGTGCCCGCGCAGGAGGCCGCCGAACACGTCTCGCCGTCCTCCGGGACGCTGGAGCCGGACGGCGCGGACGCGTGCCTGCTGCGCTGCGGCGCGGCGAGCCTGGACGTGATGGTCGTTCACCTGCTGATGCTGGACCTGCCGTTCGAGGTGATCGAGCCGGCCGGGCTGACCGACGCCGTCAGGAGGCTTCGGGACCGGCTTGATGGCGCTCTGGCTCGGGCTGCGGGGCCTGGGCCGCGTACTGCGGGTGGTGCAGGTCGAACGCCGGGGACTCCGAGCGGACCCGGGGCAGGGTGACGAAGTTGTGCCGGGGCGGCGGGCAGGACGTGGCCCACTCCAGGGAACGGCCGTAGCCCCAGGGGTCGTCGGTGTCCACCTTCTCCCCGTACCTCGCGGTCTTCCAGACGTTGTAGAGGAACGGCAGCGTCGACAGGCCCAGCAGGAAGGAGCCGATGGTCGACACCGTGTTGAGCGTGGTGAACCCGTCGGCCGCCAGGTAGTCGGCGTACCGGCGGGGCATCCCTCCGGCGCCCAGCCAGTGCTGCACCAGGAACGTGGCGTGGAAGCCCACGAACAAGGTCCAGAACTGGATCTTCCCCAGCCGCTCGTCCAGCATCTTGCCCGTGAACTTCGGCCACCAGAAGTAGAAGCCGCCGAAGACCGCGAAGACGACCGTGCCGAAGACCACGTAGTGGAAGTGGGCGACGACGAAGTACGAGTCCGTCACGTGGAAGTCCATCGGCGGCGACGCCAGGATCACCCCGGTCAGCCCGCCGAGCAGGAACGTCGCCAGGAAGCCCATCGCCCACAGCATCGGCGTCTCGAAGGACAGCGAGCCCTTGATCATCGTGCCGGTCCAGGTGAAGAACTTCACCCCCGTCGGCACCGCGATCAGGAACGACACGAAGGAGAAGAACGGCAGCAGCACCGCGCCCGTGGCGAACATGTGGTGCGCCCACACCACCATGGACAGCCCGGTGATCGCCATCGTCGCGCCGACCAGCGTCAGATAGCCGAAGACCGGCTTCCGGCTGAACACCGGGATGATCTCCGTGATGATCCCGAAGAACGGCAGCGCGATGATGTACACCTCGGGGTGCCCGAAGAACCAGAACAGGTGCTGCCACAGCAGCGCCCCGCCGTTCGGCGCCTGGAACACCTGCGAGCCGAACCGCCGGTCCGACTCCAGTACCAGCAGCGCCGCCGCCAGCACCGGGAACGCCATCAGGATCATGATCGACGTGAAGAGCGTGTTCCAGGTGAAGATCGGCAGCCGGAACATCGTCATGCCCGGAGCGCGCATCCCGATGATGGTGGCGAGGAAGTTGACCGCGCCGAGGATCGTCCCGAAGCCGGCCAGCGCCAGGCCCATGATCCACAGGTCCGGTCCGACGCCGGGGGAGTGCCGGGCGTCGTTGAGCGGCGCGTAGGCGAACCAGCCGAAGGCGGCCGGCCCGGTGGGCACCAGCAGCGAGCCGAGCACGATCAGCCCGCCGAACGCGAAGAGCCAGTACGACAGCATGTTCAGCCGGGGGAAGGCCACGTCCGGGGAGCCGATCTGCAACGGCATCAGCTCGTTGGCGAAGCCCGCGAAGCTGGGGGTCGCGAACAGCAGCAGCATGATGGTGCCGTGCAGCGTGAACAACTGGTTGTACTGGTTGTTGCCCATGAGCTGGAGCCCCGGCCGGGCGAGTTCCGCGCGCATCAGCAGCGCCATGACCCCGGCGGCCAGGAAGAACCCGAAGCCCGTGATCAGGTACAGATGACCGATCTTCTTGTGGTCGGTGGTCGTGAGCCAGTCCACCACCAGCCGGCCTGCCCCGGCCCGGCGCACCGGCCGCACCGGCGCCCCTGCGGTCTCGGTCCCCATCGTTCGCTCGCCCCTTCGCATCGTCGCGCCCGCGCCCGCGGCACCCGCGGCGCGCGCACCCGCGAGCTGCCGCCCTGGGGCTCGCCGGGCGCGCGCTCGGGCAGGGCGCGTCCGGCGGTTGTGTGCTGAATCCGTGAATTTCCCATGTGGCGTCAGCTGCCGTGGCGCCACTGCGGATTGCGCGGGGAATCGCGGCCCCGGGCCCGCCCCGATCCCCACTGCGGCACTTTCCGCCGGGTAATTCGGAGCGGCTCTCCGACACGCGTGAATTCTGTTCGATTACCCCGATGGGCCGAACGGAAACCCCCGTTCGTGTGACACCCGCCGTCGCAGCCGATGATCTGACCGCGGCCGAAACGGGATCGCGGTGGCTGTGACAGAAGTGTGACGACAGCCGGATACGGCTCTTACCCGTCCGTGCCCGGCTTCCGTCACCGCCGGTCGCGGCCTAGCGTGGCCGTATGGCACCGATTCCCACTCCGTCAGCGGAGCCCCAGGACAGCCCGGACGGGTACGTCGGCCTCGAAGCGGCGCACGCCGAACGGCTCGCGCGGCAGCGCGGCTGGTCCACGGTGCGGTCGCTGCCACCGGGCGCGATCATCACCATGGAGTACCGGGCCGGACGGCTGAACTTCGAGGTGCGGGACGGCCGGGTGGCCCGCGCCTGGAAGGGCTGACGACCCGTTCCCTGCCCCGGTACGCCACAGGGCCCCGCTCCAGGACAGGAGCGGGGCCCTCGTCGTTGCGCGGGGCGGTGGTGCGTACCGGACCCCGTGCCGGCCCGGCCGTCAGCCGCCGGTGAGCGGCCGGGCCGGCTGGGACGTACCGCGCGGGAGGCGGTCGGCGTGCGGGGGGCGGCGGCTGCCCGCCGGGGTGACCGGGGTGCGTTCCGAACGGGCCGTGTGCGGTCCCGGCGCGAGGTGCGCCAGGCCCCGCGAGGACCGGGTGGAGGCCACCGGCTCGCGGGCCGGCACCGGCTGCTCGGCCGGCAGGCCGCGCGGCTTGAGCGGCACCGGCGCGACCGGCACGGCCGGTTCGGGCGCGGGCAGGCCGCGGCGGGCACGCCAGCGGTCGCGCAGGTCGAAGAGGCCCAGCTCGGCCTTGGCGATCAGCGGCTCGAACCAGGGCAGGGCGAGCAGGATCAGCAGACCGGCGGCCCAGCCCAGCAGCACGTCGCTCAGCCAGTGCGTACCGAGGTAGACGGTGGTGAGGCCGACGCCGAGCGAGGTGACCGCGGAGAGGGCCGACAGCCAGCGGCGCGCCGTCGGGGTGGAGGCCAGATACGCCAGGATTCCCCAGGTCACCACCGCGTTGGCGGTGTGGCCGCTGGGGAATATATCGCCGCCCAGGCCCATCTCGTTCGAGCCGATCACGGTCGCGTAGTGCGGACCGAGCCGCCCCATGCCGAGCTTGGCGGCGCCGACCGTGATGTTCAGCAGGAGCAGTGAGGTGGCCAGGGTGAGCAGCGGGCGCAGGGTGTGCTGCCGCCAGGAGCGCCAGCCGAGCCAGGCCGCGACCATCACGGCGGTCGGGCCGCGCTGGCCCAGCACCACGTAGTAGTCGAGGAACGCGTGGATCTCGGGCCACTGCTGGTACGGCCGGAAGAACATGACCTGCCAGTCCAGCCGGACCAGCCAGGAGGTCGTCACCACGGCCCACACGATCGCCAGGTAGAAAGCCAGGGTCGCGGAGAACAGAACGACCCGGTGCCGGCTCATCCTCGGCACATCGATGTGGGCCGGTCGTTCCGGCTCACGGTCCAGTCTGGCGAACACCCGGTCCAGACGCCGGGTGAGGTTTCGTTCGGTACGCACCCAATCGACGTTACAGCGAGTGAGCGGTGTTCCCGGTCGAAACAGCGTCTTTGTGATGACGATGTGATGTGGGAAACCTCTCAAGGGCGGTCCGAATTCTCGGGATTCCGCAATCCTGTGAGTCCGATCGGGCCAATTCCTTTGATCATGCCGGGTGTTGTTTATATGGCGCTTATGAATGTGTTAACCCGGTCCTGGCACGCAATTCTCCGGGACGTCATCGGACGGCCCGGCCGGTCACGGGGGGCCGGAGCCGTTCAGCCAGAAGGCCCCGTAGACCGCCGCCGCGACCGCCAACCCCGCCGTGAGCAGGGCCGATCGGGACGTACGCGGCCGGGCCAGGGCGCGGGCGAGCGGCAGCAGCAGCGGGAAGGCGGGCATCAGCAGCCGCGGCTTGGAGCCGAAGTAGCTCGAAGCGCACAGGGCGAGGGCGAGCACGACGCCCGTGTAGACCAGCAGTTCGACCGGCTGGCGCGCGCGGACCCCGGTGACGTACAGCCAGATCAGCAGGGCCACCCCGGCGATCAGGCCGAGACCGGCGAGAGCGGACGGAACTGACGTGAACTTGTCGGCCACGAAGCGGGCGAAGGCGTAGCCGCCGTCGAACCCGTTGCGCCATCCGGCCTGCACGTCCAGATAGCCGAAGGGGCCCTTGCCGGTGCGGTGGCCGACCCAGAGGACGTAGCCGGCGGCCCCGAGCGGAGCGAGCAGCATGCCGAGCGCACGCCGCCGGCCGGGGGCGTACGGGACGACGGACGCGCCGGATCCGTGCGCGGGCGCGTGTCCGTCGTCGCGTGCGCCCGGCGCGTGCCGCGTGTCGCGCTCTCGCCCGAAAGAGACCGACGCGTCGCCCTCCCCTTCGACCGAGACCGACGTGTCGCGCTCTCGCCCGAAAGAGACCGCGCCCGCCACCCACACGGCGGCGACGACCGCCGCCCCCACCGGCCGGGTCAGGCCGGCCAGGGCCGCCAGCGTGCCCGCGCCCACCCAGCGCCCGGTCAGCAGCGCGTACAGCGACCAGGCCGCCAGCGCCGTGAACAGCGACTCGCTGTACGCCATCGACTGCACGATCCCGACCGGCAGCACCGCCCACAGCAGCACCGCGCACACCCCGGCCCGACGGCCGTACACCCGGTCCGCGACCGCGAAGATCCCGGCCGCGGCGGCGAGCGAGGCCACCAGGCTCACCACGAACCCGGCCCCCGCGTACGACAGCGGGGTGACCGCGTGCAGCAGCCGCTCCAGCCAGGGCAGCAGCGGGAAGAACGCGAGGCTGGAGTGGACGTCCCCGTTCGGCAGCCGCACCGCGTAGCCGTACCCCAGCTCGGCGACCCGCGTGTACCAGAGCGAGTCCCAGCGCGCGGTCAGCAAGGTGAACGCGCTCTTGCCGCGCGCGGCGCTCCAGACCGCCAGCACCACGAGACCCAGCGCGCGGACCGCCGCGTAGCCCAGGAGGGCCGGAGCGGCCCGGCGCAGGAGGGGGGCGCGGGTCGGAGCCAGGCGCGTCGCGAGATCGGTCACGGGCTCGATTATCGACCGCGCGCCCCACCGGACCTCTCGCCGGGGTCGGGGTCAAGAGGGGCTGACGTGGCGTACGCCACACGGGTTCCCTCCGGTGGGTGAGAGGTCCGCCACGTGACCGCGCTGCGGACTCGCGTACTGTGACGAGTCACCCGCGTGGGTTCGCGCGGGCCGGAGACACCGCTCTCTCCGGCCGTACGACAGGGGGTCCCCGCCCCGTCGGTCCGCCCCGCACGAGGGAGCATCTGGGAGGTACGTACATGTCCGGGACGACCACGGCTGCCGCACGGCCGCGCCGTCGGGCGCCCGGGGCAGGTGCCAACCGCTGGGTCGTCCTCGTCGTGCTCTGCGTCAGCCTGCTGCTCGTCGCGCTCGACGCGACCGTGCTGCACGTGGCGGTCCCCGCCGTCACCGAGGACCTCAAGCCCGGCGCCATCGAACTGCTCTGGATCGTCGACGTCTATCCGCTGGTCTGCGCCTCGCTGCTGATCCTCTTCGGCACCCTAGGCGACCGGGTCGGCCGCAGACGCGTCCTGCTGCTCGGCTACGCCCTGTTCGGGGTCGCCTCCGCCGTGGCCGCGTTCGCGCCGACCGCCGAGACGCTCATCGCCGCCCGCGCGCTGCTCGGCGTCGGCGGCGCCATGATCATGCCGGCCACCCTGTCGATCCTGCGCCAGGTCTTCCCCGACCGGCGCGAGCGCGCCCTGGCCATCGGCGTCTGGAGCGCGGTCGCCGCGGTCGGCGCGGCGGTCGGACCGCTGCTCGGCGGCTTCCTGCTGGAGCACTTCTGGTGGGGCGCGGTCTTCCTGGTCAACATCCCGCTGATGCTGGTGAGCCTGCCGGTGGGCCGGGTGCTGCTGCCGGAGTCCCGGGGCGACGGCGAGGGTCCCTGGGACGTGACCGGCGCGCTGATGGCGGCGGCCGGACTGTTCGGCGTGGTCTTCGGCGTGAAGCGGCTCGGCGGCGAGGCGGTCGCGAGCCCCCTCACCGTGCTGCCGCTGCTGACCGGCGCCGCTCTCCTCGTCCTCTTCGTACGGCGCCAGCGGCGGCTCGCGCATCCGCTGGTGGACCTGCGCATGTTCCGCCGGCCCGCGTTCAGCACCTCGGTGGGCTGCATCGTGCTGGCCATGCTCGCGCTGGTCGGCCTGGAGCTGATCGCCGCCCAGTACCTGCAACTGGTGCTCGGCCTGTCCCCGCTGCGGACCGGCCTGCGACTGCTGCCCCTCACGCTCGCCGCGATGGCGGCCGGCCTCGCGGGCGCGCGCATGCTGCGCCGCTTCGGCCCGCGCCGCATGGTGTGCTTCGGCTTCTGCCTGACGGCCGCGGCGGTGCTGACGCTGACGGGCATGGGCGGCACCGACGACCCGACGCTGCTGCTGGCCGGTTTCGTGCTGCTGGGCTTCGGCCTGGAGACCACGCTCTTCGGGGCCTACGAGTCGATGCTGAGCGAGGCCCCGGCCGACCAGGCCGGCGGCGCGGCGGCGATCGGCGAGACGTCGTACCAGCTCGGGGCCGGTATCGGCATCGCGCTGCTGGGCAGTGTGATGAACGCGGCCTACGCGCCGGGGCTGCGGTCGGTGCCGGGCGTGCCCCGGCCCGCCTCGGCCGCGGCAGGCCACTCGCTCGCCGAGGCGTACGAGGTCGCCGGACGGCTCGGCGGCACGGCCGGGGCCGCGCTGCGCCGCACCGCGCGGGACTCCTTCGTGCACGGGCTGCACATGACGCTGCTGGTGAGCGCCGGTCTGCTGCTGCTGGGCGCGGTGATGGCGCTGCGGCTGCCGTGGGTCATGCAGTGCGGCGAGGAACAGGCGGGCGTCGAAGCGGCGGGCGGCGAGCGCGCGCTGCCGTCGCCGCGCGAGGCCGAGGCGGCGGCCGGGAAGCCGCGGGTCAGCGCCTGACCTCCTCTGGACGTGCGGGACACTGCACCGTAACGTCGGCCGGAGAGCCGTAACTAGCGTTGCTAGTTTTGCCGACGTCCCGTGTGGCGTCCCGTGTTCCGGAGGGTGTTCCATGTCCGCGTCCGCGAAGCTGCCCCCGTTCGATGCCGCCGACCCGCTCGGGATCGACGACCTGCTGGAGCCGGAGGACCTGGCCGTCCGGGACACCGTCCGCACCTGGGCGGCCGACCGTGTGCTGCCGTACGTCGCCGACTGGTACGAGAAGGGCGAACTGCCCGGCATCCGGGACCTCGCCCGGGAACTCGGCTCGATCGGCGCCCTCGGCATGTCCCTCACCGGCTACGGCTGCGCCGGCGCGAGCGCTGTCCAGTACGGCCTGGCCTGCCTCGAACTGGAGGCCGCCGACTCGGGCATCCGGTCGCTGGTCTCCGTGCAGGGCTCCCTCGCGATGTACGCCATCCACCGGTTCGGCAGCGAGGAGCAGAAGCTCCAGTGGCTGCCGCGCATGGCGGCCGGCGAGGTGATCGGCTGCTTCGGGCTGACCGAACCCGACCACGGCTCCGACCCGGCCTCGATGCGCACCCGCGCCAAGCGGGACGGCGAGGACTGGGTGCTCGACGGCCGCAAGATGTGGATCACCAACGGTTCGGTCGCCGGGGTGGCCGTCGTCTGGGCGCAGACCGAGGAGGGCATCCGCGGCTTCGTCGTCCCCACCGACAGCCCCGGCTTCTCGGCACCGGAGATCAAGCACAAGTGGTCCCTGCGCGCCTCCGTCACCAGCGAGCTCGTCCTGGACGACGTACGGCTGCCCGCCACGGCCGTGCTGCCGGAGGTCACCGGGCTGCGCGGGCCGCTCAGCTGTCTGTCGCACGCCCGCTACGGCATCGTCTGGGGCGCGATGGGCGCCGCCCGCAGCAGCTTCGAGGCGGCCCTCGACTACGCACGGTCACGGGAGCAGTTCGGGCGGCCCATCGGCGGCTTCCAGCTCACCCAGGCCAAGCTCGCCGACATGGCCGTGGAACTGCACAAGGGGATTCTGCTTGCCCACCATCTGGGGCGGCGGATGGACGCCGGCCGCCTGCGTCCGGAGCAGGTCAGCTTCGGCAAGCTCAACAACGTCCGCGAGGCCATCGAGATCTGCCGTACGGCGCGGACGATCCTCGGTGCCAACGGGATCTCCCTGGAGTACCCGGTGATGCGGCACGCGACCAATCTGGAGTCGGTGCTCACTTACGAGGGCACCGTCGAGATGCACCAGCTCGTGCTGGGCAAGGCGCTCACCGGGCTCGACGCCTTCCGGTGAGCACCGGGGCGGGGGCGGGGCCGGTGCGGCGGCCCCGCCTCAGCTCTGGTTGAAGAAGCCGTCCGAGCGGTGGGCGGACGCCTCGCCGCTGATGATCTCGGTGTCGGCCGGGGTGAGCAGGAACACCCGGTTCGAGACGCGGTCGATCGAGCCGCGCAGGCCGAAGATGAGCCCCGCCGCGAAGTCCACGACGCGCTTGGCGTCGCCGGGCTCCATGTTGGTGAGGTTCATGATGACCGGGACGCCGTCCCGGAACAGCTCGCCGATGGCGCGGGCGTCCCGGAAGCTGTCCGGGGTCACCGTGCCGATCCGGCGGCCCTTGTCCTCGGCCGTGTCCGTGGCCACCTTCACCCGCGGGTCGGTGACCCAGGCGTCCCCGGACTCGGTGCCCTCGGAGTAGTCGTCGTCGTAGTAGCGCTCGTCATCGTTGTCGTCGACGAGGCCGAGCCACGCACTCGCCTTGCGTACCGATCCCATGGACGCCTCCTCTCACAGCGGTCTCTCTTGCTTTCCGCATCCCTATGGTCATCCATGATGCGGACGCCTCGCCAAGTGGATAGACGCCGCGCGGGGGGTTTGTGACGGTACTGGTGCACAGCGGATCCGTCGAGAGTCCTTGTGCCCCAAGGGGCGAGACTCATACGGCTGCTGACTGAGAGTGAAATATGATTGTCTGCGGCGGACGGGTGATGCACGGTGCGTACGGGTGAACCCCAACGTCGTATCACAGTACGGGGGATGTTGTGTTCGGAATCGTCAGGCCCTGCCCGCACCGGCTCGGTGAGCGGCCCAGGGCCGACTGGACGGCGCACTTGTGCGGGCTGTGCCTGGCCCTGCGCCGCGACCACGGCCAGTTCGCGCGGATCGTGACGAATTACGACGGGCTCCTCATATCGGTCCTGACGGAAGCTCAGACGGGCCCGCTGAGCGGCACCCGCCGCACGGCCGGACCGTGCGCGCTGCGCGGCATGCGGACCGCGTCCGTCACCCAGGGTGAAGGCGCCCGGCTCGCCGCCGCCGTCTCCCTCGTCCTCGCCTCCGCGAAGGTGCGCGACCATGTCGCCGACCGGGACGGGCTGCTGGCCCGCGCGCCGGTCGCCGCCGCCGCGCGCCGGATCGCGGCGAACTGGGGCCGGGCCGGGGAGCGCGGCGGGACGGCGGTCGGCTTCGACACCGGCGTCCTCGTCGACGCCGTCGACCGGCAGCCCGGCGTCGAGGCCCTCGCCGGTCCCGGCACTCCGGTCCTCACGGTCACCGAGCCGACCGAGACCGCGACCGCCGCGGCCTTCGCGCACACCGCGCTGCTGGCCGGGCGGCCGGAGAACGCGGGACCCCTGGCCGAGGCCGGGCGTCTCTTCGGCCGGCTCGCCCACCTGCTGGACGCGGTGGAGGACCGGGAGGCCGACGCCCTGTCGGGTGCCTGGAACCCGCTCACCGCCACCGGCACGCCCCTCACCGAGGCGCGCCGGCTCGCCGACGACGCCTTGCACGGCATCCGGCTCGCCCTCCGGGAGACCGGGTTCCATGACGGCCGGCTCGTCCACCTCCTCCTCGTCCACGAACTGCGCCGCTCGGTGGACCGCGCCTTCGGGGTGGAACCGGGGTGCGCGGCCGGGCGGCACGGGGGGCCGCGGGGGTCCTACGACGCGGGGACGCGGCCGGGGCCGTACGGAGCCGGAGTGCCGCGTCAGCCGTACGGCGCCGGCGCCCCCGTCCCGGGCAATCCGTACGCCGGCGGCGGTTCTCCCAGCGGGGGCGGCGGCTTCGGAGGGGGCGGCGGTTTCGGGGGCGGCTTCGGTCCGCCGCCCGAGCCGGTCAAGGGCCGACGCGGTTTCTGGGCGGGCTGCGGGATGTTCTTCGCGCTGTGCTGCACGTGCAGGATGTGCTGCGCGGAGGAATACGAGGGGCCGTGGTCCCGGAAGAAGCGGGAGGGCTGCTGCCGGGACTGCGACTGTCCTTGCGACGGCTGTGACGGCTGCGACTGCTGCTGCCCTTGCGACGGTTGCTGAGCCCAGTGCCGTCATGAAATGCCTGACGCCCCGCCGGAACTGCTCCGGCGGGGCGTCAGGCATTTGACGCCTGTTCCCTCGTCAGGTCTCTCTCAGCGCTCTTGCGAGCTGACTTTCCGGATCCCACCCCTCTGGCTTCGCCCGGGGATCCGACCAGGTGTAACCGCGCGCAGCCCATCGAGCGCGAGCCCTGAAGACGCCGGCGTCGGTGGCATCCTCGTAGCCGAACTCCGCACCACAGCACGCGCAGATCTCAAAGGTGGGGGAATCGCCGTCCTCTCCCCACGGAGGCGCATCCTGGACCAGGCCGCACACGAAGCAGGAGGTTCCCGTCCGGCTACTGCGCATCGAAGTAGTCCTGATTCGTCGCGTAGCCGTGAACCCGCGGATCCGGCTTGTAGTACGTCCGAATGCTTCCATCGGGTGTCATGATGCCGAAATCCTCGGTGACTCGGTTGTACCGGACTATGTCGCCATTCGCCCGGACTTTGGTCTGGATCCAGGGGTCCTGGCTTCTCATGAATCGCTGGGCTTCCTCCACGTACTGCTTGGCGTTCTGGAGATGGGGATAGTCACCCTTGTGCTTCTTCCAGTGCCCCAGGGCGTTCTGCATCGGGCCCTTGGTCGCTGTCCCCGTCCAGCACGAGGAGTTGTGAACAAGAACCGGAGTGGAGCCCGCCAGCACATAGTACGTGTGGACGTTCTCGACCGTGAGGTTGTACGTGCGGGCGTGCGTCGTGAACGGGCGGTTGGCGGTGATGACGACCGTGTGGCCGTCGTCGGTGCGCAGGGTCATGCCCGGCTTGAGGTCGCCGGCCTGGACCCAGTCGTGTCGTGACGGGGACCAGAAGGGGTGTTCGTGGGTCGCCGTCAGTTTCTCGATGCCGTCCTCGGTCGCGACGGACAGCTCGTTGAAGTGCTTGTCGGTGTCGGTGGCGATGCGGCGGGTCACCCGTTGCGCGGTCGTCTCGCCGGTCTGCGGATCGGTGGTGAGGACCCTGTCGCCGACCTTGACGTCCTCGATGTCCTTGGTCGTCTTGCCGTCGCCCATCAGGACGTCCGTGCCGGCGAGGAAGCAGTTGCACCCCTTGGTGAGTTTGGCGACCCACTCCTCGGCGGCCTTGGCGCCCTTCTTCAGCACGGAGTCGGGCACCAGCTTCATCGCCTTGCCCCACGGCAGGTCCGTGCCGGCGATGAGGCAGCTGGAGACGCCCGAACCCGACAGGCAGTCCTTCCACGCCTTGGGGTCGGGCAGGAAGGTCGAGGCGAGCGCCTTGATGACCGTCACCTGGACGCTGATGTCCAGGGGCTTGAACACGATCTTCTTGCCGAGCGGGGGCAGGTCGCTGCCCGTCTTGACGACGCTGTGCAGCTCCCCCTGTCCGTTGTAGACGTAGTGGGAGTACTCGTAGTGGTACGACCAGGTGCCGTCACCGTTCGGGGACATCCAGTCCCGGTAGCTGTCGTCGCCGCTGCCGCAACCGTATTCACAATCCGTGATGGGCCTCAGCCCGTCGGGGTCGCTGTAGGTGACGGGGTTGTTGAGGGAGTACGAGTAGGCGTTGAGGTACTGCGGGTCGTACGGCGAGTTCAGCGGGTCGGGGCTGAGGAACCGGCCCAGTTTCGGGTCGTACATGCGGGCGCCCAGGATCGACAGGCCCGTCGCGTCGTCCTCGGTCTTGCCGAGGAAGCCCCGGTCCGAGCCGGACGGCAGGGCGGTGCCGCCGTTCTGGGCGCCGAAGGGCAGGTAGCGCCGGCGCTGCGCGGCGCCCGTGCCCGCGTCGATGGTCAGCTGGGTCGACGCCTGGGTGTCGGACATGATCCAGCTGAGCTTGCTGCTGGTCTTGTCCACCGCGGTGCGCATCGCCACGGTCGTCGTGCCGTCGCTGTAGTAGCGGGTGGCCTCCGCGGTGGCGCCGGGTGCCTTGTGGACCTCCTGGCCCGTGAGGTACAGGACGGTCTCGTCGGTGGACCTCCGCTCCAGGAGGTCACCGGAGGCGGCGTAGACGTAACCGGTGGTGGCGGCGCCGGAGGCGGACGTCACCTGGTGCAGCTCGTTCCAGACGAGGGTCGTCTGCTTCCCGCCGACGGTGCGGCTCTTCAGCCGGCCGTCGTCGTCGTAGTCGTAGAGGTCGGTGCCCGTCGGGGTCTTCACCGAGGTCACGGCGTGCGGGTGGGCGGCGCCGGCGGTGTAGGCCGACTGGTCGGCGGAGTAGCCGGGGTAGACGTAGTCGTTGACCTGGGCGCCGGTGGCGGTGGTGTTGGTGACCTTCTGGAGGTTGCCGATGCCGTCGTAGGTGTAGTCGAGCTGGTAGGGGTCCTTGCCGGTGGCCAGGTCGGGGGAGAAGGGGCCGGCGCAGCCGGTGCCCGCCCCGGTGGTCCAGGCACGGCTGAGGCGGTTCAGCTCGTCATACGTGTAGCACTGGTGCTGCCCGGTGTTCCTGTCGGCCAGGTCGGTGGTCTGGCCGGCGTTGTCGTAGAGGTAGTCGTCGTTCTGGACGGTGCCCTTCGTGCTGCTGGTGGTGGTGATGTTCTTCAGCCAGCCGGTGCCGTCGGCGTCGTCGTAGGTGTACGACCGGCTGGCCGTGGTGCCGGTCGTGGCCGTGGTGCCGTAGGTGCGGTCGCTCAGCCGGCCCACGCGGTCGAAGCCGGTGGAGTCGACGTAGACCGTGTTGTTCAGGTCGCTGGTGACCTTCTCCGGGTTGCCGAAGCCGTCGTACTGCGTGGTGACGGTCTCCTGCGGCAGGTCGCCGACGGCCGGGTAGGTGACGCTGGTCTGCTGGCCCAGCGCGTTGTAGCCGGACTTCGTGACGTAGGTGTTCTCGAAGCCCGCTCCGTCGGCCGGGACGGTCGTCTGCGTCTCGGTGGCGTTGCCGTCGGCGTCGTAGGTGTCGACCTTGTCGGTGTAGGCGTAACCGCCCGCGTACGACGTCGAGGTGGCCGGCCTGCCGATGCCGCCGGTGGCCGTGTCGTAGGTGGTGCGGGTCAGCACCTTGGTGCCGTTCTGCACGGTCAGCGGACGGCCGAGGTGGTCGTAGGTGTAGGTCAGGACCGTGCCGCCCGCGTCCTTGACGGTTTCGACGTTTCCGTTGTCGTCGTAGGTGATGGCACCCGTGCCGTTGAGGTCCGCGTCGGGGTCCTTGCCGCCGGTGCGTTCGCCGAGCCAGTCGTAGGTGTAGGTGGTGAGGTTCCCCTTGGAGTCGGTGATCTTGGAGAGCTGGCCGCTGCGGTCGTACTCGTAGTACGTCGTGTACGTGGACGGACCGAACTCGACGACCTTGCTCACCTGCCCGAACACGTCGGTGTAGGTGTTGGTGCGCTCTCCGGTGGGAGGCATCGTGGTGGTGTAGTCACCGTGGTAGTTGGTGATCGTCTGGCCCTGGGCCTGCGGATCGCCGTTCGCCATGATCCGGGACTCGGTGGTGCGGCCGGCGTAGTCGACGACCAGGTCGGTGTAGGACGGCAGCGTGTCCACGGTGGGCAGGACCATGCCCGAGCCGGCGGCGCCGGAGTTGTAGAACGGGGCACTGGTGCCGGTGACGTTGCCCGAGGTGTCGTACCGGGTCGAGATCACGGTGCGTCCGGTGCCGGTGGCCGCCGGGACCTGGGTCTCACGGGCACGGCCGAGGCCGTCCAGGTAGTCGTAGCTGGTCAGGACCTTCCCGGCGGACTGAAGCGTGGTCGTGGTGACCTTGGGCGGGACGGTGGAGACCAGGTCCGGGACGCCCTCGCTGTTGTCCGAGGTCGTGAGGTCGTAGCGGTAGGCGATCGAGGGCGTGCCGTCGGGGTAGGCGGAGATCTGCGAGGGCTTGAACACCTTCGAGACGCGGCCCACGGAGTCCAGGACGATGCGCGTGGTCTGGTTGTTCGGGTCCTGGATGCGGTAGGGCACCCCCCACAGGCGTGAGTACCAGGTCGTGGTGGTCTGCGGTGCGGCCGGGCCGTCGCTGCCGTCGGGGTCGGGCGTGGTCACCTTGACGCCGTCGACCGGCCACGAGGTGTTCGGCTGGTACGTCGTCGTGGTGGTGTTCTGCTTGCCGTCGGTCGTGGAGGTCTGCCGGCCGGCCTGGTCGAACTTGGCGGTCGTCGTGCGGTAGTGCGTGGCGTCCGTGTAGGCGCGCACGGTGGTGGGGTGCCCGTCGGTCGGCTTGTCGGCGTCGACCGAGGTCGCGTCGTCGTACAGGGTGACGGCGTAGGCGTCCTGGTTGGCCGAGGACCTGGCCGCGCAGTCGGCGGCGTAGTGCCTAGTCTCGTCGGGCAGCACCATCCAGCGCTGGACCTGCGAGCCGGGGAAGTAGTCGGTGTTGTAGGCGCGGCCGTAGGTGGTGCACCGGTTGTCGTCGGTGCCGGACAGGCCCCAGTCGTTGGTGCGCATCGGCAGGCCGTACTTGGTGCTGGCCGGCTCGGCGTCGTCGTACTCGTTCTTGACGGTGTGCTCGCGCCAGCCGCTGGAGGTCAGCTCGTCCGTGGTGGTCTGGGAGTCGCGGACGAAGCGGGCGTCGGGCAGGCCGTCGTACTGCGCTGTGTCGTGGACCCAGTAGGTGTGCCAGACCCGCTTGTGGGACTGGCCGGAACCGTCGCGGTTGCTCGACTCCAGCACCTTGCCGCTGAGCCAGGGCGAGTCGGTCACCGCCGGGCGGCCGCTGTCACCGTCGTCCACGGTCACGCTGCGCGTCTTGGACGGGTCGTCCTTGTCCGTGCGGTCGCCGTCCATGCCGCGGTACAGCCAGTAGTAGGTGGAGGCGGCGTTGGACTTGGTGCCGGTGTGGACCTCGACCTGCTGGTAGCCGCGCCAGTCGGTCCAGGACTCGTCCTTGTCCTTGGTCAGCGGGTCGTTGGGGAACGCCCACGCGGGCTTGCCGACGTAGTCGTACGTCGTCGTCATCACCGGGTCGCCGTCGTTGCCCGAGCCCGATCCCGGGCCGGGGTCGACACTGACCTTGGCGACGACGTACTTCTTGAACCAGCCCGTCTTCTCGTCCGTGGCGCCCTCGGGCACCCAGCGCTGCTTGAAGCAGGCCTGGGTGTTGTTCGACTCGCTGGGCGGGTTGTTGATGTCGCAGGCGTCCTGCGCGTCGTAGTCGCGGTAGGTGACGTTGACGAACGAGCCGAGGTCCTGGTGGATCTGGGTGACCCGGCGGAAGTTCAGCACACCGCTGCCGAGCTGGTTGTCCCGCCACTCACCGTTGATGTTGATGGTGGGCAGGGTGATGTCGGTGCCGTCGCCGTAGCCCTTGCGCTGGATGTAGTCCAGCCACAGGGTGTTGTCGATGGTGCCTTCGGGGTTGGGCAGCCCGTACTTCATCTGGTACTGCATCGCCGGGTCCCACGCGGAGCTGTCGTCGTCGCGCACGTAGGTCTTGACGTCCCACAGCATCTTCGTGGCGAAGAACGTCGGCGAGTACGTCTCACCCTTGATCGTCTTGCAGCCGTCGTCGGCACTCGTGCCGTCGCACATCAGGTCCGTCGGCACGTCCGGATAGGAGTCCGGGTGATCGGAGATGCCGGGACAGTCCGCCGGCTCGCTCGCCAGCGGATCCTTGTCCGCCATCCGCTCCACACAGCGCCCCACATAGCGCAGGTCCACCTTCGCGGGCAGCTGCGCGCCCGGAATCTGGGAGGCCCAGCCGTACTCGACACGCACCGGGTAGGCGGCGGAGTCGTACGCGCGTGCCTGGTCGGCGAGGAGCACCGAACGGTAGTGGTTCTGCTCCTTGTCGTAGAAGTAGGCGGTCTCCACCTCGTCGGCGTCCACGACCCGGTCCAGACCCCAGCGGTAGGCCTGCGTGGTGACGCCGACACCGCCGTTGTAGCCGGGCTCACCCGGGTTGTTGCCGAAGACGGGCACGGTCAGCACCGAGTCCGTCGCGGCGTCGGTGCGCTCGGAACGGCCCCAGCCGAAGTAGTAGCGCATGCCGTCCTGGGTGGAGATCACCCAGTACTCGTCGTCCGACCCGTGGCCACCGGTCAGGTGCTGCACACGCCAGCCCGGGTCGTCCTGCACATGGTAGGAACCGGTGCCGTTGTCGTCCTGGACCAAGGTGGAGCTGACGCCGTTGAAGTTGATGACGTAGACGGCCCCGTCCGGCTCCTTGGCGGAGTTGGGCGAGTCCCAGCACAGGTCGCCGACCCAGCCGGTGCCCGTGCCGTCGTCCTGGCAGCCCCGGTAGCGGCGCTCGATGAAACCGATGCCGCTCAGGTCCCAGCCGAGGCCGGTCCAGTTCGCCTGGGTGTTCTGCGCGGAGGTGAGGGCGTCCACCGACTGCGAGTTGTACGACAGCGCGAGCGAGGGCGCCTGGCCGGCGGGCGGCTTGGGCACGTCGAGGGGCAGGCTGTACGAGAAGGCGCCCGAACCGGTCGAGACGTTCCAGGAACCGGACGGCTTCAGCGAGGACGCCCGGTAGTCACCGGCGTCGGAGGACGACGTCGACGCCAGCGCGTACACGGTCGCGCCCGAGGCCGTGGCGGCGCTCAGTGCCGAGGACGAGAGCGCGGACTTCGCGGTCCGGTCCGGCTGGATCACGGAGATGGACGGCTTGGGGTCGCCGTCGGCCTGGACGGTCGCGGTGATGGTGCCCTTGGCCAGGTCGTTGTGGACCGGCACGGGCCGCGGTTCGGCCGTCGAGCAGCCCTTCGCCTCCGGTGTCGTCAGCGCGCAGGCGGGCAGGGCGACCAGGCGCAGCCGGGCGGCGAAGTTGCCGCCGTAGGCGTACCTGAACGTGGAGTAGTCGAAGGTGACGTTCACCGGGCCGGGCGTGCCGCGGCCGTCGCGCCGGGTGAGCTGGACGCCCATGCCGATGCCGTTCGTCCGCTTCAGCCCGGTCCGGTCCAGGACCTTGACGTCTACGTCCGTGGGGGCGGGCACCGCGATGGCCGACCGCTGCCTGGCCACGGCCGCCGCGGGAGCCGGTCCCACCCGCACGGCGGCCGTGTCCGGGGCGTCGCCTGCCGGTGTCACCGGCAGGGTCTTGCCCGGCTTCAGACCCGACAGGGCCAGCCGGGCGTGCGCCGCCTTGGGCCACACCGGCCGGACCGGCTTGGTCTGGGTCGGCTCCGCGCCGTCACGCGGCACACCCCCGGCCGCCCGCGCGGGCACGTCGACCGGCTGCTTGCGCCCGGCCGCGGTCGCCTTGGCCGCACCCGCGGCCTGGGCCGCCGGCGCGGCGAGCAACGACGCCGCCAGCGCCATGGCCAACGCCCAGGAGGCGCCTCTTGCTTGTCTGTGCGCGCGTCGCACGGACCATCCCCAACCCGAAGAAGGCCGGGACACCGTCCCGGCACGTGTGCAAAGCAAAGGCCGCGTGGCATCGGGCTGTCGATGAGGTGAAAGCCGCATGAGGCCAGGCCAACGCTGCACGTTAAGCAGGGCTCGGCGCCAGCGAACAGCCCCTCAAAACGGACCGATGAGCCGCAACCATCTCTTCACGTCACGTTTACAGTTGTGTTCTCGATCACGTTTGCTCTCGTGGTCCTGGCGGGTCCTCCGAGCTGGGCAAACGAGGCTGGCGCGAGCCTGGACGGCATGGTTCAATCCTGCGTCGCACACATCGTGCACACATCAAGGCCCCGGTCGCGGGCCGACGCAACGTCCCGGAGATCACATGAAGCGCGAGCCGTCCAGCGGTCCGACCCGGCGCCAGATACTGCGCGGTGCAGGCGGGTTGACGGCAGCGGCCGTCGTCGGAGCCGTCGCCCTCGACCAGGCCGGCACCGCCTCCGCGGCCGTCAGCACCTCCAAGCGCTTCGACCTCACCGACGCATCCGACGAATGGTTCCGCGAGATCCCGCTCAACGAGACCCGCATCCTGCAGTCGTTCGCGTTCGACAACACCAACAAGCACCTCTACACCGCCCAGTTGATCCAGGGCGGCCGCATCCTGCCCGGCGAGACACAGGCCTCCAGCGGCACCGACCGGGCCAAGAACGGCGACCTGTGCATCACCCGCCTGGACTGGCAGGGCTACATCATCGGCCGCATGTACCTCAAAGGCTTCGGACACGGCGTCTCCATCGGAGTCGAACCCTCCGGCAACAGCGCCTACCTGTGGACCGAGTGCGACTCCGTACCCGACAGCGAGAACAACGGCTACGGCACGAAGATCGCCCGCTTCAAGTTCGCCAACGGCACCGTCCTGCAGCCCGACTCCGCACAGGTCACCCGCTACACCCCCGTCCCCGGCTCCGACCACAACACCGTCGCCATCGACCCCGTCACCAACCGCATCGCCCACCGCCACCGCCTCAACGGCACCTGGAAGTACAGCCTGTACGACCTGGCCGCCTTCAAGGCCGGCACCTTCACCCCGCTGGCCACCATCACCCAGCCCGCCGTGCTCACCGGCCCCACCTTCCAGGGCTACACCAGCATGGGCCAGTACCTCTACACCATCGACGGCACCGCCTACACCTACGACGCGACCGACGGCCACCGCACCAGCGACAGCAACACCTACGTCACCTCCATCGACTGGAACACCGGCACCGTCTACGAACGCCGCCTCAGCAAGGCCGGCGAAAGCCTCTACTACCGCGAGCCCGAAGGACTGGCCGTCCAGATCCCCGACACCAGCACCCCCACCGCCGCCCGCCTGCACCTCGGCTTCGGCTCCGAGGAATCCGACACCCAGACCGACAAGAAGGCCAGCTTCTACTACAAGGACCTCCTCGTCTGACGCCCGGGAGGGGAACGCGTCAGTCCTTCAGCTCCGGCGGGCTGATACGGGACTCCTTGATCGCGGAACCCGTCGTGCCCCACTTCTCGAGGATCCTGTCGTAGCTGCCGTCGGACAGCAGCCTGTTCACCGCCGCCTGGAACGCCGGCGCCAGTTTCGTGCCCTTCTTGAAGGCGAAACCGACGTCCAGGCGGTGGTACTCGTTGAGGAACTTCAGGCCCTGCTGGTGCGCCACGGCGTACCGCAGGCCGTTGATCGTGGACATCACGATGTCGCTGCGGCCCTGCTGGAGCGAGGACCAGATCGCGCTCGGCTCGGCGTACGTCTGCACCCGGTACGCCTTCTTGCCCGCGTCGGAGCACACGTGCTTGCCGGCCTCCAGCGTGGCCTCGAACGTCGTGCCGGCGCCGGTCGCGACGTTCAGGCCGCACAGCTGCTTCAGATCGGTGATCTTCGCGAGCTTGCTGTCCTTCCGGGTGGCGAAGCCCTGGCCGTCGTTGACGTAGGTGACGAAGTCGATGGTCTTGCGGCGCTCGTCCGTGACGCCGAAGTTGCTCGCGCCGAAGTCGTACTTGCCGCTGTCCAGGGCGGGCAGGATCGCCTCGAAGCTCGCCTGCTCGATCTTCAGCCTGATGCCGAGCACCCGGGCGACCGCCTTGGTGAAGTCGACGTCCTGACCGGTCAGGGTCGTGCCGTCGGCGAGGTACGTGGTGCCGGGCGGGGTGCCGCCGACGCTGACCGCGACGGTGAGGCCCGTGGTGCCGGCGGGCAGCAGCTTCGCCGCGGCGTCGTCCTTGCGCACGGCGGAGACGACGTCCGTGGTGGGCACCTCGTCGGACGTGGCCGCCACCCCGGAGGCGTCCGTGCCGCCCGGGTCGCCGGAGCCACAGGCGGTGAGGAGCAGCGCGGCCGAGGTGATGGCGACAAAGGGCATGAAATGGCGGTAAGCGGACATGCGCATCGGGTAGCGGTCTCCTGAGGCGGGAGGGGTGCGGAACGCGAGGGGAGGGGTGCGCGTGTGAAGGCGGAGAACAGGCCGGGAACCGGCGGGAGAGCGCGAGCGGGCCCGCCCGGCGGACGGGCGGGAGCAGGGGGTCAGCTCAACAGGAAGAGGACCACACGCGACCGAAGTCGATGTGGGAGCGGGTGACCAGCCACTGCTGCGGATGCATGGGCCAAGTGGAACAGGCATCCGGTTCCGCGTCAACCGAGCTGAGACGTACTGCTCACAGTGCGGACAACCTTGACAGCGTACGGAAACGCCCCCGTACTCTCGGTGTACGGCCCTGCTGAGGGGCTCGGCCGTGTCCGCGCCGTGCGGCGGCGCGCCCCGTGTGAAGGCACCACCCGTTCTGACGACTCAGCGCGTCCTCGGCGACGCGCGTCACGGAGCCTTCATGTCATCGGACACCCTCGCCAAGATCCCCACCGTCCCGAACCCGCCCGGGCCCGCGGACGTGCCGCGGATCGTCCCGCAGCGCCGGTACGGCCAGTGGGCGGCGGCCGTCGTCGTCCTCGCGCTGCTCGGGTTCGCCGTCGACTCCGTCGCCCGCAACAAGGCGTTCCAATGGGACGTCGTCGGCGACTACTTCACCTCCGACTCCGTCCTGCGCGGGCTGTGGCTCACGCTGTGGCTGACCGCGGTCGTGATGGTCCTGGGATTCGCCCTCGGCACCCTGCTCGCCGCGTTCCGGCTCTCCGCCAACCCCGTGCTGCGGGCGGTCAGCTGGGGGTACGTGTGGCTGTTCCGGTCCATCCCGATCCTGGTGCAGCTGCTGCTGTGGTTCAACATCGGCGCGCTGTACCCGCGGGTGTTCGGCGTGCGGACGGTCGACCTGCTCAGCCCGGTCGCCGTCGCGATCATCGGCCTCACCCTGCACGAGGCCGCCTACGCCGCCGAGGTCGTGCGCGGCGGCATCCTCTCGGTCGACCGCGGGCAGATCGAGGCCGCCCAGGCGCTCGGTCTGAGCCGGTGGCGGCGCTGGTGGCGGATCGTGCTGCCGCAGGCGATGCGCGCGATCGTGCCGCCCGCCGGCAACATGCTGATCGGCACCCTCAAGGGCACCTCGATCGTCAGCGTCATCGCCGTCAACGACCTGCTGTTCTCCGCCCAGTTGATCTACCACCGCACCTATCAGGTGATCCCGCTGCTGATGGTCGCCACCCTCTGGTACGCCCTCGTCACCACCCTGCTGGGCATCGCCCAGACGTTCGTCGAGAAGCACTACGCGCGCGGCACGGAGAACGCCCGATGAGGCAGCAACTGGTCATCGTCGGAGCCGGGCCGCGGGGGACCGGCCTCCTCGAACGCCTCGCCGCCAACGCGCCCGAGCTGTACACCGGTCCGGGCCTCGACATCCACCTGGTCGACCCCCACCCGCCCGGCGGCGGGCGCATATGGCGGCAGGCGCAGTCACCGCTGCTGTGGATGAACTCGCAGGCCGAGGACGTCACCATGTTCACCGACGACACGGTGGCCATGGCCGGCCCGGTGCGCGAGGGCCCCACCCTGCACGAGTGGGCCCGGCTGGACGGCCGCACCTTCCCCGACCGCCGCACCCAGGGCCGCTATCTGCGCTGGGTGTACGAACGGGCCGTCGCCGACCTGCCCCCGAACGTCACCGTCCACCACCACCCCCACCGCGCGGTCCGGGTCGACGGCCCCCGCGAGGGCCGCCAGCGGGTGTGGCTGGAGGGCAGCCCGCACCCGCTCCCGGCCGACCTGGTGATC
Source organism: Streptomyces sp. NPDC031445 (assembly GCF_055581365.1). NCBI lineage: Bacteria > Bacillati > Actinomycetota > Actinomycetes > Kitasatosporales > Streptomycetaceae > Streptomyces > Streptomyces sp. NPDC031445. The sequence continues at coordinate 59,569 of NZ_JBVIJO010000006.1, forward strand.
CTCACCCTGGGCCACCTGGACGGCGAACCCGACGCCGAGCAGGAAGAGCTGTCCGCCTACGCCCGTGAGCACGGCCTGGTGCACCTGCCGCCCGACTTCACCGCCGACAGCGACCTGACCGCGCTGGCGCCCGGCGAACCCGTCCTCGTCCGCGGCTTCGGGCTGGCCTTCGTCGACCTGATGGTGCTGCTCACCGAGGGGCGCGGCGGACGGTACGAGGGGGAGACGTACCGCCCCTCGGGGCGGGAGCCGGTGCTGTACGTCGGCTCGCGGCGCGGAGTGCCGTACCACTCGAAGATCGGCTACGACTGGACCGGCGACCGGCCCCCGCTGCCCCGCTTCCTCGGCCCCGCCGAGGTGGCGGAGCTGCTGGCCCGGCCCGAAGGCTTCGACTTCCGGCGCGATGTGTGGCCCCTGGTCGAGAAGGAGCTGGGCTTCGCCCACTACCACCGGCTGTTCACCGCCCACCCCGGGCGTACGGCCATGGCCTGGGCCGACTTCGAGGAGAAGTACGCGGCGGCCGGCGACCCCGCCGAGACCCGGGCGCTCGTCGCCGCCGCCGTACCGGACCCGGCCGACCGGCTCGACCTCACCGTGCTCGACCACCCCCTGGAGGGTGTGCGGTACGCCTCGCACGAGGACTTCCAGGAAGGGCTGAGGGGCTACATCGAGGACGACCTGCGACGCCGCCACGATCCCGCCCACAGCCCGGACCTCGGGGTGTTCCTCGGGCTGCTCTCCGTCTACGGGCAGCTGGTGCGGCTCGGGGACATCGGGTCCTGGTGGCACGGGTTCTTCAGCTACCTGGCGTCCGGGCCGCCCGGACCCCGGCTGCGGCAGATGCTCGCGCTGTCCCGGGCCGGACTGCTCCGGTTCGTCGGGGCGGGCATGACCGTCACCGCCGGGGACGGGGTGTTCCGGGCCGCCAGCCCCACCGTGCCGGGCTTCTCCGTCGAGGCCCGGGCGCTGGTGGAGGCCCGGCTGCCCGCGCCCACCGTCCGGCGCGCCCGCGACAGCCTGCTGCGCGAACTGCACGCCGACGGCGCGGCCGAGACCCCCGACGGGCTGCTCCGGGTCGACCCCGGCGACGGCCGCGTCCTCGACCGCGCCGGGCGCCCGCACCCCCGGCGCTTCGCGCTCGGCCCGTACACCGACACCCGCGCCCCCGGCGCCTTCACCCGCCCCCGCACCGGCGGGCCCGCGTTCCGGCAGAACGACGCGACCGCCCGGGCGGTGCTGGCCTCCCTCAGCGGCTCACTCGTGAAGGAACTCGCGCGATGAGCGTCATGGCCGACATCAGGCCGGCGCACAAGAGCCTCCCGGGGACGCCGGAACGTCAGCCTCCACACTCCGCTCCCCTCCCGGGCCGCCCTCGCCGGTGCCTTTGGCAGGGGAAAGCCGATCACCGATGAAAGGAACCGACGGCATGACGACGGACGCGTCCGACGCCTGGAAGCAGTGGCACGAGCAGCGCGTCGAGCGGGTCTCGGCGCCCTACGGGCCGCTCGCGCTGACCGCGACGCACTGGATCGAGGACTATCCGGATGGTCGAATTCCGGACATTCCCGGGAACTGGGCGGCGGATGAGGGCGGGGTGGTGCTCACCGCCGCCGGGACCGACGGCCTGACCGTGGACGGCCGGCCCTTCGCGGGCGAGGTCAAGCTGACCGCCGACCGCGGCCCGGAGGCGCGGGCACGGGTCGCGCTCGGCGAGAAGCGGCTGGTCGTGCTGGTGCGCGAGGGCGTCTGGGGAGTGCGGGTGTACGACCCCGGCTCCGCCGCCCGGCAGGCCTTCCGGGGCATCGAGGCCGGGCCCTACGACCCTCGCTGGTCGGTGCCGGGGCGGTTCACGCCCTACGAGGCCACGCGGACCGTCCGGCTCGGCAACGCGGACGGCCGCGAGCGCGGCTTCGACCTCGCCGGGGAACTCACCTTCACCCTGGCCGGCAAGGAGCGGACGCTGAAGGTCGCGCGGCAGGGGGACGGACTGCTGTGGGCGGTGTTCGCCGACGCCACCAGCGGCGGGACGAGCTTCCGGTTCCGCTTCCTGTTCGCGCCGGCCCCGGACGCCGAGGGGCGCACGACCGTCGACCTCAACCGCGCCCAGCTCCCGCCGTGCGCCTTCGCCGACCACTTCATCTGCCCCTTCCCGCCCCCCGGCAACACGCTGGACGTGGCGGTCGAGGCGGGGGAGCGCCACGTGAGCCGGTCCCGGTCGGCGTAGCCGGCCCGGCCGGACGCGGGGAGGGGTCCGACGGCCGAAAGGCACCCTTGTGCCGACCGGCCGTTCGGCCGAATACTCCCCCTCAGCGCTTGTCAGGGGCATGCATATTCGAATCCGGTCGAGCCCCTGGCTGCGCCTCACGGGCCCCGACCCCACGCGGGCCCCCGACTTCCCTTGGAGGGAACGACAAGTGAGGATCAAGCGCACCACTCCCCGCGGCGGTACGGCGAGACGGGTCCGGCTGACCGCCGTGGCCACCGGCTTCCTGGCCGCCGCCGCGTTCGCCGCCCCCACCGCGAACGCCAGCGACGTCCACACCTTCAGCGCCACCCAGCTCACCAAGGCGAGCGACTCCGTCCGCCAGGCCGACATCCCCGGCACCGCCTGGGCGGTGGACAGCAAGACCGGCCGCGTCGTCGTCACCGTCGACAGCACGGTGTCCCAGGCCGAGATCGCCAAGATCAAGAAGCAGGCCGGCGCCAACGCCGACGCCCTGGTCGTCAAGCACACGCCGGGCACGTTCAACAAGCTGATCTCCGGCGGCGACGCCATCTACGCGAGCAGCTGGCGCTGCTCGCTGGGCTTCAACGTGCAGGACTCCAGCGGCAACTACTACTTCCTGACCGCCGGGCACTGCACCGACGGCGCGGGCACCTGGTGGTCGAACTCCTCCCACAGCACGACGCTCGGCACCACGGCCGGCTCCAGCTTCCCCGGCAACGACTACGGCATCGTGCGGTACACCAACAGCTCGGTGGCCAAGTCCGGCGCCGTGGGCAGCCAGGACATCACCAGCGCGGCCACGCCCTCCGTGGGCACGACCGTCTACCGCCGCGGGTCCACGACCGGCACGCACAGCGGCCGCGTCACCGCGCTCAACGCCACGGTCAACTACGGCGGCGGCGACATCGTCTCCGGCCTGATCCAGACCACCGTCTGCGCGGAGCCCGGCGACTCCGGCGGCCCGCTGTACGGCGGCACCACGGCCTACGGTCTGACCTCGGGCGGCAGCGGTGACTGCACCTCCGGCGGTACGACCTTCTTCCAGCCGGTCACCGAGGCGCTGAGCGCCTACGGGGTGCACGTCTTCTGACGGCCCTTCTCCGCTGACGGACGACACCGGGAAGCCCCCGCGCGCACACGGCGCGCGGGGGCTTCCTGGTGCGTTTGCGCAGGTGAGGGACGCTCGAACGAGTGTCGTACACATGTTCGGGAATGAGGGTATGGTGGGAGTGGGGAAACTGGGAACTGATGTTCGAGAGCCGTTCGGGGCTCACGAGTGCGGGAGGTGTGCGTGCCGGGCTTCGCGCATCTGCGCACCGTCTCCGGGTTCTCCCTGCGGTACGGGGCGTCCCACCCGGAGCGGCTGGCCGAACGTGCCTCCGAGCGGGGGATGGACACCCTCGCCCTGACCGACCGCGACACCCTCGCCGGGGCGGTGCGCTTCGCCAAGGCCTGCGCCGGCGCGGGCGTCCGTCCGCTGTTCGGAGTGGACCTGGCCGTGGCGACGGCGGAGTCCGTACGCCGTGACCGGCGGCGGACGCCGGTGCGCGGAGGCGCCTTCGTGGACGAGTCGGCCCCCCGCGCGACCTTCCTCGCCCGGGACGGCGCCCGCGGGTGGGCCGGCCTGTGCCGGCTCGTCACGGCGGCGCACGAGGGCGGGGGCTCTCCGCTGCTGCCCTGGGCGGGCCGGCACGGCGACGGTCTGGTGGTGCTGCTCGGGCCGGGTTCGGACGTGGGGCGCGCGCTCGCTGCCGGGCGGCCCGACCGGGCGGCCGAACTGCTCGCGGCGTGGCGCGAGATCCACGGCGACGCGCTGCGCCTGGAGGCCGTCTGGCACGGCCGTACCGGCACGGGGGCCGGTTCCCTGCGGCTGGCGGCCCGCACCGTCGGGTTCGCCGCCGAGCAGGGGGTGCGGCCGGTGCTCAGCAACGCCGTCCGGTACGCCGATCCCGGGGCGGGGCCGGTCGCCGACGTGCTGGACGCCGCGCGGCGGCTGGTGCCGGTCGACCCCCGGGGCGAGCTGGACTCCGGGGAGGCGTGGCTGAAGGACGCGCAGACGATGCTGGGCGTCGCCGAGCGGGTCGTGGAGGCCGCCGGGTTCCGGCGGGAGAGTGCCCACCGGCTGCTGGAACAGACCCTGGCGACGGCCGCCGAGTGCCGCGTGGACCCCGAGGACGACCTCGGCATCGGCACCGTCCACTTCCCCGAGGCGCACCTCGTCGGCGCCGGCCGGCGCACCGCGCAGCGCGCGCTCGCCTCGCGGGCGGCGGAGGGGATGCTGCGGCTCGGGTACGGCGGGCGGCGCGCGTACTGGGAGCGGATGCACCAGGAGCTGGACATCATCGCCCACCACGGCTTCGCCTCCTACTTCCTGACGGTGGCCCAGGTGGTCGACGACGTCCGGGAGAGGGGGATCCGGGTGGCCGCCCGCGGCTCCGGGGCCGGATCGCTCGTCAACCACCTGCTCGGCATCGCGCACGCCGACCCGGTCGAGCACGGGCTGCTGATGGAACGCTTCCTGTCCAAGGAGCGGGTGGTGCTGCCGGACATCGACATCGACGTGGAGTCCGCGCGCCGGCTGGAGGTCTACCGGGCGATCATCGGCCGGTTCGGCACCGAGCGGGTCGCCACCGTCTCCATGCCGGAGACCTACCGGGTCCGGCACGCGATCCGGGACGTGGGCGCCGCGCTGTCCATGGACCCGGCCGAGATCGACCGGATCGCCAAGTCCTTCCCGCACATCCGGGCGCGCGACGCCCGCGCGGCGCTGGAGGAACTGCCCGAGCTGAAGCGGCTGGCGGGGGAGCTCCAGCGGGAAGGGGAGAAGTACGGCAGGCTGTGGGAACTGGTCGAGGCGCTCGACGCCCTGCCGCGCGGGACCGCCATGCACCCGTGCGGGGTGCTGCTGTCGGACGCGTCCCTGCTCGCCCGTACGCCCGTGGTGCCGACCAGCGGTGAGGGCCTGCCCATGTCGCAGTTCGACAAGGAGGACGTGGAGGACCTCGGGCTGCTCAAGCTGGACGTGCTGGGCGTGCGGATGCAGTCGGCGATGGCGCACGCGGTCGCCGAGGTGGAGCGGGCGAGCGGGGAGCGGATCGACCTGGACGCGGTGGAGCCGGGGGACCCGGAGACGTACCGGCTGATCCGGTCCGCCGAGACCCTCGGGTGCTTCCAGATCGAGTCGCCGGGGCAGCGGGACCTGGTGGGGCGGCTCCAGCCCGCCGGCTTCCACGACCTGGTCGTCGACATCTCGCTGTTCCGGCCCGGCCCGGTCGCCGCCGACATGGTGCGGCCGTTCATCGAGGCGCGGCACGGGCGGGCGCCGGTGCGCTACCCGCACCCGGACCTGGAGGAGCCGCTGAAGGGGACGTACGGGGTCGTCGTCTTCCACGAGCAGGTCATCGACATCGTCTCGATCATGACCGGCTGCGGGCGCGGCGAGGCCGACCGGGTGCGGCGCGGGCTGTCCGATCCCGAGTCGCAGGGGCGGATCAGGGTGTGGTTCGCCCAGCGGGCGGCGGCCAAGGGGTACGACGCGGAGACGATCGGGCGGACCTGGGAGATCGTGGAGGCGTTCGGGTCCTACGGCTTCTGCAAGGCGCACGCCGTCGCCTTCGCCGTACCCACCTACCAGTCGGCGTGGCTGAAGGCCCATCACCCCGCCGCCTTCTACGCCGGGCTGCTCACGCACGACCCCGGGATGTACCCGAAGCGGCTGCTGCTGGCCGACGCGCGGCGGCGCGGGGTGCCGATCCTGCCGCTGGACGTGAACGTCTCCGGGGCCGCCCACAGGATCGAACTGGTGTCTGAATCACCGGCGGCGTGGGGGCTGCGGCTCGCGCTCCGTGACGTCCACGGCATCAGCGAGGCCGAGGCGGAACGGATCGCGGAGGGGCAGCCGTACTCCTCGCTGGTGGACTTCTGGGAGCGGGCCCGGCCCAGCCGGCCGCTCGCCGGGCGGCTCGCGCAGGTGGGCGCGCTGGACGCCTTCGGCGCCAACCGGCGCGATCTGCAACTGCACCTGACCGAGCTGCACCGTGGCGCCCGGAGCGGTGGCGGTGGCCAGCTGCCTCTGGCCGGCGGACGGAAGACCGCGCCGGCCGGGCTGCCCGACCTGACCTCGGCGGAGCGGCTCAGCGCCGAGCTGGGCGTGCTGTCCATGGACGCCTCGCGCAATCTGATGGACGACCACCGGGAGTTCCTCCAGGAGCTGGGCGTGGTCTCCGCGCGCCGGCTGCGCGAGGCCCGGCACGGCGAGACCGTGCTGGTCGCGGGCGCCAAGGCAGCCACCCAGACCCCGCCGATCCGCTCCGGCAAGCGGGTCATCTTCTCCACCCTGGACGACGGGACGGGACTGGTGGACCTGGCCTTCTTCGACGACTCGCACGACGCCTGCGCCCACACCGTCTTCCACTCCTGGCTGCTGCTGGTGCGCGGAGTGGTGCAGCGGCGCGGTCCGCGCAGCCTGAGCGTGGTGGGCTCCGCCGCCTGGAACCTCGCCGAACTGGTGGAGGTGCGCCAGGAGGAGGGACTCGACGGGGTCGCGGCCCGGCTGGCCGGACCGTCCGGCGCGGACGGCACGCCGGACGGGGGCGACGGCGGTCCGCTGCGGGCCCGGCTCGCCGGTTCCGAGGGGCTGCCCGCGCCGGCCGGCTCCGCGGCCCGTGACCGGATGGCGGACCGGACGATCCGCATGCCCACGGGGTACGAGATGCACCCCTGGGCCGATCTGCGGCCCGCGGGCCAGGACGCCGCGCAAGGGCCGGCGTCGGTGAGGAAGTTGTGGCACCAGAGCCCGGGGAGTGCGGGATGACCATCCTCTGCGTACGTTTCCAGCTGCCGCCGGCGCACGAGGCCGCCCTGCCGGAACTGCTCGGCCTGCTGGAGGAGTTCACGCCGGTCGTGGAGGCGCTGCCGCCGGACGGGGCGCTGGCCGATCTGCGCGGCGCCGAGCGGTACTTCGGGCGCGGCGCGGTGGAGCTGGCCTCGGTGATCCGGGTGCGGGCCCTCGCGCGGTACGGCGTCGACTGCGCGATCGGCGCCGGGCCGGGCCCGATGCTGGCCCGCGTGGCACTGCGCCACGCCCGGCCCGGGGTGACCCGCGCGGTGCCCGAGGACGCGGTCGCCGGGTTCCTCGCCGGCAAGCCCGTCGCCGCGCTGCCCGGCGTCGGCGCGGCGACCGCCCGCACCCTGGACGAGTACGGCCTGGACACCCTGGGCCGGGTCGCCGCCGCGCCGCTGTCCACGCTCCAGCGGCTGCTCGGCGCCAAGGCGGGCCGGGAGCTGCGGGAGAAGGCGAGCGGCATCGACCGCGGCCGGGTCGTCCCGAACGCCGTCTCGCGGTCGCTGGTGACGGAACGGGCCTTCGGCATCGACGAGTTGGACCCCGGCCGGCACCGCCGGGCGCTGCTGTCGGCCGCCGAGGAAATCGGCTCCCGGCTGCGCGCGGTGGAGAAGGTCTGCCGCACCCTGACCCTCACCGTGCGCTACGCCGACCGCTCCTCGACCACCCGCAGCCGCACCCTGCGGGAGCCGACCGCGCACTCCGCGGACCTGACCAGGGCGGCCTACGGCATGTACGAGGCGCTCGGCCTGCAACGCGCCCGGGTCCGCGCGCTCGCCCTGCGCGCCGAGGGCCTGACCTCCGCCGGCCAGGCCTCCCACCAGCTCACCTTCGACCCCGTGGACGAGAAGGTCCGCCGCGTCGAGGAGGTCGCGGACCGGGTGCGGGCGAAGTTCGGGCCGCGGGCGGTGGTGCCGGGGACGCTGGCCCTGGCGTGCGCCCCCGGTCGGCCCACGGCGGCGTGAGGCGAGTGCCACCGGCCGGGTGGCGGTTCTGCCGGGTGAGGGCCATGTGCGCGCGCCGCGGGGCCACTTGGCGCGGGCCGCGCCCCGGGGGCCGATCCGTCCGGCCTGGTGACGCCGCGTCCGGCGTCCCGGCGGAGATCCCCGGTTAGCACCGCGAGTTTTTACTGACGCGTAACTTCACACGTGCACTACTCGCCCGTAACTTGACGAGTGAACAGCATCCCGTGATCCGGATCACAGGGTTAGGCCGTGCACCTCCCGTGAGCCGCAAGGAGACCACACGATGCTGCCCTGGAAACGCGCGCTGAGACCCCTCGCCGCCCTGCTCCTCACCGCCGCCGTCGCCGTCGTGCCGGCCGCCACCGCCAGCGCCTCCGACGCCCCCCACTCCGGCTGGAACGACTACACCTGCCGGCCCTCCGCCGCCCACCCCCGCCCCGTCGTCCTCGTCCACGGCACCCTGGGCAACTCGGTCGACAACTGGCTCGGCCTCGCCCCCTATCTGCAGAGCCGCGGATACTGCGTCTACTCCCTCGACTACGGCCAACTGCCCGGCGTCCCCCTCTTCCACGGCCTCGGCCCCATCGACGCGTCGGCCGGACAACTGGCCGCCTTCGTCGACAAGGTGCTCGCCGCGACCGGAGCCGCCAAGGCCGACCTGGTCGGCCACTCCCAGGGCGGCATGATGCCCCGCTACTACCTGAAGTTCCTCGGCGGAGCCGCCAAGGTGAACGCCCTCGTCGGCATCGCCCCCGACAACCACGGCACCGACCTGGACGGCCTCACCCACCTGCTGCCGTACTTCCCCGGCGCCGAGGACCTGCTCAAGGCCACCACCCCCGGCCTCGCCGACCAGATCACCGGCTCCGCCTTCCTCACCAGGCTCAACGCGGGCGGCGACACCGTTCCCGGAGTGCGCTACACGGTCATCGCCAGCCAGTACGACGAGGTGGTCACCCCCTGGCGCACCCAGTACCTGAGCGGGTCCGGCGTCCGCAACGTCCTGCTCCAGGACCTGTGCCCGCTCGACCTCTCCGAGCACCTCGCGATCGGCCTGTCCGACCGGATCGCCTTCCACGAGGTGGCCAACGCGCTCGACCCGGCCCACGCCACCGCCACCACCTGTGCGTCCGCCCTCAGCTGAGGTGCGCCGGGGTCTGTCCGGCCTGAGCCGCCGGACGGACCCCGGAACCCTCACCGGCGCTGACCGCCGGACACGCGGCGTACGAGCGTGCGGAACTCCTCCGAACGGTGGCGGGGCGGGCCCGGATCCCGTGGGGTGATCCGAAACTAACCCCGGGGAGCCGTGGAACCACCCGCGGGGAGCGGGCGGGGGAGATCTTTATGGTCCGCTTAAGGAAGCGCTCAGACTGCGCTCAGGCAGACGGCGCGCGGCGCCGTGTCAGCCGTCGGGCCACCAGGTGCGGGCGATGTCCTTGCGCACCTCGGGGCGCCCCGCCGGGCGCTGCTCCGCCTCGTCGCGGATCCGGCGGCTGTCCGTCCTCTTCAGGGGCTTCTGCACGGTCGTACGGCGCATGGCTGCCTCCTTCAGTGCCTACCGGGTTCCGTGTTGTCACGGAGGTAGACGCTTTCGGCGAGAGTTCCTCATCGGTGCCGGTTTGTCAGTGGCGGCTGTCACGTCCGCGCTGTCAGTGGCCTGTGTCACCCTCTGGGCATGACGAGCGAGAACGCGCACAGGGGTGCGGCTGCCCCGGAAGCGGACTGGGATGCGCAGGCCGCCGCCTTCGACGACGAACCCGACCACGGCCTGCGCGATCCCGAGGTGCGCGCGGCCTGGGCGGACCGGCTGCGCGGCTGGCTCCCCGGGCACCCCGCGGACGTCCTCGACCTCGGCTGCGGCACCGGCAGCCTGTCACTCCTCGCCGCCGAACAGGGGCACCGGGTGACCGGTGTCGACCGGTCCCCGGCGATGGCCGAGCGGGCCCGGGCCAAGCTCGCCGGGCGCCGCGCGACGATCCTGTGCGGGGACGCCGCGGCCCCGCCGGTGGGGGAGCGGCGCTTCGACGTGGTCCTCGTACGGCATGTGCTGTGGGCGCTGCCCGATCCGGCCGGGGCGCTGCGGCACTGGCGGGAGCTGCTGCGCCGCGCGGGCCGGTTCGTGCTGGTCGAGGGCGTGTGGGGGACCCTCAGCCCGGTCGGCGTACCGGCCGCCCGGCTCACCGCCCTGCTGGAGCCGCTGAGCCGGGACGTGCGCGTGGAGCCGCTGTCCGGCGACTCCCTGCTGTGGGGCAAGGACGTGGACGACGAGCGGTACGCCGTGGTGGCCACCGTGTGACCCCGGGCAGCCGGGCCGGCGGTCAGGCCAGCAGTTCCGCGAAACCGCCGGGGCGGACCGCCAGCGCCTGAAGCGCGTCGAGGGCCGCCACCGCGGCGGCCGCGGCCCGCGGGTCCGCCTCCGCGAGACCGCTCGCGGCGAACTCGTCCTCGTCCAGGCGCCGTACGTCCCGCCCGTCCGCGGAGCGCCACAGGTCCAGGTCGAGATCCTCCACGACCAGTTCCGTGCCGGAGCGGACCGCGGGACGCGTGATGTCGCAGTACCAGCCCTTGACCGAGCCGTCCGCCGCGCGGACCTCCTTCACCGAGTACCACCGCTCCCGCCAGTAGTACTCGGTGAACACGTCACCGGGCTCGAACCGCACGAACCCGAAGTCCCGCACCCCCGAGCCCGCCCAGGGCGCGCGCACGGCGATCCGGTCGCCGTCGTCCCCGAGCAGTTCCGCCGGGTAACGGATCTTCGTACGGCCCGCCTTGACCAGGACGACCTCCAGCCGGGCCGGCTCAGCCGAGTTCGCGGACATAGCGCACCTCCGTCGCGCAGACCTCGTACCCGAGCCACTTGTTGACCGCGATCATGGGAGCGTTGCCGGTGTCGTTGCCCGTGAAGGCCTCGGTGACACCGGCGGCGCGGGCCCGGTGCAGAGAGTGGGCCTTGGCGAGCTTGGCCAGACCGCGGCCGCGGTGGGCGCGGGCGGTGCCGGTCATCGCCGTGGAGTAGCGGCCGTCGCCGTCGGTGTAGGCCACGGTGAAGGCGACCGGACGGCCGTCGGCACAGGCGGTCGTGGTCAGCTCCCGGTCCAGCAGCGGGTGGTTCCAGGTCTGCGCGAGCCAGGCGTCGTAGTCGGTGAACTCGTAGTCCACGTCGCCCGGTTCGTCGAGCACCGTCTCCGCGTCCAGGTCGAACAGCGGCCGGGGGTCGTCCGCGAAGTCGGCGGCCGTGCGCAGTTCGACGCCGGGCGGGATCTCCGGGAGCGGCGGCAGCGTGCCGTCGGCCAGGTCCAGGCGGAGGAAGTGCGCGGTACGGCCCCGCCGGTAGCCGCGCCGCTCGGCGAAGACCTGGTTGGCCGGCTCGTCCAGGGCCCAGGCGAACAGCCTGGTCGCCCCCACCCGCGCCAGGTACTCCTCGGCGGCCCGGACCAGCAGCCGGCCGGCACCGCGGCGGGTCCGGTCCGGGCGGACGTAGACGTTGAGGGCGCCCTGGCCCGGGTCGGGGCTGTCGGGGATCAGGTGCACCTGTGCCGTGCCGATGATCTCGCCGTCCTCCTCCGCGACGAGCGGCCGGAAGCGGGCGTCCGGGTGCGTGTGGACCACCGTGTGCCTGACCGAGTCCGGCGTGAACAGGATGTACGGCAGGGCGAGGCGGCGGACGCGGGCGAAGCCCTCGGCGTCCGCGGGGACGTCGGGGCGCAGGGGGCGCACGAGGACGGTCATGAGGAGGCACCGTACGGGCCGGGAGGACCGGGTGCCTCTCATTTTCCGGCGGGTGCGGGACAATCGCCCGTGTGAGCCTGAAGATCCGCATCGATGACAGCGCGCCCCCGTACGAGCAGGTCCGGGCGCAGATCTCCGAGCAGGCGCGGTCCGGCGCGCTCCCAATGGGGTACCGGCTGCCGACCGTGCGGGGGCTGGCCGAGTCCCTCGGACTCGCGGTGAACACGGTGGCGAAGGCGTACCGGGCGCTGGAGGGCGACGGGGTGATCGAGACGCGGGGGCGCAACGGCACGTTCGTGGCCGCCGCCGGCTCGGCCGCGGTACGGGAGGCCGCCCTGGCCGCCCAGGCGTACGTCGAGCGTGTGCGGCGGCTCGGGCTCGCCGAGGACGAGGCACTGGGTGCCGTGCGGGACGCCCTGCGGGCGGCCTACGGGCAGGGCTGAGCGCGGGGGGACGGAGGGGCACGGGCGACGGGAGGGGTGAGCGGCGCCGACGTGCCGGCCGGGCGGGGGATCAGCCCAGTCCCGCCGGCTCCGGTGTCCTCGTCACCGTCACGCCGGCCCGGCGCGCCGCCCGGGCGAACGCCACCGCGTCCTGGACCGCCGCGCCGCCGGGGTCGTTGTTGAAGTACGCGTACACGTCCTCGGCGCCGGACCAGGTCGTCGCGACACGGTCCACCCAGGTCTCCAGCGAGCGGCGGCCGTAGCGCGGCCAGGGCCGGGCGCGGCCCTGGTGGAAGCGGACGTAGCCCCAGCCGGCGGTGCGCCACAGCGGGGTGACCGGGCGGGCCAGGACGTCCGCCCAGCACAGGGCCGCGCCACGGGACGCCAGCACCTCGCGCACCTCGCCCGTCCACCAGGAGTCGTGGCGGGGTTCCACCGCGACCCTCGTACCGGCCGGGAAACAGGCCAGGCAGGCGTCCAGCAGCGGCGGATCGGCGCGCAGGGTGGGCGGGAGCTGGAGCAGGACCGGGCCCAGGCGGTCGCCGAGGCCCGCGGCGTGGGTCATCAGGCGGTGCACCGGCTCCTCGGGGTCCCTGAGCCGCTTGATGTGGGTGAGAAACCGGCTGGCCTTGACCGCGACCACGAAGTCCGGCGGCACCCGGACGCGCCAGGCGGCGAAGGTGTCGTACGACGGCAGCCGGTAGAACGCGTTGTTGAGCTCCACGGTCGCGAACAGCCGGGTGTACTCCTCCAGCCACAGCCGCGCCGGCACCCCGGCCGGGTAGACCTGGTCCCGCCAGTCCTTGTACTGCCACCCCGACGTGCCGACGAACAGGGTCATACCCTCATCAAAGCACTAGAGGTACAGGCCCGCGTCCGCGCCCTCCCGGGCCCCCGGCACCGAGGTCGGCGCGGTGCCCCGGCGCAGCGCGTACAGCTCGGCGAGGGTCGCGCCGTCCCGGCCGACGCCCTCCTCGGTGCCGAGCCACTTCACCGCCTCCGGGCGGGTCAGCGGGCCGACCTCGATGCGGGCCAGGCAGCGGCCGGGGCGGACCACGGCCGGGTGCAGCCGCTCCAGGTCCTCGTTGGTGGTGACGCCGACCAGGACGTTGCGGCCCTGGCCGAGCAGGCCGTCGGTGAGGTTCAGCAGCCGGGACAGGGCCTGGCCCGCCGTGTGCCGGGCCTCGCCCCGGATCAGCTCGTCGCAGTCCTCCAGCAGCAGCAGGCGCCAACGGCCCTTGCCCGCGCCGTCGTCCTCCCCGATGGCGATGTCCATCAGATAGCCGACGTCGGAGAAGAGCCGCTCGGGGTCCAGGACGCAGTCGACCTGGCACCAGTCGCGCCAGGAGCGGGCGAGGGTGCGCAGGGCCGAGGTCTTGCCGGTGCCGGGCGGGCCGTGGAGCAGCAGCAGCCGGCCCGCGATGTCCTCCGGGGTCGTCTTCATCAGACGGTCCATCGCGTCCGCCACCGGCGCCGTGTAGTTGGGCCGGACCTCGTCCCACGTGCCGGCGGAGATCTGCCGGGTGGTGCGGTGCGGGCCGCGCCTGGGGGAGACGTACCAGAACCCCATCGTCACGTTCTCCGGCTGGGGTTCCGGCTCGTCGGCCGCGCCGTCCGTGGCCTGTCCGAGGATTCGCTCGGCCAGTTCGGCACTGGTCGCGGTGACGGTGACGTCCGCGCCCCGGTTCCAGCGGGAGACGAGCAGCGTCCAGCCGTCCCCCTCGGCGAGGGTCGCGCTGCGGTCGTCGTCGCGGGCCATCCGCAGCACGCGGGCGCCCTCCGGCAGCAGGGTCGCGCCCGAGCGCACCCGGTCGAGGTTCACGGCGTGCGAGTACGGCTGCTCGCCCGTCGCGAAGCGGCCGAGGAACAGCGCGTCGACGACGTCGGACGGCGAGTCGGAGTCGTCGACGTGGAGCCGGATCGGCAGAGCGTCGTGTGGGTTGGCAGACATGCCGCCATGATCCGTCACGGAGGGGGCCCGCGCACGGCATTTCCCGTCCCTCGTCCCGGCGCTGACGGGCGGTCGGCCGACGGGGCGGGCATGCGCAAGAGACGAGCGGTGAACGTCCTGGGCCGATCCTGTCGAGATGGCGACTATTTTGGCATGAACACTTCCGGTCAACACGCGTAGCTGCTACCACAGTTGCTGGCAGACATCCTGCTAAAGGGAGGTTCCATGAGACGTTCCCGACTTACCGGATTCGTGACCTCGCTCCTCCTCGCCGCCGGCCTCGGTCTCACCGGGGCCGCTTCGGCGCAGGCGTCCTCGACCGCCGTGACCGGCGGCTACGTCGCACTCGGCGACTCCTACTCCTCCGGGGTGGGCGCCGGCAGTTACATCAGCTCGAGCGGCGACTGCGACCGCAGCACGAAGGCCTACCCCTACCTGTGGAACGCCGCCCACAGCCCCTCCTCGTTCGCCTTCAACGCCTGTTCCGGCGCGAAGACGGACGACGTGCTCGCGGGCCAGCTCGGCTCGCTGAACTCCTCCACCTCACTGGTGTCCCTCACCATCGGCGGCAACGACGCCGGTTTCGCCGACGTGATGACCACCTGCGTGACCAGCTCGGACAGCACGTGCCTGTCCCGCATCAACACCGCCAGGGCGTACGTCGCCAACACGCTCCCCGGCAAGCTGGACACCGTCTACAACGCGATCAGCGCCAAAGCCCCGTCCGCCCGGGTGGTCGTCATCGGCTACCCCCGCTTCTACCTGCTCGGCCAGACCTGCCTCGGCCTCTCCGAGACCAAGCGCTCCGCGATCAACGACGCCGCCGACTACATGGACAACACCATCAAGGCCCGCGCCACCGCCCACAACTTCGTCTTCGGCGACGTCCGCACCACGTTCTCCGGCCACGAGATCTGCTCCGGCGACTCCTGGCTGCACAGCGTCAACTGGCTCGACATCGGCGTGTCGTACCACCCGACCGCGTCCGGCCAGTCCGGCGGCTACCTGCCGGTGCTGAACAACGCGGCATGACCCGTCCGGGCTCACCCGGCAGGGTGAAGTTCTCCGGGTGAGCACGAAGGTGAGGCGGGGGTCCCGGACGACGGGGTCTCCGCCGCCCTCGTACGCCCGCCGGGAACGGCGCATCCGAAGCGGCTCAGCCCAGCGCGGCCACGGCCCCCTTGAGCACCAGTCCCACGCCCAGCGCCAGCACGACCAGGGCCGACCCGAGCGGCAGGGCCCGGCGCGCCAGGACGGCCACCGGGTGGGCGCTCCAGCGCGGGCGCCGCTCCAGCACCCGTACCGCCCCCGCGCCCAGCCGTACGACGGCGCACCCGGCGGCGGTGAGCGTCAGCGCGAGACCGGCTCCGTACGCCACGACGAGCAGCAGGCCGAACCAGGCCTTGCCGAGCGCGGCGGCGCCGACCAGGACGACCACGGCGGACGGGCTGGGCACCAGCCCGCCGGCGAACCCGAGCAGGATCGTGCCGCGGAGTGTGGGCACGGTGGGGTGGGTGTGGGTGTGGCCGCCGTGGCTGTGCGTGTGCCCGCCGTGGCTGTGCCCCCCGTGGCTGTGCGAGTGAGGGTGTGCGTCGTCCCCATGGGCGTGTTCCACACCGTCGTGGTGGTGATGCTGGAGGGCGGCGCTGTGTCCGCCGCCCACAGTCGCCAACTCCCGTCGCTCCACCACGTCCTGGGCCACCGTGATCGCCCGCGCACGGTCGCGCCAGGCACGGCGGACGAGGGTGACGCCCGCCACCAGCACCAGGACGCCACCGGCGAGGCCCAGCCAGGAGATCACCGCCGGCGCGGCCGCCGAACCGGCCGTGACCAGCAGGCCCAGGGCGACCACGCCGAGGGTGTGGGTCACGGTGACCGAGGCGGCCATCGGCAGCACGTCCCGTGGCCGGGCCCGGCCCCCGCGCGCCGCCGCCGTCGCGGCCATCAGGGTCTTGCCGTGGCCCGGCGCCAGCGCGTGCAGCGCGCCCAGGGCGACGGCGACGAGCAGGGCGAGGGCGGCGAAGCCGGCGGTGAGGTCCTGCCGGGCCACGAGGTCCTCCAGGGCCCGGGTCCAGCGGTCGGCACCCCGGGGGAGCACACCGGCACCCGGGGCCGCCCGCCGCCGCGCGTCCGCCGCGAGCGCCGGACCGCCGGGCCGCACCCGCAGCGCGGCCGATCCGGTGTCGGCGGGGGAGGACAGCAGGTCCTGGGGGTAGGAGGTCAGTTCCCGGGACACCGACTCCTTCGGCACGTCGGTCGAGGTGAGCGTCATGCGGTCGCCCCGCGCCGTGATCTCCCGCCAGCCGGGCCCGCCGGCGGCCCTCGCGCCCCGGAAGCCGAGGGTGACGGCTCCCGCGCGGGGCAGCGGGGCGGTCAGCCGGCACTCCACGCGCAGGGTGTCGAGGCCGGCCTGGCCGGGACGCGTGCGCGCGCTGCCGCGGACGGCCGTGAGGGCGGTCGTACGCCCGTCGACCCGCAGGCCGCTGCCGGCGGCCGCCCGTGCGCACCGCTGCCGGGCCCACGCGCCCAGTCCCAGCCGCTCGATGTCGGCCCCGGCCTGGGTCGCCGGGATCTCGGCGAGGTCCTCCACATGGTCCACGCGGAGCTGTCCGGGAGCGACGACCAGGCCGTCGTAGCGGTTGACGGTGAAGTTGCCGAGGGGGTGCGCGTGCGCGGCGCCGGCCGGCACGAGTGCCAGGGCGCACACGGCGACCAGGACGCACAGCGGACGCGGTGCCCCCCGGCGCGGACGCGGCCCGGCCGGGCGTCCACGTGGTGCGGCGGGGCGTGGTGCGACGGGGCGGGGCCGTGGTGTCACTCGGCCCCCTCCAGCGCGGTGCGGGCCCGTGCCGCACCCAGCGGGGAGAAGCCGGGGTTCAGTTCCAGGGCCGAGGCGAGCGAGGCCCGGCCGGCGGCCCGGTGGCCGGTGGCCAGCTCGATCACGCCCCGGTGGTAGCGGAAGGCGGCGTTGCGGTAGCCGGTGGCGCCGGCCCGGCGGGCGTAGGGCAGGGCCTCGGTGTCGTGGCCGTTGACGTGCAGCGCCCAGGCGAGGGCGTCGGCGGTGTGCACGGTGTGCCGGCGGGCCCATTCGGCGCGGGCCGCGCGCAGGGCGGCCCGCTTGTCGCCGTGGTCGGCCGCGGCCAGCGCGGTGTCCAGGTCGGCGTTGACGCCGTTGGCGCGGGCCAGCGCCGTCCAGGCGTCGACCAGCGCGTACTGCCGCCGGGCCCGCGCCCGGTCGCCGGCCGCGCCGCGCGCCTCGTACAGCTCGCCGAGTGCGACCAGCGGGCCGGGCAGCGGGGAGCGGGCGACCACCGTCTCCATGTCCGTGACCGCCCCGGCCCGGTCACCGCTCGCCGCCCGCGCGCGGGCCCGGCCCTCCAGCGCCGGCAGGTAGCCGTCGTCGGCGGCCAGGGCGCGGGCGTAGCAGCTGAGTGCCGCCTTGTAGTCCCCCTGGTTCCAGGCGAGTTGGCCGAGCTGTGTGGCCACGTACGCCGTGTCGCCCGGCGAACCGGCGGCGGACAGCGCCTGCCGGAGGACCCGGCGTGCCGTGGTCACGTCCCCGCGCAGCTCGCGCACGTACGCGTACCGGGTGAACACCGGTACGCCCGGCTTGCGCGCGTCGGCGGTCTTCGCGGCCCCGGCGGCGTCGGTGTACCGGCCGAGCTCGACCAGGGCGTCGATCCGGGAGGACAGCGCGCGTTCGCTGTACGGATTCCGGCGCAGGGCCGCGTCCGCGAAGGCGAGGGCGTCCTCGAAGTCGTGCCGGGCGGCGGCGAGGGCGGCGCGGCCGGCCAGGGCCTGGTCGCCGCCCGGCGCCAGCGACAGGGACCGCCGCAGCGCCTGTTCCGCCCGCGGGTAGCGGGACGGGTCGCCCTTGGTCCGCGCCTGCTCGACGTAGGCCAGACCGAGGGTGGCCCAGCCTCCGGCGTCCCTCGGCTGGGACCGCAGGTGCCTCTGGAGCGCGGTGACGCCCGCGTCCAGATCGCCGCCGCCGAGGACGCCGGGGTCGACGGCACCGGCGGAGACCGGCGCCGCTGCCGGCGCCCGGTCCGCACCGAGCGCGACGGCCCCACCGGTCAGCGCGACCGCCAGCAGGGCGGCGCCGAGCGTGAGCCGGGCCCTGCCTTGCCACAGCCGCCCGGCAGCACCGACCCGCCGGACGGCGGCGCCCCGCTCATCGCCCGTGCCCGGTCCGTGCTCCTGGGCACCCTCCGCCCTCCGCACGTCCCGCTCGTGGTCCCGCTGCACCACCCGCTGCCCGTCCTGCTCGTCGTCCTGCCCGCGCGGGCCCATGCGTTCTCCTCCGTCGGTCGTGTGGGAGGCGCGGCCCGCCGTGGGGGGAGAGGAACACGGGCCGCGCCGGTCTGGGTGAGTGCGGGTCAGTACGGGCGCCGCACGCGCCGGCGCCACCAGGCGAGGGCGCTGCCGGCCAGCAGGATCCCGGCCGCACCGGATGCCGCCGACGCGGCGATCAGCACGGTGTCGCCGGAGCCGCCGGAGGCCCCGGCCGGCTGGAGGGCGTCCCCGAGCCGGCTGCGCACGTCCGTCCCCGCCGTCGTGCCCTTGGCGAGCGGGCCGCGCGAGCCGGACGTGGGCTGGGCGACGTAGGGGAAGGAGTTCTCGAACTCCTTGTCGTTCCTGTCGACCGCGTCGCCCAGGTCGTTCTTGGCGCCGACCAGTTCGCCCTCGACCACCTGGAGGGCCGCGTCGACGACGTCGTCGGTGAGCCGGCGGCCGTTCGGGAAGCCCGCGTTGTCACCGTCCAGCACCCCCAGCCGCTTCGGGTGCGTGCTCGGCTGGACGGAGGTGTTCAGCCGCAGCTCCTCCGCGGGCCGCACGTCCGGCGGCTGGTTGAGGCCCTTGACGCCCTTGAGGAAGACGTCGACCAGGTCGTTGCGCGGCTCGGCGGGTGCCTTGATCTTGTAGATCGACTCGATGAGCTTCGGCAGCTCCGGGTTGGTGACGTTCTTCAGGAACTGCGCGTCGTACGCGGGCTGGGAGGCGTTGAACCTGTCCTTGTCCTTCTGCGGGTTGACGACCTCGTTGACCAGCGGGTTCCCGAGGCGCGAGACCTGGCTGTAGTAGCCCTGCGCGTTGCGGCGCCGGGTGGTGGACCACAGGCCGACGACCGGCTGGCGGGCGGACTCGCGGATCAGCTCGTTCGGCACCTGGAGGGCGAGGGTGTTGACGTTGTAGCCCTTGAGGGTGTCCCGCCCGACCTCGGTGAGGTTCCCGCCGTACAGCAGGTCGAAGACGCGCAGGTCCAGGAAGAACGGGTCGTCGGCCTGCCCGGCGAAGGTCGCCGCGCCGCCCGCCGTCCTGTACACCGCCTGCGCGCGCAGCTTGCCGTAGTCCGGCATGGACGCCTTGCCGACGTTCGACGGCGCCACCGGCACGTCGTCGGCCAGCTTGGTCCTCGACGTCTCGTGCCCGCCCCGGAGCCTGATGAGATCGATGTCGTAGGTCTGGGTGACGTTGAGGTCGGGGTCGTCCAGGCTGGTGACCGGGCCGGTGTTGTACAGGAACGTGTTCCCGTTCTTCGTACGGGTCCTGAAGGTGTAGCGGAAGACCAGGTCGCCCTGCGCGTCACCGTTGTTGTCGATGTGGAGGTCGTACTGGGCGTCGTCGGCGAACGTGTAGAAGTTCGGTCCGCCGGCCGGCTCCTCGAAGGGGATCCAGTTCGCCACGATCGTCGTCGTGTCGGGCTTGTCCGGGCTGACGAACGCGTACAGGTCCGTGTTGTCGTACTGCGGGGTGCCCGAGATCAGCGGGGCCTCCCGGTGGGAGGAGGCGGCGGCCGTCCCGGGTTCCAGCGTCGCGACGCCGGCGGCCGTGAGCCCTCCGGCGGCCAGCGCCCCGCAGATGAGCGTGACCAGGCCCGTGCGTCCGGTGCCGCGCCCGGAGTGTGCCCTGCTGGCGAGGGCGCCCCGGGAGAAGAGAGGTGTCATGCCGTCCGTCCTCAGTGCCGACTTGCCTTTGACGGACGGGTATACGGAGCGGGGACGCGAAGCGGATTGGCCGGACGGGAAAAACTTTTCGCCGCTCCCGGACCCGCGTTTTCGGCCCGCTGATCCGTACCCCCTCGGGGAGGTGTGTCACGGTGCGGATGCGCGGTGCGCGAGGAAGAGCCGGCTGCGGCCACGGAGAGGGGACCCGCACACAGGCGGACGAGCTGCTGGTGCTCGTGGCCGGCGGCGACCACAGGGCGTTCGAGGAGCTGTACGGGCTGGTCTCCGGGCCGGTGTTCGGCCTGGTGCGACGGGTGGTGCGGGACCCCGCACAGTCCGAGGAGGTCGCCCAGGAGGTGCTGCTCGAACTGTGGCGCTCCGCCGCTCGGTTCGACCCCGCGCGGGGCAGCGCCCTGTCCTGGATCCTCACCCTCGCCCACCGCCGCGCCGTCGACCGGGTGCGCAGTGCCCGCGCGGCCGGCGAACGCGAGCAGCGCGAGGCCCTGCGCGCCGGGGAGCCCGCGTTCGACCAGGTCGCCGAGGAGGTCGAGGCCGGCCTGGAACGCGAGTGGGTGCGCCGCTGCCTGAACCGGCTCACGGCCCTGCAGCGCCAGTCGGTGACCCTGGCCTACTACGACGGATACACCTACCGTGAGGTGGCCGAGCGGCTCGCGCTGCCGCTCGGCACGGTCAAGACGCGGATGCGCGACGGACTCACCCGGCTGCGCCAGTGCCTGGGAGGCGCCGCATGAGCATCCTCGGCACGCTGCTGCGCCGCGAGGACCGGCACTCCCTCGCCGCGCCCTACGCGCTCGACGCGCTGGAGCCGGGCGAGCGCCGCCGCTTCGAGAAGCACCTGGCGGGCTGCGACCGGTGCGCCGCCGACGTGCGGGAGCTGGCCGAGGACGCGGTCCGCCTCGCCTGGTCGACGGCGGCCCCGGCGCCCGCCGCCCTGCGCGACCGGGTCCTGGCCGCCGTCCGCACCACCCGGCAGGAGCCGGCGCGCGGCCGCGCGGGCGCCCGGGAGCGGACGCCCCGGCTGCCGCCGCACGTCTGGGGCGCCCAGCCCCCGCCGGGCCGTGCCCGTGCGTCCCGCACGCGCCGCCCCCTCCTCGTCCCGTTCGCCACGGTCACGGCCGCCGCGGCGCTCGTCGTCGCCTCCCTCTTCGCGGTCCAGGCCCATCGCACCGAGGACCGGCTGGCCGCCGAGCGGGTCCGGGCACGTGAGATCGCCCACGTTCTGGCCGCTCCGGACGCCCGCGCGGTGAGCGGCGGGGACGCGCGCGGCCGCGGTATCGGAGTAATCGCTTCCGCCTCCGAGCGGGAAGCCGTCGTCACCCTCAGCGGATACGGCACCCCGTCCGGCGGGCGCGTGCACCAGCTCTGGCTCATGCGTCCCCGGGTGCGACCGCGCTCCCTGGGGCTCCTGGCGGGCGACACGCCCTTGGTCGCCAAGGGTCTCGACGCCGCCTCGACGTCACTCGCCGTGACCGTCGAGCCTGACGGTGGGTCAGCTCAACCCACTGGTCAGCCCATTGTCCAACTCACCCTGAAATCGGTCGGATTCGGAGAGTAGTCAAAGGCGGATGATCAACCACCTTACGGGGAAGGTGAATCCTGTGGCCGAGATACACGCGTGCCTCACCGGGGCGATAGGGTTACCCTGCCCGGGCCGGGTGGACTCGTACGGGTGGGGAGTGACATGGAGCAGATAACAGTGCGCAGCAGGGCCAGGGTCCCTGCGATCACCTGCGGGAGCAGTGCGACCAGTTCGCGGCTCGACCGCCATCTGTCGGTGCTGGCGGGTCCCGCCATACCGCAGCGGGAGACGGTCGAGGCGACCTCGCTGATGCGGGAGCTGACGGCGCGCGACTCCGTGCACCAGCGCAGTGACCGGGGCACGCGGATCGGCCGCGTCTCCCTCTTCGCGCCGCTGCGCCGGCTGCGCCGGTCGCTGTTCGGCGGTCACTGACCGCACCGCAGGGCCCCGACCCGAGCAGGGGTGCCCGCGCTCAGGCCGCCACACCGTCCCGGCGCAGCGCTGCGATCTCGTCGTCCGTCATCCCCACGGCACGCAGCAGCGCTCCGGTGTGCTGTCCGAGAGCGGGCACGTCACCCATCCGTGCCTCGTCCCCGCTCGGCAGCGTGATGGGGGGCAGCAGCGCCTTCAGCGGCCCGGCCGGCGACCCCACCTGACGCCACCGCTCCCGGGCCGCCAGCTGCGGATGCTCCGCCAGTTCGTGCAGATCCCGCAGCCGGGCGCAGGCGATGCCCGCCTTCTCCAGCCGGGCCAGCGCCTCCCCGGCGTCCAGCACCGCCAGCGCCCCCGCCACCAGGGCGTCGGTCTCCTCGCGGTGCGCCACCCGCGCGGCATTGGTCGCGTACGCAGGGTCGGTGGCCAGGTCCGGGCGCCCCAGGACCTGTTCGGCCAGCCGCCGCCACTCCCGGTCGTTCTGCACCGACAGCAGCACTCGTCCGCCGTCCGCCGTCGGATAGGCGTCGTACGGCGCGATCACGGCGTGCGCGAGTCCGGTGCGGGCCGGCGGCTCACCGCCGTGCAGCGCGTGGTGCAGCGGATGGCCCATCCACTCGGCGAGCGCCTCCAGCATGGACACCTCCACCGGCCCGCCCCGCCCGGTCGTCCCGCGCCGCACGAGCGCGGCCAGCACCCCGGAGAAGGCGTACATGGCCGCCGCGATGTCCGCCGCCGGGATGCCCGCCTTCACCGGCTGCCCGGGCGTCCCGGTCACCGACACCAGCCCCGCCTCGCACTGCACGAGCATGTCGTACGCCCGCTTGTCCGTGTACGGTCCCGAGCCGCCGTAGCCCGAGATGTCCACGGCGATCAGCCGCGGGTGCGCGGCGCACAGGGTGGCCGCGTCCAGGCCGAGCCGGGCCGCCGCGCCGTGCGCGAGGTTCTGCACGAACACGTCCGCGTCCGCGACCAGCCGCCGTACGACGTCCAGGCCGCGCGGGTCCTTCAGGTCCAGCGCGATGGACTCCTTGCCGCGGTTGCACCACACGAAGTGCGAGGCGAGGCCGCGGGCGGCGGTGTCGTAGCCGCGCGCGAAGTCGCCGCCGTCGACCCGCTCCACCTTGATGACCCTGGCCCCCAGGTCGGCGAGCTGCCGGGTCGCGAAGGGCGCTGACACGGCCTGTTCGACGGCGACGACGGTGATGCCGTCCAGCGGCAGCGGGAGGTGATCCATGGGGTGGATGATCTCCCCTGACCGGCGGCTCTGTCAGCAGTGCGGACTCACTCGGCCCGCGCGTACCCGCGCACGGTCAGCGGCAGGAACAGCGCGGTCAGGGCGAGGCTCCACGCCAGCGCCCCCGCGACCGGGTGGGCCACCGGCCAGGCGGCGCCCTCCGGGACGGGCGCGTTGCCGAAGAGGTCCCGCAGGGCGGTGGTCACCGCGCTGATCGGGTTCCACTCGGCGAGCACGCGCAGCCAGTGGGGCAGGTCGCCGGTCGGGATGTACGCGTTCGACAGCAGCGGCAGCACGAAGGAGGCGGCGCCGAGCTGCCCGGCGGCCTCCTCGCTGCGGGACAGCAGGCCCAGCAGGATCCCGGCGCAGGTGCAGGCGAACCGGAAGAGCAGCAGCAGGCCCACGGCACCGGCCGCTTCGGCCGCGGACCCCTCGATCCGCCAGCCCACCGCGAGCCCGGTCAGCAGCAGCGGCACCGTCCCGACGGCCGTGACGAGCAGGTCGGCGACGGCTTGCCCGAGCGGTACGGCGGCCCGGCTCACCGGCATCGTGCGGAACCGGTCCGTCACCCCCCGGTGGGTGTCCTGGGCGGCCTGGAACATGCCGGTCATCAGTCCGCCGGCGGCCGTGGCGACGAGCAGCCCGGGCACCAGGAAGGAGCGGTACTCGCGGCCGGGCACCGCCAGGGCGCTGCCGAACACGTAGCCGAAGAACAGCAGCATGTTGACCGGCATCAGCTGGGTCAGGACCGCCAGGCCCGGGTTGTTGCGGACCCGGCGCAGCTGCCGGCCCGCCATCGCCAGTCCGTCGTACGCCAACGCGCTCACGCGGCACGCTCCTCAGGGCCGGCCGACTCACCGGTGAGCCGCAGGAAGACGTCGTCGAGGGTGGGCGGCCGGATGCCGGCGTCCAGCAACGGCACGCCGGCCGCGTCGAGTTCGCGCACCAGGCGGGGCAGGGTCAGCGTCGGATCAGTGGTGACCGCGCCGACCGCACGGCGCTCACGGTCGAACACGGGCTCCCTGCCGGTCAGCCGGTCGAGCACGGCCGCCGCCCGGGTCAGCGCGCCGGCGTCCGCGACCACCGCCTCCACATGGGACCCGATGAGCGCCTTCAGCATGGCGGGCGAGCCGGTGTGGGCGACCCGGCCCCGGTCCACCAGGGCGATGTCGTCGGCGAGCCGGTCGGCCTCCTCCAGGTACTGGGTGGTCAGCAGCACGGTGGTGCCGTCCGCCTTCAGCTCGCGCACCGCCTGCCAGATGCGGGCGCGGCTGGCCGGGTCGAGCCCGGTGGTCGGCTCGTCCAGGAAGAGCACGTCGGGACGGCGCAGCAGGCTCGCGGCGAGGTCCAGCCGGCGCCGCATGCCGCCCGAGTACGCCGCCGCCTTCCGGTCCGCCGCCTCGGTCAGCCCGAAGCGCTCCAGCAGTTCGTCGGCGCGGGCGGCCGGTCCGCGCACCCGGAGCAGCCGGGCGAACAGCCGCAGGTTCTGCCGGCCGGTGAGGTCCCCGTCGACGGAGGCGTACTGCCCGGTGACCGCGATCCGGCGCCGCACGGCCGCCGCCTCCCGCACGAGATCGTGCCCGGCGATCCGCGCCGAGCCCCCGTCCGGGCGCAGCAGCGTGGTCAGCAGCCGGACCGCCGTCGTCTTCCCCGCCCCATTGGGGCCCAGCAGCCCGCAGACCGTGCCCTCGGCCACGGCCAGATCGAGCCCGCGCACGGCACGCACAGCCCCGAAGCGCTTCTCCAGACCTTCACTAAGTACGGCGTACGTAGTTGTCATGCCGACACCGTACCGCACTACGTACGGCGTACGTAACTACGATGGTGACCGAGGTGATGAGCGATGGCAGTCCGAGGGGCCGTCCCCGAAGTGATCTGGGCGCGCCCCGAGCGCACCGGCCGCGGTCCGAAACCGGCGTACACGCGCGACGACATCGCCGCCGCCGCCGTCCGGATCGCCGACGCGCGAGGGCTCGACGCGGTGTCCATGCGGCACGTCGCGGCCGAGCTGGGCTGCGGCACCATGTCGCTGTACAACTACGTCCCCCGCAAGGAGGACCTGTACGAGCTGATGGTGGACGCCGTCGGCGCGGAGCACGAGCTGTGGGAGCCCGGCGGCGACTGGCGCGGCGACATGCGCCGGGTGGCCCGCCAGACCCGTGAGCTGATGCGCCGGCATCCGTGGCTGCCGCGCCTGATGTCCCCCGTCTACGGCTTCAGCCCGCACGCCCTGCGCTACCTGGAGCACTGCCTGGCCTGCCTGGACCCGCTGGAGGCCGCGTACGGCACCAAGATGGAGTTCATCGCGATGCTGAACGGCATGGTCACGGCCTACGTCCGCAACGAACTCGACACCGCCGAGCGGGTGCGGGCCCTGCCGTGGTCGCAGGACGAGGAGAACGCGGTCCGCACCGCGTACCTGGGCCGCCAGATCGCATCCGGCGCCTATCCGCGCATGGCGGCGGCGTTCGCGGAGGACTCGGGGCCGATCGATCTGGAGGCGGTGTTCGAGCGGATGGTGGAGCGGGTCCTCGACGCGTTCGCGCCGCGCTAGCCGGGCGGGCGTGGCGGCTGCGGACCGTGGGTGGCCGGTCGCGCCGTTCCTCGCGCCCCCTGGGGGGCGCGGTAGGGGCGGGGTGGCTCGTCGTCCGCAGGTGCCGGGGGTGCCGTCGCGCTCCCGCCTGCGCGGTGCCGGATCGGGGACGGTCGGTGACGGTGGCTAGAGCAGTGCGAACTGCCCGTCCGGGCCTTCCTCGTGGTGGTCGAGGACCGAGGCGGGGCGGCGGGAGGACTCCGGCACCGGCAGTACGCCCGCCTCGCGCAGCTCGGCCGCCGTGACCGGTGACGTCACCTTCATCTCGTCCCGCGTCGAGCGCAGTTCCGCCAGCAGGGCGAGGACCGTGATCAGCTCCAGCAGCTCCGACGTCCAGGCCTGCGGCCAGACCGCGGGACGGATCGCGGCGAGCGTGCCCGGCTCCCCGGGCGCGGTGCGCGCCGCGAACCAGTTCTCCAGCACCCGCACCCCGGCCACCTCGTAGTCCCAGGCCTCGGGCGGGACGGGCGAGATACGGCCGTCGTCCAGGTGCAGGGTCTCCTCGTCGCGGTCGTAGTGCACGGTGAGCGGACGGCCCGGCAGGGGCGCGCGGACGTACGGGCGCCGCCCGCCCGGCAGCCTGGGGCGCTCGCCGTCCCGGCGCATCAGCCACAGTGCCCGGCGGCCGCTCTCCACGCCGGACGCCCACAGGCCGGGGTCGTCGGTGAGCGGGACGGCGAGGCCGGGGCCGGCCGCCATCAGGATCCAGGCCAGCACGTCCGGTGCCGAGGGCCGCGTGCCCAGCCGGGCCGCCAGGTGGTCCAGCAGGCCGGGGGCGAGGTTCGGTTCCGTGCCGCCGGGGCGGCGGTAGAGCGGGCGGACGCGGCCCGGGCGCAGGGTGGGCAGCAGCGCGGTCGCCAGCAGCGGGACGCCGGCGTCGCCCGTCTCGACCGTGAACACCTGGTGCGCGTCCGCCACCCGCCACAGCTCCGGGCGGGCCGTGTCGATCAGCCGGTGGTCCGGGATCAGCCACTGCTCGTCGAAGGGAGCGGCCAGCACCCGCACCGGTTCCGGGCAGGGCCCCGCGGCGCGCGCGAGCCGCTCGGTGCCGGCGGGGGAACCGGGCAGCTGGCCCACCGCCGACTGGAGCGTGCGGGCGCGGGTGGGCTCGAACAGCGCCTCCCGGTCCGCGCCTCCCGCCTTCAGCAACGCGTCCCAGCGGGCCCTGAGCGAGGCCGGGTCCGGTGCCGTCGGCCAGGAGCGGCCCGGCCGCAACGGTGCGACGGACCACGGCATGAGGTCCGCCAGCAGCGGAGCGTCGTCGTGCGTCACGCACGGCATGCTACGACAGCGGGTGGCGCCCCGGAGGGGCACGAGGAACGGCGCGACCCACCGCGAGGGGCCCCGCGGACGACGGACGGCCCCGCCCGGCCGAGCCGGCGGAGCGCCTACGCGTCGAGCGTGACGGTGAACGAGAAGCGGTCGCCCCGGTAGTGGATGACCGCCACGTCCAGCACCCGCCCCTCGCTGTCGTAGGTCACCCCGGTGTAGTGCAGGATCGGGCTGAGCAGCGGCACTTCGAGCAGCCGGGCCGTCTCCGGGTCGGCGAGCCGGGCCTCCACGGTGTCCGTGATCCGGCTGATGTCCGCTTTCACCACGTCCCGCAGCACCTTGGTCATCGGCCAGCGGACCAGGTCGTCCGGGTCGATGCCCTCGGCCAGTTCGGGGCGGATGTGGTTGACGGCGTGGTTGGTCGGCTCACCGGTCTTCTCGTCGCTGCGCAGCCGGTGGTACGCGGCCACCTCCGCGAGATCCGGGAAGTGCTCGGCGAGCCCGGCGGGCACCGGCACGCTGCCGTGGCCGAGCAGTTCCGTCGTCATCCCGGACTGCTGGGCCACGATCGCGTCCACCGAGCCCAGCAGCCGGACCGGGGCCCCGCGCCGCGCCGCGGGCTCGATGAACGTGCCGCGCCGCCGGTGCCGGCTGATCAGACCCTCGTCCTCCAGTTCCTTCAGTGCCTGCCGCATGGTCAGCACGCTCACCCCGTAGTGCTCCGCCAGCCGCTCCTCGGTGGGCAGGCGCAGCGGGGCCTCGGGGGAGCGGCCCAGTATCGAGGCGCGCAGCGACTGCGACACCTGGTACCACAGCGGCAGCTTGCGGTTCAGGACGATCGAATCCGGGGCGAAGGAGGTCACGCGGCTATCCGTACCTGGCGGAGAACGTTCGGCGCAACGGCGGCGGTCACCCCCGGAAGTGCCGCTCCAGTCCCCGCCACACGTCGTCGTAGTGCTGCTGGAGGTGGTCGGCGCCCGCCGCCTGCGGGGTGAGGGTCACCGGCCAGCGGGTCTCGAACATGAACGCCAGTCCGTCGTCGATCTTCTGCGGCCCCAGTTCGGCCGCGCTCGCCCGGTCGAACGTCTCCCGGTCCGGCCCGTGCGCCGACATCATGTTGTGCAGCGAGCCGCCGCCGGGCACGAAGCCCTCCGCCTTGGCGTCGTAGGCGCCCTCGATCAGGCCCATGTACTCGCTCATCACGTTCCGGTGGAAGTACGGCGGCCGGAAGGTGTCCTCGCCCACCAGCCAGCGCGGCGCGAAGACCACGAAGTCCACGCCGGCCAGGCCCGGGGTGTCCGACGGCGAGGTCAGCACCGTGAAGACGGACGGGTCCGGGTGGTCGTAGGAGATGGTGCCGATCACATTGAAGCGGCGCAGGTCGTAGACGTACGGCACATGGTTGCCGTGCCAGGCGACCACGTCCAGGGGGCTGTGGTCGTAGGTCGCCGTCCAGAGGTTGCCGCAGAACTTGTTCACCACCTCCACCGGCCCCTCGACGTCCTCGTACGCCGCCACCGGAGCCCGGAAGTCGCGGGGATTGGCGAGCCCGTTGGCGCCGATCGGGCCCAGGTCGGGCAGCCGGAAGGGCGCCCCATAGTTCTCGCACACATAGCCCCGGGCCGACTCGTCGAGCAGCTCCACACGGAAGCGCACTCCGCGGGGGATCAGCGCCACATGGCCCGGCTCCGCGTGGAGGCGGCCGAACTCGGTGTGCAGCAGCAGTCCGCCGCGCTCGGGCACGACCAGCAGCTCGCCGTCGGCGTCGGAGAAGACCCGTTCCATCGAGGCGTTGGCGTGGTACAGGTGCACGGCCATGCCGGTGCGCTGGGTCGCGTCGCCGTTGCCGCCCAGCGTCCACAGGCCGGCCAGGAAGTCGGTGCCGGCCGGGGGCTCCGGCAGCGGGTTCCAGCGCAGCCGGTTGGGGTCGGGGACCGCCTCGGTGAAGGGCGCCGTGCGGATCGCGCCGTTGCCGGCGCGGGTGAACGCCGGATGGGCGGCCGAGGGGCGGACGCGGTAGAGCCAGGAGCGCCGGTTGTGCGCCCGCGGCTCGGTGAACGCCGTACCGCTCAGCTGCTCGGCGTACAGGCCCAGCGGCGCGCGCTGCGGCGAGTTGCGGCCCTCGGGCAGGGCGCCCGGCACCGCCTCCGAGGCGTGTTCGTTGCCGAACCCGGTCAGATACGCCAGCCCCTCGGCGGTCTTGCGTCCTCCCCCGCGCTCGAACACGCTCGCGCGGGAGGTGCCCCCATCGCTCATGATCGCTCCTTGTGCTCCCGATTCCTATGCATCACCGTAGGAATGAGCGGGGGTCCGCGCAAGAGGGTCGCCGTCCTCCCTGCGGGGTAGGGCTGGAACCAGACTTCAGGGGGATCCGGAGCGCCGCCGCGCTGTTCTACGCTCCCGGTCATGTCGTGGACGAAGTGGACGCGTGGGGCCCTCGCCGCGCTCGCGGTGGGCGTCCTGCTGCCGCTCGGAGCGGCGGCCTGCACCAGCGGTGAGGCGCGCGGCGGGGCGACCGTCCCGCCGTCACCCGTGGGGAAGGTGCTGGACGGCACCGACGAGACCGGCCGGAACCTGCGCGAGGTGGCCCCGCTGAACGCCCCCGAGGTCGCCTTCGAGGTCACCCCGGACTCGGCCGGCGGCTGGGACGTACGGCTGACCCTCCGTCACTTCCGGCTCTCCCCGCCCGGTACCCGGCCCGCGGCGGCCATCGGCCGGGGGCTGGCTCACCTGTTCGTCGACGGCCGCCGGGTCGCACGGCTGCGCGCCCCCACGTACCACCTGGCCGCCGGCCGCGTCCCGCACGGCACCCACCAGATCACCGTCCGCCTGTACGCCGACGACGGCACGGTGTGGGCCGTCCGCGGCAAGCCGGTCCAGAGCACGGCCGACATCACGGTGTCCGGCGCGGAGACGGGCCGGGGCTGAGCGCCGGCCGGCGCCGCCCTCACCGACGGACGGCGGTCAGGGCGGCTCGCGCCCCCGGCGGGCGGCGGTGACGGGAACCGTGCGCCACCGGTGGACGGTGGTGACGGCAGCCTGCGCCCCGGCGGGCGGCGGTCGCGGAACCGTGCGCCACCGGCGGGCGGCGGTGACGGCGGCCTGCGCCCCGGCGGGCGGCGGTCGCGGAACCGTGCGCCACCGGCGGGCGGCGGTGACGGCGGCCTGCGCCATCGGCGGACGGCGGTCACGCAACCCTGCGCCCCCGGCGGACCTCGGTCGCCGGCCCCTCGCCCCCCTCGGCGGAGGAGGAGCACCGGCATCCCGCCTCCGCCGGCGAATGAGTGCAAGGGCCACCTGTCTCCGTACTGTGGGGGGAGGTTCACCGGATCCCGGCGGAAAGGCATCATGAAGCCCGTGCCCCACGCGACATCGCTCCGCCGCGCGCCCGTCCAGCGGCGCAGCGCCGAACGGCTGACCAGGATCCTGGACGCCTGCGCCGAACTCCTCGACGAGGTCGGCTACGACGCCCTGAGCACACGCGCGGTCGCCCAGCGCGCCGGCGTGCCCATCGGCTCGGTCTACCGCTTCTTCGGCAACAAGCGGCAGATGGCCGACGCCCTCGCCCAGCGCAACCTGGAACGGTACGTCGAGCGGGTCACCGGGCGGCTGAAGAAGGCCGGCGAGGGGGACTGGCGGGCCGCCATGGACGCCGTCCTGGACGAGTACCTGGGCATGAAGCGCACGGCGCCCGGTTTCTCCCTGGTGGACTTCGGCAACCAGATACCGGTCGGCACCCGTCACACCGAGCCCAACACCCGGGTCGCCGACCGGCTCACCGACCTGCTCGCCGGCTACGTCGGCCGCACCCCGGACGCGGACCTGCGGCGGGTGTTCCTGGTCGCCGTGGAGAGCGCCGACACCCTGGTCCAGCTGGCCTTCCGGGTCGATCCGCAGGGCGACGAGGCGATCATCACGGAGACCCGGCAACTGCTCCGGTCGTACCTGGGACGCGTGCTGGACTGAGCCGGGGCCGGCCGGAGCGTCCCGCACGGCCGGTGCCGGGCCGGAACGACCGCCGGGGCAGGCGGGGCCGCGCAGGGCCTCCCCTCCGTGCATACCGGTCGGTATGCTCGGCGCAGCCGGTCCGCCCGCACGTGCGTGGGCGACCCCGTCGCCGACCCCTCCGGGAGGACCCGTGTCCCGCACCGCCCTGCGAATCTGCCCCCTGTGCGAGGCCACCTGCGGGCTGACCCTCACCGTCGAGGGCGCCCGCGTCACCGGCGCCCGCGGTGACCGGGACGACGTGTTCAGCAAGGGGTTCATCTGCCCCAAGGGCGCCGCCTTCGGCGCCGTCGACGGTGACCCCGACCGGCTGCGCACCCCGCTCGTCCGGGAGAACGGCAGCCTGCGCGAGGCCACCTGGGAGGAGGCCTTCGACGCGGTCGCCGCGGGCCTGCGCCCGGTGGCGGAGCGGTACGGCCCGGACGCCGTGGGCGTGGTCCTCGGCAACCCCAACGTGCACACCGTGGCCGGCGGCCTCTACCCGCAGGTCCTGCTCGGCGCCCTGCGCACCCGCAGCCTGTTCACCGCCTCCACGGTCGACCAGATGCCCAAGCACGTCTCCAGCGGGCTGCTGTTCGGCGACGCGGGCGCCATCCCGGTGCCGGACCTCGACCACACCGACCACCTGCTGCTCATCGGGGCCAACCCCCTGGAGTCCAACGGCAGTCTGTGCACCGCGCCCGACTTCCCCGGCAGGCTCAAGGCGCTCAAGGCGCGCGGCGGCCGGCTGACCGTCGTGGACCCGCGCCGCACCCGCACCGCGAAGCTCGCCGACCGCCACCTGGCGATACGCCCCGGCACCGACGCCCTGCTGCTCGCCGCGATGGCCCACACCCTCTTCGCGGAGGACCTCGTCGACCTGCGGCACCTGGCCCCGCACGTCCAGGGGCTGGACGAACTGCGCGACGCGCTCGGCGACTTCACCCCCGAGGCCGCGGCCCCCGCCTGCGACCTGGACGCCGGCGTCATCCGCGCCCTCGCCCGCGACCTGGCCGCCGCCCCGGCCGCCGCCGTCTACGCCCGCATCGGCAGCTGCACCGTCCCGCACGGCACCCTGGCCAGCTGGCTGGTCGACGTCCTCAACGTCCTCACCGGCAACCTGGACCGGCCCGGCGGCGCGCTCTTCCCGCAGGCCGCCACCGACAGGACGCCCCGCCCGGCGGGCCCTGGCCGCGGCTTCGCGCTCGGCCGCTGGCACTCCCGGGTGAGCGGACACCCGGAGGCGAAGGGGGAGTTGCCGCTCGCCGCGCTCGCCGAGGAGATCGACACCGCGACCGACCAGGGGACGCCCGTGCGCGCGCTGATCGCCGTCGCCGCCAACCCCGTGCTCTCCGCGCCCGACGGCGACCGGCTCGACAAGGCCCTGGACTCCCTGGACTTCATGGTCAGCGTCGACCCGTACCTCAACGAGACCTCGCGCCATGCCCACGTCGTGCTGCCCCCGCCCCCGCCCTCCCAGAGCCCGCACCACGACTTCGCCTTCAACACCCTGGCCGTGCGCAACCAGGTCCGCTACACCCGCCCCGCCGTCCCGCTGGAGCCCGGCCGGATGGCGGAGACCGAGATCCTCGCCCGGCTGGTCCTGGCGGCCGGCGGGATGCACGGCGCCGACCCCGCCGCCGTCGACGCGATGGTGATCGACCAGACCCTCGGCAAGGCCGTCCAGGACGCGCACGGGCCGGTGCACGGGCGCGATCCGCACGAGCTCGCCGCCCTGCTGACCGGTGACAACGGCCCCGAGCGGCGGCTCGACCTGATGCTGCGCCTCGGCCCGTACGGCGACGGCTTCGGCGCCCGCCCCGACGGGCTGACCCTGGAGAGGCTGCTCGCCCACCCGCACGGCATCGACCTCGGCCCGCTGCGCCCGCGCCTGCCGCAGCCGCTGAGGACCCGCAGCGGCAAGGTCGAACTGCTGCCCGGGCCCATCGCCGGCGACCTGCCCCGGCTCCGCGCGGCCCTGCGCGAGCGGCCCGCGGGCCTCGTCCTCGTCGGCCGCCGCCATCTGCGCTCCAACAACAGCTGGATGCACAACGTGCCCGCGCTCACCGGCGGCAGCAACCGCTGCACCGTGCACGTCCACCCCGAGGACGCGGCCCGCCTCGGCGTCCGGGACGGCGCGGACGTCCGCGTCAAGGGCGCCGGGGGAGAGGTGGTGGCCCCCGCCGAGGTCACCGACGGCGTCCGGCCCGGTGTGGTGAGCCTGCCGCACGGCTGGGGCCACGACCGGCCCGGCACCCGGCTGGGCCACGCCTCCACCGACCCCGGCGTCAACGTCAACCAACTGCTCGACGGCAGCGTGCTCGACCCGCTGTCGGGCAACGTGGTCCTCAACGGCGTACCCGTCGAACTCGTCGCACTGCCGTGACCTGGACTTTCGCGCTTATTGCTCGCACGTCGACATCTTGTTGACGCCGTTCGCGCGGACCTAACGTCATCGCACCGCCGGCCCCCAGGCGGGATGTTCAAGGGCGAACGTTAGGTATCCATCCATGCTGACCATCCTCGGCTTCGCCATGATCGCGACCTTCCTGGTCCTGATCATGCTGAAGAAGATGTCGCCGATCGCGGCGCTCGTGCTCATACCCGCGCTGTTCTGCGTGTTCGTGGGCAAGGGCGCCGGGCTCGGCGACTACGTCATCGACGGCGTCACCGGCCTCGCCCCCACCGCGGCGATGCTCATGTTCGCGATCGTCTACTTCGGTGTGATGATCGACGTCGGCCTCTTCGACCCGGTCGTGCGGGGCATCCTCCGCTTCTGCAGGGCCGACCCGCTGCGGATCGTGGTCGGCACGGCGGTCCTCGCCGCGATCGTCTCCCTGGACGGCGACGGCTCCACCACCTTCATGATCACCGTCTCGGCGATGTACCCGCTGTACAAGCGCCTGAAGATGTCCCTGGTCGTGATGACCGGCGTCGCCGCCATGGCCAACGGCGTGATGAACACGCTGCCGTGGGGCGGCCCCACCGCCCGTGCCGCCACCGCGCTGAAACTCGACGCCGGCGACATCTTCGTGCCGATGATCCCGGCCCTCGCGACGGGCCTGCTGTTCGTCTTCGCACTCTCCTACGTCCTCGGCCGCCGCGAGCGCAAGCGGCTCGGTGTGCTGACGCTGGACGAGGTGCTGGTGGAGGAGACCGAGACGGTGCTGGTCGGCTCCGGTGCGGGCAAGGACGTGCGGAGGGCCGGCGGGGACGTGCGGAGGGCCGGCGGTTCCGGCCCGGGTGCGGACCTGCCCGACGAGCCCGGGGACGAGGGCTTCCAGGGCCTGGACCCGGACCGCCCCACCCTGCGCCCCGGGCTCTACTGGTTCAACGCGCTGCTCACGGTCGTCCTGCTCACCGCCATGATCATGGAGTGGCTGCCGATCCCGGTGCTGTTCCTGCTCGGCGCCGCCCTCGCCCTGACCGTCAACTTCCCGCACATGCCGGACCAGAAGGCCCGGATCGCCGCCCACGCCGAGAACGTCCTCAACGTCTCCGGCATGGTCTTCGCCGCCGCCGTCTTCACCGGCGTCCTCCAGGGCACCGGCATGGTCGACCACATGGCGGCGTGGCTGGTCGGCAACGTCCCCGACGGCATGGGCCCGCACATGGCCCTCGTCACCGGCGTGCTGAGCATCCCGCTGACGTACTTCATGTCCAACGACGGCTTCTACTTCGGCATCCTGCCGGTGCTCGCCGAGGCGGGCCAGGCGCACGGCGTCTCCGCGGTGGAGATCGCCCGCGCCTCGATCGTCGGCCAGCCCCTGCACATGTCCAGCCCGCTCGTCCCGGCCGTGTACGTCCTGGTCGGCATGGCCAAGGTGGAGTTCGGCGACCACACCCGGTTCGTGGTCAAGTGGGCCGTGCTCACCTCGCTCGTCGTCCTCGGCGCCGGCGTCCTGTTCGGCATCGTCTGACCCCCTGGAGGACATCATGGGGCCCGGTGGGAACCGCGGCTGGCTGCTCCGCCTCGTCATCGCCTTCGGCTGCGCGCAGGGGGCGGTGTCGATGGCCCGGCCCGCCGTCTCCTACCGGGCCCTCGCGCTCGGTGCGGACGGACGGGCGGTCGGCGTCATCGCCGGTGTCTACGCGCTGCTGCCGCTGTTCGCCGCCGTACCGCTCGGCCGCCGTACCGACCGCGGCCGCTGCGCGCCCCTGCTGCCGGCCGGTGTCGTCCTCATCGCGGCCGGCTGCGCGCTCAGCGGGCTCGCCGGCTCGCTGTGGGCGATGGCCCTGTGGAGCGGGGTGATGGGACTCGGCCACCTCTGCTTCGTGATCGGCGCCCAGTCGCTGGTGGCCCGGCAGTCCGCGCCGCACGAACAGGACCGCAATTTCGGCCACTTCACCATCGGCGCCTCCCTCGGCCAGCTCATCGGACCCGTCGCCGCGGGCGCCCTCATCGGCGGCCCCGGCCTGGCCCGCAGCAGCGCCCTCGCCCTCGTCGTGGCGGGCGCGGGCGCGGCGCTCG
Source organism: Streptomyces sp. NPDC031445 (assembly GCF_055581365.1). Lineage (NCBI taxonomy): Bacteria > Bacillati > Actinomycetota > Actinomycetes > Kitasatosporales > Streptomycetaceae > Streptomyces > Streptomyces sp. NPDC031445. The sequence goes on from NZ_JBVIJO010000006.1 coordinate 95,204, forward strand.
CGTTCACCGCGCTGTGGCGCGTCGAGGACCGTACGGCCGGGGGCTCCCGCGCGCGCGGCGGCGGGCGGGTGCCGGTCGGCGGCATCCTGCGCGCCCGGGGCGTGCCCGCGGGCATGCTGATCAGCCTGTCGGTGCTGTCCGCGACCGACATCCTCACCGCCTATCTGCCGGTGGTCGGCGAACACCGGGGGATCGCGCCCTCGGTGATCGGCGTCCTGCTCAGTCTCCGGGCGGGCGCCACCATCGCCTGCCGGCTCGTCCTCACCCCGCTGCTGCGGCTGCTCGGCCGGCCCGCGCTGCTCACCGTGACCTGCCTGCTGGCGGCCCTGCTGTGCGCGGGGGTGGCGCTGCCGGTGCCGGTGTGGACCCTCGGCGCGATGCTGACGGTCCTCGGCTTCTGCCTCGGCGTGGGCCAGCCGCTGTCGATGACGACGGTGGTGCAGGCCGCGCCGGCCGAGGCCCGCTCCACCGCGCTCGCCCTGCGGCTGACCGGCAACCGGCTGGGCCAGGTCGCCGCCCCGGCCGCCGCCGGTCTGGTCGCCGGTGCGGCGGGCGTGGCTGCGCCGTTCGTGATGCTGGGGGCGCTGCTGCTGGTGTCGTCGGCCGTGGCGCCGCGCTCGCCGGGCCGCCCCGGGGGGTCGCCCGGACGGGTGACCGGAAAGCGGCCGAAGCGTCCGGGACTGCGCCGCACGAGCGATCTCTGACGGCGCGTCGGGCGTCAGTGCCCTGGGCCGCGCGGCCCATGAAGGAGAGTCCAGGCGAACGAGCGATTTGTATGAAAATCGTCTGAACTCGGAGGAGTGCGCATGCCCACCATGACCCCACGTGCCGTCGGCCCCCGCGCGGGCGCCACAGTCGTCCTCACCGCCCTCGCCGCGGCGGGCGCGTCATGGGTGGCGGCGCCGAGCGCGGCGGCCCAGGGGGAGAACGGCGACATCAGGATTCACGACGAGCGCCACCTCCACGGGACGCCGCTCGTGGGGTCGGCCAAGGACGATCCCGTGGTGTGCCGGTTCTATCTGGAGGCCGTCAACTTCGACACGCTCACCGCCATCGCCTACACCATCACCCCGCAGCCCCCGCTCCCCGCCGCCGCCACCGTCGCCGGCACCATCCCGCTCGCCGGGGGCGCCGGGCACACGGACCCGCTCGGCCTCTCGGACGGCCAGTACAAGATCAGCTGGCTCGTGGGCACCCCCGCCGCCCTGAAGGAGAAGGTCTTCCACGTCAACTGCAAGGACGGGCGTCACGAGGGTGAGCACGGGCCGGGCGGACAGATCTCCGACGGCCGGCACGACAGCGACGCGTCCTGGGGCAAGGACGACCAGAACGGCCCCAGGGGAGGGGTGCACGCGGGCGGCGGTGGTCTCATCGACACGGCCGCCGCCTACTCCCCGGTGGCCGCCGCGGGCGCCGTGGGCCTGATCGCCGTCTGTGGTGTCGTGTACGTCCGGCTGGTCCGCCGGCGGCCCCATGGCGCCGCGTAGGCGCCGGCGCAGGCCCTGGTACCGCACCCGCGCCTACCGCCTGGCCAGGACGGCCCTGCTGGTGTCCGTCCTGGTGACGGTGGGGTCGCGCTGCGGACCGGGCGGCGGGGCGGCAGGGCCGGGTCCGCACGCCGTGGCGGCCGGCACGGAGTCCGCCCGGGTCGGTCCGGCCGCCCCGCCGGCGCCGCCGCCCCGCCCGCTGCCCCGGTCCCGGCCGACATCCTTCCGCGTCCCCTCCCTGGGCATCGACGCCCCGGTCACCCCGCTCCGCCTGGAACGGAACCGGGAGCTGGAGACTCCGCCCGTCGACAGACCGCAGCTGGTCGGCTGGTACCAGGGCGGCCCCACGCCCGGCGAGGCCGGCACCGCCGTCGCCGTCGGTCACCGCGACACCCGCACCGGCCCCGCCGTCTTCGCCGGCCTCGCCCAGGTCAAGCCCGGCAAGACCGTCGAGGTCCGGCGGGCGGACGGCCGCGTCGCCGTCTACTCCGTCGACCGGGTGAAGGTCTACGACAAGGCCGGCTTCCCCGACGAGGAGGTCTACGGCCCGACCGGGCGCCCCGAACTGCGGGTGCTCACCTGCGGTGGCCTGTTCAGCCGGCGGACCGGCTACACCAGCAACGTGGTGGTCTTCGCCCATCTGACGGCGACCAGGTGACCGGTGGACCGGCCGGTGCGGGCGCCGTTCCCGCACCGGCCGGTCCCTTCCGTGATGATGTCCGTGACGTCCGCTGACCGGGAATGTCTGGCGCAAGAAAACTATCATCGCTAGTTTGTGTGCCGGACGACGCGGACCCGCCGGGAGGACACAGCAATGAAGGCACACGACGGCCTGTACATCGACGGCGCCTGGCGCCCCGCCGGGAGCGGGGACGAGACCGAGGTCGTCAACCCCGCCGACGAGCAGGTCATCGCGCGGGTCCCGGCCGCGTCGGCCCTGGACGTCGACACCGCCGTACGCGCCGCGCGGGCCGCGCTCCCCGCCTGGGCCGCCACGCCCCCGGCCGAACGCGCCGCGCGCCTGGCCGCCCTCCGGGACGCCCTGGCGGCCCGCAAGGACGAGATCGCCGAGACGGTCACCGCGGAACTCGGCTCGCCCCTGCCGTTCTCCCAGGCCGTGCACGCGGCCGTGCCGATCGCGGTCGCGGGCTCCTACGCCGAGCTGGCCGCCGCGCACGCCTTCGAGGAGAAGGTCGGCAACTCCACGGTGCTGCACGAGCCGATCGGCGTGGTCGGCGCCATCACCCCCTGGAACTACCCCCTCCACCAGATCGTCGCCAAGGTCGCCCCGGCCCTCGCCGCCGGCTGCGCGATCGTCGTCAAACCGGCCGAGGACACCCCGCTCACCGCCCAGCTGTTCGCCGAGGCGGTGCACGAGGCGGGCGTGCCGGCCGGTGTGTTCAACCTGGTCACCGGTCTCGGCCCGGTCGCCGGACAGGCCCTCGCCGAGCACCCGGGCGTGGACCTGGTCTCCTTCACCGGCTCCACGGCGGTCGGCCGGCGGATCGGCGCGGTGGCCGGCGCGGCCGTGAAGAAGGTCGCCCTGGAACTCGGCGGCAAGTCCGCCAACGTCATCCTGCCGAGCGCCGACCTCGCCAGGGCGGTGAACGTCGGTGTCGCCAACGTGATGTCCAACTCCGGTCAGACGTGCAGCGCCTGGACCCGCATGCTGGTCCACCGCGACCGCTACGCCGAGGCCGTCGAACTCGCCGCGACCGCCGCCGCCAAGTACGGCGACCGCATCGGACCGCTGGTCAGCGCCAAGCAGCAGGAGCGGGTGCGCGGTTACATCGAGAAGGGCGTCGCCGAGGGCGCCCGCCTCGTCGCGGGCGGCCCCGAATCCCCGCGCGAGCGCGGCTGGTTCGTCAGCCCGACGGTCTTCGCCGACGTCACCCCCGACATGACCATCGCCCAGGAGGAGATCTTCGGCCCGGTCCTGTCGATCCTGCGGTACGACGACGAGGACGACGCCCTGCGCATCGCCAACGGCACGGTGTACGGCCTCGCGGGCGCCGTCTGGGCCGCCGAGGAGGCCGAGGCGGTGGCCTTCGCGCGCCGCATGGACACCGGCCAGGTCGACATCAACGGCGGCCGGTTCAACCCCCTCGCGCCCTTCGGCGGTTACAAGCAGTCCGGCGTCGGCCGGGAACTGGGCGCGCACGGACTCGCCGAGTACCTCCAGACCAAGTCCCTCCAGTTCTGAGGAGTCGCGCACCCATGGCCGTACGAGCCGCCGTCCTGCCCGCCATCGGCGCCCCGCTGGAGATCACGGGGATCGAGCTGCCCGACCCGGGCCCCGGACAGGTCCGGGTCCGCCTCGCCGCCGCCGGCGTCTGCCACTCCGACCTCTCCCTGTCCGACGGCACCATGCGGGTGCCGGTCCCGGCCGTCCTCGGCCACGAGGGCGCGGGCACGGTCGTCGCCGTCGGGGAGGGCGTCACGCATGTCTCGCCCGGGTCCCCGGTCGTCCTCAACTGGGCGCCTTCCTGCGGCGGTTGCCACGCCTGCGCGCTGGGCGAGGTGTGGCTGTGCGCGAACGCGCTGAACGGCGCGGCCGACGTCCACGCCCGCACGGCCGACGGCACCGACCTGCACCCCGGCCTGAACGTGGCCGCGTTCGCCGAGGAGACGGTGGTCGCCGCGTCCTGTGTGCTGCCGCTGCCGGACGGGGTGCCGCTGGTGGACGCCGCCCTGCTGGGCTGCGCCGTCCTCACCGGCTACGGCGCGGTGCACCACTCGGCGCGCGTCCGGTCCGGCGAGACGGTGGCCGTGTTCGGCGTCGGCGGAGTGGGTCTCGCCACGCTCCAGTCGGCCCGCCTCGCGGGGGCGTCCCGGATCATCGCCGTCGACGTCTCCCCGGGGAAGGAGGAACTGGCCCGCGCCGCCGGCGCCACGGACTACGTCCTCGCCTCCGACACCACTGCCCGCGAGATCCGCGCCCTGACCGGCAGGCAGGGCGTCGACGTCGCCGTGGAGTGCGTGGGCCGCGCGGTCTCCATCCGCGCGGCCTGGGAGTCCACGCGCCGGGGCGGCCGTACGACGGTCGTCGGCATCGGCGGCAAGGACCAGCAGGTCACCTTCAACGCCCTGGAGCTCTTCCACTGGGGCCGCACGCTATCGGGCTGCGTCTACGGCAACAGCGACCCGTCCCGGGACGTGCCGCTCCTCGCCGAGCACGTGCGCGAGGGCCGCCTGGACCTCTCCCTGCTGGTCACGGACCGCATCACCCTGGAGGAGATCCCGACGGCCTTCGGGAACATGCTGGCGGGCAAGGGGGGACGGGCGGTGGTCGTCTTCTGAGGGCGAGCACCCCGAGGGGCAACCGGGCGACCCGTCCTGACGCACCGGCGCCCGGCCCGGCGCCGCAACCCCGGCCCCCTCACCCGGTCTCCAGCCAGGGCCGCCCGGAGATGCCGAGCAGGTCGGAGAACACCCGCTCCCCGGACGGGGTCACCGCGACCGCCCGGCCCGATCCCACCCGCACGCACCAGCCCGCCTCCAGCGCCCGCCGGCACAGGGCCGCCCCCGCCGCCCCGGCGAGATGCGGTCGCCGTTCCGTCCAGTCGAGGCACGCGCGGGCCAGCGGCCGCCGGCCACCGGGGTCCAGCGGCACGCCCGCCGCGCCGAACCACGCCACGCCCGCGTCCGTCAGCGCGAACCCGGTGTCCTGCCGCAGCAGCCCCCGCCGGGTCAGCGCGTCGGTGAGCACGATCCCGAGCCGCCCGGCGAGATGGTCGTAGCAGGTCCGCCCCCGGGCCAGGGCGGCGCCGGCGCTCGCCTCGCGCAGGCTGCGCGGAGGGCGCCGTACCGCTGCCGCGGGCACCTGCGCGGCGAGGTCCTCGACCACCTGCGCCACCCGGGCGTCGGCCAGCCGCACATACCGGTGCCGCCCCTGCCGTTCCTCCGCGAGCAGTCCGCCGGCCACCAGCTTGCCGAGGTGCTCGCTCAGCGTGGAGGCCGCGACCCCGGCGTGCCGGGCCAGCTCACCGGCCGTCCACGCCCGCCCGTCCAGCAGCGCCAGCAGGCACGCGGCCCGGGTCCGGTCGGCGATCAGCCCGGCCAGCGCCGCCAGCCCGGCCGCCTGGGGATTCTCGGTGCTCATGCCCCCAGCATGCGGCAGGGACGCTTCGGCGGCGGCCGAAGCGTCACCGGCCGCGCGTGCTCAGACCCGCGTCTGCCGGTACTGCTGCGCCAGCCCGTCCAGCAGCGCGGCGAGCCCCGTCTCGAAGGCCCGCTCGTCGATCTTCTCCTGCTGCTCGGCGAGCAGATGGGCCTGTCCGAGGTGGGGGTAGTCGGCGGGGTCGTACGCGCTCGCGTCGTCCACGAAGCCGCCGGCGAAGGAGCCCAGCGCCGAGCCCATGATGAAGTACCGCATCAGCGCGCCGATGGAGGTCGCCTGCGCGGGCGGCCAGCCCGCGTCGACCATCGCGCCGTAGACCGCGTCCGCCAGCCGCAGCGCGGCCGGGCGGCGGCCGGGGCCCCGGGCGAGGACGGGGACGATGTTCGGGTGGTCGCGCAGGGCGGCCCGGTAGGAGACGGCCCAGTCGTGCAGCGCGGTCCGCCACTCCCGGCCGTCCTCGAACATCGACAGGTCGACCAGGGCGCTCACCGAGTCCGCGACCGCCTCCAGGATCTCGTCCTTGGTGCGGAAGTGGTTGTAGAGCGAGGGCCCGCTCACCCCCAGCTCGGCGGCGAGCCGGCGCGTGGAGACGGCCGCCAGACCCTCCCGGTCCACGAGGTCCCGGGCCGTCTCGACGATCCGGTCGGTGCTGAGGAGGGGCTTGCGCGGTCGGGCCATGGCGCACATAGTAGGGCTGCGGCCGGAAACTAGCAGTGCTAATTTAAATGTACGGCTTTCAAGATCCATCGGTGAAGAGGTGATCTCGTGGTGAACCTGGGGCTCAGCGAGGAGCAGACGGCCGTACGGCGGCTCGCCCGGGACTTCGTGGAGCGCGAGATCGCCCCGCACGTGGTCGCCTGGGACCGCGCCGAGGAGGTCGACCGGGGCATCGTGAAGAAGCTCGGCGAGGTCGGCTTCCTCGGTCTGACCGTGCCCGAGGAGTACGGCGGCTCCGGCGGCGACCACCTCTCCTACTGCCTGGTCACCGAGGAGCTGGGGCGCGGTGACTCCTCGGTCCGCGGGATCGTCTCCGTCTCCCTGGGCCTCGTCGCCAAGACGATCGCCGCCTGGGGGGGCGAGGAGCACAAGCGGCGCTGGCTGCCGGGGCTCACCGCGGGCGAGTACGTCGGCTGCTTCGGCCTCACCGAGCCCGGCACCGGCTCCGACGCGGGCAACCTCACCACCCGGGCGGTGCGCGACGGCGACGACTACGTCGTGAACGGCACCAAGATGTTCATCACCAACGGCACCTGGGCCGACGTCGTCCTGCTCTTCGCCCGCTCCACCGACGCCCCCGGCCACAAGGGCGTGTCCGCCTTCCTCGTGCCCACCGACACCCCCGGCCTGACCCGCCGTACCGTCCACGGCAAGCTCGGCCTGCGCGGCCAGGCCACCGCCGAACTCGTCCTGGAGGACGTGCGCGTGCCCGCCTCCGCGATGCTCGGCGCGGAGGGCAAGGGCTTCTCCGTCGCCATGTCCGCGCTCGCCAAGGGGCGGATGTCGGTGGCCGCCGGCTGCGTCGGGATAGCCCAGGCCGCGCTCGACGCGGCCGTGCGGTACGCCGGTGAGCGCGAGCAGTTCGGCAAGCCGATCGCCCGTCACCAGCTGGTGCAGGAACTGATCAGCGACATCGCCGTCGACGTGGACGCGGCCCGGCTGCTGACCTGGCGGGTCGCCGACCTCGTCGACCGCGGCGAGCCGTTCGCCGTCGAGTCCTCCAAGGCCAAGCTGTTCGCCTCCGAGGCCGCGGTCCGCGCCGCCAACAACGCCCTCCAGGTCTTCGGCGGCTACGGCTACATCGACGAGTACCCCGCCGGCAAGCTCCTGCGCGACGCCCGGGTGATGACCCTCTACGAGGGCACCAGTCAGATCCAGAAACTCCTCATCGGCCGCTCGCTGACCGGGGTGTCGGCCTTCTGAGTACGCGGCGCACCCGGGTCTGAGTATCCCGGCGGATGTGGCGCGGGACACGTCCGCCGATGCTGGTCGCCATGAGTGACACACCGGTCAAACAGCAGAGCACGGCCGCGTTCTACGGCCAGGCCGTCGCCTCCTTCGCGGTCGCCATGGCGGCCACCGCCATCGGCATCGCCCGGCTCGAGGCCAGCGCCTGGGTCCGCGGCTTCCTGGCCATCGCCGTCCTGTACCTCGTCACCTCCGCCTTCACCCTCGCCAAGGTGATCCGGGACCGGCAGGAGGCCGGGCAGATCGTCAGCCGCGTCGACCAGGCCCGGCTGGAGAAGCTGCTCGCCGAGCACGACCCCTTCGAGAAGCCCTGAACGGCTCCGCTAAGCGCCCGCTCACCGTCGGCGGTATGGTGGTGCTCCTGTCACCGAGAGGGGCGAGCGAGCGATGAGTACGGCGCAGGAGACGACCGGCGGCGACGTGGAGCCGTGGGAAGAGGTCACCCCTGACGCGGCCCGGCGGCTGCTCGTCGCGGCTGTGGAGGCGTTCGCCGAGCGCGGCTACCACGCGACGACGACCCGTGACATCGCGGGCCGCGCCGGCATGAGCCCGGCCGCGCTCTACATCCACTACAAGACCAAGGAAGAGCTGCTCCACCGGATCAGCCGCATCGGCCACGACAAGGCCCTGGACATCCTGCGCACGGCGGCACGGCGAGAGGGCACCGCGGCCGAGCGGCTGGCCGACGCGGTCGGCTCCTTCGTCCGCTGGCACGCGGGCCGGCGCACCACCGCGCGGGTCGTGCAGTACGAGCTCGACGCCCTCGGCCCCGAGGCCCGCGCGGAGATCGTCGCGCTGCGCCGCCAGGTGGACGCGGAGGTGCGCGGGATCATCGAGGACGGCGTGGCCTCGGGCGAGTTCGACGTGCCGGACGTCCAGGGCACCACGCTCGCCGTGCTGTCGCTGTGCATCGACGTCGCCCGCTGGTTCAACGTGAACGGCCCGCGCACCCCCGAGGAGGTCGGCGCGCTCTACGCCGACCTCGTGCTGCGCATGGTCGGGGCCGGGTAGCCGCCGGAATCTACAGGTAGTAGCGCGAGACCGACTCCGCGACGCACACCGGCTTGTCGCCGCCCTCGCGCTCCACGGTGAAGGCGACCGTCACCTGCACCCCGCCGGTGACGTCCTCGACCCCGGTGATCCTGCCGGTGGCGCGCAGCCGGGAGCCGACGGGGACCGGGGCGGGGAAACGGACCTTGTTCGTGCCGTAGTTGACGCCCATCTTCACGCCCTCGACCCGGATGAGCCGCGGCCCGAACAGCGGCAGCAGCGACAGGGTGAGGTAGCCGTGGGCGATGGTCGTCCCGAACGGTCCGGCGGCGGCCTTCTCCGGGTCCACGTGGATCCACTGGTGGTCCCCGGTCGCCTCGGCGAACAGGTCGATCCGCTTCTGGTCGATCTCCACCCAGTCGGTGGGGCCCAGCTCCTCGCCCACGGCCGCCCTCAGCTCGTCGGGGGAGGTGAAGGTCCTCGGTTCTGCCATGTTCCCGGCCTCTCGCTCGCGTCTCTAAGCAACTGCTTAGCATGGTCGGGTGGGGAGTCGATGTCAACGGACCGCGGACCGGCCGGGTGGGTAATCTCTGGGGAGTGCCCCAGATTCCCGAGAAGATCCACGAGCTGACCGTCGGCCAGTTGTCCGCCCGCAGCGGAGCCGCGGTGTCCGCCCTGCACTTCTACGAGTCCAAGGGACTGATCACCAGCCGGCGGACCCCCGGCAACCAGCGCCGCTACAGCCGGGACACACTGCGCCGGGTCGCCTTCGTCCGCGCGGCCCAGCGGGTGGGCATCCCGCTCGCCACGATCCGGGAGGCCCTGGCCGAACTGCCGGAGGAACGGACGCCGACCAGGGAGGACTGGGCCCGCCTGTCCGAGAAGTGGCGCTCCGAACTGGACGAGCGCATCCAGCAGCTGAACCGCCTGCGCGACCACCTCACCGACTGCATCGGATGCGGCTGCCTGTCCATGGAGACGTGCGTGCTGTCCAACCCGGACGACGAGTTCGGCGCCCGGCTGACCGGATCACGGCTGATGGCGGAGCGCCGCTGAGGGGGAGCGGACCGGCCGGCGCCCCGCGCGTGCCCGGCGGCGCGTGCGTCAGACCGTGTCGGCCGCCGCGGCCAGGACGCGGGCCAGCTCGGCGGGGCGGGAGACCATCGGCCAGTGGCCCGCGTCGATGTCGGCGAAGCCGACGCGCCCGGCCCGGGCCAGCTCCGGTACGTCACCGCCGTCGATCCACTTTTGCGCCTGCGCCGGCGTGAACTCCGGGCACACGACCACGACCGGGACGCCGAAGCGCCGCTCGTCCGCCAGCCGCACCACGCCCCTGGCCACGGCGGCGGGTACGGGGACCGCGGCGGCCGCCAGCCGGCGCCTGGCCTCGTCGTCGAGGTCGGCGGTCTCCGGCCCTTCGAAGGGGGCCCAGCCCGGGAAGGGCATGACGCCGTCGCGCACCTCGAAGAAGTCGGCGTACGTGTGACCGTCGGAGTACGGGAAGCCGCCGATGAAGGCGACCCCCGCCAGCCGCTCCGGCCGCCGGTCGGCGGCCAGCCAGGCCAGGGTGCAGGCGGCGGAGTGCCCCACCACCATGGGCTTGCCCGGCGCCGCGTCCACCGCGGCCAGCACCGCCGCCACCTGGTCCTCCAGGGTGGCCGACGCGGAGCCGTCCCCCTGGCCCGGCAGGGTGAGCGGCACCGGGCGGTGGCCGAGCGACTCCAGCGCCGAGGCCACGCGGCCCCACACCGATCCGTCCAGCCACAGCCCGCCGATGAGCACGATGTCCATGGTCGCTTCCCCTTTTTCCGGTTCTTCCGGTTCTTCCGGGTCGTGAGCGTCTTCCCGGCCGCGGGAGCCACCGTAGGAGCGGTTCCGGACGATCCACTGCCGGTTCGTCCCCTGACCGCCGTCCGACCGGTGAGCGGACTAGCCTGCACGGGTGCCGAACGATCTCAGCCCCACCGCGCGAGCACTGCGCGCCCTGGAGGTCCTCCGGGCCCGCCCCGGTACGACGGCCGGCGAACTCGCCGCGCGGCTGGGCGTCACGGAGCGGGCCGCGCGCCGGTACGTCGGCATCCTGCGCGAGGCCGGAATCCCCGTGGAGTCGGTCCGGGGGCCGTACGGCGGGTACCGGCTGGGGCGCGGGACGCGGCTGCCGCCCGTGCACTTCACGCAGCCCGAGGCCCTCGGACTCGTCATGGCGGTCCTCGCCGGCCGGCCCGCCGCGGCCGACGCCGACGACCTGGTCGGCACCGCCCTGGGCAAGGTCGTCAAGGCGCTGCCGGAGAGCGTCGGCCGGCAGGCGGCCCTGCTGCGGGAGTACGCGGCGGCCGCGCCGGACCCGTACGCGGTCCGCCCGGACCCGGCCGTCACCAGCGAACTCGTCGCCGCCGTCGCGGCCCGGCGCCGGGTGTCGGTCACCTACCGCGCCGAGGCCGGTGACGAGTGGGAGGCGGAGGTGGATCCCTGGTCCGTCGTCGTCCGCCACGGACGCTGGTACCTGCTGTGCCACTCGCACCGCGCGGGGGCGATCCGCACCTACCGGGTCGACCGGGTCCGCGCGGTCCGGCCGACCGCGCACGGCTTCGCACCACCCGGCGACCTGGACCCGGTGGCGGTGCTGGAGGAGAACCTGGGCCTGGGATGGGTGTTCCCCACCCGCGTGGTGTTCGCCGCGCCCCTCGCCGAGGTGGCCCCCTGGATCCAGCCGCCCATGGGACGGCTCGAACCCTCGGGGGACGGCTGCGTGCTGGTCGGCAGCACGCGCAACCCGGCCGCGTACGCACGGGAGTGGCTGGCGCGCGTGCCGTTCGCCTTCCGCGTCGAGGGCGGCGAGGAACTGCGCGCCGCGGTCGCGCAGCTGGCGGCGCAGTTCACCGCGGCCGTCTCGGACCAGCCCTGACCGGGCCGGGGTGCTGCGCGGCGACGGGCACGCCGGGACTCACGCCGGGGCCGAACCCGCTTGTCCCGCACCGCCGTCGCCGTCGCCCGCACGGGCAGCGGAACCGTCTTCGGCGGTTCCGTACCGGGCCCGTGCCTCCGCCACCAAGCGGGCGTTGGACCCGGCCCGCCGGCCGTCCGGGAGGAACAGGGTGTCCTCCAGGCCGATCCGCGTGGCGAGGCCCAGCCGGCCCGCCAGCCGGAGCACCGGCCAGGTCCCGCCCTCCTCGCCGTGCAGCAGCACCGGCCGGCCGTGCGCCGCACCCAGCTCGGCCAGCAGCGCACGCGCCGACGCCTCGGCCGTCGCCGGGTCCGGGTCGGTCACCTCGGCCAGCACCCGTGACACGGCGGGCCCGAGCGGCGAGTCCGCGAACCGGCGCGCGCCCCCGGTGCCGGACCAGATGCCCGCCTCCACGGCCACACCCATCGACAGCAGCTGTCCGGCGACCTCCTCGGCGCCCGGCTCGTGCCAGTTGACCGAGGCGAAGTCGGGCAGCACCGGCCAGGAGCGCACCCGGGCGAGCCGCGCCGACGGATCCGGTTCCGCCCAGGCGCCGGTGGTCACCCCGACCGGCACCCGCACCCGTGCCCGGATCGCCTCCAGGGCCGGGACCAGGACGCGCGGGGAGAGACTGTCGTGGCCGCACGGCGTCTTCGGGTGGACGTGGACCGAGGTGGCGCCGGCCGCCACCGCCTCGGCGGCGGAACGCGCCAGATCCTGCGGGGACATCGGCACGGCGACGCCGTCGGCGGCCGTACGACGCCCGTTGAGACACACCTGCACCATGACTCGATGGTGCCGCACTCCCGCGGCAGAGGGCGCGGCATCCCCAGCGCGCCCCCCGGTCGGCACGCCCCTGGGAACGCCGCCGGCTCAGGCCGACATCAGCACGCGTCCCCGACGGGCGTACTCAAGGGCCCGCGGGCTGAGGACCGGACGCGGCACCAGGATGCCGCAGTCCGCGCACACCGGGCCGGAGGACGGCTCGTGGTCCAGGCCGTACCTCCACACCAGGCGCTCGCCGCCGCACACCGGGCACGACGAGCCCGGTTCCCGCTCCAGCGCGGCGATCAGCCGGCGCAGCACCACCGCCAGCGGCTCACCGGGGTGCACCCGCGGGTCGTCGCACCAGGCGACCCCGAAGCCGCCCCAGGTCAGCCGGTGCCAGTCGTCCACGCTGCCCGGCCGGCGCAGCCCGTCGTGCTTCTCCTTCCTGCGGCGTTCGGTGAAGTCGGTCTCGTAGGCGAGCCAGACGTCACGGGCCTCCTCCAGCTCCTCCAGCGCGGCCACGAGCCGCGCCGGATCGGGGGAGCGGTCCTCGGGGCCGAACCCCGCCCGGGAGCACAGATGGTCCCAGGTCGCCCGATGCCCGTAAGGGGCGAACTTCTCCAGGCACTTGCGCAGCGAGTACCGCCGCAGCGCCAGATCACAGCCCGGATCGCGTACCTGTCTCGCCAGACTCCGGAAACCTGCCATCGCCCTGCACCTCCGTCACACCTGCACCTGTACTCCGGTCACTTCGGCGTCGTCGCACGGACGTCGTCGAAGAGACGTATCGACAGGCGATTCGGCTCCATCTCTTCTCGGGATCTGTCTCCAGACTCCAGAAAGTGACGCATGTTCATCTTTAAAGCTGGGGATACCGGCGGTAACGTTCGGCCACCTCTGTCGCTAGGAGCTGCCATGCCACGGCGAACCCCACGTACCGCCCTTGACAGACTGAGAACGTCCCGCCGTCTTCCCGGGTTCCTGAAGACCGCGTCCGTATGCGTCCTCGTCGCAGGTCTTCTCTCCCCCCTCACCCAGACGGCGGTGGCGGCGACCGACGCCACGGCCGCCAACGACTACTGCGGCGGCCGGTGTTCGGACATCATGCCGCCCGGCGAGAACGGCAACGCCACGCTCGCCCAGATCCTGCTCAACCAGGCCTTCGGCACCCAGCCCGCGCACGCCGAGGACCAGCTCGGCCCGTACGCCGACCTGGCCACCGGCTACAAGGGCCTGACCGACACCACGATCAACACCTTCTTCAACGACGCCTCGTTCGGCGTCCCCGCCGACCAGGTCGCCTCCACCGAGAAGCCGGCCGGCCGCGGCGACGTGACCATCGTCCGCGACAAGAAGACCGGTGTGCCGCACATCACGGGCACCACCCGCTACGGCACCGAGTTCGGCGCCGGGTACGCGGCGGCCCAGGACCGGCTGTGGCTCATGGACGTCTTCCGGCACGTGGGCCGCGGCCAGCTGACCTCCTTCGCCGGCGGCGCACCCGCCAACCAGAGCCTGGAGCAGCAGTTCTACCGCAACGCGCCCTACACCGAGGCCGACCTCCAGGCGCAGATCGACAACGCGGTCGCGAAGAACGGCGCCCGCGGCCAGCAGGCCCTCGCCGACGTCAAGGCCTACCTCGACGGCATCAACGCCTACATCGACGCCTCCGACAGCGGCCGTTACTTCCCCGGCGAGTACGTCCTGACCGGCCACAAGGACTCGATCACCAACGCCGGCACCATAGAGCACTTCAAGGTCACCGACCTCGTGGCGCTCGCCTCCGTCATCGGCTCGCTGTTCGGCTCCGGCGGCGGCGGCGAGGTCGACAACGCCGTCTCCCTGCTGGCCGCCCAGGCGAAGTACGGCGTCGAGGAGGGCACCAGGGTCTGGGAGTCCTTCCGCGAACGCAACGACCCCGAGGCCGTCCTCACCCTCCACGACGGCCAGAGCTTCCCCTACGGCGCCAAGCCCGCCGACGCCCAGGGCGAGGCCCTGCCGGACGCCGGCTCGGTGACCCGCGAACCGCTGGTCTACGACCGTACCGGCAGCGCGTCCGCCGCCGCCGCCACCGGCACCTCGGCCTCCGCCGCGAAGAACGTCCTCGGCTCCGCCCGGCGCGGCATGTCCAACGCACTCGTGGTCAGCGGCAAGTACACCGCCAGCGGCCACCCCATCGCCGTCTTCGGGCCGCAGACCGGCTACTTCGCCCCGCAGCTGCTCATGCTCCAGGAGATCCAGGGCCCGGGCATCAGCGCCCGCGGAGCCTCCTTCGCGGGCCTGAGCATGTACGTCGAACTCGGCCGCGGCCAGGACTACTCCTGGAGCGCCACCACCTCCGGCCAGGACATCATCGACACCTACGCGGTCGAGCTGTGCCAGGACGACTACCACTACCTGTACCACGGCACCTGCACGGCCATGGAGAAGATCGAGCAGAAGAACGCCTGGAAGCCCACCACCGCCGACGGCACGGCCGCCGGGTCGTACACCATGCGCGCGTGGCGGACCAAGTACGGACCCGTGGAGTACCGCGCCACCGCCGGCGGCAAGAAGGTCGCCTACACCACCCTGCGCTCCTCCTACCTGCACGAGGCCGACTCCATCATCGGCTTCCAGATGCTCAACGACCCCGACTACGTCAAGGGGCCGAAGGACTTCCAGAGCGCGGCGCAGCACATCAACTTCACCTTCAACTGGTTCTACGCCGACTCCCAGCACACCGCCTACTACAACAGCGGTGACAACCCCGTCCGCGCGAGCGGCGTCGACAGCGAGTTCCCGGTCTGGGCGCAGCCGGCGTACGAGTGGCGGAACTGGGACCCGGCCACCAACACCGCCGACTACACCCCGCCCTCCGCGCACCCCAACTCCGTCGACCAGGACTACTACGTCTCCTGGAACAACAAGCAGGCCGAGGACTACGCGGCCGCGCCCTGGGGCGAGGGCTCCGTGCACCGCGGCAACCTGCTGGACGACCGGGTGAAGAAGCTGGTAGCGGCCGGCGGGGTCACCCGGACCAAGCTGGTGCAGGCCATGGCGGACGCGGGCCTCGCCGATCTGCGCGCCGAGGACGTGCTGCCCAAGCTGCTCAGGGTGGTCACCTCCTCGCCGGTGACCGACTCCACGGCCGCCGCGGCGGTGAGCAAGCTCCAGGCGTGGGCGGCCGCCGGCGCCAAGCGCACCGAGACGTCGGCCGGTTCCAAGAAGTACGCCGACGCCGACGCGATCCGCATCCTGGACGCCTGGTGGCCGCTGCTGGTCAAGGCCGAGTTCGAACCCGGCCTCGGCAGCGACCTCTACACCGCGGTCACCGGAAACCTGCCGGTCGACGAGGCACCGTCCGCCGGCCACGGCCCGACCGGCTCGCACGCCGGCAGCTCCTTCCAGTACGGCTGGTGGTCCTACGTCGACAAGGACATCCGGGCGGTGCTCGGGGAGTCCGTGCGGGGCGGTCTCGCCCGGACGTACTGCGGCGGCGGCAGCCTCACCGCCTGCCGGGACACCCTGATCAGCACCCTGAAGCAGGCCGCCGGCCTGACCGCCGCCCAGGTCTACCCGGGCGACGACCAGTGCTCGGCGGGCGACCAGTGGTGCGCCGACTCGATCGTCCAGCGCACGCTGGGCGGCATCAAGCACGGCAGGATCAGCTGGCAGAACCGGCCGACCTTCCAGCAGGTCGTGGAGTACACCTCGCACCGCTGACCCGCCACGGGCGGCGGGTCAGGCGATACGGCCCGCCGCCAGCACCAGCCGCGCCAGTTCGGGGTGCACGATGTCGCTGTGCGCCCCGGACGGCGCGCCACCGCGCCGGACCACGGCCGCCGCGTCCACGTTCACGCACCCCGACGCGGGCAGCCGGCCGCCGAGAGCCGCCGCCAGGTCGAGCCGCACGGTGCCCGGCACCGCCTGCGTCCCGTCGTGGCCCATGGCACCCCACCGCGGCCCGAGCACCGCCGCGATCTCGCTGCCCGCGCACGTCCGGTCGTCCCCGGTCAGCCGGGAGGCCAGCGGATAGAACGTGCCGAGGGCCGCGTCGAAGCGCGAGTGGCAGCACACCAGCGGGCCGTCGACGCGCCGCTGGAGGTCCTTGAGCGCGCCCGACCGGTCCGGGGCGTGCGGCAGCCGGGCCGCGAACGCGTAGTGCGAGAAGGCACCCTGGAGCAGGGTCACCGACTTCACCGCGCCGACTCCGGCGGGCAGCCCGCGCAGCGCGAACGCCACCAGCCGGCCGCCGAAGCTGTGCCCGAGCAGATGCACGCGCACCCCGGGCGCCGCCCCCGCCAACCGCCCCAGCAGCGGGCCGAGTCCCCGCTCGCCGACCGTCCCGGCCCGCCGCTTCATCTGGAGGTACGTCGCCTGCCGCAGCAGTTCCTTCGCGCCGTCCCAGGGGTTCGGAAGGGTGAACCGGGGCGCGTCGCCCGATGCGTCGAGCGCGGCCAGGGCCTCGGCGAACTGCTCGCACACGGTCACCGGGTCATCGCCGAACACGGCCGGTTCGCCGTCCTCGTCCGTGTCGGCCGCCGCCCCCTGCCGGCCGTCGCCCAGCAGCAGCCGCACCAGCCCCCCGAACTCGGTCAGCCCCTCGGCGCCGCCCGGCCGTTCGTCCAGCATCCGGGCCAGCCGGTCCAGCACGGCCGTCCGGCCCGGGAACGCCTCCAGCAGGGCGCGCCGGGTGCCCTGGTCCAGCGCCGGACGCGGTGCCGCCGCCTCCACGGCCGCCACGGACCCCGGGAAGTCCGGGATCGGCTCGTCGCTGAACCGCATGGACGGCCAGATCACGCCGACGTACCCCAGCCGGGCCCCCGGGGCCAGCGCCGGGAGGGGGGCGAGGAAACGGCGGTACAGCGCGGTCGCGCCCGAGCGGTCGTTGTTCCAGCCGTGCGAGAAGACGACCAGGTCACGGACGCCGTGGCCGGTGACCTGCGTCAGCAGCCGGTCGCGTTCGGGGCCGTCCACGTCCCCGTCCGCGTCGAAGGTCAGCTCCCAGTAGGGAGTCACACTCGTCCCGGGCTCCGCCATGCCAGACCCCCAAGCTCCCGGAGGGAGGAGCGCTACGTGTACAGGAGATACCCCTTCCGGACCCGCCGGAACGCGGCCAGCTCCTCCTGCCAGGCGCCCGTCACCTCGTCGGTGCCGGCGCCCGCGTCGATCATCGTGCGGACCTGCGCGGAGCCGGTGAGCTTGTCGATCCAGTCGTCCGGCCGCCAGGCGAAACCGCCCCACGCCTTCCGGGCGGTCACCAGCAGCGCGATCCCGGTGCGCACGGGGTCGTAGGCGGCCCGGTCGGTCACGTGGACCTGCACGCCGCCGACGGTCTTGCCCTGGAACTTGGAGAACGTGGGCGTGAAGTACGCCTCCCGGAACCGCACACCCGGCAGCCCCTCCTCGTTCGCGGCCGCGGCCCAGCGGCCGTCGAGGCCCTCGGCGCCGAGGAGTTCGAAGGGCCGGGTCGTGCCGCGCCCCTCCGAGAGGTTGGTGCCCTCGAACAGGCAGGTCCCGGAGTACACCAACGCGGTGTCCGCCGTGGGCATGTTGGGGCTCGGCGGCACCCAGGGCAGACCGGAGGCGTCGTAGAAGCCGGAGCGCTTCCAGCCCGACATGCGGACGGTCTCCAGCGGGACGGGCGCGGCCAGGAACTCGCCGTTGAACAGGCGGGCCAGCTCCGCCACCGTCATCCCGTGCGCCTGCGCGATCGGCTGCCGGCCGACGAAGGTGGCGAACTCCTTGTGCAGCACCGGGCCGAGCGCCTCGCGTCCGGTCACCGGGTTCGGGCGGTCCAGCACGACGAACCGCTTGCCGGCGAGCTGGGCCGCCTCCATGCAGTCGTAGAGCGTCCAGATGTACGTGTAGAAGCGGGCGCCGACGTCCTGGATGTCGAAGACGACGGTGTCGACGCCGGAGGCGGTGAAGACGTCGGCGAGCGGGCGGCCGCTCTTCAGGTACGTGTCGTACACCGGGAGGCCGGTCGCGGGGTCGTCGTAGCGGCCCTCGGAGCCGCCCGCCTGCGCGGTGCCCCGGAAGCCGTGCTCCGGGCCGAAGACCGCCGTCAGCCTGACGCGGGGGTCCCGGTGCATGACGTCGACGATGTGCTCGGTGTCCCTCGTGACGCCGGTGGGGTTGGTGACGACGCCGACGCGCCGGCCGTCCAGGACGGCGTAGCCGCCGGCCGCGAGTCTTTCGAAACCGGTGTGCAGACGCGCACGGTCTCCGGGAGTGGTGGCCGGCAGGGCCGCTGTCGTCGCCGAGGCGAGAACGGTCCGTCGGGACAGGGGCATGGGGACCTCCGGTGAGTGGGCACGTGCGGGCCGTCCGGGTTGCTCGCGCACACGCGGCGCAGCCGCACACCGGCAACGCCCCGCGCCCCTAGAGGTTGGCGCAGTCACCCTTTCTTTTACACATACCGACCGGTTAGTCTGGCGAGCGCTGAGCCGAGTCGCACCGTGTCGAAGGAGACCGATGGTGGAAGCCGTGCAGGATGCGGGAGTGGTCGTCACCGGAGCCGGCGGGGGGATCGGGGCGGCGCTGGCCCGGCGGTTCGCCGCCGAGGGGGCGCGGGTCGTGGTGAACGACCTGGACGCCGTGCGGGCCAAGGCGGTGGCCGACGAGATCGGCGGGACCGCCGTGCCCGGTGACGCCTCGGCGATCGTCGCCGAGGCCCGCGACGCGCTCGGCGGCACGGTGGACGTCTACTGCGCCAACGCCGGCGTCGCCTTCGAGGACGGCGACCTCGCGGGCACCCTGGACGAGAAGACCTGGGCCACCTCCTGGGACGTGAACCTGATGGCCCACGTCCGGGCCGCGCACGCGCTGCTGCCCGACTGGCTGGAGCGGGGCGGCGGGCGGTTCGTCTCCACCGTCTCGGCCGCCGGGCTGCTCACCATGATCGGCGCGCCCTCCTACAGCGTCACCAAGCACGGCGCGTACGCCTTCGCCGAGTGGCTGTCGCTGACGTACCGGCACCGGGGGATCAAGGTCCACGCCATCTGCCCGCAGGGCGTCCGCACCGACATGCTGGCCGCCACCGGCAGCGCGGGCGACCTGGTGCTCCAGCCGACCGCGATCGCGCCCGAGGCCGTCGCCGACGCCCTGTTCGAGGGCATCGCACAGGACCGCTTCCTGATCCTGCCGCACCCCGAGGTCGCCGGCTTCTACCAGGCGCGGGCCGGCGAGCCCGACCGCTGGCTCACGAACATGAACCACCTCCAGCGCAAGTGGGAGGCCGCCCGGTGACCGCCTCCCCGTACGCGGCCCGCCCCTGGCTGGCGCTGCTGACCGAGGCCCAGCGCGCCCCCGTCGACGCCGCCGACTCGCTCGTGCACGCCCTGGGCGACGCCGTCGCCCAGGCCCCCGACCGCACCTTCCTCGCCTACTTCGACGGCCGGATCAGCTACCGGGAGGCCGACGAGCTGAGCGACGCCGTCGCCGCCCACCTCGCCGCGCGCGGCCTGGAACGCGGCGACCGGGTGGCCGTCCTGCTCCAGAACTCCCCGCACTTCGTGCTCGCCGTGCTCGGCGCCTGGAAGGCCGGCGCGACCGTCGTCCCGGTCAACCCCATGTACAAGTCCGGGGAGGTGGCGCACGTCCTGCGGGACGGCGAGGTGGCCGCGCTGATCTGCTCCGACCGGGCCTGGGAGGCGTACCTGCGGGAGACGGCCGCCGGCTCGCCCGTGCGGATCGTGCTCACCGCCTGCGAACGGGACCTCCAGACCCGCGACGACCCGCGCGTGCTGGGCTTCGAGCGGCTGCCCCAGGCCCCGGACGCCGACGACCTGGTGGCCGTCGCCCGGCAGGGCGGCCGGGCCCCCGAGGGCCGCTCGCCGCGCCCGGACGACATCGCGCTGATCAGCTACACCTCGGGCACCAGCGGCACGCCCAAGGGCGCCACCAACACGCACGCGAACGTCATGCACAACGCCGGGCGGCAGGCCGCCGGGCTCGGCCTGCCCGAGGCGCCCGTGTACTACGCGCTCGCGCCGCTGTTCCACATCACCGGCATGGTCTGCCAGTTCGGCGCCTGCCTGGTCGGCGCCGGCACCCTCGTGCTCACCTACCGCTTCGAGCCCGGCGTCGTCCTGGACGCCTTCGCCGAGCACCGCCCGCACTACACCGTCGGCCCCTCCACCGCCTACATGGCGCTCGCCGCCCGGCCCGACGCCACCCGCGAGCACTTCGCCTCGTTCGTGAACCTGTCGTCGGGCGGCGCCCCCGTGCCGCCGGCCCTGGTGGAGGCGTTCCGGGAGCGCTTCGGGCCGTACCTGCGCGTCGGCTACGGCCTCACCGAGTGCACCGCCCCCTGCGCCTCCGTCCCGCCGCACCTGGAGGCGCCCGTGGACCCGGTCTCCGGGACGCTCTCCGTGGGCCTGCCCGGCGCCGACACGGTCGTGCGCATCCTGGACGAGCAGGGCGCGGAGGTGCCCTTCGGGCAGCACGGCGAGATCGTCGTGCGCGGGCCGCAGGTGGTGCCGGGCTACTGGCGGCGGCCGGACGCCACCGCCGAGACCTTCCCGGACGGCGAGCTGCGCACCGGCGACATCGGGTTCATGGACGAGCGGGGCTGGCTGTACGTCGTCGACCGCAAGAAGGACATGATCAACGCGTCCGGCTTCAAGGTGTGGCCGCGCGAGGTCGAGGACGTCCTCTACACCCACCCGGCGGTGCGCGAGGCGGCCGTCGTCGGCGTCCCCGACGGGTACCGTGGCGAGACCGTCAAGGCCTACATCAGCCTCCGTCCGGGGGCCGGGACGGACCCGGGCGAACTCGCGGCGTACTGCAAGGAGAGACTGGCCGCCTACAAGTACCCGCGCCAGGTGGAGATCCTGCCCGACTTGCCCAAGACGGCGAGTGGGAAGATCCTCCGGCGGGAACTGCGTTCCCGCGACAGCGAGTGACCTCACGGAAAGGCAGGTGGCGGCAGTGCCCAGGACGACGGACGGAGACGGGACGCCCGTCCCGCAGCGGCTGCTGGCCGCCGCCACCCGGCTCTTCGCGGAGCAGGGCTACGACCGCACCTCCGTGCAGGAGATCGTGGAGGCGGCCGGCGTCACCAAGGGGGCGCTGTACCACTACTTCGGCTCCAAGGACGACCTGCTGCACGAGGTGTACGCGCGCGTGCTGCGCCTCCAGCAGGAGCGTCTCGACACCTTCGCGAACGCCGACGAGCCGGTGGAGAAGCGGCTCAGGGACGCGGCGGCGGACGTCGTCGTCACCACGATCGAGAACCTCGACGACGCGATGATCTTCTTCCGGTCCATGCACCACCTGAGCCCGGAGAAGAACAAGCAGGTCCGCGCCGAGCGCCGGCGCTACCACGAGCGTTTCCGCGCGCTGGTGGAGGAGGGCCAGAAGGCGGGCGTGTTCTCCACGGCGACCCCGGCCGACCTGGTCGTGGACTACCACTTCGGCTCGGTCCACCACCTGTCGACGTGGTACCGGCCGGACGGCCCGATGGGCCCGCAGGAGGTGGCCGACCACCTGGCCGACCTGCTGCTGCGGGCCCTGCGGCCGTAGCGCGCCTCGGCGGCCGGGGGCCTCCGAGGCGCCTGCGGCCTCAGAGGTACTTCTTCAGCTCCCGGCGGGCCAGCGACCGCTGGTGGACCTCGTCCGGGCCGTCGGCGAGCATCAGCGTGCGGGCGCTCGCGTACAGCTCGGCCAGCGGGAAGTCCTGGCTCACCCCGCCCGCGCCGTACAGCTGGATCGCCCGGTCCAGGATGCCGACCACCGCGCGCGGGGTGGCGATCTTGATGGCCTGGATCTCCGTGTGGGCGCCCTTGTTGCCGACGGTGTCCATCAGCCACGCCGTCTTCAGCACCAGCAGCCGCAGCTGCTCCACGGTGACCCGGGCGTCGGCGATCCAGTTCTGGACCACTCCCTGCTGGGCCAGCGCCTTGCCGAACGCCGTACGGGTCACGGCCCGCCGGCACATCAGCTCGATCGCCCGCTCGGCCATCCCGATCAGCCGCATGCAGTGGTGGATGCGGCCGGGGCCGAGCCGGGCCTGGGCGATGGCGAAGCCGCCGCCCTCCTCGCCGACGAGGTTCGCCGCGGGCACGCGCGCGTGGTCGAAGACGACCTCGGCGTGGCCGCCGTGCGAGTGGTCCTCGTAGCCGAACACCCGCATCGCGCGCTTCACGGTGACGCCCGGCGTGTCGCGCGGGACCAGGACCATGGACTGCTGGCGGCGGATGTCCGTCCCGTCCGGGTCCGTCTTGCCCATCACGATGAAGATCTTGCAGTCCGGGTTCATCGCCCCGGAGATGTACCACTTGCGGCCCGTGACGACGTACTCGTCCGTGCCGTCGGAGGCGCGCTCGATGCGCGTGGTGATGTTGGTGGCGTCCGAGGACGCCACCTCCGGCTCGGTCATCGCGAACGCCGAGCGGATCTCACCGGCCAGCAGCGGCTCGAGCCACTGCTTCCGCTGCTCCTCGGTGCCGAACTGCGCCAGCACCTCCATGTTCCCGGTGTCGGGCGCGGCGCAGTTGGTCGCGGTCGGCGCCAGGTGCGGGGAACGGCCGGTGATCTCGGCGAGCGGCGCGTACTGGAGGTTGGTCAGCCCGGCGCCGTACTCGGCGTCGGGCAGGAAGAGGTTCCACAGGCCCTGCCTGCGGGCCTCGGCCTTCAGCTCCTCGACCACGGCCGGCGTGTCCCAGGGGGACGCCAGCCGCGCCCGCTGCTCCTCGGCGACCGCCTCGGCCGGGTACACGTGCTCGTCCATGAAGGCGAGGAGCCTGCCGCGCAGCTCCTCGGTGCGCGCGTCGAACGCGAAGTCCATGCCGGTCAGCCTTCCTGAAGGGTCGTCAGTCCGTGGTCGATGAAGACGGGCACGAGGTCGCCGATGCGGTCGAAGCCGCGGCCGACCGTCTGGCCGAGCGTGTACCGGTAGTGGATGCCCTCCAGGATCACGGCGAGCTTGAACCAGGCGAACGCCGTGTACCAGGAGACGGCCGAGACGTCCCGGCCGGAACGGGCTGCGTACCGCTCGACCAGCTCCCGCGGGTCGGGGTGCCCGGGCGCCTCGGCGGTCGTGGACACGGGCGAGTCGGGCATGCCGAGCGGCAGGCTGTACATCACCAGCAGACCCAGGTCGGTGAGCGGGTCGCCGAGCGTGGACATCTCCCAGTCGAGAATCGCCTTGATCGTGTCGTCCTCCCCGATCAGGACGTTGTCCAGGCGGTAGTCGCCGTGGACGACGGCCGGGGCGGGGGAGGCGGGCAGCCGGCGGCCGAGGGCCGCGTGCAGCTCGTCGATGCCCGCCAGCTCGCGGTTGCGGGAGGCGTCCAGCTGCTTGCCCCAGCGGCGCAGCTGGCGGTCGAGGAACCCCTCGGGGCGGCCGAAGTCGGCGAGGCCCACCTCGGCGGGGTCCACGGCGTGCAGCTCGACCAGCGTGTCCACCAGCGACAGCACCGCGTTCCGGGTGCGCTCCGCGCCGAGCGGGGCGAGCTGGTCGGCGGTGCGGTACGGCGTGCCCGCCACGAACTCCATGACGTAGAAGGGCGCCCCGAGCACCTCCTCGTCCTCGCACAGCAGCAGCGGGCGGGGGACCGGCACCCGGGTCGGGTGCAGCGCGCTGATCACGCGGTGCTCGCGCTTCATGTCGTGCGCGGTGGCCAGTACGTGGCCGAGCGGCGGCCGGCGGACGACCCACTTCGAGGTGCCGTCCGAGAGCGCGTAGGTGAGGTTCGAGCGTCCGCCCTCGATCAGCCGTCCGGTCAGGGGGCCGTTCACCAGACCGGGGCGCTCGCGGTCGAGCAGGGCGCGCAGCCGGTCCGGGTCGAGACCGGGTGGGTGGTCGGCGCTCATACGTCACTCCTACGAACGGGCGAACAGGTCTGGACTCATGATGCCGACCGGTCGGTATGCCGTCCAGTGCGCGTCGTGAAGATCGGGCGGAACGTGACCGGAGCCACGATAGGCCGACGGCCCCCGGGCGCGCCGCCCGGAAGCCGTCGCCGTACCTCCCCGGTGGGTCAGTGGTCGTCCCAGTGGTCCCCGTGCTCGGCGTGCCGGTGCCCGCCGTGCAGGTAGTCCACGTGGTCGCCGTGCGGCACCTGCGCGTGCCCGCACTCGTCGTGGTGCACGTGCTCATGGCCCTCGTGGACGGCGTGCCCGGCCGGCTCGCACTCGTCCCAGTGGCCCTCGTGCTCCCGGTGCAGATGGCCGTCGTGGACGTAGTCGACATGGTCGCCGTGCGGCACGGCGTTGTGCCCGCAGTCCGGTCCGTGACGGTGCGTCGCGTGCTCGGCGTGTTCCTGGTGGACGGTGGTCATGGTGCTCACCTTCGAGGGGGGCGGGGTGCCTGACGCCGGAAGACTGCCACGCGAAAGCCGCGTACCAGGGCATTCCGGTCGTGTGGCGTCCGAGTACCCCGGAGGACCGGCGCACCGCGGAGGAGCCGCCGCCGGCGGAGCGGGACCGGGCCCTAGACCACCAGTACGGCGGCGCACACCGCCATCGCCACCGCGCACAGGACCGCCGCCGTCGCCTGGCGCGGGGCGAGCGCGGGCGGTGGGGTGCCGGCCGCCAGGGCGTGGATGCGGAGGTGGGCGACCCGGAGGAAGGCCAGGCACAGCCCGCAGCACAGCGCGCCCAGGACGGCGGCGCCGGCCGAGACGCCGCCGTGCAGCGCCGCCCGCACGGCCAGTACGGCGGCCACGGCGGCCGACAGGGTCGTACGCCGCCAGGCCAGCCGGGTGCGCTCCGGCTGGAGCCCGGGGTCCCGCCCGGCCCCCGCCTCCCCGGCACTCACCCTTCCCACCCCACCAGGACCACCAGCACCATCACGACGGCCACGGCCGCCACGACCAGGCTCAGCAGCACGGGAAAGCGGGACGCGGGCAGGTCCTCGCCGCGGCGCATCGCGCGCTCGCAGCGCACCCAGTGGTTCACCGCGCGCAGGGCGCACAGGACGCCGGCCGCGAGCAGGGCCAGCGCGAGTCCGACCCGCCAGGCGCGGCGCAGGTCCGGGAGGAACTGGTCCACCGCGAATCCGCCGCCGATCAGTGCCAGCGCGGTGCGCAGCCAGGCGAGGAAGGTGCGCTCGTTGGCCAGCGAGAAACGGTAGTCGGGGGTCCCGCCCTCGTCCCGCAACCGTTCCGGCGCGAACCACAGCCGGATGTTCCGTACGAATTCGCTCACGCGGCCGACCCTACCCGGCGGTCACCGGCCCGCCCGGAGCGCCCGCAGCCGCTCGTGGGCCGCCAGCCCGTCCGGCACCCACTCCCACTCGCCGAGCCGCCGCGCGACCTCCTCCCCGGACAGGAAGGCGTGCCACTGGACCTCCTCCGCCTGCGGCCGCACCGGCAGCTCGCAGCGGACCTCGTACACCGCCGACCACCAGCTGTTCCCGGCGCCGTCGTCGTAGAGGAACTTGAAGAGGAACTCCGGCCGGGGCAGCCCGGTGACGCCCAGCTCCTCCTCGGCCTCCCGCAGCGCCGCCTCGTCGTAGGACTCGCCGGCGCCGACGACCCCGCCGACGAACAGGTCGTACAGGGAGGGGAACACCAGCTTGGCCGCCGTGCGCCGGTGCACGAAGAGCCGGCCGGCCGCGTCCCGGACCTCGATGAACACGCACCGGTGACGCAGCCCGCGGGCATAGACCTCGCCGCGCGGATACCGGCCGACGACCCGGTCGTGCTCGTCGACGATGTCGAGAATCTCGTCAGCAGGATTCATACCGATCATTCTGGCCGGGAGGAATCGCCCCGGTTGCCCGGGGTCGCCCCGACCGGCGGCAGGGTGGCCCCATCCGGGCAGGCCCCCCACCCGGGAACGGGCAGGCCACCCACCCGGGAACAGCCAGGGGGCCGAACGGGGCTCAGCGGCGTTGGAGGTCTCGGGGGTCCGGTTCCTGTTCCGTCGTGCCGCACGGCATCGCCGGGTGCAGGCCGAGCAGCACGATGCCCGCCACCACCGCCGCGAGCCCGGCCGCCTCCCCGGCCAGCGCGCCGGCGTCGGTGCGCAGCCGGTCGCCCATGAAACCCACCCCGCACAGGATCCCGGTCAGCGGCTCGGCCGCCGTGAGCGCCGGCAGCGACATGCGCAGGGGGGCGGTCTCGAACGCGCTCTGCACCAGGACGAGACCGGTGACCCCGCAGGCCACCACCCCGTACGGCTGCCAGCCGGAGAACAGCTCGGTGAGGCCGCCGGCGGAGAAGCGGGTGCCGCTCACCCGGGTCAGCGCGTCCTGGACGCCGTAGAGCAGTCCGGCCGCCAGGGCCAGCAGCACCGGGCCCCAGCTCAGCCGGGACCGCTTGGCGTACGTCGTCAGGACCAGGGCCGCGCCCACCACCGCTCCGATGATCAGCCAGTGCCGCAGCGGATCGGTGACCGCCGTGCCGCCGCGCGGCTCGCCCGCGACGATGAACGCGCTCACCCCGCCCGCGAGCAGCAGCAGCCCGGCCCAGCCCTGACGCCCGAGCGGTTGCCCGGTCTGGTGCCGGGAGAGGGCGAGGGCGAACAGCAGGTTGGTCGCGAGCAGCGGCTCGACCAGGGAGATCTCACCCTTGCCGAGGGCGATCGCCCCCAGCACCATGCCGGCCACCATCAGCCCTAGACCGCCCAGCCAGCGCGGTATCCGCACCAGGTCGATCAGCAGGCGGAAGGAGAGGAAGTCGCTGAGCGGTGCCTTCTGCGCCGCGTCCTGCTGGAGGACGAACCCGAAGCCCAGACAGCAGGCCGCGCTCACGGCGAGAAGGAGAACCAGAACCGACACGCTGTGTACCTCGATCATCCGGCCGTACCACGGGCGGTAGTGGCCGACTGTAGCGCTCCCAGGACGACATTGCCCCGGAAGTACCCGGAACCGGGCGATTGACTCGCCATGATCCGGGTCCGACTCGCCATGGTCCGGGGCCGGGGACCCGCGGCGCCATGGCCTGCGCCACAGAAGCCGGGGCGTACGCCCCGGAAAACGGGATGGCATACGCCACAGGAACCTTTCCGGCCCCGGACGGCCGCGCCCCGGCCCACCTGCGCCGGGACGATCAAGTTCCGCTTCTGACAAGGTACTTGAAGCTCGCACCACCGCCGTTCCGCTTGACGCGACCCTTGGCTGAGGGTTTGCTGTGCGTGATCGGTCGATGGCAGCCCGACAAACAGGAAGTCCCGCGGTGTCCCCTCTCCCGCCCCTGCTCGGCGCTCGCCGGGCCCCCACGGAACCGTCCGGCGAGACAGCCGCCGGCGCTTCCGGAGCCTTCGACGCCGCCCTCGACGACGCGGAACTGCGCACCGCGCGCGCCGCGCTGGCCCAGGGCCGGCGGCAGGCCGCCCGCTCGCTGCTGGTGCACACCGGCGACGACTGGGACCGCCGCGGCCACCGCCTCACCGTGCTCGCCCAGGACGCCCGCGCCGCCGCCTGGGCGACCGACTGGCTGACCGCCGAACCCGGCTCCGCCGACGCCGCCGCCCTGCTCGCCCTGGCCCTGGTGCACCGCGCCGTGTGCGGCGGGGAGGAACCCGGCCGGGCCCACGAGGCGTGCGGCACGGCCGCCGCGCTGGCCCCCGACGACCCCACCCCCTGGCTCGGCCGGCTGCTGCTCGCCCGCGCCCTGGGCCCGGAGCGGGAGGTGCTCGCCGCCTTCGCCGAGCTGCGCCGCCGCCACCCCGAGCACCACCACGCCCACCACCTGCTGGTCGCCCGCCTCGCCGAACGCCCCGCCGGCGGCCGTGCCGAGGCCCACGAGGTGTACGACGTCGCCGAGCTGGCCGCCGCCGAGGCCCCCGCCGACTCCCCGCTGGCCGTCCTGCCGGTCGTCGCCTACGCCGAGCGCCACCGGGTCCTCGCCGCCACCGGCCTCGCCCCCGCCGACCCCGCCGCCCGCGGGCACTGGTCCGGCCCGCGCGCCCGGCGCATCCTGCGCGCCTGCTTCGACTGGTGGCTGGAGTGGGAGCACGACGAGCACCCGCGCCGCCACGTCGACCTCAACCACCTCGCGTTCGCCCTGTCCTGCGCCGGCCGCCCGGCCGAGGCGGCGGCCCTCTTCCAGCGCATCGGCGCCCACGCCACCCCCGCACCCTGGTCGTACACGCATCCCGACCCCCTGGCGGCCTTCCGGACGGCCCGCGCCCGCGCGCTCGGACACTGAGACACCGGGGCCCGGACGCCGTACACAACAAGCGACGCATGCGAGAAGCGACGCGTGTGAGAAGCGACGCACGTAAGAAGTGATTACGGAAATCTGACCAGTGGCCCGAACGCCTGGCCCCGCGCGGCCCCGAGTGCTCGAATGAAACACGTGAACGCTGAACGATCCGAGGAACAGGCGCACGAGCGGGACGGCAGGCCCATCGGCCGCCGCGTCTTCCTCGGCACCCTCGGCCTGGGTGCGCTCGGCGTGGTCGCGGCGCCCGCGCTGCAACGCGGCGTCGAGGGCTTCCTCGGCGGCGTCGCCGGCAAGGACCCCACCGGCCTGACCGGTCTGCTGCCCAACGGCGGCGGCTTCCGCTACTACTCCGTCGCCGCCTCCGTGCCGCACAGGACCGCAGCGGACTACCGCCTCACCATCGACGGCCTGGTCGACCACCCGCGCGGCTACACCCTCGACGAGCTGCGCGCCCTGCCGCAGACCCGGCTGGTCAAGGACGTCCAGTGCGTCACCGGCTGGCGGGTCCCCGGCACTCCCTTCGAGGGCGTACGCCTGTCCCACCTGCTCGACGCGGCGGGCGTCCGCTCCTCCGCCAGGGCCCTGCGCTTCACCTGCTTCGACGGCACCTACACCGAGAGCCTCACCCTCGGCCAGGCGCGCCGCCCGGACGTGCTGGTCGCCCTGCGCATGCAGGACGAGGACATCGGCCACGACCACGGCGGCCCGGTCCGCCTCTACGTCGCCCCCATGTACTTCTACAAGTCCGCCAAGTGGCTCTCCGGCATCACCGTCACCGACCGGGTGGAGCCGGGCTACTGGGAGGACCTCGGCTACGACGTCGACGCCTGGGTCGGCCGCTCGAACGGACGCGACGATGAGCCTACGAGCTGAGACCCCGGCCCCGCCGAGCGCCCGCGTCCACCGCTTCACCCGCGCCGAACGCTGGGTGCACCGCGCGACGGCCGCGCTGATGGGCGTGTGCGTGCTGACCGCGGCCTTCCTCTACGTCCCCCAGCTGGCGGTCCTGGTCGGCCGCCGGGAACTGGTCGTCCGGGTGCACGAGTGCGCGGGGCTCGCGCTGCCGGTGCCGGTCCTGCTCGGCCTGGCCTCCCGCGCCTTCCGCGCCGACCTGCGCTTCCTCAACCGCTTCGGCCCGCACGACCGGGTCTGGCTGCGCGCCGCGCTGCGCCGCGACCGGCGCCCCGCATCGCGTCCCGCGGGCAAGTTCAACGCCGGCCAGAAGGTCTACGCCGCCTGGATCGCCGGGGCGGCCCTGGTCATGCTCGGCACCGGCCTGCTGATGTGGTTCACCCGGCTCACCCCGCTGGTGTGGCGGACCTCGGCGACCTTCGTCCACGACTGGCTGGCCCTGACGATCGGCGTCGTCCTGGCCGGCCACATCGGCATGGCCCTGGGGGACCCGGAGGCGAGGCGGGGACTGCGGACGGGAACGGTGACGGGGGAGTGGGCACGCCGGGAGCACTCCCTGTGGCGCCCCTGACGCGGAACACCGACTGCCCGTTTCCCTTCGCGCCGTCAGAACTCCAGCAGCACCTTGCAGGACCGCTCCCGGTCGGCGGCCAGCGCGAACGCGGACTCGGCCTCGCGCACCGGGACCACAGCGCTGACCAGGCCGTCGAACTCCCCACGGGACGCCAGCAGTTCGAGCGCCTCGTCGAACTCGGCGGCGAACCGGAACGCGCCCCGCACTTCGATCTCCCGGCTCACCACCAGGTTGCCGGCGAACGGCGTCCGCCCGGCCGGCAGCATCCCGAGCTGGACGACCACGCCCCCGCGCCGCACCCGCCGCAGACAGGTGTCCAGACCGGCGGCCACCCCCGACGCCTCCACGGCCACGTCCACCTCCGGCGGCCACCCGGGATCGTCCGGATCGTGGGCCCGCACCAGCGTGTCGGCCCCGGCGACGGCCGCGTACCCCAGCGCCTCGGGCACCAGGTCGGTCACCGTCACCCGCGCCGCGCCCGCCGCCTTGGCCGCCGCGACGACCAGGCACCCGATCGGCCCGGCCCCGGTGACCAGGACGTGCCGTCCGGTCACCTCCCCGGCCCGCCGCACCGCGTGCAGCGCCACCGACAGCGGCTCGGCCAGCGCGGCCCGGCGCAGCCCGAGCCCGTCCGGCAGCGCCCTCAACTGGCCTGCGGGGACGGCCACTTGCGCCGCGAACGCGCCCTGTACGTGCGGAAAGCGCGCCGCACTGCCCAGATAGCGCGTGTCCCGGCACACGTTCGCCCGCCCGTCGGCGCACTCCGGGCACGTCCCGCACGGCGTGGCCGGGTGCACGGCGACGGCCGTACCCGGGGCGGGACCGGTGGCGCCGGGGCCGTAGGACACGACCGTGCCGACCACCTCGTGCCCCAGCACCATGGGCTCGCGGAGCCGGAAGTCCCCGACCCCGCCGTGCCGCCAGTAGTGCAGGTCGGACCCGCACACCCCGCCGTACCTGACCGCGACCAGCGCCTGGCCGGGCGCGGGCCGAGGGGGCGCCAGCTCCTCCACCCGCAGCTCGCCCGCCCCGTGGATCACACAGCCCAGCACGCCCGCCGCCCCTTTCACAGCACGCTCGTCATGCCGCCGTCGACGTACAGCACCTGCCCGCCGACGAAGTCCGCCGCCGGCGAGGCCAGGAAGAGCAGGCCGCCCACCAGGTCGCCGGTACGGCCCCAGCGCCCGGCCGGGGTGCGGCGGCGCACCCACGCGCTGAACTCCCCGTCCTCCACCAGGGGCCGGGTCAGCTCGGTCTCGATGTAGCCGGGGCCGAGGCCGTTGACCTGGACGCCGTACGGCCCCCAGTCGGCGCACATGCCCTTGGTGAGCATCTTCAGCGCGCCCTTGGTCGCCGCGTACGGCGCGATGCCGGGCCGGACGACCTCGCTCTGCAGCGAGCAGATGTTGACGATCTTGCCGTGGCCGCGTGCCGTCATCCGCCGGGCGGCCTCCCGGCCGACGAGGAAGGCGCTGGTGAGGTTGGCGTCCAGGATGCGGTGCCAGTCGGCGTCGGCGAACTCCAGCAGCGGGGCGCGCAGTTGCATGCCCGCGTTGTTGACCAGGATGTCGAGCGGGCCCACCCGCTCCTCGACGTCCGCGATCCCGGCGGCCACGGCCGGACCGTCGGTCACGTCGAACACCGCCGTGCGCACCTCGCCGGGAAGGTCCGCGGCGGCCTCGGCCAGCCGGCCCGAGTCGCGCCCGTTGAGGACCACCGTGCAGCCGGCCTCGGCCAGGCCCCGGGCCAGCGCGAGGCCGATGCCCCGGCTGGACCCGGTGACCAGGGCCGTGCGGCCGCTGATGTCGAAGAGGGGGTGAGCCGTCATCGCCGTACCCCTAGACGACCAGGGAGAGGAGCAGGACCAGGCCGCCGGCGACCACCGAGATGATGGTCTCCATCACCGACCAGGTCTTCACGGTCTGTCCGACGCTCAGCCCGAAGTACTCCTTCACGAGCCAGAAACCGGCGTCGTTGACATGGCTGAAGAACAGCGAGCCCGCGCCGACGGCCAGGACGAGCAGGGCCGCGTGCGTGGTCGACATGTCGGCCGCGAGCGGCGCGACCAGGCCGGCCGCCGAGACCGTCGCCACCGTCGCCGAACCGGTCGCCAGCCGGATCGCCACCGCGATCAGCCAGGCCAGCAGCAGCGCCGGGATCGACCAGTCCTTGGAGACGTCCAGGATCATCTGGCCCACGCCCGAGTCGATCAGCGTCTGCTTGAAGCCGCCGCCCGCGCCCACGATCAGCAGGATGCCGGCGATGGGCATCAGGCCCTTCTCGACGGTCTGCTGGAGCCGGTCCTTGGTGAACCCGGCCGGCCTGCCCAGCGTGAAGAAGCCGACGATCACCGCGGCGAGCAGCGCGATCAGCGGGGAGCCGACGACGTCGAAGACGCGCTGGGTCGTGTCCGTGGGGTCGTCCACGACGATGTCCACCAGCGCCTTGGCCAGCATCAGCACCACCGGCAGCAGCACGGTGGCGAGCGTGGCGCCGAAGCCCGGACGCCGCTCGAGCTCCTCCGAGGCGCGCTGCGGCAGCATCCGGTCCGGCGCCGGCACGTCCACCCAGCGGGCCGCGACCTTCGAGAACAGCGGACCGGCGATGATCACCGTCGGGATGGCGACCACGAGGCCCAGCGCCAGGGTCACGCCCAGGTTGGCCTTGACCGCGTCGATGGCGACCAGCGGGCCGGGGTGCGGCGGGATCAGGCCGTGCATCACGGACAGGCCGGCGAGCGCCGGGATGCCGATGCGCATCAGCGAGTAGTTGCCGCGCTTGGCGACCATCAGCACGACCGGGATCAGCAGCACGATGCCGACCTCGAAGAACAGGGGCAGGCCGATCACGGACGCGATCAGAACCATCGCCCAGGGCATGGCGCGCCCGCCGGCCTTGGCGAGGATCGTGTCCACGATCTCGTCGGCGCCGCCGGAGTCGGCGAGCAGCTTGCCCAGGATCGCCCCGAGCGCGATCAGGACGCCGACGCCGGCCACGGTGGAGCCGAGTCCGGTGGTGAAGCTGGTGATGGCCTTGTCGAGGGGCGCCCCGGCGACCGCCCCGAGCGCCAGCGACCCGATGGTCAGCGCCAGGAAGGCATGGAGCTTGAACTTGGTGATGAGCAGCACGATGACCGCGATGCCCACCAGGACGGCTATGCCCAGCTGGGCGTGTCCTGCGGAGGTGATCGGCGGAGGCGCGTCCGCTGCCAGCATCTCGACGCTGAGTCTGGTCACGGGGGTTCCCTTGCGGTTACTTGGGTGTTCTGACGGGCGCTACTGAGCGCTGCCCGCGGTGTCGGGAAGCGAGTCGAGTGCGTGAACGGCACGCTCGGTGATGTCCTGGGGGCTGCCGCTGACGTCCACGGCGACTCCCGCCTCGTCCGGCTCCAGGGGCTGGAGCGTCGCGAACTGGGAGTCCAGCAGCGCGGTGGGCATGAAGTGCCCCTGACGCTGCGACATCCGCTCCTCGATCAGCTGACGGTCACCCGTCAGGTGCAGGAACACGACCCCGGGGGCCACGGCCCGGAGCCGGTCGCGGTACGCCCGCTTCAGCGCCGAGCTGCTGACCACCCCGCCCAGTCCGGCCCGGCCGTGCGCCCAGTGCCCGATGGCCTCCAGCCACGGCCACCGGTCGGCGTCGTCGAGCGGGATCCCGGCCGACATCTTGTCGATGTTGGCCTGGGGGTGGAAGTCGTCGCCCTCGGCGTACGGCACGCCCAGCCGCGCGGCGAGCAAGGGACCGATGGTGGTCTTGCCCGTCCCCGCGACGCCCATCACGACGACGACCTGGGGGGTTCGCATCACTGCCTCGCTGTCTTCCTCGACATCGACGCCACTGCGGCGTCGCCACACTGAAACCCATTAGGTACGACGAATTCAAGAGTCTGTGACGTATAAGTCTGACTTTTTGTCGCTGTGATCCACGCCGTACGCTGAGTGCATGAGCACAGCGGGCCGGGGGCTGCACGGCCATGTACTGGACACCCTCGGCCCCGCGATCACAGCGGGCGAGTACCCGCCGGGCAGCGTGCTGCGCACCGACGAGCTGGCCCAGCACTTCGAGGTGTCACGCTCCGTGATGCGCGAGGCGGTCCGCGTGCTCGAATCCATGCACCTGGTCGAGTCCCGCCGCCGGGTGGGCGTCACCGTCCGCCCCAGGGCCGAGTGGAACGTCTACGACCCGCAGGTCATCCGCTGGCGCCTGGCGGGCGCCGACCGCCCGCACCAGCTGCGCTCGCTCACCGTGCTGCGCTCCGCGGTCGAACCCGTCGCGGCCGGCCTCGCCGCGCAGCACGCCACGGCCGAGCAGTGCGCCGAACTCACCGAGTGCGCGCTCGGCATGGTGGCCAACTCACGCGGCCACAAGCTGGACAAGTACCTGGTCCACGACATCGCCTTCCACCGGGTCGTCCTGACGGCCTCGGGCAACGAGATGTTCGCCCGCCTCGGTGACGTCGTCGCCGAGGTGCTGGCCGGCCGCACCCATCACGAGGTCATGTTCGAGGACCCCGACCCGGCGGCCGTCACCCTGCACGTCCAGGTGGCCGAGGCGGTCCGCGCGGGCGACGCCCCCCGCGCGCAGGAGCTGACCCGGCAGATCACCGTCGGCGCCCTCCAGGAACTGGACATCCTGGCGCCCTAGCGAGGGACGGGCCCCGGCCGGGCTACTCGCCCGGGAAGTCCCCGTCCACGTACACCCACGCCCCGTCCACCCGCTCGAACCGGCTCCGCTCGTGCAGCGAGCCGCCCCGGTAGGAGGCCCGGAACGTCACCGTGCCGGTGCGGTGGAAGGCGGACCCGTCGGCGGTGTCCAGGATCTCCAGCCCCGTCCACCGCACCCGCGGGTCGAGGTCCAGCCGCGCGGGCCGGGTCCGCGGATGCCAGGTCCGCAGCAGATACCCCGCGTCCCCCTTGACGAACGCGCTGTACCGCGAGCGCATCAACAGCTCGGCCGTCGGCGCGGCCGCCGCGCCGGTGTGGAAGCGGCCACAGCAGGCGTCGTAGGACCGGGGGAGCCCGCAGGGGCAGGTGCGCGAGGTCATGGCCCACATTCTGCCCCCGGCAGGGGAGGCGTCCCCAGCGGGTCGGGTGCACAGTGGAAGTGCCGGACTGGAGCGCCCCTCACGGGCGCGGGGAACTGCGCGACCAGCCACGATGGACCGGCGGACGGCCGGCGGCCCGTCGCGGCACGGCCCGCGGAGCGAGGTGGCGGACGATGACCGGACCCATGAACAGCCGTCCCGCCGTCAAGGAATGGCGGCTGAACCTGTACCTGTCCGAGCACGATCCGGACACCACGGCCCGGATCATCCTCGACACCGGCGACAACGTCCTGGAGAGCCACGCGGAGGCCCGCCGCAACCCCTACGACCGGGCGATGCCCGACATCGGCGACGAGCTCGCCGCCGGCCGGGCGCTCATCGCCATGGGCCGCCTGCTGCTGCGCGCCGCCGACGGCGACATGAAGGCGACCGGAGCCGCCGACACCGAGGCCCCGGCCCCGCTCTGGCAGCCACGGGAGTGAAGGAGCCGGCCGTGCACTTCACGAACCGCCTGGAAGCGGGACGCACACTGGGCGAACGCCTGGAGTACCTCAGGGGCCAGGACGTCGTGGTGCTCGGGCTGCCGCGGGGAGGGGTGCCGGTCGCCGCCGAGGTCGCCGCGGCGCTCGACGCGCCCCTGGACGTCTGCCTGGTGCGGAAACTGGGCGTGCCGTACCAGCCCGAGCTGGGCATGGGGGCGATCGGCGAGGACGGCGTCCGCGTGATCAACCAGGAGGTGCTGCGCGGCACCGGTGTCTCCGCCGAGGACCTCGCCCGCGTCGAGGAACGCGAGCGCCGGGTGCTGGGGCAACGGGCCGCGCGCTACCGGGGCGCCGCACCCGCCGTCTCCGTCGCCGGCCGGACCGCCGTCGTGGTGGACGACGGCGTGGCCACCGGCTCCACCGCGCGGGCCGCCTGCCGGACCGTCCGCGCCCGGGGCGCCGCCCGCATCGTGCTGGCCGTCCCCGTGGCCCCCCGGGACTTCCCCCGGCGCCTCGGCGGGGACGCCGACGAACTGGTCTGCCTGGACACCCCCTGGCACTTCGCCGCGGTCGGCCAGTTCTACGCCGACTTCGCCCAGGTCGACGACGAGGAGGTCACCGCATGTCTGCGCCGGGCCGCGAGCCGCCACCGGCACACCGCGGGCGCCGGCTCCACCGACCGGGAGGTGACGGTGACCGCGGGCGGCGTCCGGCTGGGCGGACGCCTCACCGTGCCCGAGGACGCCACCGGAGTCGTGGCCTTCGCACACGGCAGCGGCAGCAGCCGGCACAGCCCGCGCAACCGGTTCGTGGCCGCGGGACTGCACCGGGCCGGCCTCGGCACCCTGCTGTTCGACCTGCTCACCGACGCCGAGGAGGCCGACCGGGGCAACGTGTTCGACATCGCCCTGCTGGCCGGACGGCTGCTGGACGCCACCCGCTGGCTGCGCGAGGAACCCGGCACCGAGGGCCTCGCCGTCGGCTTCTTCGGCGCCAGCACCGGCGCGGCCGCCGCCCTGTGGGCCGCCGCCGACCCCGGCGCGCGGCCCGCCGCCGTCGTCTCCCGCGGCGGCCGCCCCGACCTCGCCGGACCCCGGCTGGCCGCGGTGACCGCGCCCACCCTGCTCGTCGTCGGCGGCGCCGACCAGCAGGTCCTCGCCCTCAACCGGGACGCGCGGGCACAGCTCAGGTGCGAGAACCGGCTGGAGGTGGTCCCCGGCGCCACCCACCTCTTCGAGGAGCCCGGCACGCTGGAGCGGGTGACCGAGCTGGCACGTGACTGGTTCACGGACCACATGGCACCCGCGCACGTATAGCCCCGCGTCATGGGCGAGAACGCCGTCACCCTGTTCCTCGCCGGCGACGTCATGCTCGGCCGGGGCGTCGACCAGGTCCTCCCGCACCCCGGCGACCCCGCCCTGCGCGAGGACTACCTCCGCGACGCCCGCGACTACGTCGCCCTGGCGGAGGCCGCGAACGGACCGGTACCCCGGCCCGTGGACCCCGCCTGGCCCTGGGGCGAGGCGCTGCCCGTCCTGGAGCGTGCCGCCCCGGAGGTGCGCGTGGTCAACCTGGAGACCGCCGTCACCCGGGACGGCGACTACGCCCCCGGCAAGGCCGTCCACTACCGGATGCACCCGGCCAACCTGCCCAGCCTCGCCGCCGTCCGGCCCGACGTCTGCGTCCTCGCCAACAACCACGTGCTCGACTTCGGGCCCTCCGGCCTCGCGGAGACCCTCGGCTCCCTCGCCGACGCCGGGCTGCGCACCGCCGGGGCGGGCCCGGACGCGGACGCCGCCTGGCGCCCGGCGACCGTCCCGCTGCGGCCGGGCGGACGCGTCCTGGTCTTCGCCTTCGGCATGCCGTCCAGCGGCATCCCGCACGGCTGGGCCGCCACCGCCGACCGCCCCGGCGTGGCCCTCGTCACCGCGCCGGCCCCCGCCGCCGCGAAGGACTTCGCCGACCGCCTGCGGCGCACCGGCCGACGGCCCGGCGACCTCGTCGTCGCCTCCGTCCACTGGGGCCCCAACTGGGGCTACCGGCCCTCCCGCGACGAGGTCCGCTTCGCCCACGCGCTGATCGACGCGGGCGTCGACGTCGTCCACGGGCACTCCTCCCACCACCCCCGCCCACCGGAGGTCTACCGGGACCGGCTCGTCCTGTACGGCTGCGGCGACCTCGTCGACGACTACGAGGGCATCGGCGGTCACGAGCGCTACCGCGACGACCTGCGGCTGCTGTACCTCGTCTCGGTGGAGCCCGGCACCGGCCGGCTCACCGGCCTGCGGATGGTGCCCTTCCAGGCGCGCCGGCTGCGCCTGGAGCACGCCTCCCGCGAGGACACCGCCTGGCTGCGCACCGTCCTCGACGGGCACGCCCGCGCCCTCGGCACCCGCGTCGAGGACGGCGAGGACGGCACGCTCACGGTACGGCCGCCGCGCTGACCCTCAAGGCCGCCCGCCCTTGCGCAGGAACCTCCGCAGCCGGGTCAGCGTCCAGGTGTTGATCACGTCCTCCCCGGTGAGCCAGCCGCGCTGCGCGGTCGCCACCCCGTAGCGCAACTGCCCGAGGTGCGGCACGGAGTGCGCGTCGGTGTTCACGGCGAACCTCACCCCGTGCTCCCTGGCCCGCAGGATGTCCTCGTCCCGCAGGTCCAGCCGGTCCGGCTGGGCGTTGACCTCCAGCGCGGTGCCGGTGCGCGCGCAGGCCGCGAACACCTCGTCCCAGTCGGCGTCCACACCCGGCCGCCTGCCGATCAGCCGGGTCGTGGGATGCCCGATGATGTTGACGTACGGATGCTCACAGGCCCGCACCAGCCGCCGCGTCATCGCCGCCCGGTCCAGGTCGAAGTGGGAGTGCAGCGAGGCCACGCACAGATCGAAACCGGCCAGGAACTCCTCCGGCCAGTCCACCTCCCCGTCCGGGCCGATGTTCAGCTCGGTGCCGTGCAGCAGCCGCATCCGGCGCCGGGTGCCGTCCAGCTCCCGCAGCCGCTCCCGCTGGGCGAGGATCTTCTCGTCCGTCATGCGCTGCATGTACAGGTTGGGCGCGTGGTCGGTGACCGCGTAGTACGCGTGACCGCGCTCGGCGGCGGCCTCCACCATCGCCTCCAGCGGGGCCAGGCCGTCCGTGAGATCGGTGTGCGTGTGCAGGTCGCCGCGGATGTCCCGCTCCGTCACCACCTCGGGCAGGCCGTCGCCCAGCGCCGCCTCGATCTCCCCGCGGTCCTCGCGCAGCGTCGGCGGGATCCACGGCAGGCCGAGCCGCGCGTACACCTCCTCCTCGGTGCGGGACGCCACCGACTCCCCGCTGCCGGTGTCGAACACGCCGTACTCGGAGAGCTTCAGTCCCTGGTGCACGGCGATGGTCCGGGTGCGGATGTTGTGCGCCTTGGACCCGGTGAAGTACTGCAACGCGGCGCCCCAGGACTCCGGCGGCACCACCCGCAGGTCCAGCTGGAGCCCCTCGCCGGTGCGCACCGACGTCTTCTTCGTGCCCCGCGCGATCACCTCGGCGGTGACCGGCAGCCCGCACAGCGCGTCCATGAACGGCGCCGGCCGCCGCGCCGAGACCAGCACGTCCAGGTCGCCGACGGTCTCCCGCATCCGCCGCAGCGAACCGGCGTACCCGCAGCGCTCGCAGCCCGGCACGGCGGACAGCTCGGCGACGATCCGCTCGGCGGTGTCCAGCGCCGACGACAGCGGCACCCGTCCGCCCGCCTGCCGGAGCAGCTCGATCCCGTGCCGGATGTTCTCCTGCGTCTTCTCGCCGAATCCCTTCAGACCGGCCAGCGCGTCCGCCTCGATGGCCGCGGCCAGCTCGCTCACCGAGGAGATGTGCAGGTCCTCGTAGAGCCGCAGCGCCTTCTTCGGCCCCAGGGTCGGGATCGTGATCAGCTCCCGCACCCCCGCCGGGATCCTCGCCCGGCGCTCCTCCACCACGGCCATCGTGCCCGTGCGCAGGTACTCGGCCACCTTCTCGGCGATCGACCGGCCCACGTTCGGGATCTCCCGCAGCCCGTCCGCGTCCAGTGCCGCGACGTCCGCCGGGTACCCGCCGATCGCCCGCGCCGCCTTCTCGTAGGCACGCGCCTTGAACGCGTCGCCTCCGGTGATCGCGATGAGATCGGCGTACTCCCTCAGGAGCGCCTCGACCTCGTCGTTGCGGCGGGCCACGCCTCAAGTCTAGGAAGCGGCGCCGGGGCACGCGAAAGGCCCCTGCCGGGCAGGGGCCTCACTGGTGTCCGAGGGGGGACTTGAACCCCCACGCCCGATAAAGGGCACTAGCACCTCAAGCTAGCGCGTCTGCCATTCCGCCACCCGGACAAGGTGTCTGTCGTGCGAGGTTCCCCGGTGGGGCTCCCTCGCGGCGACGAAGGAAACATTACCAGGCTTTCGCGGGTGCCTGATCACCCCCGGTCGCGGGGCCGGCCGGGCGTGAACGGCGTGTGACGGGCCGGGACCGGTCTTGGGCCCGGGGCGGCAGCGGAGAGAGGATGACAGGGACCACCAGCAGTGACAGTGGGAGGAAGCAGCGTGAGCGAGACGGACACGACCAGGACCGTCACCGGCGAGGACGAGGTCGTGGACCTCTGCCGCGAGCTGATCCGGTTCGACACCAGCAACTACGGCGACCACTCCGGCCCCGGCGAGCGCAAGGCCGCCGAGTGGGTCGCCGAGAAGCTCGCCGAGGTCGGGCTGGAGCCCAGGATCTACGAGTCGCACCCCGGCCGCGCCTCCACGGTGGCCCGCATCGAGGGCGAGGACCCGTCCCGGCCCGCGCTGCTCATCCACGGCCACCTGGACGTCGTACCGGCCAACGCGGTCGACTGGACCCACGACCCGTTCTCCGGCGAGATCGCCGACGGCTGCGTGTGGGGACGCGGGGCCGTCGACATGAAGGACATGGACGCCATGACGCTGGCGGTCGTCCGCGACCGGCTGCGCAGCGGGCGCCGGCCCCCGCGGGACGTCGTCGTCGCGTTCCTCGCCGACGAGGAGGCCGGCGGCACGTACGGCGCCCGGTACCTGGTCGACCACCACCCCGAGCTGTTCGAGGGCGTGACCGAGGCGATCAGCGAGGTCGGCGGCTTCTCCTTCACCGTCGACGACCAGCGGCGGCTCTACCTGATCCAGACGGCCGAGAAGGGCATGCACTGGATGAAGCTGACCGTGGCCGGTACCGCCGGGCACGGCTCGATGATCCACCGCGACAACGCCATCACCGAGCTGTCCGAGGCCGTCGCCCGGGTCGGCCGGCACAAGTTCCCGGTGCGGGTCACCAAGACCACCCGGGCCTTCCTCGACGAACTGGGCGACGCGCTCGGCACCGAGCTGGACCCGGAGGACATGGAGTCCACGCTCGCCAAGCTCGGCGGCATCGCCAAGCTCATCGGCGCGACCCTGAGCAACACCGCCAACCCCACCCAGCTGACCGCCGGCTACAAGGTCAACGTCATCCCGGGCGAGGCTACCGCGCACATCGACGGACGCTTCCTGCCCGGCCACGAGGAGGAGTTCCTCGCCGACCTCGACCGGCTGCTCGGCCCGAAGGTCCGCCGGGAGGACGTGCACGCGGACAAGGCCGTCGAGACCACCTTCGACGGCGCCCTGGTCGAGGCCATGCAGGCCGCGCTGCTCGCCGAGGACCCGACCGCCAAGGCGATCCCGTACATGCTCTCCGGGGGCACCGACGCCAAGTCCTTCGACGACCTCGGCATCCGCGGCTTCGGCTTCGCGCCGCTCAAGCTGCCGCCGGAGCTCGACTTCGCCGGCATGTTCCACGGCGTGGACGAGCGGGTGCCGGTGGACGGCCTGCGGTTCGGCGTCCGCGTGCTCGACCGGTTCCTCGACGCGTCGTGAGCCGGACCCCGTCCGGGGCGCGCACGGCGGGAATCGGGCAGCCGTACGAGATCGACTGAGAAGGGTGAATGCGACGATAGGCTCGTAGCTTCATCAGCCCCTCCTCGTTGCATCCGATGTGACCCCGCGCCTTGGGGTCGCATTGCCAACTAGGAGGAAGAATGATCAAGAAGGTCGTCGCTGCTGCGGCTGCCACCGGTGGGCTGGTTCTCGCGGGCGCGGGCCTGGCCGTGGCCGACTCCGGCGCCCAGGGTGCCGCCGTGCACTCCCCGGGCGTCGTCTCCGGCAACGTCATCCAGGTGCCCGTGCACGTCCCGGTGAACGTGTGCGGCAACACGATCAACGTGATCGGGCTCCTGAACCCCGCCTTCGGCAACGCCTGCGTCAACAAGTGACGCCGGCTCCCTGAGGGGCGTCTTTTACGAGCCGTCGGCCCCGGAGCGCGCGCCATGCGCTCCGGGGCCGACCGGTCTTTGAGGATCGAAGACAGGGAAGGCAGGGGGGAATCCAGCATGCGACAGGGCACACGCAAGAGCCTGATGACCATGGCCGCCGCGACCGGTGTCATCGCCGCCGCGGGCGGCTACGCACACGCCGACTCGGGCGCGGCCGGCTCCGCCGGGGGCTCACCCGGCGTACTGTCCGGCAACACGGTGCAGGCGCCCGTGCACGCGCCGGTGAACATCTGCGGCAACACCGTGAACGTCGTCGGGCTCCTGAACCCGTCGGTGGGCAACAAGTGCGCCGGCCACGGCGGCGGCCCGGGGGGTCACCACGGCGGCTCGCACGCGGGCGGCCGCACCGGCGGCTCCCCGGGCGCCGGCTCCGGCAACACCGTGCAGGTGCCGCTCGACGTCCCGGTCAACGTGTGCGGCAACAGCGTCGACGTCATCGGGGCGGGGAACGCCGCGGTGGGGAACGACTGCGCCGACGACGGCGGGTACGGCAATCCGCCCGGGAAGCCGGGGCACCCCGGACACCCGGGCCACCCGGGGGAGCCCGGGCATCCGGGGAAGCCCGGTGAACCCGGGCAGCCGGGCCATCCGGGGAAGCCTGGTGGGCCGGGAGAGCCGGGGCACCCCGGGCAGCCGGGTCACCCTGGTAAGCCCGGCGAACCGGGACAGCCGGGCCACCCCGGCTCCGGCACCCAGACCGGCTCGGGCGGCTCGGGGACGCACGGTACGTCCCAGGTCAGGACCCAGGTGGGCCGCGACGGCCGGCCCCTGGGCGCCGCCCAGCTCGCCCACACGGGCAGTGACGTGCCGCTCGGCATCGCCCTGCCGGCCGGCGCGGGCGCGCTGCTCGCGGGCGCGGTGCTCTACCGCAAGGCACGCGCCAGGGCGTGACCCGCGACGGAGCGGGCCCTGCCGTGCCGGCGGGGCCCGCTCCGTTCACCTGTCCACCCTCATCCTGTGATCACGCTCACCATGTCGCGCGCACCTGGCGGATGATCCGCCGGCGCAACCGCACTCTGCGGCTGCCGTCGCGCAACAGGCTCAGTCGGTCCAACTCCCAGTGTCCGTACTCGGCATGGTCCGTCAGCAGACGTGTGGCCTCCTTGCGGGAGACCCCGCGAGGCACATACACGTCGACAAATTCGTATTCCGGCATCGCATCTATTGTGCGGGCTGGTGCCCGGTACGGATAGCGTCTGCACTATGTCTGATGCTGCGCAGCCCACCGCTGCCGAGG
Source organism: Streptomyces sp. NPDC031445 (assembly GCF_055581365.1). Classification (NCBI taxonomy): domain Bacteria; kingdom Bacillati; phylum Actinomycetota; class Actinomycetes; order Kitasatosporales; family Streptomycetaceae; genus Streptomyces; species Streptomyces sp. NPDC031445. The sequence goes on from NZ_JBVIJO010000006.1 coordinate 138,146, forward strand.
TACGCGCCGCCGCCGAGGCCGTCAAGACCGCGCTCGACCGTCATCTCGCCGCGGTCGAACGCAGGTCGGGGGAGGACGACCCGGCCGTGTCCGAGGCGTTCAACCAGCTGGCCGCTGCCGCCGAGGCGTACGACGAACTGCTCTACGACCGCCACGACGAGGTCACCCCCTTCGAGATCCCCAGCGCGGACGAAGCGCTGCCGCCGTACGCGGGCCCGGAGGAGCCGAACGCGATCAGTGTGCTGATCCGCCGCGACTACACCGTGGCGGAACCCCAGCGGCTGCTCGCGCAGGCCCAGCGGGTGGAGGCGGCGGAGTACGACGACGCCGTGGACGAAGACGATGCCGCCGGGACGGTCCCGGGGGCGCTGGGCGTCCTCTTCGGCGAGTTCGAACCGGACGAGATCGCCTCCCGGCACAAGGAGTTCGGCCTGGAGGAGGGCGACTCCACGCTCTGGGTCACCGCTGCCGAGGAGCCGCCCGAGGCCGGGGAGTGGCTGGAGGCGCCGTTCGAACACATCGATCCGCAGCAGGTGGTGTGCCGCTTCGACGTGAGCGCGGTGTTCGACGACGAGGTCTCCGACGACGAGGACGACATCGACTTCGTCGACGAGGACGAGGAAGAAGAGGACGGGGACGGGGAGCTGGAGCCGGTCAACGCCGAGAAGTGACAGGGCGGACGTGACCGGGGCGGCGGTGCCGCCGGCCTGGGGCCGGTACGGCACCGCCGGACTCCGCCGCCGTGACGAGGGCCTGCGCACGGCGGGCCTGCCGGGGAAGGCGCGCGGACGAAGGCTCAGGTCGCCGGGACCTGCGTGCGCAGCAGCGTCTGCAGGCGGGTCGTGCGCGGCCTGGGCGGGACCTCGGCCACCGCTTTCGGCAGGGCCTGTTCCACGCCGTGCACGACGGACAGGTGCCGTTCCGCCCGGCCGAACGCCGTGTACACCCACGGGCGGCTGAGGGCCTGCGCGGCGTCCCCGGGCAGGACGACCACCACCGCCGGCCAGCGGGTGCCCACCGCCTGGTGCGCGGTCAGCGCCCAGCCGTGCCGGACGCTGCCCTCCACCCGCTCGCGCGGTACGACGACGGGGGCGCCGGCGCACGACAGGTGCAGTCCGTCGGCGTCGGCCCTCACCACCACACCCGGCACGGTGCGTCCCGGCGCGGGGGAGTAGGCGATCCGGTCGCCGGGGTCGAAGCCGCCGAACCGGCCGGGGCCGGGGTTGAGGCGCTCCTTCAGGGCGGAGTTGAGGGCGCGGGTGCCCGCGGCGCCGCCGTGGCCCGGAGTGATCACCACGGTCTGGTCGGCCGGGACGCCGATCGCCCGCGGCACCGAGTCCGCGACCAGCTGCACCGTCCGGTGCACGGCCTCGCCCGCGTCCCGCACCGGCACGATGACGATCTCCTTGCCCGGTGCGGCGACCTGGTTCAGCTCGCCGACGCCGACGCCGGAGACCAGCTCGCCGAGCGGACCGGGGTCGGGCACGCGGGACGCGATCTGCGGGCAGGCACGGGCCGCGAGGAGATCGGCGAAGACACGGCCCGGACCGGCCGACCACAGCACCCCGGGGTCACCGCAGAACAGCAGCCGGGCCCCGTCGGGCAGCGACTCCACCAGCATCGCGGCGCTCTCCACGTCCAGCTGGGGCGCGTCCGGCACGATCAGCAGATCGAGTTCCAGGGCGCCGTCCGCGTCGCGGCCCGGACCCTCGTCACCGGACAGCAGCCCCGCGACCGTGCCCGCGCCGTGCTCCGCCGTCTCCCCGCCCAGCCGCTCGGCCAGACGCCGGCGCCCGTCCGGGGTGTGGCAGGCGGCGAAGGCCCGCAGGCCCGCCGCACGGGCGGCACCGAGCAGCGCCGCCGGTTCGGCGCGGGCCGCCTCCCCGCCGGTGTGCAGCACCAGGCCGTGCCCGGCGACCGCGCGGGCCAGCTCGGCGGCACCGCCGGACAACCCGGCCGCGGTGGCCTCCCAGGCCTGCCCCGGCTCCTTCGCCACGGAGTTGACCAGCCGGGCCAGGCCGTCCGCGAGGCTCTCCTCGGCCAGCGCGTACCGCTCCAGGCCGACGAGGACCCGGACCGGCCGCTCCCGCTCCTCGTCGGCGTCCTCGTCGCCCGCCTGGGGCGCGGCGGCGCCGGGCTCCTCCAGGGCGTCCTGGAAGGCCAGTGCCTCGCCCTCGGCGAGCGCGCCCTGCACCGCCGCGTCCGGGTCGGGCACGCCCTGCTTGCCGAGCGCCGCGACGAGCGTGGGCAGCTCCAGCGCGGTGTGCCCGGCCACGGCCGCCTGTTCCAGCAGCCAGACGGTCAGGGCGCGGCCGCGCCGCTCGTCGTCCGGGCCGCAGGCCGCGCCGAGCAGCGCCCGGGCGAAGCCGTCGGCCTGGTCCGGGCGTACGCCGCCGACCCGGAGCAGCTGCCAGGGGTCCTCCCTCAGCGCGGTGCCGGCGCCCTCGCCGAGGGCCGCGGCGACCTGAGGGGCCAGGGTGTCGGGCGCGCCGCCCTCGGCCAGCACGCGGCGCACGGCGTCGACGGTCTCCGGGGCGGGGCCGCCGGGCGCGACCGGGGCGGGGGCCGGCTGGGGCCTGCGCACCGGTTCCGGGGCGGCGCGGCGCGGTGCCGGTGCGGGCTCCTCGAACACCGTGGCCGCCGGCTTCTCGCCGCTCTCCACGGCCCGGATGGCCGCGAGCAGGTCGGCCGCCTTGCCGCTGAGCTTGGCGCCGCTGTCGATCGGGCCCCGCTTCTCGGCCTTGCGCCGCTCGATCCGCTCCCGCTCGACCCGCTGCGCGGCCAGCTCGGCCTCCGCCTCGGACGCCCCGGCAGCGGCGGCACCCCCCTCAACAGCCCCGGAGCCACCGCCGGTCTCCACCCCGGCCGAGCCCTCGTCGGCGTCCACGCCGTCCGAGCCGTCCGCGGCCTCGGTACCGTCCGCCCCGTCCGGGTCGCCGGCGGCACCCGTGTCGGTCGTGCCCCCGGCCGTGACGGCCCCGTCGGTGCCGTGCTCCGTGGTCCCCGGTGTGTCCGGCGTCCCCGGCCCGGCTTCCTCCGTGGTCTCCGGCTCCGTGCTCACAGCGTGCTCCAGTCGTGATCGGGATAGCGGTGCACGGGCGCCGACACATCGTCCAGCGCCCGGCAGATCTCGTCAGGAAGACTAAGGGCCTCCACTGACAACGCCGCCGTGAGCTGCTGTGCGTTGCGCGCGCCGACGATCGGCGCGGCCACCCCGGGCCGGTCCCGCACCCAGGCGAGGGCCACCTGGAGCGGGGTGACCGCGAGCCCGTCGGCCGCCGTCGTCACCGCGTCCACGATGCGGGTCGCCGTGTCGTCCAGGTACGGCTCCACGAACGGCGCCAGGTGCTCGGAGGCGCCGCGCGAGTCCGGGGGAGTGGCGTGCCGGTACTTGCCGGTCAGCACGCCCCGGCCGAGCGGCGAGGAGGGCAGCAGGCCCACCCCGAGGTCGAGCGCGGCGGGCAGCACCTCCCGCTCCACGCCCCGCTGGAGCAGCGAGTACTCCATCTGCGTGCTGGCCAGCCGGGTCCGGACGCCCGGCGCGGCGAGCTGCCAGGTGGCCGCCTTGGCCAGTTGCCAGCCGCAGAAATTGGACACTCCCGCGTACCGGGCCCGGCCGCTGCCGACCGCGAGGTCGAGGGCGTGGAGCGTCTCCTCCAGCGGGGTGCCGGGGTCGTAGGCGTGGACGTGCCACAGGTCGACGTAGTCGGTGCCGAGGCGGGCCAGGGACGCGTCGAGCGCGGCGAGCAGATGGCCGCGGGAGCCGTCGAAGCGGCGGTCGGGGTCGGGCACGCTGCCCGCCTTGGTGGAGATGACCAGGTCACGGCGCGGCACCAGACCGTCGATGAGCTGCCCCAGCAGATACTCCGCGTCCCCGTCGCCGTACACGTCCGCGGTGTCGACCAGGGTGCCGCCGGCCTCCCAGAACGCCTTCAGCATGTCCGCGGCGTCGTGCTCGTCGGTGTCCCGGCCCCAGGTGAGGGTGCCGAGTCCGATCCGGGACACGCGCAGGCCGGTCCGGCCGAGATGCCTCTGCTCCATGACCGCGAGATTACTGGCCAGAACCGGTGCGGTGGGTTGCCTGTGGACAACCCGTTCGGAGTGCTCCGAGGGGCCCGGGAACCCGCGCTGCCGCCCCCTTCGGCCGGCGGCGCACGCGCCACCGGGGGATCCCGCCGAGCCACCACCGGCGAACGACCGGGGAATCGCCGAAGCCGGGCACTCTGCCCCCGGCGCCCGCCCCCGCGCTAAGGTCTGCCGCACAGGGACGTTACTCATGGGTAAGGGGATTCGGCCATGCAGCTCGGGATCAACCTCGGCTACTGGGGTGCCGGAATGGACGGCGACAACCTGGCCGTGGCGCAGGAGGCCGACCGGCTGGGCTACGCGGTGTGCTGGGCCGCCGAGGCCTACGGCTCCGACGCCGCGACCGTGCTCAGCTGGGTCGCCGCCCAGACCGAGCGCATCGACGTCGGCTCGGCCATCTTCCAGATCCCGGCCCGGCAGCCCGCGATGACCGCGATGACCGCGGCCACGCTGGACTCGCTCTCCGGCGGCCGGTTCCGGCTCGGCCTCGGCGTCTCCGGCCCGCAGGTCTCCGAGGGCTGGTACGGCGTCAAGTTCGACAAGCCGCTCGCCCGCACCCGGGAGTACGTGGAGATCGTCCGCAGGGCGATGAGCCGGGAGCGGCTGACGTACGAGGGCGAGCACTGGACGCTGCCGCTGCCGGGCGGACCGGGCAAGCCGATCAAGCTGACCGTGCACCCGCAGCGCGAGCACATCCCGCTCTACATCGCCGCGATCGGCCCGAAGAACCTGGAGCAGACCGGTGAGATCGCCGACGGCGCGCTGCTGATCTTCCCCTCCGCCGAGCACCTGGAGGAGACCACGATCACCCACCTGCGGGCCGGCCGCGAGAAGGCGGGCCTGACGCTCGACGGCTTCGACGTGTGCCCGACCCTGCCGCTCGCGGTCGGCGACGACAAGGACGTGGCCCGGCTCGCGGACACCTTCAGGCCGTACACCGCGCTGTACGTCGGCGGCATGGGCAGCGCCAAGCAGAACTTCTACAACAAGCTCGCGCAGCGCATGGGGTACGAGAAGGAGGCCGCCGAGATCCAGCAGAAGTACCTGTCCGGGGACAAGCAGGGCGCCGCGGCGGCGATCCCGCACGACCTCATCGACAGGACCACGCTGCTGGGCTCGGTCGACCGCATCGCCGACCGGATGAAGGCCTACGCCGCCGCCGGGGTCACCACCCTCAGCCTGGCGCCGGCGGGATTCACGCTGGAGGAGCGGATCGCCTCCCTGCGGGCCGGCAGCGAGGCCCTGGAGCGCGCCGGGCTCGCGTAAGGGATGTCAGCGGCCGTGGTGGGGGCTCGGGGGTCTTCCCCGCCACGGCCGTCACCGAGAACAACGCGCCCGGCCCCGCCCGGTTACGACCGGGCCCCGTACTTCCCCGCCGCCACCACGTCTCCGGCGGTACGCGCCGTGAGCCGCGCCTGGGCGCCCCGCGCCGCGCCTGTTCGCCCGGGCGGCGCTCACAGCCAGCCGCGCCGCTTGAACTGCCGGTACAGCAGCACCTCCAGCACCGCCATCACCAGGATCACCGCCGGGTACGACCACAGCCAGTGCAGCTCGGGCATGTGGTCGAAGTTCATGCCGTAGATGCCCGCGATCATCGTGGGGACCGCCGCCATCGCCGCCCACGCGGAGATCTTCCGCATGTCGTCGTTCTGCCGCACGCTCATCTGCGCCAGATGGGCGGAGAGGATGTCCGACACCAGCCGGTCCAGGGCCTCCACGGACTCGTTCACGCGCATGAGGTGGTCGCCGACGTCCCGGAAGAACGGCCGCGCCTTGTCGTGCACGAAGGGCACCGTGCCGCCCATCGGCCCGTTGCCGGCCAGCCGGGCCAGCGGCAGCGTCAGGGGCCCCGTGGCCCGGCGGAACTCCAGGACCTGCCGCTTGAAGGTGTAGATCCGCGACGCGGTGCTGCGGGAACCGCCGGTCTCCGGCTGGAACACCTCCGCCTCCAGCTCGTCCAGGTCGGTCTGCAGCTCCGTCGCCACCTCCAGGTAGTGGTCGACGGTGGCGTCCGCGATGGCGTACAGCACGGCGGTGGGGCCCTTGTCGAGCATCTCCGGCTCCTCCTCCAGCCGGTGCCGCACCGCCGCCAGCGGAGAGCACTCGCCGTGCCGGACGGTCACCACGAAGCAGTCGCCGATGAACACCATCACCTCGCCGGCGGAGACCGCGTCGCTCTCGGGCTCGTACACGACCGGCTTGAGCACCATGAACAGGGAGTCGTCGTACACCTCCAGCTTGGGCCGCTGATGTGCCTTGAGGGCGTCCTCCACGGCCAGCGGATGCAGCCCGAACTCCTGGGTGACCAGGTCGAACTCCCGCTCGGACGGCTCGTGCAGCCCGATCCACACGAAACCGCCGGCCGCCCGGGCCTCGGCGAGCGCGTCGGACAGGTCCTCCGGTCCCTCGGTCCGGTGCCCGTGCCGGTAGATGGCGCAGTCAACGATCACGCCGCGCATTCTCCCTTCGCCCAGCCGCCGGCGCACACCCGCATGCGCCTACCCTGGTCCGCATGCCCACGCTGATCCTCGTCAGGCACGGACGTTCCACAGCCAACACCTCGGGTGTGCTCGCCGGGCGGGCGCCCGGCGTCGCCCTGGACGAGCGCGGCGCCGCTCAGGCCGCCGCGCTGCCCGCACGGCTCGCCGGCCTGCCGCTCGCCGAGGTCGTCACCAGCCCGCTCCAACGCTGCCAGGAGACCGTACAGCCGCTGCTGGAGGCCCGCCCCGGCCTGCCCGTCCACACCGAGGAGCGGATCGCGGAGTGCGACTACGGCGACTGGTCGGGCCGCAAGCTCGCGGAGCTGAAGGACGAGCCGCTGATGGAGGTCGTCCAGGCCCACCCGTCCGCCGCCGCCTTCCCCGGCGGGGAGTCCATGCGGGCCATGCAGACCCGGGCCGCCGAGGCCGTACGCGAGTGGAACGCGCGCGTGGAGCGCGAGCACGGCGCCGACGCCGTCTACCTGATGTGCTCCCACGGCGACATCATCAAGTCGCTCGTCGCCGACGCCCTCGGTCTTCACCTGGACCTCTTCCAGCGCATCTCCGTGGAGCCCTGCTCCGTCACCGCCATCCGCTACACCCGCCTGCGGCCCTTCCTCGTCCGCCTCGGCGACACCGGGGACTTCGCTTCGCTCGCCCCGCGCGAGGAACCCGGTGAGGGCGACGCACCGGTCGGGGGTGGTGCGGGCGCACCGTGATCGTCGGCCGCAGTAGGGTGAAGCGATCCACCCCGCCGCGTGTCCCCACGGCCCGCACCGCCGAACCGCTCGAAACCACGACATCAATGGAGACAGGACGTGTCCCGTCAGGTGTTCCTCTACGACCAGCCGGACCGCTTCGTGGCCGGCACGGTCGGACTGCCCGGGCGCCGTACCTTCTTCCTCCAGGCCACGGCAGGCCCCCGGGTGACCAGTGTGGTCCTGGAGAAGACCCAGGTCGCCGCGCTCGCCGAGCGCATGGACGAACTGCTCGACGAGGTCGTACGCCGTAGTGGCGGCAGCGCCGCGGTCCCCGCCGTGGCCCCCTCCGAGATCGCCGACACGGCGCCGCTGGAGACCCCCGTCGAGGAGGAGTTCCGCGTCGGCACCATGGCCCTGGCCTGGGACGGCGAGGACCAGCGCATGATCGTCGAGGCGCAGGCCCTGGTGGAGCTGGAGGCCGACACCGAGGAGGACCTGGCCGAGGCCGAGGAGCGGTTGCTCCAGGACGAGGAGAACGGACCCCCGATGCTGCGGGTCCGGCTGACCGGCGCGCAGGCCCGGGCCTTCGCCAAGCGCGCCCTCGACATCGTCAACGCCGGGCGGCCACCGTGCCCGCTGTGCAGCCTCCCGCTCGATCCGGAAGGACACGTATGTCCGCGCCAGAACGGATACCGCCGCGGAGCGTGACGGCCGATCCGAACCCCGCCGAACTGCTCGCGCGGGGCGAGCTGACCGTACGCGGCCGGATCCGCGAGGCGTCCAACGCGGCGTTGTTCTGCACGGTCGCCCTGGACGGCCGGGAAGCCTCCTGCGTGTACAAGCCGGTGGCCGGGGAGCGCCCCCTGTGGGACTTCCCCGACGGCACCCTCGCGGGCCGCGAGGTGGCCGCCTACGAGGTCTCCGAGGCCACCGGCTGGGGGCTCGTACCGCCGACCGTGCTGCGTGACGGGCCGTACGGCGAGGGCATGTGCCAGCTGTGGATCGACGTCCAGCCCGAGGCGGAGCTGCTCGCCCTGGTCGACGGCGAGGAGCCGGAGCCGGGCTGGAAGGCGATCGGGTTCGCCGAGGTCGGCGAGGGGCGCACCGCCCTGCTGGTGCACGCCGACGACGAGCGGCTGCGCCGGCTCGCCGTCCTGGACGCGGTGATCAACAACGCCGACCGCAAGGGCGGCCATCTGCTGCCCACCGCCGGGGGCGGCCTCTACGGCATCGACCACGGCGTCACCTTCAACGTCGAGAACAAGCTGCGCACCCTGCTGTGGGGATGGGCCGGGGAGCCCCTCACCCCGGAGGCCGTCGACGTCCTCAAGGGGCTGCGGGACGGCCTGGGGGGCGAGCTGGGCCGCCGGCTGGCCGCACTGATCACGGCGGCCGAGATCGACGCCACGCGCGCGCGTGTCGACGCGCTGCTCACCGCGGGCGTGCATCCGGAGCCGAGCGGGGAGTGGCCCGCCATCCCCTGGCCGCCCGTGTGAGCACATCCGGCGCCGAGGCACAAGACCGCGGAACCGGCCATCCAGCCGGATCCCATTCGTATCCGCAGCTCGGCGCCGGTTAGGCTCATGTACATGCATGCCTGGCCCGCTTCCGAGGTCCCCGCCCTGCCTGGTCAGGGCCGCGACCTGAGGATCCACGACACCGCGACCGGCGGCCTGGTCACCCTCGACCCCGGTCCCGTCGCCCGCATCTACGTCTGCGGCATCACGCCGTACGACGCGACCCACATGGGTCACGCGGCGACCTACAACGCGTTCGACCTGGTTCAGCGCGTGTGGCTCGACACCAAGCGGCAGGTCCACTACGTCCAGAACGTCACCGACGTCGACGATCCGCTGCTGGAGCGGGCGGACCGGGACGGCGTCGACTGGGTCGCCCTCGCCGAGAAGGAGACCGCCCTCTTCCGCGAGGACATGACCGCCCTGCGGATGCTCCCGCCGCGGCACTACATAGGCGCCGTCGAGGCGATACCCGGCATCGTCCCGCTCGTGGAGCGGCTGCGCGACCTCGGCGCTGCCTACGAGCTGGAGGGTGACGTCTACTTCTCCGTCGAGTCCGACCCGAACTTCGGCAAGGTGTCGAACCTGGACGCCGCCGCCATGCGGCTGCTGTCCGCCGAGCGCGGTGGCGACCCGGACCGGCCGGGCAAGAAGAACCCGGTCGACCCGCTGCTGTGGATGGCGGCCCGGCCCGGCGAGCCCAGCTGGGACGGCGGCTCCCTCGGCCGGGGCCGGCCCGGCTGGCACATCGAGTGCGTGGCCATCGCCCTCGACCACCTCGGGATGGGCTTCGACGTCCAGGGCGGCGGCTCCGACCTCGCCTTCCCGCACCACGAGATGGGCGCCTCGCACGCCCAGGTGCTCACCGGCGAGTTCCCGATGGCCACGGCGTACGTGCACGCCGGCATGGTCGCCCTGGACGGCGAGAAGATGTCGAAGTCCCGGGGCAACCTGGTCTTCGTCTCGGCGCTGCGCCGAGACGGCGTCGACCCGGCCGCGATCCGCCTCGCGCTGCTCTCCCACCACTACCGCGCCGACTGGGAGTGGGCCGACCAGGTCCTCCAGGACGCCGTCGCCCGCCTCGGCCGCTGGCGCGCTGCCGTCTCCCGCCCCGACGGCCCCTCCGCCGACGCGCTGGTGGAAGAGGTCCGCGAGGCACTGGCGAACGACCTGGACGCCCCCGGCGCCCTCGCCGCCGTCGACCGCTGGGCGGCCCGCCAGGAGCAGGAGGGCGGCACCGACACCGGCGCCCCCGGCCTGGTGTCGCGCACGGTGGACGCGCTGCTCGGGGTGGCCCTCTAAGCACCGTCGGGCACGGCGAAGGGGCGGTTCCCGCGCGGGAACCGCCCCTTCGCCGTGCCCTCAGTCGTCCGGGTTGTCCTCGTCCTCGTCCTTGGGCACGCCCCCGGCCGCCGGGGGCCTCGGCTTGCCGCCCGGAGGGCCCACGTCCCGGCGGCGCAGGTACCGCTCGAACTCGCGGGCGATCGCCTCACCGGACGCCTCCGGCAGCTCCGCGGTGTCCCGGGCCTCCTCCAGCGTCTGCACGTACTCGGCGACCTCGCTGTCCTCGGCGGCGAGCTGGTCCACGCCCACCTGCCAGGCCCGCGCGTCCTCGGGCAGCTCGCCCTGCGGGACGCGCAGGTCGAGCAGGTCCTCCAGGCGGTTGAGCAGTGCCAGCGTCGCCTTGGGGTTGGGCGGCTGGGAGACGTAGTGCGGTACGGCCGCCCACAGCGACACCGCCGGGACGCCCGCGTGCGTGCACGCCTCCTGCAGGACGCCGACGATGCCCGTCGGCCCCTCGTACTTGGTCTCCTCCAGGTCCATCCGGCGGGCCAGGTCCGGATCGGACGTGACCCCGCTGACCGGCACCGGACGCGTGTGCGGGGTGTCCCCGAGCAGGGCGCCCAGGATGACCACCAGCTCCACGCCCAGCTCGTGCGCGAAGCCCAGCAGCTCGTTGCAGAACGAACGCCAGCGCATGGACGGTTCGATGCCCCGGACCAGCACCAGGTCGCGCGGCTTGTCACCGCCGACGCGGACCACCGACAACCTCGTCGTCGGCCACGTGATCTTGCGCACACCGCCGTCCATGAACACCGTGGGGCGGTTCACCTGGAAGTCGTAGTAGTCCTCGGCGTCCAGCGCCGCGAACACCTCGCCCTTCCATTCGCGTTCCAGATGCGCGACCGCCGTGGAGGCGGCGTCGCCGGCATCGTTCCAGCCCTCGAACGCGGCCACCATGACTGGGTCGATCAGCTCGGGAACCCCCTCCAGCTCGATCACCCAGTGCCTCCTTCCGACGTGCCCTCGCTTGACTCACCAACCTTACGGCGTCCGGCGGGGGCGCCCGCAGCCCCCTTGCGTGGGGGAGTGAACGGATCACTGCCCCGTTCACCACCGCGGAACACGCGCGAGCAGCCAACTCCCGGAGCCGGCCGCCCGCAGGCTCACAGCGTGGACCGCAGCCACTGCTCCACGCTCGCGATGTGCACGGTCGCCCAGGAGCGCGCCGCCTCCGCGTCCCGGTCGCGCAGCGCGCCCAGGATCGCCCGGTGCTCGCGCAGGGTGCGGCCGACGGCGTCCTCCTGGGTGAGCCCCCGCCAGATCCGGGCCCGCGTGGTGGGCCCCGACAGCCCGTCCAGCAGGGAGCACAGCACCGAGTTCCCGGCGCTCTGCACGATGCCGCGGTGGAACTCCAGGTCGGCCGCGACCAGCTGCTCCACCGACGGCTCCGCGCCCAGCGCGTCCAACTGGGCCTCCAGCGCGTCCAGTCGCCCGGCATCGATCCGGGGGGCCGCCAGCGCGGTCGCGGCCGGCTCCAGGATGCGGCGCACCGCCAGGAACTCCAGCACCGTGTCGTCGCGGTGGAAGTCCACGACGAAGCTCATCGCCTCCAGCAGGAGCTGGGGGTCGAGACTGGTGACGTAGGTGCCGTCGCCCTGCCGTACGTCGAGGATCCGGATCAGCGACAGCGCGCGCACGGCCTCCCGCAGGGAGTTGCGGGACAGGCCCAGCTCGGCGGCGAGCTCGCTCTCCTTCGGCAGCCGGTCGCCCGGGCGCAGCGCACCGGAGACGATCATGCCCTTGATCTTCTCGATCGCCTCGTCGGTGACTGCCACGGCCGGCCTCCTGTCGCCCCAGACATCGGATGTCAGCACATTATGCGGCGGTGCCGGCGGGGCGCGGAGCGTGTTCCGGGGCGCGGAGCGCGTTCCGGGGCGCGGGGAAGCGGAAGGGGCGGCCCCGTCGGCAGGGGCCGCCCCTCGCGGCGCGCCGGATCGTGCGCGCCCGCTCGCTACTTCCCGTCCAGCAGGTCCTGGACCTTGGCGCGGACCTCGTCCGTGGCCAGGCCCCGGATGGTCAGCGTGGTGCGGCGGCGCAGCACGTCGTCCGGCGTCTCGGCCCACTCGTGGTCACGGGCCCAGACGACCTGTGCCCAGATCTCCGGGGCGTCGGGGTGGACGCGCTCGGCCAGCTCCGGGCTCTCGTTCGCCAGGCGGGCGATGTCGAAGGCCAGGGAGCCGTAGTGGGTGGCCAGGTGCCTGGCGGTGTCGGCGGCCATGCGCGGACCCGGGGCCGGGCCGTCGACCAGCAGCCGGTGGGCGACCGCGCGCGGGTTGGCGACACCGGGCAGCGGCAGCTTCTTCGGCAGCGAGGAGATCGGCTCGAAGTCGTCGCCGAGCGGGTGACCCGGCAGCGCCTCCAGCTTCTTCATGATCGTCCGGCCGATGTGGCGGAACGTCGTCCACTTGCCGCCCGCGACGGACAGCATGCCGCCCTTGCCCTCGGTCACCACGGTCTCGCGCTTGGCCTTGGCGGTGTCGCCGGGACCGCCCGGCAGCACCCGCAGACCGGCGAACGCGTAGGTGATGAGGTCGCGCTGGAGCTGCTGGTCCCGGACGGAGAACGCGGCCTCGTCCAGGATCTGGGCTATGTCCTTCTCGTTGACCGCGACGTCCGCGGGGTCGCCCTCGTACTCCTCGTCGGTGGTGCCGAGCAGCAGCATGTCCTCCCAGGGGAGGGCGAAGGTGATGCGGTACTTGTCGATGGGGGTCGCGAGCGCGGCCTTCCACGGAGACGTCCGCTTCAGGACCAGGTGCGCGCCCTTGGACAGACGGATGGACGGCGCCGCGCCCGGGTCCTCCATCCGGCGCAGGTGGTCGACCCAGGGGCCGGTCGCGTTCAGCACCAGGCGGGCGTTGACGCCGAACTCCTCGCCGGACAGCCGGTCCCTGAGGTCGGCGCCGGTGACCCGGCCCCTGGTGAAGCGCAGCCCGGTGACCTCGGCGTGGTTGAGGACGACCGCGCCCGCCTCGACGGCCGCGCGGACCGTCATCAGCGCCATCCGGGCGTCGTTCATCTGGTCGTCGCCGTAGACGGCCACGGCCTTGAGGTTCTCGGTGCGCAGCTCGGGCACGTCCTGCGCCGCCTTGGCGGGGGAGAGCAGGTGGCCGACGCCGTCGCCGAACGCGGAGAGCGCGGAGTAGGCGAAGACGCCCGCGCCGAGCTTCGCCGCGCCGTGCGGGCCGCCCTTGTACACGGGGAGGTAGAAGGTGAGCGGGTTCGCCAGGTGGGGGGCCACCTGGCGGGAGACCGCACGGCGCTCGAAGTGGTTCTCCGCCACCAGCTTCACCGCGCCGGTCTGCAGGTAGCGCAGACCGCCGTGGAGCAGCTTGGAGGAGGCGGAGGAGGTGGCGCCGGCGAAGTCGCCGGCGTCGACCAGCGCCACCCTGAGCCCGGACTGAGCGGCGTGCCAGGCGGTGGAGATGCCCAGGATGCCGCCGCCGATCACAAGAAGGTCGTACGACGCCTTGGCGAGCTGCTCCCTGGTCTCGGCCCGGCTCGGGTTGGAGCCGGAGGCCGGGTGCGTCCCCAGGGCGGGCACGGTCTGCAGGGTGGACTGACTGGTCATGTCGGGTACTTACTCCTCGTCAGAGATGGCTGAGCCGGGAAGGGCCGCTCAGCTCTCGTCTTCGAGCCAGCCCATGGTCCGGTCGACGGCCTTGAGCCAGTTCTTGTACTCACGGTCGCGGGTCTCCGCGTCCATGCGGGGGGTCCACTCGGCGGCCCGGCGCCAGTTGGCGCGCAGGTCGTCGGTGCTGTTCCAGAAGCCGACGGCGAGACCGGCGGCGTAGGCGGCGCCGAGGCAGGTGGTCTCGGCGACCATCGGGCGCACCACCGGTGCGTCGAGGACGTCCGCGAGGGTCTGCATCAGCAGGTTGTTGGCGGTCATGCCGCCGTCGACCTTCAGGGTCACCAGCTCGTCGCCGGAGTCCTTGACCATGGCGTCGGCGATCTCCCGGGTCTGCCAGGCGGTGGCCTCCAGGACGGCGCGCGCGAGGTGCGCCTTGGTCACGTACCGGGTCAGGCCGGCGATCACACCGCGGGCGTCGGAGCGCCAGTGCGGGGCGAACAGGCCGGAGAAGGCCGGCACGAAGTAGGCGCCGCCGTTGTCCTCGACCGAGAGCGCGAGCGTCTCGATCTCGGCCGCGGTGGAGATCAGGCCCATCTGGTCGCGCATCCACTGCACCAGCGAGCCGGTGACGGCGATCGAGCCCTCCAGGGCGTAGACCGTCGGCTCGTCGCCGATCTTGTAGCCGACGGTGGTCAGCAGACCGGCGTAGGAGTTGATGATCTTGCTGCCGGTGTTCATCACCATGAAGGTGCCGGTGCCGTAGGTCGACTTGGTCTCGCCCTCGGAGAAGCAGGTCTGGCCGAACAGGGCCGCCTGCTGGTCGCCGAGCGCGGAGGCGACCGGGATGCCGCCGAGCAGCTCGCCGAGCTTGCCGCCCGTGATCTCGCCGTAGACCTCGGCGGAGGAGCGGATCTCGGGCAGGATCTGCATCGGCACGCCGATGGACTCGCAGATCCTCTCGTCCCACTGCATCGTGTGCAGGTTCATCAGGAGGGTGCGGGAGGCGTTGGTGACGTCGGTGACGTGCTTGCCGCCGTTGACACCGCCGGTCAGGTTCCAGATGACCCAGCTGTCCATGGTGCCGAAGAGGATGTCGCCGGCCTCGGCGCGCTCCTGCAGGCCGTCGACGTGGTCGAGCAGCCAGCGGGCCTTGGGCCCGGCGAAGTAGGAGGCCAGCGGCAGGCCCGTCTCGCGGCGGAAGCGGTCCTGGCCGACGTTGCGGGCCAGCTCCCTGCAGAGCGCGTCGGTGCGGGTGTCCTGCCAGACGATGGCGTTGTGGACGGGCTCGCCGGTGTTCTTGTCCCACAGCACGGTGGTCTCGCGCTGGTTGGTGATGCCGATGGCCTTGATGTCGTCCCGGGTGATGCCGGCCTTGGCGACGGCGCCGGCGACGACTTCCTGGACGTTGGTCCAGATCTCGTTGGCGTTGTGCTCGACCCAGCCCGGCTTGGGGAAGATCTGCTCGTGCTCCTTCTGGTCGACGGAGACGATGCGGCCGTCCCGGTCGAAGACGATGCAGCGAGAGGAGGTCGTGCCCTGGTCGATCGCCGCGATGAAGGGGCCTGCGGTGTGGGCGTCGGTCACTGTGTGCTCCTGGAAGGTCCGTGGTGAGGGGGCTGAACGTACGGCGCGTGCGCGAAGCCTCGGTGCTTGGTCGGGCTTCTCACGAGGCTTCTCAGGCGAAGGCGACGTTGTAGATGCCTGCACCGATGGCGCCGCCGATCAGCGGGCCGACCACCGGGATCCAGGCGTAGCTCCAGTCGGAACCGCCCTTGTTGGGCAGCGGCAGCAGCGCGTGCACGATGCGCGGGCCCAGGTCGCGGGCCGGGTTGATCGCGTAGCCCGTCGGGCCGCCGAGCGACAGACCGATCGACACCACCACGAGCGCGGTGATCAGACCGCCGAGGACGCCGAGGCCGTTGCCCTTGTCGTTCAGGCCCTGGGTGAGGACCGCGAGGATCAGCACCACGGTGCCGATGATCTCCGTGGCGAGGTTCTGCACCACGTTCCGGATCTCCGGACCGGTGGAGAAGATGCCGAGGACGGGGCCGGCGCCCTGCTCCTCGGCCTCGACCGCCTTGGCCGCCGTGGCCTGCGCGCCCGGACCGCCGACGATCTCCTTGTCGGTCAGGTGGGCGTAGAACTGCCCGTAGTAGGCCACCCACACCAGAGCCGCGCCGATCATCGCGCCGAGCAGCTGGCCGGCGAAGTAGGTCGGAACGTTGCTCCAGTCGCCGTCCTTGATGGCGAGGGCGACGGTGACGGCCGGGTTGAGGTGGGCGCCGGACAGCGGTCCGGAGATGTACACGGCCGTCATGACGGCGAAGCCCCACCCGAAGGCGATGGCGAGCCAGCCGGCGTTACGGGCCTTGGAGGCCTTCAGCGTCACGGCGGCGCAGACACCGCCGCCGAGCAGGATGAGTATGGCGGTACCGATGGTCTCGCCGATGAAGATGTCGGAGCTGGACACCCGCGACTCCTTTGTCCTTCGTCCAGGGGTAAGCCGAACCCCGGTCCCAGCGGGGGTTCTGGCGCCCTCGGGGATGAGAGCGATGCCGGCCCTTGGCGTTGTCACACTCTAGCGCGTATTGCCGGAAGGTGTTCGACAATGCCGACCGATGGACGGGAGTCTCGCTTCGGCGTTACACGTGAGTCAAGGGTTCTGTTATCGAAAACAGGATCGTTATTGATCGCTGCGCCTTATCAACGTTCGTGCCCGGACATACGATCTAGCCGTTTTTGCCGATTTCAGGGTAGATCGACGACCGGAACGCCGCCTGGCGTCCCGGTCGTCCCGGTTCTTCCGTTCGTTGCCCGCCCGCGCCCGCGGTCAGAACCGCCCGCCGCCCAGATCGCGGGAGACCGCGCGGGCGCAGTCGCGCACCGCGGCGATCAGCTCCGGGCGCAGCTCGCCCTCCCGGCACAGCCGCTCCACGGCGCCGGTGATGCCGACCGCGCCCACGGGCATCCGGCGCCGGTCGTGGATGGGCGCGGCGATCGATGCCACGCCCTCCCAGGTCTCCTCCACGTCGGCCGCGTACCCACGCGCGCGCGTGACGTCCAGGAGGTGCTCGAAGTCGCCGGCGTCGCACACCGTGCGGTCCGTGAAGGCCTTCCGCTCGGTGTCCAGCGCCTCGCTGTGCGCGACCGGGTCGTACGCGGAGAGCACCTTGCCGAGGGCCGTGGAGTGCAGCGGCTGCATGGCCCCGATCTCCAGCACCTGCCGGCTGTCGTCGGGCCGGAAGACGTGGTGCACGATCAGGACGCCCTGCTGGTGCAGGACGCCCAGGTGCACGCTCTCCCCGCTGGACCTCGCCAGGTCGTCGGTCCACACCAGCGCCCGCGCGCGCAGCTCGTGCACGTCGAGGTAGGTGGTGCCGAGGCGCAGCAGCTCCGCGCCCAGCTGGTAGCGCCCGGAGGCGTCGTCCTGCTCCACGAACCCCTCCTGCTGGAGGGTGCGCAGGATGCCGTGGGCGGTGCCCTTGGCGAGGCCCAGTGACGAGGCGATGTCCGAGAGGCCGAGCCGCCGCTCGCCGCCCGCGAGCAGCCGCAGCATCGCCGCCGCCCGTTCGAGCGACTGGATGTTCCGTGCCATCGCCGTCCTGCCTCCGTCCCCTTCGACCGTGCCGCGGTGCCCAGGCGAAAATCACCGTTCGGCAATGCCGAACACTACCGGTCCATGCCGACCTCCCGCTAACGGTCGGACGGCACCTGTTACATCAGACGTGATCCGTGCGTGGCACGCGAGCCACCGCGTCCGTCTCGTGGACGCCGGTGCCCATCCAAGCCGACTCCCGGTTACTCTGGCGCCGTGCGGCAACCCGGCCGGTCCGGGCAGCCGCATAGCCGACAGCCGTCGCACCCAAGGGAGCCCTTATATGGCCTCGTCGCCAACGTCCCCTTCCGCCGACAGCCGGACCCGTGTGTCCGCGCTCCGCGAGGCGCTCGCCACCCGGGTGGTGGTCGCCGACGGAGCCATGGGCACGATGCTCCAGGCGCAGGAGCCCACCCTCGAGGACTTCGAGAACCTCGAAGGCTGCAACGAGATCCTCAACCTCACCCGCCCCGACATCGTCCGCTCCGTCCACGAGGCGTACTTCGCCGTGGGCGTCGACTGCGTCGAGACCAACACCTTCGGGGCCAACCACGCGGCCATGGCGGAGTACGACATCGCCGACCGGGTCCACGAACTCTCCGAGGCCGGCGCCCGCATCGCCCGGGAGACCGCGGAGGAGTTCTCCGCGCGCGACGGCCGGCCCCGCTGGGTCCTCGGCTCCATCGGCCCCGGCACCAAGCTGCCCACCCTCGGCCACATCGGGTTCACCACCATCCGGGACGGCTTCCAGGCGAACGCCGAGGGCCTGCTCACCGGCGGCGCGGACGCCCTGATCGTCGAGACCACCCAGGACCTGCTCCAGACCAAGGCGTCCGTCCTGGGCGCCCGGCGCGCCATGGAGCGCCTCGGCACCGAGGTCCCCCTGCTCGTCTCGATGGCCTTCGAGACCACCGGCACCATGCTGCTCGGCTCCGAGATCGGCGCCGCGCTCACCGCGCTGGAGCCGCTCGGCATCGACATGATCGGCCTGAACTGCTCGACCGGCCCGGCCGAGATGAGCGAGCACCTGCGCTACCTCACCCGGCACTCCCGCATCCCGCTGCTGTGCATGCCCAACGCCGGCCTGCCCATCCTCACCAAGGACGGCGCCCACTTCCCCCTCGACGCCGAGGGCCTGGCGGACGCCCAGGAGAACTTCGTACGCGACTACGGCCTCTCCCTGATCGGCGGCTGCTGCGGCACCACCCCCGAGCACCTGCGCCAGGTCGTGGAGCGGGTGCGGGACCTGACCCCGCCCGAGCGCGAGCCGCGCCCCGAGCCGGGCGCCGCCTCCCTCTACCAGTCGGTGCCGTTCCGGCAGGACACCTCGTACCTGGCCATCGGCGAACGCACCAACGCCAACGGCTCCAAGAAGTTCCGCGAGGCCATGCTGGAGGGCCGCTGGGACGACTGCGTGGAGATGGCCCGGGAGCAGATCCGCGAGGGCGCCCACATGCTCGACCTGTGCGTCGACTACGTCGGCCGGGACGGCGTCGCCGACATGGAGGAACTGGCCGGCCGCTTCGCCACCGCCTCGACCCTGCCGATCGTCCTGGACTCCACCGAGGTCGACGTCATCAGGGCCGGCCTGGAGAGGCTCGGCGGCCGCGCGGTGATCAACTCCGTGAACTACGAGGACGGCGACGGCCCCGACTCCCGGTTCGCCAAGGTCACGCGGCTGGCGCGGGAGTACGGCGCCGCGCTGATCGCGCTCACCATCGACGAGGAGGGCCAGGCCCGCACCCCCGAGAAGAAGGTGGAGATCGCCGAACGGCTGATCGACGACCTGACCGGGAACTGGGGCATCCGCGAGGAGGACATCCTCATCGACACCCTGACCTTCACCATCTGCACCGGTCAGGAGGAGTCCCGCAAGGACGGCATCGCCACCATCGAGGCCATCCGCGAGCTGAAGCGGCGCCACCCGGCCGTGCAGACCACGCTGGGCCTGTCGAACATCTCCTTCGGCCTCAACCCGGCCGCCCGCATCCTGCTGAACTCCGTCTTCCTGGACGAGTGCGTCAAGGCCGGGCTGGACTCGGCGATCGTGCACGCCTCCAAGATCCTGCCGATCGCCCGGTTCAGCGAGGAAGAGGTCCGCACCGCCCTCGACCTGGTCTACGACCGCCGCGCCGAGGGCTACGACCCCCTCCAGAAGCTCATGCAGCTCTTCGAGGGCGCCACGGCGAAGTCCCTGAAGGCCGGCAAGGCCGAGGAACTGGCCGCGCTGCCCCTGGAGGAGCGGCTCAAGCGCCGCATCATCGACGGCGAGCGCAACGGCCTGGAAGCCGACCTCGACCAGGCGCTCCAGGACCGCCCGGCGCTCGACATCGTCAACGAGACCCTGCTGGACGGCATGAAGGTCGTCGGCGAGCTGTTCGGCTCCGGCCAGATGCAGCTGCCCTTCGTCCTGCAGTCCGCCGAGGTCATGAAGGCCGCCGTCGCCTACCTCGAACCGCACATGGAGAAGTCGGACGCCGAGGGCAAGGGCACGATCGTCCTCGCGACCGTGCGCGGCGACGTGCACGACATCGGCAAGAACCTCGTCGACATCATCCTGTCCAACAACGGCTACAACGTCGTCAACCTGGGCATCAAGCAGCCGGTCTCCGCGATCCTGGAGGCGGCCGAGGAGCACCGGGCCGACGTCATCGGCATGTCCGGGCTCCTGGTGAAGTCCACGGTGATCATGAAGGAGAACCTGGAGGAGCTGAACCAGCGCGGCCTCGCCGCCCGCTTCCCGGTCATCCTCGGCGGCGCCGCCCTCACCCGGGCCTACGTCGAACAGGACCTGCACGAGATCTACGAGGGCGAGGTCCGCTACGCCCGCGACGCCTTCGAGGGCCTGCGCCTGATGGACGCCCTCATCGGCGTCAAGCGGGGCGTGCCCGGGGCGAAGCTGCCCGAGCTCAGGCAGCGCCGGGTGCGGGCCGCCGCCGTGGAGATCGAGGAGCGCCCGCAGGAGGGCCACGTCCGCTCCGACGTCGCCACCGACAACCCGGTCCCCGAGCCGCCCTTCTGGGGCACCCGGGTCGTCAAGGGCATCCAGCTCAAGGAGTACGCGAGCTGGCTGGACGAGGGCGCGCTGTTCAAGGGCCAGTGGGGCCTGAAGCAGGCCCGCACCGGCGAGGGCCCGACGTACGAGGAACTGGTCGAGACCGAGGGCCGGCCCCGGCTGCGCGGCCTGCTCGACCGCCTCCAGACCGAGAACCTCCTGGAGGCGGCCGTCGTCCACGGCTACTTCCCGTGCGTGTCCAAGGACGACGACCTGATCATCCTGGACGAGCAGGGCAACGAGCGCACCCGCTTCACCTTCCCGCGCCAGCGGCGCGGCCGGCGCCTGTGCCTGGCCGACTTCTTCCGCCCGGAGGAGTCCGGCGAGACGGACGTCGTCGGCTTCCAGGTCGTCACCGTCGGCTCGCGCATCGGCGCCGAGACGGCGAAGCTCTTCGAGGCCAACGCCTACCGCGACTACCTGGAGCTGCACGGACTGTCCGTCCAGCTGGCCGAGGCCCTCGCCGAGTACTGGCACGCCCGCGTGCGCGCCGAGCTCGGCTTCGGCGGCGAGGACCCGGCCGCCATCGAGGACATGTTCGACCTGAAGTACCGGGGCGCCCGCTTCTCCCTCGGCTACGGCGCCTGCCCCGACCTGGAGGACCGCGCCAAGATCGCCGAACTGCTCGGGCCGGAGCGGATCGGCGTCCACCTGTCGGAGGAGTTCCAGCTCCACCCGGAGCAGTCCACGGACGCGATCGTGATCCACCACCCGGAGGCGAAGTACTTCAACGCACGCTGAGGCGTGTCCCACCCAGCAGACTGATCGGACACGTCGTACACTGGTCGGTCCACCGCAGGCCGGTTCCCCGCACGGGAACCGGCCTGGTCGTCCCTCAAGGAGGTGCGCCCGGATGACCAGTACGGTCCCCGCGCTCGGAACCCGTACAGCCGAAGGCTCCGCCCTGCAGGCGGTGCTGCTCGACATGGACGGCACCCTGGTGGACACAGAGGGCTTCTGGTGGGACGTCGAGGTGGCGGTCTTCGCCGCCCTCGGCCACACCCTGGACGAGTCCTGGCGGCACGTCGTGGTCGGCGGCCCCATGACCCGCAGCGCCGGCTTCCTCATCGAGGCGACCGGCGCCGACATCACCCTCGCGGAACTCAGCGTGCTGCTCAACGAGGGCTTCGAGGACCGGATCGGGCGCACACTGCCGCTGATGCCGGGCGCCTCCCGGCTGCTCGCCGAACTGCACCTGCACGGCATCCCCACGGCCCTGGTCTCCGCCTCCCACCGGCGCATCATCGACCGGGTGCTCACCGTGCTCGGGCCGCACCACTTCGCCCTCTCCATCGCCGGCGACGAGGTCTCCCGCACCAAGCCCTTCCCGGACCCGTACCTGCTCGCCGCCGCCGGACTCGGTGCGGATCCGGCCAGATGCGCGGTGGTCGAGGACACCGCCACCGGCGTCGCCGCCGCCGAGGCCGCGGGCTGCCGCGTGGTCGCCGTCCCCTCCGTGGCCCCCATCGGCCCGGCCGAGGGGCGCACCGTCGTCTCCTCCCTGGAAGAGGTCGACCTGGCATTTCTGCGGGGCCTGATGACGGAAATGCGCTAGCCGTTCACCCAGCGTGTTAAGTCCATTGACGACTGTGGACACATTTCCGGGGAAGTACACCCGAGGGGAATTCGCCGACGGCGGAGCGGCCGAATTCCGCTGACTGACCGCACAGTTGGCTGTGTGACGTTCCCCACGTCGGCTGGGCTCGACAACGTGGGCCAAGTGTGCTGACCGGGCCCGTCCCGGGTGTTTCCGCGCGACCTTGTGTCCCGATTGATGGGAAGCTGCACTAATCCTGCCGCTGTCGGGTTTTCGGTGTGTCCGCGGCCGGTTCCACTGCGTGATGGGGGGTCAACTCACGCGGCTGCGAACCCGGCTGCGGGCGCGGACTAATCTCGTCGCGAGAACATCGCCGAGAACCCCCGTGATCCGCCGCCTCACCCCTGCATGCCGGATACACGGACCCGAACAGCTCTGGAGAAACTCCCGCATGAACCGCAAGACTTTGGTGCTGCCGGCGCTGGCCGGCCTGCTCACCCCGGTTCTCGCCGCGTGCGGCGGAACCGACAGCGGGAGCAAGAGCGGTGACGCCATCGTCGTCGGTACCACGGACCAGTTCACGGCCACCAAGGACGCCCCGGCGCCGCTCGACCCGGCCTTCGCCTACGACGTCGGCACCTGGAACATCCTGCGCCAGTCCGTGCAGACCCTGATGGCCCAGCCCAAGGGCGAGGGCGACCCCGTCCCGGACGCCGCCGAGAGCTGCTCCTTCACCGACAGCGGCAGCGAGCGCTACGCCTGCAAGCTGCGGGAGGGCCTGAAGTTCGCGAACGGCGACCCGGTGACCGCCGCGGACGTCAAGTACTCCATCGAGCGTGCCCTGCGCATCAACGTGGCCGGCGGCCCGGCCGCCCTGCTGAACACCATCGACACCGTCGAGACGCAGGGCGAGCGCGAGGTCATCTTCCACCTCAAGACGGCCGACGCCACCTTCCCGTACAAGCTGTCCACTCCGGTCGCGGGCATCGTCAACCCGAAGGACTACGCGAAGGACAAGCTGCGGGACGGCTTCGAGATCGACGGTTCCGGCCCGTACACCTTCAAGGCCGACGTCAAGGACAACGCGATCGTCGACGCGACCTTCACCAAGAACCCCAACTACAAGGGCAGCGCGACGGTCAACAACGACAAGGTCGAGCTGCGCTCCTTCGCCGACGCCGACGCCATGGGCGCCGCGATCGACAAGGGTGACATCGACGTCATGACCCGCGCCATGTCGCCCGCGCAGATCCAGAAGCTGGACGCCGGCACCGACGGGAACGTCGACCTGGTCGACATGCCCGGCCTGGAGATCCGCTACCTGGCCTTCAACACCGACGCCGACAGCGTCAAGTCCAAGGCCGTGCGCCAGGCCATGGCCCAGCTCATCAACCGCGGCGAGCTGGTCTCCAAGGTCTACGGCACCCAGGCCGAGCCGCTGTACTCGCTCGTCCCGGCCACCGTCACCGGCCACTCCAACTCCTTCTTCAACAAGTACGGCAACCCCAGCGTCGACAAGGCCAAGTCGCTGCTCACCAAGGCCGGCATCACCACCCCGGTGAAGTTCACCCTGCACTACACCACCGACCACTACGGCTCGGCCACCAAGCAGGAGTTCGAGGTGCTGCAGAAGCAGCTCAACGACAGCGGCCTGTTCGACGTCTCCATCCAGGGCGCCCCCTGGAAGACCTTCCGGCCCGCCGAGCAGAAGGGCCAGTACGACGTCTACGGCATGGGCTGGTTCCCGGACTTCCCGGACGCCGACAGCTTCATCGCGCCCTTCCTGGACAAGGACAACACCCTCGGCTCGCCGTACAACAACGCCACCATCCGGCACACGCTGATCCCGCAGTCCCGCCGCGAGGCCGACCGCCTCAGCGCCTCCAAGAGCCTGAACCAGATCCAGGACATCGTCGCCGAGGACGTCCCGGTCCTGCCGCTGTGGCAGGGCAAGCAGTACGTCGCCGCGCGGGACGACGTCACGGGCGTGGCCTACGCCCTCAACTCCTCCTCGACGCTCCAGCTCTGGGAGCTCAGCCGCGGTGTGAGCGGCTGACACGAGGGCTGACGCCCGGTCACGGCAAAGGCGCCCTTCCCCACCGGGGGAGGGCGCCCTTCGGCGTCGTACCGCTGCTTCCCGTCCTACTGCGCGCCGGGACGCACCAGGCCGCTCTCGTAGGCGTACACCGCGGCCTGCACCCGGTCCCTGAGCCCCAGCTTGGTGAGCACATGGCCCACATGCGTCTTCACGGTCGTCTCGCTGACGAACAGGTCGGCCGCGATCTCCGCGTTGGACAGCCCGCGCGCCACCAGCTTCAGGACCTCCACCTCGCGGTCGGTGAGGGTGTGCAGGGTGTCCGGCACCGGCTCCTCGCCGGACGGCAGGTGCGTGGCGTACTTGTCGAGCAGCCGCCGGGTGATGCTCGGCGCGAGCATGGCCTCGCCGGCCGCGACCACCCGGATCGCCTGCACCAGCTCGTTGGCGGGCGCGTCCTTGAGCAGGAAGCCGCTGGCCCCCGCACGCAGCGCCTCCACCACGTACTCGTCCAGGTCGAACGTGGTCAGCACCAGCACCTTGGCCGGGCCGTCCCGGCCGGGCCCGGTGATCTGCCGGGTGGCCTCCACACCGTCCATGCGCGGCATCCGGATGTCCATGAGCACCACATCCGGCTGCAGCGCGCGCACCTGGTCGAGGGCCTGCAGGCCGTCACCGGCCTCGCCGACGACCGCGATGTCCTGCTCGGCCTCCAGGATCATCCGGAAACCGGTGCGCAGCAGGGGCTGGTCGTCGACCAGTAGGACGCGGATGGCCACGTGACACTCCTTCGCTAGTCCGGGCCCATTCTGCCCTGCCGGTGTCCGCGGGCTCACACGGTCCCAGGCCCCGGCGCCGTGACCGGCAGCGGGTAGGGCGGGGGAGTGCCGCCGAACTCCGGGCAGTGCGCCCGGTGGTCGCACCAGCCGCACAGTTTGGTGGGCCGGGGCCGCCAGTCGCCGCTCCGGGTGGCCTGCTCGATGGCCTCCCACAGCGCGTGCAGCTTGCGCTCCACCCGCTCCAGGTCGGCGAGGACGGGGTCGTACGTCAGCACGTCCCCGCTGCCCAGGTAGACGAGCTGGAGCCGCCGCGGCACGACCCGCTTCAGCCGCCACACCACCAGGGCGTAGAACTTCATCTGGAACAGCGCGCCCTCGGCGTACTCGGGCCGGGGCGCCTTGCCCGTCTTGTAGTCGACGATCCGCACCTCGCCGGTCGGCGCCACGTCCACCCGGTCGATGATCCCGCGCAGCCGCAGCCCCGACTCCAGCTCGGCCTCCACGAACAGCTCGCGCTCGGCCGGCTCCAGCCGCGTGGGGTCCTCCAGCGTGAACCAGCGCTCCACGAGCCGCTCGGCCTCGGCCAGCCATCCGGCCAGCCGCTCGCCCTCGGGGTCGTCGGCGAACAGCTCGGTCACCTCCGGGCGGCTCTCGCGCAGCCGGTCCCACTGGCCCGGGATCAGCGCCTTGGCGCGCGGCGCCGTCCGTTCCCCGGCGGGCGCGTCGAACAGCCGCTCCAGCACCGCGTGCACCAGCGTGCCCCGCGTCGCCGCCTCGCTCGGCTTCTCCGGCAGCCGGTCGATCACCCGGAACCGGTACAGCAACGGGCACTGCATGAAGTCACCGGCCCGGGAGGGCGACAAGGAGGTCGGCGCGACGGGGCCCCGCTCCTCGCCCGTGCCGCTCGTGCCGTCCGTGGCCGGGGGCGGGACCGGGGCCGTCGGCGGCGCCGCTTGGCCTGCTGCTTCCCCTGCCGGTTCCGTGGCCGCGGGCATCGCGGGGTCCGGCGCCGGGAGCGGGGTGGCCGGGGGCGTCCGTCCGGCGCCGCCCGGCTGGGCCGCCGCCTCGTCGATGCTGCTGTCCATGTCCACAGACCTTACGGCCCACCACTGACAGTGACCCAGCCGCCGCCCGCGCCGGCCGCGCGTTGCCGGGGCGAACACAGGGTGCCGGGGCGGAACGTGCCACCACCGCCGCATACCATCGACTGGAGACCCTTCCGTCCGGCAGGTGCGGAAGGACGCTTCGAACGAGGGGACACCGTGGACGTGAGCGGCGGGAGCGGGCAGCCGCGGTCGGGCAACGACGAGCCGGCCGAGCACTCCGCTGACCCTACGGCCCCGGCGACCGGCCCCACCGGCCACCCGGGCCCGGAGCCCGGACCCCCGCGCCCCGCCGACCGGGCCGAGAGCGGCACCGAGGAGCCGGCGGAAGAGGCTCCGGCGGGCAGGACCGGAACGGGCGGCGCAGACGGTACGCAGCCCCCTACGAACGACGGCACCACCGACACGGCCCCCCAGCCCGACGCCCCGGCCCCGACGTCCCCCAGGCCCGATGCGGACAGCGCTCCCGCCGCCACCCCGGCCGAGGGGGACCACGGAACCCCGGCCGAGACTCCCCGGCCCGCCACCGCCCCGGCCGAGCGGGATCACCGGTCCTCGGACGAGACTCCGCGACAGGGCGCCACCCCGGCGGAGCCGGACCACCGCGCTTCGGACGAGGCTCCCCGACCCGCCGCCACCCCGGCCGGGCCAGACCACCGAACCCGGGACGAGGCTCCCGGAGAGGACGCTGCCCCGGCAGAGCCGGACCGCCGCGCCTCGGACCACCGGGCTCAGGGCGACTCCGACCGGTCCGCCGCCGCCCCGGCCGAGCGGAATCACCGGACCCCGGCCGAGACCCCCCGGCAGGGCCCCCACGTTCCCACGCATCACGCCGCCGCCCCCGAGCACCGTTCCCTCGCCCACTCCGGTATCGCCAAGGGTGAGCCGCCCGAGCCGCGGCCGAAGGAGCCCGGCGGCGGCATTCTCATGGGGCGCCCCTTCGGCGTGCCCGTCTACGTCGCGCCGAGCTGGTTCCTCGTCGCCGCGCTGATCACCTGGGTCTTCGGCGGGCAGCTCGACCGGGTGCTGCCCGAGCTGGGCGCCGCCCGCTACCTGGTCTCCCTCTTCTTCGCCGTCGCCTTCTACGCCTCCGTGCTGGTCCACGAGCTGGCCCACACGGTCGCCGCGATCCGCTTCAGGCTCCCCGTCCGCCGCATCCAGCTCCAGTTCTTCGGCGGCGTCTCGGAGATCGAGAAGGAGGCCGAGACCCCGGGCCGGGAGTTCGTGCTGGCCTTCGTCGGCCCGCTGCTCTCCCTCGCCCTCGCCGGACTGTTCTACCTCGCCATGAAGCCCGTGGAGCCCGGCACCGTGCCCGGCGTCCTGCTGGCCGGGCTCATGATCTCCAACCTGATCGTGGCGATCTTCAACCTCCTCCCCGGCCTCCCGCTCGACGGCGGCCGCATGCTCCGCGCCGTCGTCTGGAAGATCAGCGGCAAGCCGATGACCGGCACGGTCGCCGCCGCCTGGGTCGGCCGCGCCCTCGCCGTCTCCGTCCTGATCGGCCTGCCCCTGCTCAACCAGTCCGGCGCCTTCGGCGGCGGCGGCGAGGACGTGGGCGGCATGGACACCGTCACCGACGCCCTGCTCGCCGCCATCCTCGCCGCGATCATCTGGACCGGCGCCGGCAACAGCCTGCGCATGGCCCGGCTGCGCGAGCACCTTCCCGAGCTGCGCGCCCGCACCCTCACCCGGCGGGCCGTGCCGGTGGAGAACGACACCCCCCTCTCCGAGGCGCTGCGCCGCGCCAACGCGGCAGGGGCCCGCGCCCTGGTCGTGGTCGACGCCGACGGCAACCCGCTCTCCCTGGTCCGCGAGGCCGCCATCGTCGGCGTGCCCGAGCACCGCCGCCCCTGGGTCTCCGTCAGCGGTCTCGCCCAGGAGCTGACCGACGGCATGCGGGTCTCCGCCGAGCTGGCCGGCGAGGAACTGCTGGACGTGCTGCGCGCCACCCCGGCCACCGAGTACCTGGTGGTCGAGGAGACCGGCGAGATCTACGGCGTCCTGTCCGCCGCCGACGTGGAGCGGGCCTTCGTGCGGGCCATGGCACGGCCGGCCTGACACCGCCGCCGTCCCCCGCCCCCGCGCGCCGCCCACCCCCTCCGCCGGTCAAGCCCCCGGCGGGGAACCGGTAGGCTGGGCACATGTCCGAACCGACCGGTGCCGCCCGCAGGCGCGGGCCCTTCAAGGTCGGGGACCAGGTACAGCTGACCGACCCCAAGGGTCGCCACTACACGTTCACGCTCGAAGCCGGGAAGAACTTCCACACCCACAAGGGCTCCTTCCCGCACGACGAACTGATCGGCGCTCCCGAGGGCAGCGTTGTCCGGACCACCGGCAACGTCGCCTACCTCGCGCTGCGCCCCCTGCTCCCCGACTACGTCCTGTCCATGCCCCGCGGGGCAGCCGTCGTCTACCCGAAGGACGCGGGGCAGATCCTCGCCTTCGCCGACATCTTCCCCGGCGCCCGCGTCGTGGAGGCCGGCGTCGGCTCCGGTTCGCTCAGCAGCTTCCTGCTGCGGGCCATCGGCGACCAGGGCATGCTGCACTCCTACGAGCGCCGCGAGGACTTCGCCGACATCGCCCGGCAGAACGTGGAGCGCTACTTCGGCGGCCCGCACCCCGCCTGGCAGCTCACCGTCGGCGACCTCCAGGACAACCTGTCCGACACCGACGTCGACCGTGTCATCCTCGACATGCTCGCCCCCTGGGAGTGCCTGGAGGCCGTCTCCAAGGCGCTCGTCCCGGGCGGCATCCTGTGCTGCTACGTGGCCACCACCACCCAGCTCGCCCGGACCGTGGAGTCCATCCGGGAGATCGGCTGCTTCAACGAGCCGACCGCCTGGGAGACCATGATCCGCAACTGGCACATCGAGGGCCTGGCCGTCCGCCCGGACCACCGGATGATCGGCCACACCGGCTTCCTGCTCACCGCCCGCCGCCTCGCGGACGGCGTGGAGCCGCCCATGCGCCGCCGCCGCCCCGCGAAGGGCGCCTACGGCGAGGACTACGCCGGCCCGAACGCCGACGGCGGCACCGCCCGCTGACCGGCCGCACACCGGTACAACGCGAGGGCGCCGTGCCCGAGTTCCCGGCCGCATCGGGGAACTCGGTCACGGCGCCCCTCCGTTGGCACGGCACCGGCACCGACGCCTCCCACGCGCGCGCGTGGGTGTGCACACGATCCGGCCGGCAATCCCCGACCCCGCCGTTCCCGCGCACTGTGACGTGTGGCACCATGCAGCCCATCCCACCGGCACAGCCCTCACAGGAGACGCTCCTCGTGCAGCAATCCGCCGTTCCGGAGCTCGCGCACACCCAGACCCGGCCCATCCACTGGGTCGCCACCGCCACGGCCGTCGCGGGTGTCGTGGCCCTCTCCTCGGTCGTCCAGCCCGGCTCGGCCACGGCAGCCCAGTCCGCCCCCGCCCCCGAGGGCAGGTCCGCCGCGGCGGCCGTCGCCCCGCCGGACACGGCCGGTGTGCGGTTCCCGCTGGACTGCGGCCCCGTGAAGGCGGTGGTCGTCAAGAAGGCCACCGGGGACCTGGACGGCGACGGCAGGCCGGAGACCGTCGCGGTCGTGCACTGCGACGCGCCCATGGGCACCCCGCCCGACGGCGTCTACGTCCTCACCCGCTCCGCGAACGGCGGCAAGCCGCGCGTGGTCGCCACCCTCGTCGAGCCGAAGGAACGGCTCACGGTCACCGGCTTCGCGCTCCGCGCGCGTGCGGTCTCCGCCACGCTCCTCGGCTACTCCTCGGACTCCGTGCCCAGTTGCTGCCCGGACGTGAAGACCCCGGCCTCGTGGCGGTGGAACGGCAGCGCCTTCCTGCGCACCACCCCGGCCGGGACCCAGAGCGTCTGAACCGGGCTCACTCCGCGTCGGGCCCGTACACCTCGACCTTGTCCAGAACCCGCCGCACGTGGATGCAGTCGCCGGGACACTCCTTCGCGGAGTCCACCACGTCGGCCAGCAGCGGCAGCGGCACCGGCGTGGTCGCCCCGGGCGCCTGGAGCAGCTCGTCGTCGGCGCCCTTCACATAGGCCAGCCCGTCGATGTCCAGCTCGAACACCTCGGGGGCGTACTGGGCGCAGATCCCGTCGCCGGTACACAGGTCCTGGTCGATCCAGACCTCCAGCGCCTCGCCGCCCGGGGCCTCCTGCTGCACGGTCATCTCTCCTGCCGTCGGTTCGCCGGGCGGTCCGGGCACCCCGAGGGCCAGCCGGGTCCGCTCCAGCGGCTGTTGAACACCCCCGACCCTACCTCCGCCCGGTTCGCTGCCGTGTGGGAGCGGTCCGGGGTTTCCGGCCCGGCCCGCTCGGGTACCAGCGCCGGACCGGGAAAGGGGTTTCCCGGCGGCCGGGTCGATCACTTCAGGCCGCCGCGGCGGTCACACCATCCGCCGACACCGTCGCTCTGCGTGATGATCGTACGAGCGCTCTGTGTGCTGCCCGTATACGGGCCGATCGGTAGGGTGCGGACAACTCCGGTCAGCAATGAAGGGATTCGACCACGCCATGCGTGGAACAAGCTGCTTTCCCTTCACGTTGAGTGGGTATCCCCTCCGTGCGAGGGAGTGTGCACCGGGTGACCGACGACACACCTTGACAGTCTTTGTGATCTAGGGGTTTCAATCGACACCCACCCAGGTAGGGTCTGGAAGCGTCCAGCTCCCCTTGGAGGAGGTGAGGACCGTGGCAGCCCACGACGACGACATGAACCGCGGCATCCGCCCGGGACGCGGGTCCGACGACCCGGCCGGGCAGATTGCCTACCTTGAGCAGGAGATCGCCGTCCTGCGCCGCAAGCTCGCCGACTCTCCGCGCCACACGAGGATTCTCGAAGAGCGGATCGTCGAGCTGCAGACCAACCTGGCCGGCGTGTCCGCCCAGAACGAACGACTGGCCAACACCCTCCGCGAGGCCCGCGACCAGATCGTGGCCCTCAAGGAGGAGGTCGACCGGCTCGCTCAGCCGCCGGCCGGCTTCGGTGTCTTCCTGCAGGCCAACGAGGACGGCACCGCCGACATCTTCACCGGCGGCCGCAAGCTCCGGGTGAACGTCAGCCCCAGCGTCGAGGTCGACGAGCTGCGGCGCGGCCAGGAAGTCATGCTCAACGAAGCGCTCAACGTGGTCGAGGCCATGGAGTTCGAGCGCGTCGGCGACATCGTCACCCTCAAGGAGATCCTGGAGGACGGCGAGCGTGCCCTGGTGCTGGGGCACACCGACGAGGAGCGGGTGGTACGGCTCGCCGAGCCGCTGCTGGACGTCACCATCCGCGCCGGCGACGCGCTCCTGCTCGAACCGCGCTCGGGCTACGTCTACGAGGTCGTGCCCAAGAGCGAGGTC
This sequence comes from Streptomyces sp. NPDC031445, assembly GCF_055581365.1. Lineage (NCBI taxonomy): Bacteria > Bacillati > Actinomycetota > Actinomycetes > Kitasatosporales > Streptomycetaceae > Streptomyces > Streptomyces sp. NPDC031445. Next base: position 169,295 of record NZ_JBVIJO010000006.1, read on the forward strand.
GAGGAACTGGTCCTCGAAGAGGTCCCCGACATCGGCTACGAGCAGATCGGCGGTCTCGGCAACCAGATCGAGGCCATCCGCGACGCGGTCGAGCTGCCGTACCTCTACCCGGACCTGTTCAAGGAGCACGAGCTGCGCCCGCCCAAGGGCGTCCTGCTCTACGGCCCGCCCGGCTGCGGCAAGACGCTGATCGCCAAGGCCGTGGCGAACTCGCTGGCCAAGAAGGTCGCCGAGGTCACCGGCCAGGCGGCGGGCAAGAGCTTCTTCCTGAACATCAAGGGCCCCGAGCTGCTCAACAAGTACGTCGGCGAGACCGAGCGGCAGATCCGCCTCGTCTTCCAGCGTGCGCGTGAGAAGGCCAGCGAGGGCACCCCCGTGATCGTCTTCTTCGACGAGATGGAGTCCCTCTTCCGCACCCGCGGCTCCGGTGTCAGCTCGGACGTGGAGAACACCATCGTCCCGCAGCTGCTCGCCGAGATCGACGGCGTGGAGGGCCTGCAGAACGTGGTCGTGATCGGCGCCTCCAACCGCGAGGACATGATCGACCCCGCCATCCTGCGCCCCGGCCGGCTCGACGTGAAGATCAAGATCGAGCGTCCGGACGCGGAGGCGGCGAAGGACATCTTCGGCAAGTACCTCACCGAGCGTCTGCCGCTGCACGCGGACGACCTCGCGGAGCACGGCGGCGACAAGGGCTCCACGGTCCAGGGCATGATCCAGACCGCGGTCGAGCACATGTACGCCGAATCCGAGGAGAACCGCTTCCTGGAGGTCACCTACGCCAACGGCGACAAGGAAGTCCTCTACTTCAAGGACTTCAATTCCGGCGCCATGATCGAGAACATCGTGGGCCGCGCCAAGAAGATGGCGATCAAGGACTTCCTGGAGAAGAACCAGAAGGGTCTCCGCGTCTCCCACCTGCTCCAGGCCTGCGTGGACGAGTTCAAGGAGAACGAGGACCTGCCCAACACCACCAACCCGGACGACTGGGCCCGGATCTCCGGAAAGAAGGGCGAGCGGATCGTGTACATCCGTACGCTCATCACCGGAAAGCAGGGCGCGGACACCGGACGCTCCATCGACACGGTGGCGAATACCGGTCAGTACCTGTAACGGCAGGGCGGCTGCGGGTGCCCTCGGCGGGTACCCGCAGCCGACTGCTTTTCGGGCCACGACCGGAGCAGCCAATGACGCAAATGATCTCCCCACCAGCGCAAAGGCGTTCTAGGCTCGTTCCTGCCGCCGAGTCGCGCCGTGCGGGGACGGGCACCGCACACGCACCGGAGCGCCGGCGGTACTTGAGCGGCGCCCACGACCGAGGGTGCCGCCGGGCAAGGAGGGCCGCATGACCGTACGGCGAGTAATGGGCATCGAGACGGAGTACGGCATCTCCGTCCCCGGCCACCCGAACGCCAATGCCATGCTCACCTCGTCCCAGATCGTCAACGCCTACGCAGCGGCGATGCACCGGGCCCGCCGGGCCCGCTGGGACTTCGAGGAGGAGAACCCGCTGCGCGACGCGCGAGGCTTCGACCTCGCCCGGGAGGCCGCCGACTCCAGCCAGCTCACCGACGAGGACATCGGCCTGGCCAATGTCATCCTCACCAACGGTGCGCGCCTCTACGTCGACCACGCCCACCCCGAGTACAGCGCGCCCGAGGTCACCAACCCCCGCGACGCCGTCCTCTGGGACAAGGCCGGCGAGCGGATCATGGCCGAGGCCGCCGAGCGGGCCGCGCAGCTGCCCGGCGCCCAGCCGATCCACCTCTACAAGAACAACACCGACAACAAGGGCGCCTCCTACGGCACGCACGAGAACTACCTGATGAAGCGGGAGACCCCCTTCTCGGACATCGTGCGCCACCTCACGCCCTTCTTCGTCTCCCGCCAGGTCTTCGCCGGGGCCGGCCGCGTCGGCATCGGCCAGGACGGGCACGAGCACGGCTTCCAGATCAGCCAGCGCGCGGACTACTTCGAGGTCGAGGTCGGCCTGGAGACGACGCTCAAGCGGCCGATCATCAACACCCGCGACGAACCGCACGCGGACGCCGAGAAGTACCGCCGGCTGCACGTGATCATCGGCGACGCGAACCTCTCCGAGATCTCGACGTACCTGAAGCTGGGCACGACCGCCCTGGTCCTGTCCATGATCGAGGACGGCTTCATCGCCGTCGACCTCGCCGTCGACCAGCCCGTGCGCACCCTCCACCAGGTCTCGCACGACCCGTCGCTCAAGCGCCTGGTCACCCTGCGCAGCGGGCGCACGCTCACCGCGGTCCAGTTGCAGATGGAGTACTTCGAGCTGGCCCGCAAGTACGTCGAGGAGCGCTTCGGCGCCGACGCCGACGACCAGACCAAGGACGTCCTCAGCCGCTGGGAGGACACCCTCACCCGGCTGGAGAACGACCCGATGAGCCTGGCCGGCGAGCTGGACTGGGTCGCCAAGCGGGAGCTGATGGAGGGCTACCGCCGCCGCGACGACCTGGACTGGGACGCGGCCCGGCTGCACCTGGTCGACCTCCAGTACGCCGACGTGCGGGCCGAGAAGGGCCTCTACAACCGCCTGGCGGCCCGGGGGCGCATGAAGCGGCTGCTGGACGAGTCCGAGGTCGACAGGGCCCGCAGGAAGCCCCCGGAGGACACGCGCGCCTACTTCCGCGGGCGCTGCCTGGAGCAGTACGCGGACGACGTCGCGGCCGCCTCCTGGGACTCGGTCATCTTCGACCTCCCCGGCCGCGACTCGCTCCAGCGTGTTCCAACCCTGGAACCGCTACGCGGAACGCGAAATCACGTCAAGGAGCTCCTGGACCGCTGCCGTACCGCGGAAGACCTGGTCAGGGTCCTGTCCGGCGGGTGAGCGGAGCCAGGGGGGTACCCGGTGCGTCCGGGCGGCCGGGGTGGAAACCCCACCGCCCGGGAATCATCGGGATGGCCCCCGTACGTTGGAGAAACTGCGGGGCCGATGTCGGACCCGGCTTGTAGGGTCTGATCATCACCGATCGGCAGGCGAACTGAGCGGGGTGAGGGTTATGGCAACCAAGGACACCGGCGGCGGTCAGCAGAAGGCCACCCGGTCCACGGAAGAGGCCGAGGAGCAGGCGCAGGACGCGCAGGCCTCGGAGGACCTCAAGGAGCGGCACGAGAAGCTGTCGGACGACGTGGACTCCGTCCTGGACGAGATCGACGACGTGCTCGAAGAGAACGCAGAGGACTTCGTGAGGTCATTCGTTCAGAAGGGTGGCCAGTAGGGCCCTTCGCCTTCGAATCGAAGGTGACGGGTGGGGGTTCGGGTAGTGGAAGAGACGACAGGGCGGCGCTGCTCGCGGTGCAGGCGCGACCTGCCGCGGGCGGCTTTCGCTGGAAACCGGTCGATGCCCGACGGCCTGCAGGCGTACTGCCGTGAGTGCTCTGCCGAGTACTACCGTCAGCGCCAGCAGGCCAAGGGGCGGGTGGTTCGGCAGAGGGTGCCGGTCCCGCCCGGGCACAAGCGGTGTCCGCAGTGCGAAGCGATCAAGCCCCACTCCGAGTGGGAGCCCGACAAGTCGTCCTCGGACGGCTGGTCCAGTTACCGCCGTGCGTGCCGGGCGGAGCGGGATCGCATCAGCTGTTTCCAGCGGAAGTACGGCCTCACGCCGTCTGAGCTGGGCGCCATGATCGTGGCACGGCGAGGCATCTGTTGCATCTGCCTCGCGGCCCCCGCCGAGCATGTGGATCACTGCCATGAGACGGGTAGGGTCCGTGGCGTACTGTGCTTCAGCTGCAACGCTGCACTGGGGCAGTTCAAGGATCAGCCCGAGGTCATAAGGCGGGCTGCTGCATATGTGGAAGGAAACGCGTGGAAGCCAACACTCGTAGCACCGGGCGTCTACCAGCTGCCTTCCTGACGCCAGGATCCTCTTCGTTCATGGACTTCCTCGCCGAGCACCAGCCCGAGCTGCTGCCCGGCAACCGGCAGCTGCCGCCCGCCAAGGGCGTGATCGAGGCGCCGCACGGCACGACCATCGTGGCCGTGACGTTCCCCGGCGGGGTCGTGCTCGCCGGTGACCGCCGGGCCACGATGGGCAACGTGATCGCGCAGCGGGACATCGAGAAGGTGTTCCCGGCCGACGAGTACTCGGCTGTCGGCATCGCGGGCACCGCCGGCCTGGCCGTCGAGATGGTCAAGCTCTTCCAGCTCGAGCTGGAGCACTTCGAGAAGGTCGAGGGAGCCCAGCTGTCCCTGGAGGGCAAGGCGAACCGGCTGTCGACCATGATCCGCTCCAACCTCGGCATGGCCATGCAGGGCCTGGCGGTGGTCCCCCTCTTCGCGGGGTACGACCTGGACCGCGAGCGGGGGCGCATCTTCTCCTACGACGTCACGGGCGGCCGTTCCGAGGAGCACAACTTCGCGGCGACGGGCTCCGGCTCGATCTTCGCGCGCGGTGCGATGAAGAAGCTGTTCCGTGACGACCTGACCGAGGAGCAGGCCACCACCCTGGTGGTGCAGGCCCTCTACGACGCGGCTGACGACGACTCGGCGACCGGCGGTCCCGATGTCGCCCGCCGGATCTATCCGATCATCACCGTGATCACCGAGGACGGCTTCCGCCGGCTCACCGGGGACGAGTCGTCGGAGCTCGCCCGCGCGGTGCTCCAGAAGCGCCTGGAGGAGCCCGACGGCCCCAAGGCCGCCCTGCTCTGAGCGCGGGCCCGGTTCTTATCAAGGTGATCCAGTGACCATGACAGAAAGGGACGGATAACCGGTGTCGACGCCGTTCTATGTCTCACCCCAGCAGGCCATGGCCGACCGGGCGGAGTACGCCCGCAAGGGCATCGCCCGTGGCCGCAGCCTGGTCGTGCTGCAGTACGCCGACGGCATCGTCTTCGTCGGCGAGAACCCGTCCCGCGCGCTGCACAAGTTCAGCGAGATCTACGACCGGATCGGCTTCGCTGCGGCCGGCAAGTACAACGAGTACGAGAACCTGCGCATCGGTGGCGTCCGCTACGCCGACCTGCGCGGCTACACCTACGACCGCGACGACGTCACCGCCCGCGGCCTGGCCAACGTCTACGCCCAGACGCTGGGCACGATCTTCTCCTCCGCGGCCGAGAAGCCGTACGAGGTGGAGTTGGTGGTGGCCGAGGTGGGGGAGACCCCCGAGGGCGACCAGATCTACCGGCTGCCGCACGACGGCTCCATCGTGGACGAGCACGGCTCGGTCGCGGTGGGCGGCAACGCCGAGCAGATCAGCGGTTTCCTGGACCAGCGCCACCGTGACGGCATGAGCCTCGCCGAGGCCCTCAAGCTGGCCGTGCAGGCCCTGTCGCGGGACACCAACGGCAGCGAGCGGGAGATCCCCGCCGAGCGCCTGGAGGTCGCCGTACTGGACCGCACGCGCCCGCAGAAGCGCAAGTTCAAGCGGATCGTCGGCCGCCAGCTCGCCCGCCTGCTGGCGGCGGACGGCGCGAGCACGGAGGCGGAGAGCGCCGAGGGCAACGAGGACTCCGACGAGGAGTAGCCGTCCCCCGCACGTCCATCCGGGTGCCCCGGCCGGAGAGATCCGGCCGGGGCACCCGGCTTTTCACGCCGGCGCGCGTGGTGGCGCCGTGGAGCCCCGGACGACCAGTTCGACGGGGATGTCCCCGCCGTCCGGCTCGCGGCCCTCCAGGACCGCCAGCAGGGCCCGCATGCCCCGCTCCCCGAACAGCTCGGCGTCCAGCCGCACCGTCGTCAGCTCGGGGTCGAGCGCGGTGGCCAGGGCCAGGTCGTCCAGGCCGGTGACGGACATGTCGTCCGGGACGCGCAGCCCCAGCCGGCGCAGCGCCTTGTAGGCGCCGGCGGCGAGCTTGTCGTCGTCGCAGACCACCGCCGTCGGCCGGGGGCCCGGCGCGGTGAGCGCGGCCTCGGTGGCGGCGAGCGCGCCCTCGATGGAGATCGGGGCCCGGACCGTGCGGACCTCGGTGCCGGGCACGGCGGCCAGGCGCGCGGCCAGCTCCCTCGCGCGGACCTCGAAGGTCCAGGAGGGCACGTCGGCGGCGAGGTGCAGCACCCGTCGGTGGCCGAGGGCCAGCAGGTGCGCGGCGACCTGCCGGACGCCGTCGGCGATGTCCAGGTTCACGGTCGTGGCGCCCCGGCTGCCCTCCGGGTCGCTGTCGAGCATGACCAGGGGCAGCTGGTCGCCCCGGATCGCGGTGAGGGCGTCGGCGGCCATCGAGGAGGCGATGACGCCGTCCAGGGCGGCCTGCGCGGAGGCGAAGGGGTCGCGGGCCGGGCCGATGCCCTCGGGGGAGGGGTAGAGCACCACGCCGAAGCCGTGTTCGGCCGCCACGCGCGCGGCACCGGTGTAGACGCCGGCGAAGAACTCCGTCGTCAGGGCGGGCACCACGAGCAGGACGGTACGGGTGCGGCCCAGGCGGAGGTTGCGGGCGGCGAGGTTGGGGCGGTAGCCCAGCTCGCGCGCGGCCTCGCGGACGCGCTCGGCGGTGGTCTCGGAGACCCGGCCGCGCCACTTGTCGCCCAGTACGAGGGAGACGGCGGCCTGGGAGACGCCGGCCGCCCGGGCGACGTCCCGGCTGGTCGGGCGCGTGCTGCTGCGGGCCACCACATGACTCCCGGTCGTCTGGACGTGCGAATGCGCACATGGTACGTATGAACGAGAGACGTTATACGTAACACTTCCGGGCCCTCACGGCGTCCCGGCGAGCCGCGGAGGCAGCACATGGCCACGGGATACCTGGACATCCTGAGGGCGAGGCACGCCCTGCGGCTGCTCACCGGCACCCTGGTGGGCCGGCTGCCCAACGCCACCGCCGCCATCGCCCTGGTGCTCTTCGTCCGCGCCGAGGGCGGCACCTACAGCCTCGCCGGCGCCCTGGCCGCCGTGTACGGCGTCGCCAACGCCGTCGGCCAGCCCGTACTGGGCCGCCTCGTGGACCTGTACGGCCAGCCGCGCGTCCAGCTGCCCGCGGCCGTCCTCGCCGCCCTGGCCATGACCCTCTTCGCCTTCTCGGGCACCTCCCCGCTGCCGCTCGCCTACGCGGCCGTCGCGGCGGCCGGCCTGTTCACCCCGCCCCTGGAGGGCGGTCTGCGCGCCCTGTGGCCGTCCGTGCTGGGCCGTGAGGAGCAGGTGCACACCGCGTACGCCATGGACGCCATCGCGCAAGAGGTCATGTTCACCGCCGGACCGCTGCTGGTGACCCTGTGCGTGACCCTGTGGGACGAGCGCGCCGCCCTGCTGGCGCTGAACCTGGTGGGCGTGCTCGGCGCGCTCTCCGTGGTGGTCTCGCCGCCCTCGCGCGCGTGGCGCTCGGCCCCGCGCGAGGCCCACTGGCTGGGCGCCCTGCGCTCGCCCGGCCTGCTCGCGCTGCTCGCCGCCTTCCTGTTCGTCGGCATCGCGCTGGGCTCGATCACCGTCGCCTCGGTGTCGTACGCGGACGGTCACGGCGGTGACGCGGTGTACGGCTGGCTGATGGCCGGGGTGGGCCTCGGGGCCCTGGTGGGTGGCACCGTCTACGGCGCCCGCGCGTGGGGCGGCGCACCCGAACGGCGACTCAGGGTGCTGGTGGCCCTCCTGGCGGTGTGTTACCTGCCGCTGATGCTGATACCCGGACCCGTGGCCATGGTGTTGCTCAGCGTGGTCGCCGGTGTGTTCCTCGCGCCCTGCATCGCCTGCGCGTTCATCATCGTCGACCGGCACGCCCCGAGCGGCACCGTCACCGAGGCGTTCTCCTGGCTTGTCACCACGTTCACCGTGGGTGCCTCGGTCGGAACGGGCCTGGCAGGGCCGGTGGTCCAGGCCGGTGGCACCCTGTGGGGCTTCGCGCTGCCGGGTGCCGCCGGGGCCGTGTCGCTGCTGGTCCTGCTCGCCACCGGACGGGTCCTCGCAGCTCCCGCGCGGGGCGGGATCGTTGCGGCTTCATCGGAAAATGATCCAAATCGTGCTGCCGAACCCCGTTTCAGCTCGGGGGATCGGGCGTAATGTTCCCTCATGGACCGCCGCATTTTCGGGCTGGAGAACGAGTACGGCGTCACGTGCACGTTCAGGGGACAGCGCCGCCTGTCTCCTGACGAGGTGGCGCGGTACCTCTTCCGCCGTGTCGTGTCATGGGGCCGCAGCAGCAATGTCTTTCTGCGAAACGGCGCCCGGCTCTATCTCGACGTGGGCTCACATCCGGAATACGCGACCCCCGAATGTGACAACGTGATCGAACTGGTCACCCACGACAAGGCCGGCGAGCGCATTCTCGAAGGACTCCTGGTGGACGCGGAACGACGCCTGCACGAGGAGGGAATCGCGGGCGACGTCTACCTCTTCAAGAACAACACCGACTCGGCGGGCAACTCCTACGGCTGCCACGAGAACTACCTGGTGGCCCGGCACGGGGAGTTCTCCCGGCTCGCGGACATCCTCATCCCCTTCCTCGTCACCCGGCAGCTGCTGTGCGGCGCCGGCAAGGTGCTCCAGACCCCGCGCGGCGCCGTCTACTGCGTCAGCCAGCGGGCGGAGCACATCTGGGAGGGCGTCTCCTCGGCGACGACCCGCTCCCGGCCCATCATCAACACCCGCGACGAACCCCACGCGGACGCCGAGCGCTACCGCAGGCTGCACGTCATCGTCGGCGACTCGAACATGTCCGAGACGACGATGCTGCTCAAGGTCGGCGCCACCGACCTGGTGCTGCGCATGATCGAGGCCGGCACCGTGATGCGCGACCTCACGCTGGAGAACCCGATCCGGGCGATCCGCGAGGTCAGCCACGACATCACCGGACGGCGCAAGGTGCGCCTGGCCAGCGGCCGGGAGGCCTCGGCGCTGGAGGTGCAGCGCGAGTACTTCGACAAGGCCGTGGACTTCTGCGACCGCCGGGGCATCCGCACCGGCACGGTCGCGCAGGTCCTGGAGCTGTGGGGCCGCACCCTCGAAGCGATCGAGAACGAGGAACTCGACCGCATCGAGACCGAGATCGACTGGGTCATGAAGTACAAGCTCATCGAGCGGTACCGGGCCAAGCACAACATGACGATGTCGCACCCGCGGGTCGCCCAGATAGACCTCGCCTACCACGACATCCACCGCCGTCGTGGCCTGTACTACCTGCTGGAGAAGAAGGGCCAAGCCGCCCGGATCTGCAACGACTTGAAGATCTTCGAGGGCAAGTCGGTCCCGCCGCAGACCACTCGTGCGCGGCTGCGCGGCGATTTCATCCGACGGGCACAGGAACAGCGCAGGGACTTCACGGTCGACTGGGTGCACCTCAAGCTCAACGACCAGGCACAGCGCACCGTGTTGTGCAAGGACCCGTTCCGTTCGGTGGACGACCGGGTCGAGAAGCTCATCGCCGGAATGTAGCCACCGGGAGGTCATGCGGAGGCGGGCCGGCGTTCCGGCGCACAGGGCCGGAACGCCACACGGGCGCCGTACGTTTCCCGTACGGCGCCCTGTCCGGGTCGTAGAGTGGCGCGCACGCCATCCGCCAGACCGACCGATTACGAGGCTCTTCCGTGCGCCGACGCTCACTCCTCCTCGCCGCCGTTCCCGCAGGACTGGTCACGCTCGCCGGATGCGGTGACGGCAAGTCCGACTCCGGCAAGACCGGCGCCTCACCGTCGGCCTCGGCGTCGTCCGCGCCCCCGCCCAAGATCGTGGACGGACCGTTGCCGGCGGTCACGGCGGGCACGAAGTTCGGCGAGAAGCCGACCGTCGCCAAGGGGCCGGGCGACCCGTCGCAGAACCTCGCGGTGAAGACGCTGATCGCGGGCAGTGGCCGCACGATCGCGGAGAACGACTTCGTCCAGGCGAACTACCTCGGCCAGATCTGGAGCACGGCCAAGGTCTTCGACAACTCCTACGACCGCAAGCGCCCCCTGGTCATCCAGCTCGCGCAGGGCGGCATCATCGACGGCTGGCGGTACGCCCTCGCGGGCAAGAAGACCGGCAGCCGCGTCCAGATCGCCGTCCCGCCCACCTGGGGCTACGGCAAGGAGGGCAACGCGCAGGCGGGCATCAAGGGCACCGACACCCTGGTCTTCGTCATCGACCTGATCGACTCCTTCAACTCCAAGAGCTCCGTCAAGGGCACGCCGGTCCCGCAGCACGACGCGGCCCTGCCGAAGGTGGCCACCAACACCGACGGCCAGGTGCCCAAGGTCACCGTCCCCCGGACCGACCCGCCGAAGAAGCTCGTGTCGGAGTACGTCCTGGAGGGCGACGGTCCGCAGCTGAAGGCCGACCAGACGATCCTGTGCCAGTTCCAGGGCCTGGTCTGGGACGGCGGCAAGACCTTCCAGCGCACGTACGGCTCCGGCCGGCTCAGCCAGTTCTCGCTGGAGCAGATGCAGCAGGCGGTCAAGGGCCTCGCCCAGGGCCTGACCGGCAAGAAGGTCGGCAGCCGGGTACTGATCGTCGTCCCGCCGGACCTGGGGTACGGCGACAACCCGCCGAGCGGCGGTGTCATCAAGAAGGGCGCCACCCTCGTGTTCACCGTGGACATCCTCGCGGCGATGTAGCGCCCGGGACGCCCGGGGCGGGCGGGAGGCCCGCGATGATGACAGACTGTCCACGTTTCGTGTCGTACACAAAGCAGGAGCTTTTGACGTGAGCATCGACAAGCCCGAGATCGACTTCCCGGGCGGCGAGCCCCCGGCGGACCTGGAGATCAAGGACATCTGGGAGGGCGACGGACCGGTCGCGCAGGCGGGCCAGAACGTCACCGTCCACTACGTGGGCGTCGCCTTCAGCACCGGCGAGGAGTTCGACGCCAGCTGGAACCGCGGCACGCCGTTCAGCTTCCCGCTGGGCGCCGGCCGGGTCATCAAGGGCTGGGACCAGGGCGTGCAGGGCATGAAGGTCGGCGGCCGCCGCCAGCTGACCATCCCCGCCCACCTCGCCTACGGCAACCAGAGCCCGACCCCGGCGATCAAGCCCGGCGAGACCCTCATCTTCGTGGTCGACCTGCTCGGCGTCTGATCCACGCCCGGCCGGCCGGATCCGACCGGAACCGACCACCTGGGGCCCATGCCTGCTCGGGCATGGGCCCTCGGCTTTTGTCACCGCCCCGCGGAGCGGTACGGTCATCGGTCGGAAGCACCATAGGGAAGGCGAAGGGCGTCGATGGCCATTGCCAAGGCCGAGCGGCTGATGAACCTCGCGCTGTGTCTGCTCGGGACGCGGCGGCCGCTCAGCAAGCGGGAGCTGCGCGAGTCCATCGAGGCCTACCTGGAAGCGGGCAGTGACGACTCCTTCAACCGCATGTTCGAGCGGGACAAGGACGACCTGCGGGAGCTGGGCCTGGTCATCGAGACCGTCGAGAACCTCGAAGGCGAGGTCGGCTACCTCGCCCGCCGCGACAGCAACCGCCTGCCCCCCATCACCCTGGACGCCGAGGAGGCCGCCGCCCTCGGCCTCGCCGCCAAGGTCTGGCAGCAGGCCCGGCTGGCCGGGGCCGCCAGCGGCGCCCTGCAGAAGCTGCGCGCGGCCGGGCTCCCCGAGGACGTCGACCCGTACGAGGCGCACGGCGCCCTGGAGCCGCGCATCCCGGTGCACGAGGCCGCCTTCGAGCCGCTGATGCTGGCCTGCCGCGACCGCCGCCCGGTGGTCTTCGAGTACCGCAAGGCCTCCGCCGCCCACCCCGAGCCCCGGCACGTCGAACCGTGGGCGCTGGAGTGCTGGCGCGGCCACTGGTACCTGGCCGGCTTCGACCGCGACCGGGGCGCCGAGCGCGTCTTCCGGCTCTCCCGGATCACCGGCAGGGTCCGCTCCCGGGGCACGGGCTTCACCGCGCCCGTGCCGGACGTGGTCACCGTGCGCGAGACCGTCGCCGGCTGGGCCGGTGAGATCGCCGACCGCTCGGCCCTGATCCGGCTGCGCTCCGGCGCCGGTTACCCCCTTCGGGCGAAGGCCACCGCCGTCCGGGAACTCGGCGACGGCTGGGACGAGTTGGAGATTCCGTACGGGCACGGTCTGGACGCCTGGCTGGTGGAGTTCGGGCCGGACGTGGTGGTCCTGGAGCCGGCCGAGCTGCGGGCCGACGTGGTGGACCGGCTGCGCGCCGTGGCCAAGGGCTGAGGGGGAGCGGGACTGTGGCAGTCAAACCGGCCAGGACGGTCAACGCCATCGACCAGACGCGGCGGATGCTCTCCCTGGTGACGTACCTCAGAGAGCGCCCCGGCGCCCGGATCGCCGACGTGGCGCGCGCTTTCGGCATCACCGAGGACGAGCTGGTCGCCGACCTCGATCTGCTGCCCATGTGCGGCACCAGCTTCCGCGGCGGCGACCTGCTGGACATCGACACCGACGGCGAGCGCATCTGGTGGCACAACCCGGCCGCGCTCGGCGAGGACGCGGCCGAACCGCTCCGGCTCGCCGCCGACGAGGCCACCGCGCTGCTGGTCGCCGCCCGCGCGGTGTCGACCCTGCCCGGCCTGCGGGAGAGCGACCGCCAGGCCCTGCTGCGGGCCACCGCCAAGGTGGAGGCCGCCGCCGGTGAGGCCGCCGGTGCCAGCTCCCGGCTGTCGGTGACCTTCGAGTCCGAGGGCGGCGTTTTCGCCGATGTCGACCGGGCGATCTCCGAGCGCCGCCGGCTGTGGATCCGCTACTACTCCCCGGCCCGGGACGAGGTCACCGAGCGCGAGATCGACCCGATCCGCCTGGTCAGCGTCGGCCACACCTATGTGGAGGCATGGTGCCGCCGCTCCGAGGCGCGGCGCACCTTCCGCCTCGACCGGGTCGCCGAGATCAAGATCCTCGACGCGCCCTCGGCGCCGCCCGAGATAGAACTGCGCGACCTCTCCGAGGGGCTGGTGCAGCCGGCCGCCGAGGACCCCGAGGTGGTGGTCGAGGTCGGCCCCGGTGGCCGCTGGGTCGCCGAGTACTACCCGCACGACAGCGCCGATGAGCTTCCCGACGGCGGGCTGCGTATCACCCTGCGCACCCCCGAGCCGGCGTCCCTGCGCCGGCTCGCCCTGCGCCTCGGCCGCGACGGCCGGATCGTCTCCCCGCCCCAGCTGGCGGAGAGCGCACGCGAAGCGGCCGCGGAGGCGTTGGCCGCGTACGACGCCGAGCCGTCGGTGGGCTCCCGGCGGTGAGGCGCGTCCGCAGGGGGGCGGGGAACCGCGCGGCGAGCCGCCGCGGCGCCGCGGACACGCGACGGCGCGACGCGGCGGTCCCAGCGACGCCCCTGGTGAACGACCGGAAGAAGGAGCGAGGCCTGTGAGCGAGCGTGCGGGTGAGATGACGGTGGCGACCGCCTTCGCCGGCATGAGACGAGCGGTCCCGGTGATGTTCAGGGCCGGCTGCCCGGACTGCCGCGGCCGCTTCGAACTCGCCGCCGGCGCGCTGCGCCTCGCCATCGGCGCCAGCAGCAAGACGACGTTCTACTCCTTCACCTGCCCCGACTGCGGCGCCGCGGTCCGCAAGCCCGCCGGGGAGCGGATCGTCGAGCTGCTCACCGGCGGCGGGGTGCGGACCCTGCGGCTGCACTCCACGGTGTAGCCCCCCGCGTCGCGCGCCGGCGGACGGTCTAGGCTCGGCGTCATGTTCTGGCCGATGTTCGCGGTAGCGATGGGTTTCCTGGGTGTCGCCGTCCTGGGGGTGCTCGCCGTGCGGGTGTTCCTGGAGGCGCGGCGCCTCGGGGAGCAGGTCGCGGACTCCGCGCGCCGTATCAGCAGGGCCGCCGAGGATCTGGAGCGGGCGTCCGCGCGCGCGGCCCGCGCCGTGGACGCGCTCTGAGCGGTGCCGGGCGGTGCCCATGAGACCGGCGACGCAAGCGCTTTGTGTCACTTCGCCCTGTCATGCTGCCCTGTGGGACAGGTACGCTGCAGGTCATGGTGTGGAGAACGAGGCCCGCACCGTGGACCGGGAGTACGCACGGGGATTGCCTCACGTTTACCCCTGAGCGTTACGATCGCTGCCAGCATGACCATCGGACACATGTCCGACTGGTCGGACAGCACCCCACCCAGCCGCCTCGGTGAGAAGGTAAAGACTTATGTTCGGAAGGCTCGGAGCTCCCGAGATCATTCTCATCCTCGTCGTCATCGTCCTGCTGTTCGGCGCGAAGAAGCTTCCGGACATGGCCCGCTCGCTCGGCAAGTCCGCGCGCATCCTCAAGAGCGAGGCCAAGGCGATGAAGGAAGAGGGCGGCAGCACGTCCGCCCAGCCGCCCACCACGGGCGAGCAGCCCCCGGCGCAGCGCACCATCCAGGCGGCCCCCGGTGACGTGACCAGCTCGCGGCCGGTCAACGAGCCGACGGACACCACCCAGCGCTGACGCACGGCCGGAGACCCCCGGCCTGCCGCACGAGATGAGGACGTGGGTTGCTCAAGCCTGCCCGCAAGAAGGAGAAGGATCCCGAGGGGCGGATGCCCCTCGCGGATCACCTTCGTGAGCTCCGCAACCGGCTCGCGAAGGCGATGCTGGCCATCGTCATCGTGACGATCGTCGCGGCCTTCTACTACAACGACATCATCAACTTCCTGACGAAGCCGATCCTCGACTCGGTCGGCTGCCAGGAGACCTTCGCACAGCTGGCGCACTCCAACGGCAAGACCCAGTGCGCGGAGATCACGATCAACGGTCTCCTCGCGCCGTTCACGCTGGCCCTCCAGGTCTCGCTGACGGCGGGTGTCGTGCTCGCGTCGCCGATCTGGCTCTACCAGCTGTGGGGCTTCGTCGCGCCGGGCCTGCACCGCCACGAGAAGAAGTACGCCTACGCCTTCGTCTTCACGGGCGCCCCGCTGTTCTTCGCGGGTGCCTTCTTCGCGTACAAGGTGCTGCCGACCACCGCGAAGGTGCTGATCGACTTCACGCCGAACGGCGACATCAAGAACCTGCTGCCGCTCGACGACCTGCTCCAGCTGGTCACCCGCATGGTGGTCGTCTTCGGCCTCTCCTTCGAGCTGCCGCTGCTGCTGGTCATGCTCAACCTCACCGGGGTGCTGACCGGCCGGCGCATGCTCGGCTGGTGGCGGGCCATGATCCTCGGCATCACGGTGTTCGCGGCCGTGGCCACCCCGAGCACCGACCCGCTGTCCATGCTGGCCCTCGCCGGGCCGATCTGGGTGCTGTACTTCGGCGCGGTCGGCTTCTCCCTGCTCAACGACAAGCGCCGGCGCCGTCGCGAGGCCGCGGGCCCCGCCGACGACGAGGCCTCCGAGCTCGACCTCACGCCCGAGGACATCGGCGACGTCGAGCCCGTACCGGCCGCCCGGGCCCTGCCCGAGCAGGCGAGCGCCGACCGGGTCAACGGATACGACGACGCGACCTGAGCCCTCACCGAACCGCCACGCGATGCCCCCGCCTCCCGAGGACGGGGGCATCCGTGTCCCACCGGGTTTTCCGCCGCGATTCTTCCGGTCTTCTTACCCTCCGGTTCTCTTACCTTCGGGCTGTCGTCCGGAGGGTGATCCGGATAATGATCGTCCTGTTGTCAGCGGGGCCCGGTACGCTCGAAAGCACGATGACAGAGGACCTCTCACCGGCCGAGCGGTACGCGGCAGCCCGCAGGCGGGCAGCCGAGCAGGCCACCGCGCTCGCCTCCTTCCGCGAGATGTACGACTTCGGCCTCGACCCCTTCCAGATCGAGGCCTGCCAGGCCCTCGAAGCGGGCAAGGGCGTCCTGGTGGCCGCCCCCACCGGCTCGGGCAAGACGATCGTGGGCGAGTTCGCCGTCCACCTCGCCCTGCGGCAGGGCAAGAAGTGCTTCTACACGACACCCATCAAGGCGCTGTCGAACCAGAAGTACGCCGATCTGTGCCGCCGCTACGGCACCGGGAAGGTGGGCCTGCTCACCGGCGACAACAGCGTGAACTCGGACGCCCCGGTGGTCGTGATGACCACCGAGGTGCTGCGGAACATGCTCTACGCGGGCTCGCAGACCCTCCTCGGCCTCGGCTACGTGGTCATGGACGAGGTGCACTACCTCTCCGACCGCTTCCGCGGCGCCGTCTGGGAAGAGGTGATCATCCACCTGCCCGAGTCGGTGACCCTGGTCTCGCTCTCCGCCACCGTGTCCAACGCGGAGGAGTTCGGTGACTGGCTGGACACCGTCCGCGGTGACACCGACGTGATCGTCTCCGAGCACCGGCCGGTGCCGCTGTTCCAGCACGTGCTCGCCGGGCGCCGGATGTACGACCTGTTCGAGGAAGGGGAGGGCCACAAGAAGGCCGTCAACCCCGACCTGGTCCGCCTCGCCCGCATGGAGGCCACCCGGCCGTCGTACCAGGACCGCAGGCGCGGACGGGCGATGCGGGAGGCCGACCGGGAGCGCGAGCGCCGGCAGCGCTCGCGCGTGTGGACGCCGGGCCGTCCCGAGGTCATCGAACGGCTCGACTCCGAGGGCCTCCTCCCGGCCATCACCTTCATCTTCAGCCGCGCCGCCTGCGAGGCCGCCGTCCAGCAGTGCCTGTACGCGGGCCTGCGGCTCAACGACGAGGAGGCACGGGAGCAGGTCCGCGCCCTGGTCGAGGAGCGCACCGCCTCCATCCCGACCGAGGACCTGCACGTCCTCGGCTACTACGAATGGCTGGAGGGCCTGGAGCGCGGCATCGCCGCCCACCACGCGGGCATGCTGCCGACCTTCAAGGAGGTCGTGGAGGAGCTGTTCGTACGCGGTCTGGTCAAGGCCGTGTTCGCCACCGAGACCCTCGCGCTCGGCATCAACATGCCCGCCCGCTCGGTGGTCCTGGAAAAGCTCGTCAAGTGGAACGGCGAGCAGCACGCCGACATCACCCCCGGCGAGTACACCCAGCTGACCGGCCGGGCCGGCCGCCGGGGCATCGACGTCGAGGGCCACGCCGTGGTGCTGTGGCAGCGCGGCATGAGCCCCGAGCACCTCGCCGGGCTCGCGGGCACGCGCACGTACCCGCTGCGCTCCAGCTTCAAGCCGTCGTACAACATGGCGGTCAACCTGGTCGAGCAGTTCGGCCGGCACCGCTCGCGCGAGCTGCTCGAGACCTCCTTCGCCCAGTTCCAGGCCGACAAGTCGGTCGTCGGGATCTCCCGCCAGGTGCAGCGCAACGAGGAGGGCCTGGAGGGCTACAAGGCCTCCATGACCTGCCACCTCGGCGACTTCGAGGAGTACGCGCGGCTGCGCCGCGAGCTGAAGGACCGGGAGACCGAGCTGGCCCGGCAGGGCGTGCACCAGCGGCGTGCCGAGGCCACCGTCGCCCTGGAGAAGCTGAAGCCGGGCGACGTCATCCACGTGCCCACCGGCAAGTACGCGGGCCTGGCCCTGGTCCTGGACCCGGGCCTGCCCGCGGGCCGGTCCAACGGCCACCGCGGCTTCGACCACCACGACGGGCCGCGTCCGCTGGTGCTGACCGCCGAACGGCAGGTCAAGCGGCTGGCGTCGATGGACTTCCCGGTGCCGGTCGAGCCGCTGGACCGGATGCGGATCCCCAAGACCTTCAACCCGCGCTCGCCGCAGTCCCGCCGGGACCTCGCCTCCGCGCTGCGGACCAAGGCCGGGCACATCCCGCCGGAGCGGGCGCGCAAGAAGCGGTCCCAGGCCGCCGACGACCGCGAGATCGCACGGCTGCGTACGGCGATCCGGGCGCATCCCTGCCACGGGTGCAACGACCGCGAGGACCACGCCCGCTGGGCCGAGCGCTACCACCGGCTGCTGCGCGACACCTCGCAGCTGGAGCGGCGCATCGAGGGCCGTACGAACACCATCGCGCGGACCTTCGACCGGATCGTGGCCCTGCTGACCGAGCTGGACTACCTGCGCGGTGACGAGGTCACCGAGCACGGCAAGCGGCTCGCGCGGCTCTACGGCGAACTTGACCTGCTGGCCAGCGAGTGCCTGCGCGAGGGGGTCTGGGAGGGACTTGCCCCCGCCGAACTGGCCGCCTGTGTCTCGGCTCTGGTGTACGAGGCGCGGGTCGGCGACGACGCGATGGCGCCGAAGCTGCCCTCCGGCAAGGCCAGGGCCGCGCTCGGTGAGATGGTCCGGATCTGGGGCCGGCTCGACGGGCTGGAGGAGGAGTTCCGGATCAACCAGACCGAGGGCGTCGGGCAGCGGGAGCCGGACCTCGGGTTCGCCTGGGCGGCGTACATGTGGGCGTCCGGCAAGGGGCTGGACGAGGTGCTGCGGGAGGCGGAGATGCCGGCCGGGGACTTCGTGCGGTGGTGCAAGCAGGTCATCGACGTGCTCGGGCAGATCTCCGCCGCGGCTCCCGCGGAGGGCTCGACCGTGGCCAAGGCCGCGCGCAAGGCCGTCGACCAGTTGCTGCGGGGTGTGGTCGCCTACTCGTCCGTGGGCTGACCCTGCCGTCACGGCGTGGGAACGGGGGTCGCACCGGTCGAGGTGCGGCCCCCGTCGTCATTTCACCCCACACGGTGAGCAACTCTCGTACGCCCATGCGCTGTTACTCCCTGTGTGCGAGTAAAAACCCAGCGTGCAAAAGGAGTTGAGAGTACTCCCCTCGCGGGGCGATTTCAGGTGCTTGCCGAATATGACACGGCGATGATCCGGTCGGACTAAGCTCGCCCGCGACGCACCGAGTTGAGCTGAATCGTGCGTCTGTTCCCCAATGCGGAAAGTGCCCCGGTACTTCCGCGTGCCTTCCCCCCACATGCACCCCCGAACCCAGCCGACTCGTCCCAGAAGGCATCCATGGTGAGTGTTCAGAAGCCTCCCGGTCGCCGTGAACGTCCCTATGCGCGCGTGCTGTTGCCGCCGGCCATAGTGATGGCCGCGGCGGCCGGGGCCGCCGTCGCCCTGGTACCGCCCACGGCCCGGCTCGCCGTCGGCGCGTGCGGAGCACTGGCCGTCCTGCTGGTCCTCGGCACGGCCGGGGAGGCCGCCCGGCGCGGCCGTCTGCTCCGCGAGGCGCGGGCCGAACACGCCCGCCACGCCGCGCACCTGGAGCAGCGGATCGCCGCGCACAACGACCTGATGGAGCGCTTCGCCACCGACGTCCTGCCCGCGGGCTTCTACCGGCTGCGCCGCGGCCAGGTGCTCCGGGACGTCGTACGCGACGTGTTCGACGCGGATCCCGGACTGCGTGGCCTGCCCGAGGGCTACCGCGAACTGGTGCGCATCGCGCTGCGCGGCGCCGACCAGGAGATCTCGATGCGCGACGCCACCGAACGCTCCTTCGTGAGCGTCGCCCGGCGCGTCCAGGCCATCGTCCACCAGCAGGCGTACGAACTCCGCGAGATGGAGGAGGACCACGGCCGCAACCCCGAGGTCTTCGACGACCTGCTGCGCATCGACCACGGCACCTCGCTGATCGGCCGGCTCGCCGACACCATCTCCGTCCTCGGCGGTGGCCGGCCCGGCCGCCAGTGGCCCAAGCCGGTCTCCCTCTACAGCGTGCTGCGCGGCGCGATGTCCCGCATCCTGGAGTACCGCCGCATCAACCTCGCCTCGATCGTCAACATCAACATCAAGGGCACCGCGGTCGAGCCGGTCATCCACGCCGCGGCCGAACTCCTCGACAACGCCACGCGCTACTCGCCGCCGTCGACGAAGGTGCACGTCACCGCCGTCGAGGTGCAGGCAGGCATCGTCATCGAGATCGAGGACTGCGGTGTCAGCCTCAGCGAGGAGTCCCGCGCCCGCATCGAGCGGATGATCGAGGACGCCAAGAACGGCGAGGACGCGCACAACCTCGGCGAGAACCCGCGCCTCGGCCTCGCCGTCGTCGGCCGCCTCTGCAAGCGGTTCGACATGGACGTCTCGCTGCGCGCCTCCGCGTACGGCGGTGTCCGCGCGATCCTCGTGGTGCCGCGCGTCATGACGACCACCGAACCCGGCGTCGGCGCGGCGCACGGCATCGGTGCCGCCGCCGCCCAGATCCCCACGGCGGACGCCGTCGAGGGCCCCAAGCGCCCGCCCAAGAAGCGCCGTCCCACCAGCCCCAAGATTCCCGCCGGGATCTCGCTGGAGGACGACGTCCCCGAGGTCACCGAGTGGACGGCGGGCGGTCTGCCGCAGCGCCGCAGCCGGGTGAAGACCCCGCTCAGCCAGCGGTACGCCGAACAGGCCGCCATCGAACGCGCCGAGCGCGAGGGCCGGCCGACCATCTGGTCCCAGAAGAAGGCGGAACCGGAACCCGAGCCCGAGATCGACCCCGAGCGCAAGAAGCTCATGGAACGGCCGCCGGGCATGTGGATGGAGGCCTTCTGGGACGGTCTGCGCGAGGGCATGCCCCCGGACACCCCCACCCACGAACTGACCGACTTCACGCTCCACCCCACCAAGTACCTGCATCTGCTCAAAGATTCGGCCGACCCCGTCCAGGGCGCCACCGAGGCCGACGACGAGGGGGACCCCCAGTGATCCAGCAGCGAGGCAACCTGGACTGGATGCTCAAGCAGCTGAACGACGGCGTGCCGGGCATCGAGATGATCGTGGTCCTGTCCGCCGACGGCCTGCGCATCGCCCGCTACGGCGGCGACCCCGACGCCGCCGACCGGGTCGCCGCCGCCTGCGCGGGCGTGCAGAGCCTGGCCGGCGCCATCATCCAGGAGCTGCCCGGCGCCGGCGACATGAAGACCGTCGTCTTCGAGATCGACGGCGGCTACTTCTACCTCATGAACGCCGGCCCCAACGCCTTCCTCGCCGTGCTCTCCGACGTGACCTGCGAACCGGGGCGGATGAGCGGCATGATGCGCGACCTCGTCGTCCGGATCGGCGCCCATCTCACCAGTCCGCCCCGGCGGAACGGGCAGACCGTATGACACCTCCACGACGCACGCGGCGCCGGCCGCAGCCCCCGCCCGCCCCGCGGCTGCCGCAGCCCCCGCAGCCTCCGCCGCAGGACGCGGCGGAGGCCAAGGGGCCGGGCGACAACCCGGAGCGGCTGTACTCCGTCACCGGGTCCGGCGACGGCGCCCGCGCCGAACTCGACCTGGTGACCCTGATCGTGGCGCGCTCCGGACCCCCGGTCTCCGCCACCCCGGAGCAGGCGGCGGTGCTCCGGCTCTGCGGGACCCCCCTGTCCGTGGCGGAGCTGTCCGCCTACCTCCGACTGCCGTTCAGCACGATGACCGTCCTGCTCACCGAGCTGATCACGGCCGAACTGGTGCGGGCGCGCGCCCCCATCGTCCGCCAGGCGCTCCCCGACCGTTCACTCCTCGAAGCGGTGATGCATGGACTTCAACGGCTCTGACACCCTCCCCGGCCCGCGCACCGAGGACCACCTGCCGCACACCGCGCAGGCCGCGGTGAAGATCGTGATCGTGGGAGGCTTCGGCGTCGGCAAGACCACCATGGTCGGTTCGGTCAGCGAGATCAGACCGCTGACCACCGAGGAGACCATGACCCAGGCCGGCATCGGCGTCGACGACGACTACGGGTCCGAGTCCAAGACGGCCACCACCGTGGCCATGGACTTCGGCCGGATCAGCATCACCGAGAAACTGGTCCTCTACCTCTTCGGCACCCCCGGCCAGGAGCGCTTCTGGTTCCTGTGGAACGGCCTGTTCGAAGGCGCGCTCGGCGCGGTCGTCCTGGTCGACACCCGGCGCCTGGAGGTCAGCTTCGACGTGATGGGCCGGCTGGAGGAGGGCGGCGTGCCCTTCGTCGTCGCCGTCAACTCCTTTCCGGACGCGCCCCGTTACCCGGTCGAGGAGCTGCGCACCGCCCTCGACCTGAGCCCGGGCATCCCGATCATCGACTGCGATGTGCGCCGCCGGGCCTCCAGCAAGGACGTGCTGATGACCCTGATGGGCTTCCTGCACTCCCTCGCCATGTCCGGCGCCCTCACCTGACCGGCAGCCCATCGACCCCGAACCCTTCCGCCCCGGAGCGACCACTGTGACGTCTGAATCCCCCTCACCGACCGGGACACCCGACACCCTCTCCGGTCCGCCACCTGGCTGCCCCGCGCACGGCCTCGCCCCCGGGGGGCCGCGCCGGCTCTACGGCCCCGACGCGGAGGACCTCGGCGACCTCTACGAGCGCCTGCGGGAGGAGCACGGTCCCGTGGCACCCGTGCTGCTCCACGACGACGTACCGATGTGGGTGGTCCTCGGCCACGCCGAGAACCTGCAACTCGTGCGGAACCCCTCGCAGTTCACCCGCGACAGCCGGATCTGGACCCCGCTGCGCGAAGGCATGGTCAAGCCCGACCACCCGCTCATGCCGCACATCGCCTGGCAGCCCGTCTGCTCCCACGCCGAGGGCGAGGAGCACAAGCGGCTGCGCGGCGCGGTCACCGCGGCCATGGAGACCATCGACCACCGCGGGGTGCGCCGGCACATCGGCCGCTACACCCAGATCCTGGTCAACGGCTTCTGCGAGCGGGGCCGGGCCGAGCTGGTGTCCCAGTTCGCCGAGCACCTGCCGATGGCCGTGATGTGCGAGATCCTCGGCATGCCCGAGGAGTACAACGACCGGATGGTGCAGGCCGCGCGTGACGCCCTCAAGGGCACCGAGACCGCCATCCAGAGCCACGCCTACGTCATGGACGCGCTCAGCCGGCTCACCACCCGGCGGCGCGTCCGGCCCGGGGACGACTTCACCAGCCACCTCCTCACCCACCCGGCCGGGCTCGGCGACGACGAGGTCCGCGAACACCTGCGCGTCGTCCTCTTCGCCGCCTACGAGGCCACCGCGAACCTCCTCGCCAACGCGCTGCGCATGGTCCTCACCGAGCCGGGGTTCCGGGCCCAGCTCAACGGCGGCCAGATGACCGTGCCGGAGGCGATCGAGCAGTCCCTGTGGGACGAGCCGCCGTTCAGCACGGTCTTCGGCTACTACGCCAAGCAGGACACCGAGCTGGGCGGGCGGCGGATCCGCGAGGGCGACGGGCTGCTCTTCGCGCCGGCACCGGGCAACATCGACCCGCGGGTGCGGCCCGACCTGTCCGCGAGCATGCAGGGCAACCGCGCCCACCTCGCCTTCGGCGGCGGCCCGCACGAGTGCCCCGGGCAGGACATCGGCCGCGCCATCGCCGACGTCGGCGTCGACGCGCTGCTCACCCGGCTGTCCGACATCCAGCTCGACTGCGCCGAGGAGGACCTGCGCTGGCGGTCGTCCATCGCCTCCCGGCACCTGGTGGCCCTGCCGGTGCGCTTCGAACCGAAGCCGCAGCAGGACGTCGACATGCCGCCGCGGGCCATGCCGGTCCCGCCGCAGCGCTCCGACTGGCAGGTCGGCACCCTGCGCGGCGATCCGGCCCCGGCCGCCGATCCGGCCCCGGCACCCGTGCGCGCGGCCTTCCCTCCGGCCCCCGCCCCCGCCCCCGCGGCCCCGGAACCACCCCGCCCCCGGGGCCTGTGGGGCCGACTGCTGCACTGGTGGCGCGGAGAGTGACACGGCGCCGCTGCCGGCGGCACCTGCTCCGGGGGAGCGGGTGCCGGCCGCGCCCGGCGTGATCCGGAAGAGCGGCCCTGCGTCCCGGCCTACCACGCCTCGGGCGACGTCCACGCGTCCAGGGTGCGGGCGCTGGTGAACGCGTGTTCCGCACCGGTGACCGGGTCGGTGAACTCCAGGCCGCGCGCGAGCAGTTGCAGGGGGCGGCGGAAGTCGCCGGGCGGTACCGGGGCGGTCACCTCGGGGTACAGCGGGTCGCCGAGGATGGGCACGCCCAGCGCGGTCAGGTGCACCCGGAGCTGGTGGGTCTGCCCGGTGGCCGGCACGAGCCGGTAGCGGCCGAGCCCGGCCCGGTGCCCGGCCAGCTCCACCAGGGTCTGCGCGTTCGGCTCGCCCGGCACCTCCCGCGCGGCCGGCACCCCGCGCTCCTTCACGATCCTGCTGCGCACGGTCCGGGGCAGCACGAGCGCGGGATCGTACGGCGCCACGGCCTCGTACTCCTTGCGCACCCGCCGGTCCCGGAAGAGCGACTGGTACGCACCCCGCTCCTGCGGCCGCACGGTGAACAGCACCAGCCCGGCGGTGAGCCGGTCCAGCCGGTGCGCGGCCGTCAGCGTCGGGATGCCGAGCTGACGCCGGAGCCGGGCCAGCGCGGTCTGGGCGACGTGCGCACCACGCGGGGTGGTGGCCAGGAAGTGCGGCTTGTCGGCCACCACGATGTGCTCGTCCCGGTACACCACCTCCACCGGGAACGGCACCGGCACCTCGGCGGGCAGCTCTCGGTGGAACCAGACGAACATCCCCGGCCGGTACGGGGCGTCCGGCGCCACGGCCCGCCCGTCGGCCCCGACCACCAGCCCGGCGGCGAACATCGACTCCACCACCCCGTCCGGGGCCCCCGTCAGCCGCTCCACCAGATGCTCCCGCACGGTGGCCCACGCCCCGTCCACGGGCAGCCGGACGCGGACGGGGTCCACGCCCTCGCGCTGGGGGAGCGGGGCGGGCGGCGGCGGGGTACGGCGTCTCATCGGGGTCAAGGGTACGGGGGCACGTTCACCCCGCCGGCCGTCGCGAAGAGGCGGTCCGCCGGTCCCGTGCTCGGCAGGATGGGGGTCATGCCGTTCCTCACCAGCCCCGTCCTGACCCCCGGCGTCCTCGCCCGTACCCCGCAGCCCGCGCTCCCCGCCGACGGCGGCACGCTCCTGCGCCCGTGGCGGGCCGAGGACGCGCCCGCCGTGCACGCCGCCTTCGAGGACCCGGTGCTGCGCCACTGGCACGGCCGGTCCTGCGACTCCGCGGACGAGGCCGCCGGCTGGATCGCGCAGTGGCGACAGGGGTGGGCGGACGAGCGCGAGGCGCAGTGGGCCGTCGTGGACGAGGGCACGGACGAGCTGCTGGGCCGGGTGGCGCTGCGCCGGATCGTGCTGAGCGACGGCGTCGCCGAGATCGCGTACTGGACGGTGGCGGGGGCGCGAGGCCGGGGCGTCGCCCTGCGTGCCGCGACCGCCCTGACCCGCTGGGCCTTCGACGGGGTCGGCTTCCACCGCCTGGAGCTCATGCACGCGATCGCCAACCCCGCTTCCTGCCGGGTCGCCGGCAAGGCCGGTTTCGCCCTGGAGGGCACCAAGCGCAGCGCCTACCTCCACCAGGACGGCTGGCACGACATGCACCTGCACGCGCGGGTACGGGGCGACTGACCCGGCGGGACCGCGCGGGAGCGGGGGAGGGGAGACCGGCGTACGGAAGCGGCGGCGTCCGGCGTACGAAGGCCGCGGCGTCCGGCGTACGCAAGCGGCGGCACCCTTCCCGGATGCCGCCGCCCCTTTCCGTCCGCTCAGGCAGCCGCCGCCGGGCCGTGCTCCTGCTCCGCCTCGATCCGGGCGTTCCACTCCCGCTTGGAGGCCTGCCAGCCGTCCTCGTTGTGGCCGAGCCGCCAGTAACCGGAGATCGACAGGTCCTCGCGCGGGATCTGGCGCTCGACCCGCAGCAGCCGGCGCAGCTCCTTCACGAATCCCGCCTCGCCGTGCACGAAGGCGTGCGGCCGGCCCTCCGGGAACTCCAGCCCGCGCACGGCCTCCAGCAGGGCCTCGCCGACCGGCCGGTCCCCGCGGTGCAGCCAGACGACCGGCACCTCGGTGTCGATCTTCTGCTCCTCCTCGGGCCCGGAGACCTCGACGAACGCGTGCGCTCGGGCGCCCGCGGGCAGCGTCTCCAGGGCGCGGGCGATGGCGGGCAGCGCGCTCTCGTCCCCGGCGAGCAGGTGCCAGTCGGCCTCCGGGTCGGGCGCGTACGCGCCGCCGGGGCCCATGAAGCGCACGGTGTCGCCGGGGCGTGCGCGCAGCGCCCAGGGGCCGGCCAGGCCCTCGTCGCCGTGGACCACGAAGTCCAGGGTCAGCTCGCGCTGTCCGGGGTCCCAGGCGCGCACGGTGTAGGTCCGGGTCACCGGCCACTGCTCGCGCGGGAACTCGGTGCGGATCCGCTCCAGGTCGAAGGGCTCCGGGTAGACGACTCCGGCGGCGCCGAACAGCAGCTTCACATAGTGGTCGGTGCAGGTGTCCGCGGCGAATCCGGCCAGACCCTCGCCACCGAGCACCACGCGCTGCATGTGCGGGGTCAGCCGCTCGCTGCTCACCACCTGGGCGGTATGGAGCTTGCGCGGCTTTCGTCCCGGACGCTCTGCCATCACGGCCTCCTGCAAGGTTGGTTAGGTTTACCTAAGTTAGCACCTCGCGCCGATTCGACACCTCTGTGATGAGTGTTCGATGGGATCCTTTTGCCGGAACATGGGCCGGGCTCACTCCGCGAGCGTGTGCAGCAGCCGCTGCAAGGAGCCGCCGAGGCCCCACCGGTGCGTCAGTGCCTCCAGTTCCGCCGGGTCGTGCGGGGCGCGCGGCAGGGCCGTGCGGACGTCCGGCAGCGGCACGTCGTCGGCGACCCGCACCACCTTCGGCGCGACCGCGAGGTACGGCCGGGCCTCGGTGAGCCGCTTGCGCTGCGACGGCGTGAGCTTCGCCCGCGGGTCGTCGACCGCCGCCATGATCCCGGCGAGGTCGCCGAACTCGGCGAGCAGCTTCGCGGCCGTCTTCTCGCCGATGCCGGCCACGCCCGGCAGTCCGTCGCTCGGATCGCCGCGCAGCAGCGCCAGATCCGCGTACCCCCGCCCGTCGACGCCATACTTCGCGCGCAGCGCCGCCTCGTCGGTCAGCTGGAGCGTGCCGACGCCCTTCACCGGGTACAGCACCCGGACCCGGCGCTCGTCGTCCACGAGCTGGTACAGGTCGCGGTCGCCGGTGACGATGTCCACCGGGCCCCCGGCCCGGGCGGTGAACGTGCCGATCACATCGTCGGCCTCGTACCCCGCGACCCCGACACGGGCGATGCCGATCGCGTCCAGCACGTCCTCGATCACCGGCACCTGCGGGGCGAGGGTGTCCGGCACCTCCTCCTCGTCCGGCGCGCCCTCGTGCTCCTCGGCGACCCGGTGCGCCTTGTAGCTGGGGATGAGGTCCACCCGCCACTGCGGGCGCCAGTCGGCGTCCATGCAGGCCACCAGGTGCTCCGGGCGGTGGTCCTTGACCAGCCGGTCGATGAAGTCCAGCAGCCCGCGCACCGCGTTGACGGGCGTGCCGTCCGGCGCCTTCACGGAGTCCGGGACGCCGAAGTAGGCGCGGAAGTACAGCGAGGCGGTGTCGAGAAGCATGAGTCGTCCGGTCACGGACGCATCATGCCGCACGGCACCGACAGCGGCCCGCGCTCCCGGAACGCGTGCGGCACGGGCGGGCGCCGTGCGCCGCGGCGGCCGGGGACGCGGCGGCCCACGGACAGGTTCAGGCCAATCACCCCGCGTGCGGACCCCTGGCCCGTGCCCGGACACCCGGCCCAGCTCGACGGCAGGTTCAGCCGCCGGGGCGACCGCGTCCCGGAGTGCTCCCCGGCCCCCGGGTGCCGGCGCGAACCGTGAGGTTTCGGAGGCCTGGAAGTGTCGGGGATGTGACAGGCACGTGAAACGGTTTGCCGAACATGCGTAGGGTGCAGAGAAGTCATCGGAAGAGGTGTGCCCCACAGCGGGCACCCGGCAAGCGGCACGACGAGCGAGGGAGGGAGCCGGAGCGATGGGCGACCACAAAGAGCAGCAGCCCGTGCGGGTGGGCGCGGCCGTCCGGCGGCGCCGTCGTGCGCTGGAACTGACCCTCGCCGTCGTGGCCGAGCGCAGCGGCCTGTCGGTGCCCTTCCTCAGCCAGGTCGAGAACGACCGGGCCCGCCCGAGCCGCACCTCCCTGGAGAAGCTGGCCGACGCGCTGCGGACCACGGCCGTCGAACTCCTCGCCGCCGCCGACCCGGCCGCCAGCGTGGACGTCGTCCGCGCCGAGGCCGTCGCCGAGGGCGACTTCGCCCCCCGTACCCGCTCCCTCGTGCGCGGCCACCACCAGCTGCACGCGTCCGAGTTCACCGGCGACCACGACGCGGGCCGCGAGTTCCAGCACCGCAACGACGAGCTGATGTACGTCGCCGACGGGGCGGTGGAGATCGAGGCCGAGGGGCGCGCGTACCGGCTCGGACGCGGCGACACGCTGTATCTGACGGGCGGGGTGCGGCACCGGTGGCGGGCGACCGTGCCGGACACGAGGGTGATCGTGGTGGCCGTGGCGGAGCACATCGAGGCGGTGCAGGATCGGGCACGCTGAGCGCCCGCCGGACCCAGCGGTGCCCGACCGCCGGAGCCCCCGGGTCCGCCCCGGCCCGTCGCGCGGTTCGTCGCGCCCCTTCCGGCCGCGTGTCGTCTCCCTCGTCCCCTCGCTGACGGAGGCGGTGGCGAGGACGCTCCCCGGAACCCTCGTCGGGGCCACCGCCTGGTGCAGCCGTCCGCGGGGGCTGGACGTCGTCCGGATCGGCGGTACGAAGAACCCGGACGTGGACGGGATCATCGGACTCGGCCCGGACCTGGTGCTCGCCAACGAGGAGGAGAACCGCGCGCCCGACCTCGACGCCCTCCGCGCGGCCGGTCTGGACGTGCTGGTCACCGAGGTGCGGAGCGTGCCGCAGGCCGTCGCCGAGCTGGACCGGGTGCTCACCGCGTGCGGCGCGGCGGGCCGGCCCGGCTGGCTGGACGAGGCGGAGCGGACCTGGACGGCCCTGCCCGGACCGGCCCGGCGCGTGACGGCGGTCGTACCGGTCTGGCGGCGCCCCTGGATGGTCCTCGGGCGGGACACCTTCGCCGGTGACGTCCTCGCCCGTCTCGGCGTGGACCACCTGTACGCCCACCACCCCGAGCGCTATCCCCGCGTCCCCCTGGACGAGCTGCGCGCCCGGCGGCCCGACCTGGTGGTCCTGCCCGACGAGCCGTACCGCTTCACCGCCGACGACGGCCCCGAGGCCTTCCCGGGGCTGCCCTGCGCCCTGGTCAGCGGACGGCACCTGACCTGGTACGGCCCGTCCCTGACGGAGGCGCCGCGGGTGCTGGCCCGGGCGCTGGGAGCAGCTCGCCGCTGAGCAGGCCGCGCACGGTGCCGCGGGCCGCCGCGAGCCAGAACGCCACCAGGACGCCGTACAGACCGGCCGCCAGGGCGTCGTACACCGCGAGACCGGTGTGCCGGGCCAGCGTGGCGGCCCCGGTGACACAGGTCCCCACCGGGAAGGTAAAGGCCCACCAGGTCAGCGTGAAGCCCATGCCCCGCCGCCCGGCCCGCACCAGGTGCGCGGTGGCGAGTGCCAGCCACAGCAGCGCGAACCCCATGACGGGGACCCCGTACAGCACCGCGAAGACGGCGAGGCCGCGGTCGTAGGGCGCCGCGACGACGCCCGGAGCGGCGTCCGCGATCAGCCCGACGGCGGTGGTGGACTGCCCGAGCGGGCCGAGGACCAGGAACAGGGCCGGGGTCAGCGCGAGCGGCAGCGGCCCGGTGGTGATCAGCCGGGCGAAGACCAGCGGCAGCGTCAGCAGCACGGCCAGCAGGCTCAGCCCGAACAGCGCGAGGCAGGCCCACAGCAGGGTGGCCCGGGCCTGTCCCGGCGGCAGACGCGGCACCAGGAGCGGACCGGCCGAGGCCGACACCATGGGCGCCACCAGCGGCAGCAGCCACACCGGGGAGGCCTGGCCGGCATCGACCCGGTGCCGTACGGCCATCAGGTACGGCACCGCCACGGCGGCCCCGAGCCCGGCCGCCGTACCGGCGGTGAACAGCACGGCGTCCAGCGCCACGGCCGTACGCGTGCCGATCAGCTCCCGGCCGGCCGTCAGGGCGCCGGTGCCCACCGCGAGCAGCGCCATGGCCAGGCAGCCGTAGAAGGGGGCGACGGCCGGGTCGAGGAGATGGGCGCGGGCCTGGTCGCGGTGGTGCCTCCAGTGCAGGGCACGGGCGGTCAGCAGGGCCGTCAGCAGGAGCAGGGACAGCGCCCAGACGGCCGCGAAGACGGCGCGTGCCGCGTGCGCCGGGCCGGGCAGCGCGGCCCCGGCCGTGCCGACGATCGCGGTGCCCATCACGGAGGCGTACCAGTTCGGGCCCAGGTGACGGAACCGGGCGGTGCGGGGGAGGGGCAGAGGCTGGGCTGCGGTGACCATGCGTCCAAGATCCCGCCGACCGGCCCCCGGGACCAGGAGTCACGGGTCTATGAGGACATAAGCTGGTCTTATGACCGAGGAGAAGGGGCGGCACACGCGATCGCTGGCGCACCGGGTGCCGGACCTCGCCGCGCTGGAGCTGCTGCTCGCGGTGGCGCGGCTGGGCAGTCTGGGCGCGGCGGCGCGCGAGGTCGGCATCACCCAGCCGGCCGCCAGCAGCCGCATCCGTTCCATGGAGCGGCAGCTGGGCGTGGCCCTGGTCGACCGCTCGCCGCGCGGCTCCCGGCTCACCGACGCCGGCGCCCTGGTCACGGACTGGGCCCGGCGGGTCGTGGAGGCGGCGGCGGCCTTCGACGCGGGCGCGCGGGCGCTGCGGGACCGGCGGGACTCACGGCTCCGGGTCGCGGCGAGCATGACCATCGCCGAGTACCTGCTGCCCGGCTGGCTCCTCGCGCTGCACGCCGAGCGGCCCGACACGGCGGTCTCGCTGCTCGCCGGGAACTCGGCGAAGGTCGCGGAACTCCTGCTGGCCGGCGAGGCGGACCTGGGCTTCGTGGAGGGGCTGAGCGTGCCCACGGGCCTGGACTCCACGGTCATCGCCCGCGACCGGCTGATCGTCGTCACCGCGCCCGCCCACCCGTGGGCCCGCCGCCGACGGCCCCTGACGGCGGCGGAACTGGCCGCGACCCCGCTCATCCTCAGGGAACGGGGCTCCGGCACCCGTCAGGTCCTGGACGCGGCCCTCGGCGGGCTGGCCCGCCCGCTGATCGAGCTGTCCTCCACGACGGCGGTGAAGGCGTCCGCCGTCAGCGGGGCGGGCCCCTCCGTCCTCAGCGAACTCGCGGTGGGGGAGGAGCTGGGGACGCGGCGCCTGGTCAGCATCCCGGTCGAGGGCGTCTCCCTCCGCCGCGACCTGAGAGCGGTGTGGCCGACCGGCCACCGCCCCACGGGCCCGGCCCGGGAACTGCTGTCCCTGACCCGGAACTGAAGCAGGGGGAGCGTAGAAGGGGTGCGGGAACTGCCCGACCGGCCACGACGCAGAGCACCGGACGGAGGGCCGCACCCACAGCGGCGCTCAGCCCGCGGCAGCGACCAGCGCCGCCATCACCCGCGGGTCCTCGCCCATCTCCGGATGCCACTGCACCCCCAGCGTCCACCCCCGCTCCGCCGGCAGCTCCACGGCCTCCACCGTGCCGTCCGCCGCGTAGGCCGACGGGACCAGCCCCTCGCCGAGCCGTTCCACCGCCTGGTGGTGATACGTCGGCACCGTCACCTCCTCCGGCACGATGCCGGCGTACAACGTCCCCGGCACCGGCTTCACCGGGTGCTCACCGAACGCGCCGACCACCTCGGCGTGCCCGTCCAGGTGCTGGACGAGGGTGCCGCCGAGCGCCACGTTCAGCAGCTGCATGCCCCGGCACACCCCGAGCAGCGGCACGCCCGCCGACAGCGCCGCGTCGATCAGCGCCAGCTCCCAGGCGTCGCGCTCCGGTGCGGGCGGACCCGTGCGCGGCGAACGCCCGGCGCCGTACCGGGCCGGGTCGACGTCCGGGCCGCCCGCGACGACCAGCCCGTCGAGCCGGGCCACCGCCGCCCCGGCGTGCTCCGGCGCGTCCGGCGGCAGCAGCGCGGCCAGCCCGCCGGCCCGCTGCACCAGCCGGGGATAGCCGGCCGGCAGCAGCACCGCGTCCAGCTCCCACACCCCCCAGCGCACGCCGGACTCCAGGTACGTGCTCACACCGATCAGCGGCCGTACGGCCATGCTGCCCTCCTCGCTTTCAAAGGTTCAGTGGAGAACCTTTCCGGAATGCCCTTGAACGGCGGACTCACGCCAGGAAACCCCGCAGCAGCGCCGCCGTACCCGCGCAGTGCTCGCGCGCGATCTCCCGCGCCCCGTCCGCGTCCCCGTCCAGCACCGCCTCCACCAGCGCGGTGTGCTGGCGCTGGGAGTGCTCCAGGTTGCGCACCAGCAGCGGGATGCGGTCCAGCAGGTCGTTGACCGTGGCCCGCACCGCCGCGTACTGCGCGGTCAGCGACGGCGAACCGCACAGCTCGGCCAGCGTCAGGTGCAGCAGCGTGTCCGCCCGGCGGTAGTCCGTCAGCGGGGCCTCGTGCGTGCGGTCCAGCGCCTCCCGCAGCCGCCGCGCCCGGTCCGGCGCCAGGCCGTGCGCCGCGCACAGCCCGGCCGCGCCCACCTCCAGCACCTCACGGAAGCGCAGCACGTCCTCGATGTCGACCTCGGCGATCCGGCGCCGCAGCCCGTCCTCGCCGCCGCCGTCCGGCCGGGGCAGTACGAACGTTCCGCCGTACCGCCCGCGCCGCGCCTCCACCAGCCCCTGGTCCTGGAGCACCTTCAGCACCTCGCGCAGCGTCACCCGGCTGACCCCGAGCCGTTCCGCCAGCTCCCGCTCGGCCGGCAGCCGCCCGCCCGCCGGCACCAGCCCGAGCCGCACCACCTGGAGGATCTGCTCCAGCGTCTCCTCGAAGCCGTTGCCCGCCCGCACCGGCCGCAGCACCGGGGCGAGCCGGTCGGCCACCCCTCGCACATCCGTCTCCCGCGACATCCGGGCGCACCCCCTTCCCAAGCAATGGTTCGCGGCAATACCTTATGGCTCCCGGCCCGGCCGAAGAAGCGCGATGGCGCCGAAGGAGGCTTCCCCGTGGCAGACCGCACACCCCCGCTCAGCGTCGAGGAACTGCACGCCCTGGTCGCGAGCGGCGAGATCGACACGGTCGTCCTGGCCTTCCCCGACATGCAGGGACGCCTCCAGGGCAAGCGGTTCGCCGCCCGCTTCTTCCTCGACGAGGTCCTGCACCACGGCACCGAGGGCTGCAACTACCTGCTCGCCGTGGACACCGAGATGAACACCGTCGACGGCTACGCGATGTCCTCCTGGGAACGCGGCTACGGCGACTTCGCCCTGCACTCCGACCCGTCCACCCTGCGCCGCGTCCCCTGGCACCCCGGCACCGCGCTCCTCATCGCCGACCTCGCCTGGAACGACGGCTCCCCGGTCGCCGCCGCCCCCCGCCAGATCCTGCGCCGCCAGCTCCGGCGTCTCGCCGAGCACGGCTACACCGCCCAGGTCGGCACCGAGCTGGAGTTCATCGTCTTCAAGAACAGCTACGAGCAGGCCTGGGACGCGAACTACCGGGGCCTGACCCCGGCCAACCAGTACAACATCGACTACTCCGTCCTCGGCACCGGCCGCATCGAACCCCTGCTGCGCCGGCTGCGCAACGACATGACCGGCGCCGGCCTCACCGTCGAGTCCGCCAAGGGCGAGTGCAATCCCGGCCAGCACGAGATCGTCTTCCGCTACGACGAGGCCCTGCGCACCTGCGACCAGCACGCCCTGTACAAGACCGGCGCCAAGGAGATCGCCGCCCAGGAAGGTGTCTCGATCACCTTCATGGCCAAGTACAACGAGCGCGAGGGCAACTCCTGCCACATCCACCTCTCGCTCGCCGACGCCGACGGCACCAACGCCATGGCCGGACCCGACGGCATGTCCGAGGTGATGCGGCACTTCCTCGCCGGACAGCTCGCCGCGCTGCGCGACTTCTCCCTGCTGTACGCCCCCAACATCAACTCCTACAAGCGGTTCCAGCCGGGCTCCTTCGCCCCCACCGCCGTCGCCTGGGGCCACGACAACCGCACCTGCGCCCTGCGCGTCGTCGGCCACGGCCGCTCCCTGCGCTTCGAGAACCGCCTCCCCGGCGGCGACGTGAACCCCCACCTCGCCGTCGCGGGGCTCGTCGCGGCGGGCCTGTACGGCATCGAGCACAAGCTGGAGCTGCCCGAGCCCTGCCCCGGCAACGCCTACACCGCCGGCTACGCGCGGGTGCCGACCACCCTGCGCGAGGCCGCCGAGCTGTGGGAGAACAGCCCGATCGCGGCGGCGGCGTTCGGCGACGAGGTCGTCGCCCACTACCGCAACATGGCGCGCGTCGAGCAGGAGGCCTTCGACGCCGCGGTCACCGACTGGGAGCTGCGCCGCTCCTTCGAACGCCTGTGAAAGGTCACCCCGTGCCCGACCCGAACGAGCTGACCGTCCTCGACCCCGCCACCGAGGAGACCGTCGCCACCGTCCCCGCCGCCACCGCCGGGGACGTGGACACCGCCGTCGTACGCGCCGCCCGCGCCCAGACCCGCTGGGCCGCCCTCGCCCCCGCCGACCGGGCCCGGCTGCTGCGCCGCTTCGCCGACGTGGTCGACGCCCACACCGAGGAACTCGCCCAGCTGGAGGTCCGCGAGGCCGGCCACACCGTCGCGAACGCCCGCTGGGAGGCCGGCAACGCCCGCGACCTGCTCCTGTACGCCGCCGGCGGCGCCGAGCGCCTCACCGGCAAGCAGATCCCGGTCCCCGGCGGCTGGGACGTCACCTTCCAGGAGCCGCTGGGCGTCATCGGCGTCATCGCCCCCTGGAACTTCCCCATGCCGATCGCCGCCTGGGGCTCCTTCCCGGCGCTCGCGGCCGGGAACGCGGTCCTCCTCAAGCCCGCCGAGACCACCCCGCTCACCGCGCTCCGCCTCGCCGGACTGGCGCTGGAGGCGGGCCTGCCCGAGCACCTCTTCCAGGTGCTGCCCGGCCACGGCGACACCGCCGGACGCGCCCTGGTCGACCACCCGGACGTCGTCAAGATCGTGTTCACCGGCTCCACCCGCACCGGCCGCGAGATCATGGAGCGCTGCGCCCGCCTGGTCAAGCCGGTCACCCTCGAACTCGGCGGCAAGAGCCCCAACGTCGTCTTCGCCGACGCCGACCTCGAGGCCGCCCTCGACCCCTTCTCCTTCCTGGACAACGCCGGCCAGGACTGCTGCGCCCGCACCCGCGTCCTGGTCCAGGAGACGGTGCTGGACGAGGCCCGCGCCCTCCTCGCCGACGCGCTGGCCGCCGTGGTCGTGGGCGACCCGGCCGACGAGAGGACCCAGATGGGCCCGCTCATCTCCGGCCGGCAGCTCGAGCGCGTACGGTCCTACGTCCCCGACGACGCCCCGGCCCTGCGCGGCAAGGCCCCCGACGGCCCCGGCTTCTGGTTCCCGCCGACCGTGCTCACCGGCGAGCGGCACGACAGCCCGGCGGCCCGCGAGGAGATCTTCGGCCCGGTCGCCGTCCTGCTGCCCTTCACCGACGAGCAGGACGCGATCCGCCTCGCCAACGACACCCCCTACGGCCTGTCCGGCTCCATCTGGACCCGGGACGTGGGCCGCGCCCTGCGCGTGTCCCAGGCCGTCCGCGCGGGCAACCTGTCCGTCAACTCCCACTCCAGCGTCCGCTACTGGACCCCGTTCGGCGGCTACAAGCAGTCCGGTCTCGGCCGGGAACTCGGCCCCGACGCCCTGACCGCCTTCACCCAGACCAAGAACGTCTTCCTCAGCACGGAGGTCCCCGCACCGTGACCGACAACAGCGTGAGCGACACCCCTGTCTGCCGCCGCCTGGCCGGCCGTACCGCCGTCGTCACCGGAGCCGGCAGCGGCATCGGACTCGCCAGCGCCCGACGCCTCGCCTCCGAGGGCGCCCACGTCGTCTGCGCGGACGTCGACGAGACGCGTGGCAAGGCCGCCGCCGACGAGGTCGGCGGGCTCTTCGTGAAGACCGACGTCACCGACCCCGAGCAGGTCGAGGCGCTGTTCAAGGCCGCGTACGACACCTACGGCAGCGTCGACGTCGCCTTCAACAACGCCGGCATCTCCCCGCCCGACGACGACTCCATCCTGGAGACCGGGCTGGACGCCTGGAAGCGGGTCCAGGAGGTCAACCTGACCTCCGTCTACCTGTGCTGCAAGGCCGCCCTGCCCTACATGCGCCGCCAGGGCAGGGGCTCCATCATCAACACCGCGTCCTTCGTGGCGCGGATGGGCGCGGCCACGTCCCAGATCTCCTACACGGCCTCCAAGGGCGGCGTCCTCGCCATGTCCCGCGAACTGGGCGTGCAGTTCGCCCGGGAGGGCATCCGGGTCAACGCGCTGTGCCCCGGCCCGGTCAACACCCCGCTGCTCCAGGAGCTGTTCGCCAAGGACCCGGAGCGGGCCGCGCGCCGGCTCGTCCACATCCCGCTCGGCCGGTTCGCCGAGGCCGAGGAGATCGCCGCCGCCGTCGCCTTCCTGGCCAGCGACGACTCCTCCTTCGTCAACGCCACCGACTTCCTGGTCGACGGAGGGATCGCCGGCGCGTACGTCACGCCCCTGTAGGACGGCTCAGAGGAACGTCCGCCCCTCGCCCCGGTAGGTGGGCACGGCGGCGGTCACCGCGTCCCCCTCGACCAGGTGCAGGGTGTCGAACCGCTCGCACAGCTCGCCCGCCTTGGCGTGGCGGAACCACACCTTGTCGCCGATGAGCAGATCGTCGGCGGGCGAGCCGAGCAGCGGGGTCTGCACCTCGCCGGGGCCCTCCTGCGGGTCGTACCGCAGCCCCTCCGGCAGGTACGGCACCGGCAGCCGGTCGGGGCCGGCGGCGCCGGATGCCGGGTAGCCGCCGCCGAGCACGGTGACGACGCCCACGCCGGGCCGCCGGACCACCGGCTGCGCGAAGAGGGCGGCCGGACGGGCGTTGAAGGACGTGTAGTTGTCGAACAGGCGCGGCACGTACAGCCCCGAGCCGGCCGCGATCTCCGTCACCGCGTCCTCGGCGGCGGTGTGCTGCACGCTGCCGGTGCCGCCGCCGTTGACGAACTCCAGGTCCGGGGCCACCGCACGGACCGCCCGGACGACCGCGGCCCGCCGCTCGGCCAGCTCCCGCCGGGCGGTGGCCTGCATCAGCCGGATCGCCCGCGAGCGCAGGGGCCGCCCGGCGACCGCGTCCCCGACCCCGGCGATGTGCCCCTCGTACGCCATGATCCCCACCAGCCGGAAACCCGGCCGCCGGGCCACGGACCGGGCCAGCTCGGCGAGTTGGGCGGGGGAGTGCAGCGGCGAACGCCGTGCCCCGACCCGGACCCGGCCGCCCAGCAGCCTCAGCGAGGTGTCCAGCTCCAGGCACACCCGCACCACTTCGCGTCCGCCGTCGCGGGCCGCGTCGATGAGCGCGAGCTGCGCCGGATCGTCGATCATCACGGTGACGGCACCGGCGAGCTTGGGATCGGCGGCCAGTTCGGCGAACCCGGCCCGGTCCGCCGACGGATAGGCCAGCAGGATGTCCTCGAACCCCGAACGCGCGAGCCACAGCGACTCGTCCAGGGTGAACGACATGACGCCCTGGAAGCCGTCCCTGGCCAGCACGCGTTCCAGCAGCGCCCGGCAGCGGACCGACTTGCTGGCGACCCGCACGGGCTTGCCTCCGGCACGGCGGACCAGGTCGTCCGCGTTGGCGTCGAAGGCGTCCAGGTCCACGATCGCGAGAGGGGCGTCGAGATGGGCGGTGGCCCGGTCGTAACGGGCCCGGTCGGCGGCGCGCGCAGTCATGACGGAAGCGTGCCAGACAGGATTACCGCAGGGTAGGGGACGTTCCGGGCAGATGCCCCGGGCTCGTGGACTGGTTCTCCCTCCCTCCCGGACAACCCGTAGAGTGACGCGCACGTACGGCGGAACCCGCCCGGTCACCGGCTGAACCGGGATGCCGGTCCGGCCGTACGGGTATGCGTGCCCGGAAGGAGCTTCCACACCGGGCGGCCGAGCAGCGGACCGGCCCGCGTACGAGGAGACGGCCCGGGCACGAGGAAACGGGGGGTGCATGAGCACGGGAGCCCGCCACGCCCCGGTCCCGCGACGCCCGTCGACCCCTCCGGGGCCCCCGGCCCAGCGCCCGCCGGCGCGGCCGGACGAGGACCCCGAAGAGGAGCCGTCGGTCTTCACCCCGCGCGGTGCGCGGCCCGCACCCGAAGCGGTCCCGCACGCCCACCGCCCCCGCCCCTCGGCCGTACCCGAGGCCCCCGCCCCCCTGAGCCCGCCCCCGCCGCCCGCCTCGGCCCGGTTCCCCGACAGCCCACCGACCGCGCACCCCAGCGGCGCACCGGCTCCGGCGGGTCCGACCGGTCCGGCGGCTCCGAGAGGGCTGACGGCTCCGGTGGTTTCTACGGCGCCGACGGCTTCGGATACCCCGGCGGAGACGGCGAGCCCGGCTGAGACGGCCACGGAGAACGGTACGGTCCGGCTCCG
Source organism: Streptomyces sp. NPDC031445 (assembly GCF_055581365.1). NCBI lineage: Bacteria > Bacillati > Actinomycetota > Actinomycetes > Kitasatosporales > Streptomycetaceae > Streptomyces > Streptomyces sp. NPDC031445. The sequence goes on from NZ_JBVIJO010000006.1 coordinate 207,199, forward strand.
CCCGATCCGCCCGGCAACGTCACCGGCGCCGGTGTCCCCGACTCCGCCGGGGTCCTCGCGTACGCCGGATTCCGCGCGTAGTCCGTCACCCGGCCCCGGACACCCCGGCTCGGCCCCCAGCGCGCCCACCGGGCCGACCGGTTCGGCTCCGGCCGGCTCCGTGGGTGCGCCCGGGGCCCGCCGTACCGCCGACGTGTCCGCGCCCGGGCAGGAGACGCGTCCCCGCACGGCTGACGCACCGGCACCGGCACCGGGGCAGGCGGGAGCCCCCCGCAGGGGTGGCGCGCCCGGGCAGGCGGAGGTCGCTCGCGCTGGTGCCGTTCCCCCGCCTGGGCGGGGAGACGACCGGGCCGGGGCCTGGAGTCCCCTGGGTTCCGCCTCCGCTCACCCCGTGCGTCCCGCGCCCGACCCCGCTCACTCCTGGGGGGCCGGAAGCGACGGGCGGCCGTTCGTGTCGTTCGGGGAGCCCGAACGGTTCGGGGAGCGGACACGTCCCCGTGTCGGGGCCCGCACCGTCGCCGCCGCTGCCTGCGTCGTGCTCGGGCTCGGACTCATCGGCGGTGCCGCGACCGGGAGCTGGCTCACCGGCGCGGACGGCGCGGGCGGCGCCGGGAACGCCTTCGGCACCGCCCGGACCCTCTGGCACAGCGTGCCCGTGGACGACCTGTTCCCGCGCACCGTCCAGGGCACGGGCGCGGGCCCCGGCGGCGCCGACCGCACCTGGACCCGGATCGCCGTCGCCCGGGACAGCGGCTGCGCCCACGCCTTCGACCCGCTGCTGCACAAGGCCCTCGCGCCCGTCGGCTGCCAGCGGCTGCTGCGCGCCACGTACACCGACGCCACCCAGACCTACGTCACCACCGTCGGACTGCTCTTCACCAAGGCCGACCCCGCCGCGATGTCCGCGCTCGCCGCCCGCTTCCGCGACGAACACCTCGACAGCCGCGCCGATCTGATGCCCCGGCCGTACGCCGCCGCCGGCACGGCCGCCGCCGGGTTCGGCGACCGGCAGCGGGCCTCGTGGACCGTCTCCGTGCTCACCGACGCCCCCGTCGTCGCCTACGCCGTCTCCGGCTGGGCCGACGGCCGTACCGTCGACGCCCCCCAGCCCGCCGCGGACGCCGTCCGCTCCGGCGCGACCACGGCACCGGCCCAGGCCGGCCTCGGCAACGAGGCCCAGGGCCTGGCCGACCGCGTCGAACGGCGCCTGCGCAAGACCGTCGGCACGGCCACGGAGAAGCCTTCATGAAGCACGCGGCCAGGCACGCCGCCGAGTCCGCCGCCAGGCACGCCGTCCGGCATGCCGCCCGGGCGGCGGTGAGCCTGCTGCTCGCCGTCCCCCTCGCCCTGCTGCCGTCCGCCGCCGCCCGCGCCGACGGCATCCGCGCCCAGCAGTGGGGCCTCACCGCCCTCCACCTGGACGACGCCTGGCGGACCACAGAGGGCCGGGGCGTCACCGTCGCCGTCCTGGACACCGGTGTCGAGGCCGGCCACCCGGACCTCGCCGGCAACGTCCTGCCCGACAAGGACATGATCGGCTTCGGCTCCGGACCCGGCGACCGCACCTGGGCCCGGCACGGCACCGCCATGGCCGGGATCATCGCCGGGCACGGCCACGGCCCCGGACGCACCGACGGCGTCGTCGGCGTCGCCCCCGAGGCGAAGATCCTGCCGGTCCGGGTGATCCTGGAGGACGGTGACCCGGCCCGCGCCAAGGCCCGCACCACCCGCGGCAACGCCCTCGCCGACGGCATCCGCTGGGCCGCCGACCACGGCGCCGACGTCATCAACCTCTCCCTCGGCGACGACTCGAACTCGGCCCATCCCGAACCCGGCGAGGACGAGGCGGTGCAGTACGCCCTGAAGAAGGGCGTGGTCGTCGTCGCCTCGGCGGGCAACGGCGGCGACAAGGGCGACCACGTCTCCTACCCGGCCGCGTACCCGGGCGTCATCGCCGCGACCGCCGTGGACAAGTACGGCACCCGTGCCGCCTTCTCCACCCGCCGCTGGTACGCGGCCGTGAGCGCGCCCGGCGTCGACGTCGTCATCGCCGACCCCGACCACAAGTACTACGCGGGCTGGGGCACGAGCGCCGCCTCGGCCTTCGTCTCCGGCGCGGCGGCCCTGATCAAGGCCGCCCACCCCGGCCTCTCCCCGGCCCAGGTCAAGAAGGTCCTGGAGGACACCGCGCGGGACGCCCCGGCCGGCGGCCGGGACGACTCCCGGGGCTTCGGCATGATCGACCCGGCGGCGGCCCTCAGGGCGGCCGCCCGCGTCCGACCCCGGGACCTTGAGGCCGCGTCCTACGGCGAGAAGTACTTCGGCGCCGGCCCGGACGCCCCCAGGGCCACGAGCGGCCCCGCCGACTGGGCGGCCCCGCTCGCGGGCGGCGCGGGCGGGGTCCTGCTGGTGGCCGGGGTGATCCTGTGGCGGGGCCGCAGACACCCGGACTGAGCCGCTAGCCGGCGATGTACCCGATCTCCGGGTGGCGCGGCGAAGCGCCGTGCAGCAGGTGCGCGGTGTCGGGGCGGCGGCGCAGATGCAGGTCGAAGAAGGCCCGCACCGTGGCCCGTACGGCCGCCACCGCCCGGTCGGCGGGAAGGGCGCCGACCTGCAACTGCTGCCGCACCACGTCCGGGACCTGGGGCGCGACGGCCACCAGGTCCGTGTAGGAGTTGTGGTCGGCGTCCGCGAGCCGCAGGCAGCGGCGCCAGCCGCGCAGTCGCTCCCAGAACGGGTGCCAGGTCGGATCCTGGTCCATGCCGTCGTGAACGGCCGTGTCCATCAGCAGGAACGGCCGGCCGAGACCGTGCTCGACCACCGGCCCGTACAGCGCGCCGTCCAGGTCGATGCCGGCCCGCACCCGCTCGTCCAGGTACATGACGGCCGCGGACGCGGCACCGCCCCGGGAGTGCCCGAAAGCGCCGGTCCGCGTGAGGTCCAGGCTCCCGCACAGACCGCGGGGCAGCGCGCGCCGCTGTGCGTCGGGACTGCCGCCCCGGTTGACGACGGCCAACTGGTCGAGCACGAACCGCAGGTCGCCGGCGCGCACCGCGACCGCCTCCGCCCGGCCGGCCGGGTCCGGCTCGGGGCAGGTCACGACGCGGCCGTCGGGGAACTCCACCTCGCCCGAGTCGTACGGGTGGTCCACCGTGACCACCACGTATCCATAGGACACCAGGTCCTCGACGACGAGGGTGTCGAACGTGCGGTCCGCGGTGTAGCCCGGCGAGTACAGCAGCACCGGCCGGCGGCCCGGCCTGGCCGGCGCCCGGTCCGCGCTGTGCGTCCACGGCAGCGCGTAGCCGTCCAGCGCTCCGCCGAAGCGGGCCTTCACCGCCCGCTCGGCACCGGGCGGCAGCCACGGCAGCGGCGCGTGTCCACGTACATCGGCGGCCGGGTAGTGCACGGTCACCATCAGCTCACGCGGCTCTCCGCTGCCCGACCGGGGCTCGGTCCGCGACGGGTCGACCAGGTGCAGCTCCACGGCTCCCACCGGCTCGGGCCCGGTCGGTCCGGCCAGCCGGACGGGGAGGAGGCCGGCCGCCGAGGCGTGTCCGGGAGCCGACAGGGGAACGGCGGCGGCCGCGACGGCTCCGAGGCCACCGGTCAGGAGGGATCGGCGAGTGGGGCGTACGGGAGGCACCGGGCTCCTTCCGCGGCCGGACGCAGGCTCGGTGAAGACATCGCCGGCGCCCGGCCTGCTCATCGTCAAGTCCCTTGCACACTAGGTCATCTGACCGGCCGTCGCCGGATCTTTCACGGCCGGACGCGACGGGTCATTCGTCGCCGAACACCCCCACCGCCGCCTTCGCCGCCGCCTCCACCAGGAAGATCCCCCGCGCCAGGCTCGCCGTGCCGTCGGACAGCACCGCCACCAGGTAGTCGGTCCCGTCCACCGTCACCCGGCCGATGCTGTTGACGTCCCACAGTCCCGTCGTGCTGCGCGGCAGCCACCCGTTCTTCAGCGCCCAGGAGCTGCCCTCGGCGGCGGCCGACACCCCCCACCGCTGATCCGGCTCGACGGACTCCATCAGCCCCTGGAGGTACGTCCGCGAGGCGGCGCTCAGCTTCGAGCGCTCACCGAACACCTGCTGGAGGAGGACCAGTTGGTCGGCCGCGGTGGTCCGGGTCAGCCCCCACAGCTCACCGTCCCCGCCGGAGGTCCCCGTCAGCCCGAAGCGCTCGTTGGCCGCGTCCAGCCCCGCGGCCCGCCCGATCGTGTGCCACAGCGCGGTCGCGGACGCGTTGTCGCTGTTGACGATCATCTTCGTGGCGTACGCCCGCTCCGGCGCCGTCAGCCGCCGGCCGGCGTCCTGCGCCCGGAGCAGCAGCGCGGCCAGGATGTCGACCTTGACGATGCTCGCCGTGTCGAAGGAGGCGTCGCCGTACACGGCGCTCTCCCCGGACCCCGGCGCCAGCACCGCCGCCGACACCCGCGCGCCCGGCGGCACCCCGATCTCGGCCATGGCAGCGCTCAGCAGGGCTGTCCGGTCCACCGCTGCGGGCTCGCGCACGGACGCCTCCTCCCCGGCCCCGGCCGAGGCGGTGGCCGTGGGCGCCGCCGCCGACGATACGGCCACGGCCGCGGGGCGTGCCCGGCCCCGCACGTAGACCGTGCCGCCGGCGGTGACCCCGCCCACGGCGACGGCGGCGAGGGCGGTGCACAGCAGGGCACGGCGCCGGGGCGGTCGCGCGCGGCGGCCACGGCGGGCTCCCGAGGACTCCATGCCGCGATGCTCGGGGCAGCGGCTGTGCGCCCCGTGGGACGGAGCTGGGAGCCGGGTCAGGGAAGACCGCGAACGCTGTGAACGCGCTGTCACCGGCGCCCCCGGCCCCGGACAGGCCACGCAGCCGTCCCCCTATAGGGTCAGGGACCGTGGCGAACAAGAACATTCCCGACCCCGGCTTCTCCGACGACGACGGCTCCGCCGACCCCCGGCTGAGCGCGGCGCTGGCCGCCTGGGCCGAGGACCGCAGTGCCCTCGGGCCCGTCCTGGAGGCGCTCCGGGGCGCCCGTCTGCTGGTCCCCGTCGTCGCCGTGCTCGGCGAGGTGGAGGAGGACGAGAACGGCCTGCGCCGCGAGAAGACCAGCGACATGGCCGTACCCACCCTGAAGGCCGGCGGCCGCACCGCGCTGCCCGCCTTCACCTCCACCGACTCCCTCGCCCGCTGGGACCCCGCGGCCCGCCCGGTCGCCGTCCCCCTGCACCAGGCCCTCCAGGCCGCCGCGCACGAGAAGGCCGACACGGTGGTGCTCGACCTCGCCGGGCCCGTGCCGTTCGAGCTGACCGGTCCGGCGCTGCTCGCCCTCGCCGAGGGCCGCACCAGCACCGACCCGCTCGCCGACCCCGCCGTGGTGGAGGCCGTGCGTACGGCGGTGGCGGCGGAGCCCGCCGTGCTGCGCGCCCACCTCGGGCCCGGCCAGGCCGACGGCACCCTCGCCCTCGTCCTCGACCCGGCCGCGCCGCCCGCCGAGGCCGCCCGCGCGGTCGCCGAGCGGCTGGCGGCCGACGAAACACTGCGGGCCCGCCTGGTGCGCGGTCTCGACCTGGCACTGCTGCCGGCCGGGACCACGCCTCCGGGCGAGCCCCTGTACGTGAGGGAAGGGATCAGCCGCGGGGGAGCGGGTCAGCCGTAGACCGGGCCGGTGTACTTCTCGCCCGGCCCCTGGCCCGGCTCGTCCGGGACGATCGACGCCTCGCGGAACGCCAGCTGGAGCGACTTCAGGCCGTCGCGCAGCGGAGCCGCGTGGAAGGAGCTGATCTCGGTCGCGCTCGCGTCCAGCAGACCGGCGAGCCCGGTGATCAGCTTGCGGGCCTCGTCCAGGTCCTTGTACTTCTCGCCCTCCTCGCTGAGCCCGAGCTTCACGGCGGCGGCGCTCATCAGGTTGACGGCGACCGTCACGATCACCTCGACGGCGGGGACCTCGGCGATGTCCCGGGTCATCGCGTCGAAGTCGGGGACCTCTGAAGACTCAGCGGGCTCGGCAGGGGTGTCACTCATGCCCCACACCATAGGTGGTCGCGCCCGGCGCCCCTGAATTCGCCCTTGTCAAGCGATCCTGCTAATCTGGAGGACGACCGGCTGGACATGATTGTGTCCGGCCCACAAGTGGAGGCTCCGATCTCCCACCCGACCGTCCCCCGGGACGGCGGGTCACCCGGTCAGGCGGCCGCCATCGTTCCGTACGGACGATGGAGTCGCCCGAAAGCGCGCCCCGCGGCATCGCGGCGGTGCTCCGGTCGTTTGGAGCCCCGCCTGTGATCGTCCGGGGCATTTTTTATGCTTCGGCGCGGTTAGGTCTCACGAAAAGAGACGTTACGCGGCTGTCCGCCAGACCGCCGTGTGGTGCTACCGAGGAGGATCCATCAGCGCCGAGCCCCGCATCAACGACCGGATTCGCGTTCCCGAGGTGCGACTTGTCGGTCCCAGTGGCGAGCAGGTCGGCATCGTGCCGCTCGCGAAGGCACTGGAGCTTGCGCAGGAGTACGACCTGGACCTGGTCGAGGTCGCGGCGAACGCCCGTCCGCCCGTGTGCAAGCTCATGGACTACGGGAAGTTCAAGTACGAGTCGGCCATGAAGGCCCGTGAGGCGCGCAAGAACCAGGCGCACACGGTCATCAAGGAGATGAAGCTCCGGCCGAAGATCGACCCGCACGACTATGACACCAAGAAGGGTCACGTCGTCCGGTTCCTCAAGCAGGGCGACAAGGTCAAGATCACGATCATGTTCCGTGGTCGCGAGCAGTCCCGCCCCGAGCTGGGCTACCGACTGCTGCAGCGGCTCGCGGAGGACGTCCAGGACCTCGGTTTCGTGGAGTCGAACCCGAAGCAGGACGGCCGAAACATGATCATGGTCCTCGGTCCGCACAAGAAGAAGACCGAGGCGATGGCCGAGGCCCGCCAGGCGCAGGAGGCCCGCAAGGCCGACGCGAAGGCGAACCCCGGCAAGTCGCAGAACCCTGCCGAGGCCGAGGCGCCCTCCGAGGCGCCGTCCGAAGAGCCGGCCGAGGCGTGACCCCGGGGGATGTACGTCCCGTACGTCCCCGAGGATGTAACCGACAGAAGAGAGCGACGCTCCACCGTGCCCGGTTTCACGACCGGGCACCGGAGCGCCACCGACGAGGAGATAACGGCGCTATGCCGAAGAACAAGTCGCACAGCGGTGCCAGCAAGCGCTTCAAGGTCACCGGCTCCGGCAAGGTGCTCCGTGAGCGCGCCGGCAAGCGCCACCTGCTCGAGCACAAGTCGTCCCGCGTCACGCGTCGCCTCACCGGCAACGCCGAGATGGCCCCGGGCGACGCCGCGAAGATCAAGAAGCTTCTCGGCAAGTGACGCGGCGGCGCGCTGAGCGCCGTGCGTCGGGACCGGGACCGAATCGATTCCGGGTCGTGTGAGGACCACCACGACCCCGCTACAAGGAGTTAACAAGTGGCACGCGTCAAGCGGGCAGTCAACGCCCACAAGAAGCGCCGGGCGATCCTCGAGCAGGCCTCCGGCTACCGCGGTCAGCGCTCGCGCCTGTACCGCAAGGCCAAGGAGCAGGTCACCCACTCGCTGGTCTACAACTACAACGACCGCAAGAAGCGCAAGGGCGACTTCCGTCAGCTGTGGATCCAGCGCATCAACGCCGCTGCCCGCGCCAACGGCATCACCTACAACCGCTTCATCCAGGGTCTGAAGGCCGCGAACGTCGAGGTCGACCGCAAGATCCTGGCCGAGCTGGCCGTGAACGACGCGAGCGCCTTCGCGGCGCTCGTCGAGGTCGCGCAGAAGGCGCTGCCGTCGGACGTGAACGCGCCCAAGGCCGCGTGACGCCGCGCCGGCTCTGAGCCGACGCTCACTGGAGGACCCGCAGGCTGTCACGGCTTGCGGGTCCTGTCGTTGGGCCCCTCGGCGGTCGTTCGGCCGACGGCCGGTGGGGGCCGGTCGCGCCCACGCGGCGAAGCCGCATATCGACAGAGCCCCGCGCCCCTTCGGGGGCGCCACGAGTTTGCGAAAGTACGAGGATGCCCCCCGCCACCCCTGAGCTGATCTCTCCCAGGTCCACCCGTGTCTCCGCCGCGCGGCGGCTGGCCAAGCGGAACTTCCGGGGGAAGGACCGGCTGTTCCTGGCCGAAGGGCCGCAGGCCGTCCGGGAGGCGGCCGGGCACCGGGTCGACGGCGTCCCGACCCTCGTCGAGCTGTTCGCGACCGTGGAGGCCGCGGAGCGGTACGCCGACATCATCGGCGCGGCCCGCGACGCCGGTGCCCGGGTGCACCTGGCCTCCGAAGAGGTCATCGCCGACATCTCCACCACCGTGACCCCGCAGGGCCTGGTCGGGGTCTGCCGCTTCCTGGACACCCCGTTCGAGGACATCCTCGCCGCCCGGCCCACGCTGGTCGCCGTGCTGGCGCACGTGCGGGACCCCGGCAACGCCGGCACCGTGCTGCGCTGCGCCGACGCCGCCGGTGCCGAGGCCGTGATCCTCACCGACGCCTCCGTGGACCTGTACAACCCCAAGGCCGTCCGGGCCTCCGTCGGCTCGCACTTCCACCTGCCCGTGGCCGTCGGCGTCCCCGTCGAGCGGGCCGTGGCCGCGCTGCGGGAGGCCGGGGTGCGCGTCCTGGCCGCGGACGGGGCCGGCGACCGCGACCTGGACGAGGAGCTGGACCGCGGCACCATGGGCGGGCCGACCGCCTGGGTGTTCGGGAACGAGGCATGGGGACTGCCCGAGGAGACCCGCGCCCTCGCCGACGCCGTCGTACGCGTCCCGATCCACGGGAAGGCCGAGAGTCTGAACCTCGCCACCGCCGCCGCCGTATGTCTCTACGCGTCGGCCCGTGCACAGCGCGCCTCCGGAGGGTGCCGCTCCGTCACCGAGAGCTAGTAGGGTGACCAGCGCGGGGCCCTGCGCCGTCTGAGAGGTGGGGTACGGGGATGACTGTGGCCGGCACGAGCACCGCGCCGGAAGGACGGGACGCGCGGGGCGCGCCCGCGTCCCGGTGCGCCGGCTCCGGCGTCGATCCCGACCAGCTGCCCGACGGCCTCGTCGTCGCCGACGCACACGGCCGCGTGACCTGCTTCAACGCCGCCGCCGCACGGATCACCGCGGTGCGGCCCGCCGACGCCATCGGACAGTCGCTGGAGAAGGCGCTGCCGCTGGAGGACCTGGAGGGGCGCCGCTGGTGGCAGCTCACCGATCCCTACGGCGGGCTCGCCATCCGGGTGCGGCAGCCGGAGCGCAACCTGCTGCTGCCCGGCGGCCGCGAGGTCCTCGTCTCCGCCCGCTACGTGCGCGACGCGCCCCTGGGTCCGGTGCGCAGCGTGGTCGTCTCCCTGCGGGACACCGAGGCCCGCCGCCGCACCGAGCGCAGCCACGCCGAACTGATCGCCACCGTCGCCCACGAGCTGCGCTCCCCGCTGACCTCCGTGAAGGGCTTCACCGCCACCCTGCTCGCCAAGTGGGAACGCTTCACCGACGACCAGAAGCGGCTCATGCTGGAGACCGTCGACGCCGACGCGGACCGGGTCACCCGTCTGATCGCCGAGCTGCTGGACATCTCCCGGATCGACTCCGGGCGGCTGGAGGTGCGCCGCCAGCCCGTCGACATCGGGGCCGCCGTCTCCCGGCACATCCAGGCCTACGTCGCCGCCGGCCAGCCCGCCGACCGGTTCCTGCTGCGGATCGAACAGCCGCTGCCCGCCCTGTGGGCCGACCCCGACAAGATCGACCAGGTGCTCAGCAACCTCCTCGAAAATGCCGTGCGGCACGGCGAGGGAACCGTCACCATTGACGTCACGCCCACGCCGTCCCCGCGCGAGGGCGAGGAAACCGGCACGTCGGTCACCGTGAGCGACGAGGGGCCCGGCATCCCGGAGGAGTCCATGAACCGCGTCTTCACCCGTTTCTGGAGGGGCAGCAAGCGCGGCGGCACGGGCCTCGGGCTGTACATCGTCAAGGGCATCGTCGAGGCCCACGGCGGCACGATCACGGTCGGCCGGGCCGCCGGCGGCGGCGCCGAGTTCCGGTTTACGTTGCCCGTGAGCGCGCCGGCGTTTGAATTCTAGGTGCCGCGTAGCGTCGTATAGGGCGGTGGCGGGTGACGGGTGGGCCTAGCGGCCCACGGGCCATTCGTCTACGTCCACCCCGTTAGACTCGGCCTTTGGCACCTTTGTGTCCTGCACGGCCCTCTACGCCGGTCACGGGGACCATCCGCCAGGGGGCACCTCCCAGCGTCAGCTGGGGGACAATCGGAAGCACGGGAAGAGATGTCGGCACCCAATAAGTCGTACGACCCTGTCGAGGTCGAGGCGTTGAAACCGGAAGAGATCGAGCGCATGCGGGACGAGGCGCTCGCCGCCTTCGCCGCCGCGGACTCCCTCGACGCGCTCCACGAGGCCAAGGTCGCCCACACCGGCCCCGCCTCCCCGCTGGCCCTCGCCAACCGCGAGATCGGCGCGCTCCCCCCGCACGCCAAGGCCGAGGCGGGCAAGCGCGTCGGCATGGCGCGCGGCGCCGTGAACAAGGCCCTCGCCGCCCGCCAGGGCGAACTGGAGGCCGAGCGGGACGCCCGCGTGCTGGTCGAGGAGGACGTCGACGTCACGCTGCCGTACGACCGCGTCCCGGCCGGTGCCCGCCACCCGCTGACCACGCTCTCCGAGCGCATCGAGGACATCTTCGTGGCCATGGGCTACGAGGTCGCCGAGGGTCCCCAGGTCGAGGCGGAGTGGTTCAACTTCGACGCCCTGAACATCGGCCCGGACCACCCGGCGCGCGGTGAGGCCGACACCTTCTTCGTCCAGGGGCCCGACGGCGGCGCCGAGTCCGGTGTCGTGCTGCGCACCCACACCTCGCCGGTCCAGATCCGCTCCCTGCTCGACCGCGAGCTGCCGGTCTACGTGATCTGCCCGGGCCGCGTCTACCGCACCGACGAGCTGGACGCCACGCACACGCCCGTCTTCCACCAGGTCGAGCTGCTCGCCGTGGACGAGGGCCTGACCATGGCCGACCTCAAGGGGACCCTGGACCACATGGTCCAGTCGCTGTTCGGCGAGGGCATGAAGACCCGGCTGCGGCCGAACTTCTTCCCGTTCACCGAGCCGAGCGCCGAGATGGACATGCTCTGCTACGTCTGCAAGGGCGAGTCCGTCGGCAACCCCGACCGGCCCTGCCGCACCTGCTCCAGCGAGGGCTGGATCGAGCTGGGCGGCTGCGGCATGGTCAACCCGCGGGTGCTCACCGCCTGCGGCGTCGACCCGGAGAAGTACAGCGGCTTCGCCTTCGGGTTCGGCATCGAGCGGATGCTGATGTTCCGCCACAACGTCGACGACATGCGAGACATGGTCGAGGGTGACGTCCGGTTCACCCGGCCGTTCGGGATGGAGATCTGATGCGGGTCCCGCTTTCTTGGCTGCGGGAGTACGTCGACCTGCCGGCGACCGAGACCGGCCGTGACGTCCAGGCCAAGCTCATTTCGGCCGGTCTGGAGGTCGAGACGGTCGAGCAGCTCGGCGCCGACCTCAAGGGCCCCCTGGTCGTCGGCCAGGTGCTGACCATCGAGGAGCTGGAGGGCTTCAAGAAGCCGATCCGCTTCTGCACCGTCGACGTCGGCCAGGCCAACGGCACGGGCGAGCCCCAGGAGATCGTCTGCGGCGCCCGCAACTTCCAGGTCGGCGACAAGGTCGTCGTGGTCCTGCCCGGCGCCACGCTGCCCGGCGGCTTCTCCATCTCCGCCCGCAAGACCTACGGCAAGACGTCCCACGGCATGATCTGCTCCAGCGACGAGCTGGGCATGGGCGACGACGGCACCCACGGCATCATCGTGCTGCCGCCGGAGACCGAGGTCGGCAAGGACGCCATCGAGCTGCTGGAGCTGGTCGACGAGGTCCTGGACATCGCCGTCACCGCCAACCGCGGCGACTGCCTGTCCATCCGCGGTGTCGCGCGCGAGACCGCCATCGCCTACGGCCTGCCGCTGCGCGACCCGGCCCTGATCGACGTCCCGGCGCCGAACGCCTACGGCTACCCGGTCCAGGTCTCCGACCCGTTCGGCTGCGACCGCTTCACCGCCCGCACGGTCACCGGTCTGCGCCCCGAGGCGCGCTCCCCGATCTGGCTCCGGCGCCGGCTCCAGAAGGTCGGCATGCGCCCGATCTCGCTCGCCGTCGACGTCACGAACTACGTGATGATGGAGCTGGGCCAGCCGCTGCACGCCTATGACCGGTCCCTGGTCCAGGGCACCATCGGCGTGCGCCGCGCCCGGGAGGGCGAGAAGCTCGTCACCCTCGACGGCACCGAGCGCACGCTGCACGCCGAGGACCTGGTCATCACCGACGAGCGCGGCCCGATCGGCCTCGCCGGAGTGATGGGCGGCGCCAACACGGAGATCGCCGACCACGAGGTGACCGAGGACGGCGTCAACGGCACGACGGACGTGGTCATCGAGGCCGCGCACTTCGACGCCGTCTCCATCGCCCGGACGGCCCGCCGTCACAAGCTGCTCTCCGAGGCGTCCCGCCGCTTCGAGCGGGGCGTCGACCCGCAGGCCGCCGCTGCCGCCGCGCAGCGCACGGTGGACCTGCTGGTCCTCCTCGCGGGCGGTACGGCCGAGGCCGGCGTCACCGAGATCATCGCGCCCTCGGCGCCGCACACCATCACCCTCCCGGCCGGCCACCCGGACAAGGTGGCGGGCGTCGACTACGGCCGCGAGACGGTCGTACGCCGTCTCCAGCAGGTCGGCTGCGACGTGTACGGGCAGGACGAGCTGCTGGTCACCGTGCCGTCCTGGCGTCCCGACCTGGTCGACCCGAACGACCTGGCCGAAGAGGTCATCCGGCTGGAGGGCTACGAGAACCTGCCCTCCACGCTGCCCAAGCCGCCCTCGGGCCGCGGCCTGACGCACCGCCAGCGGCTGCACCGGCGGGTCGGCCGGGCACTGGCCGGCGCGGGCTACGTCGAGGCGCCGAACTACCCGTTCGTCAGCGAGCAGGTCTTCGACCAGCTCGGGCTGGAGGCCGGTGACCCGGCCCGCCGCGTCGTGAAGCTGGTCAACCCGCTCAACGACGAGGAGCCGGCGCTGCGCACCACGCTGCTGCCGGGCCTGCTCGGCGCCCTGCGGCGCAACGACGGCCGGGGCTCGCACGACCTCGCCCTGTTCGAGACCGGGCTGGTCTTCCTGCCGCGCGAGGAGTCGCGCGGTGCCACGCACCTGCCCGTCGACCGGCGTCCCACCGACGAGGAGATCGCCGCGCTGAACGCCGCGCTGCCCGAGCAGCCCCGGCACGTGGCCGTCGTCCTCGCGGGCGCCCGTGAGCAGGCCGGCTGGTGGGGCAAGGGCCGTCCGGCCGACTGGGCCGACGCCGTCGAGGCCGGGCGTGCCGTCGCCCGGGAGGCCGGTGCCGACCTGGTCGTCCGCAAGGGTCAGTACGGTCCGTGGCACCCCGGCCGGTGCGCCGAGCTGGTGGTCGTCGCCGACGGCGCGGAGCAGGTCGTGGGTCACGCGGGCGAGCTGCACCCGAGGGTGCTCAAGGCCCTGGGTCTGCCCGAGCGCACGTGCGCGATGGAGCTGAACCTGGACGCCCTGGAGGCGGTGGGCGACGGCGTTCCGCAGGCGCCGGGCATCTCCACGTTCCCGGTCGCCACGCAGGACGTCGCCCTCGTCGTCGACAAGCCGGTGCCGGCCGTGGAGGTCGAGGCGGCGCTGCGCGAGGGTGCCGGTGAACTGCTGGAGTCCATCCGGCTGTTCGACGTGTACGAGAACGCCGAGCAGCTCGGGGAGGGCCGCAAGTCGCTCGCGTACGCGCTGCGCTTCCGGGCCGCCGACCGCACGCTGACCGTGGACGAGGCCTCGGCCGCGCGGGACGCGGCGGTCGCCCTCGCGGGTGAGCGGACCGGGGCGGTGCTCCGGGGCTGAACGCCTCCGCCAGCTGCATAAATGCGGGCTGACCGACGGAGGCTCACTCGTTCGGGTGGGAAGTGAGGGTGATCCTCGCCGCCCGGGTCATGCCGTCGACAGAATCGGACCGGCCTTTCGGGGCCGGTCCGATTCCTCTGTCAGGCCCATATGGGGGACCAGAGGCATGATCCGCATCAAGGCACGGGCGCCCACCGGGCGGGTGGCAGTACTGCCCACGGTCTGGGGAGCCGTCGCGGTCGGCTACAAGTTCGGCTGTCCGCTCGCCCAGCAGAACGGGCTCGGGGCCCGCATCGTCACCAGTGCCGTGTTCTTCGCCGTCGGCACCGGCCTCATCGTCCATGTCCGCCACTCCCTGCTGCGGGAGCTGCGGCTCGCCCGGCGGGCGGCGAACGCCGCGCAGGACGTCGTCCTGCGTCCGCTGCCGCCTCGGCTCGACGGCATCGACGTCGCCGCCGCCCAGCTCTCCGCCGACCGGGGCGCGAGCGTCGGCGGCGACCTGTACGAGGCCGTCGCCACCGAGCACGGGGTCCGGGTGGTGATGGGGGACGTACGGGGGCACGGCCTGGCCGCCCTCGGCACCGTCGCCGCCCTCCTCGGCAGCTTCCGCGAGGCCGCCCACGACGAGCCCGGACTCGACCGCGTGCTCCGCAGACTGGACCGCGCCCTCGCCCGCCACCTGCGCGAACGCGCCCGCGCCGAGCACCCCGCACACGGCCCCTGCGACCTCGACCACCCGGTCGCCGAGGAGTTCGTCACCGTGCTGCTCCTGGAGATCGGCCGGGACGGCGAGCTGCGCGCCCTCAACTGCGGCCACCCGTGGCCGTACGCGCTGCGGGGGACCAGGGTCGAGCAGCTGACCGGCGCGGACCCCCTTCCGCCGCTGGGGGCGTTCCCGCTGCCGGCCGAGCTGGAGGTCCTGCCCTGCGGCCGGCTGGGTCCGGGGGAGTCGCTGGTCCTCTTCACGGACGGGGCGGAGGACGCCCGGGACGGCCGGGGACGGTTCTTCTCGCTGCCGGAGGCCCTGCGCGCGGCCGTCCGGGACCACCCCGTCTCACCCCAGAAGGTCCTGCGCACCGTCTTCACGGGCCTGCTGCGGCACACGCTCGGCAGGACGACGGACGACGTCGCGGTGCTGGTCCTGCGCAACGGCCGGCGAGGGGCGGGCCACGACTCCCCGGGGGCGCGGGGCGACGGCATCAGCGACTCCGCCGCGTGCGCGGGTACGGCACCCGCCCGCCCGCAGCCGACGACGTACGGCTAGCGGCCGGGCCGCCGTCGTTCGAGGGGGGAGCCGGCGGCCCGGCCGGCCTCTCGCGAGGCGTCTCAGTCAACCGGACCGACACGCTCCGCGACAGCGCGCGTACGCCACGGATACGGGCACTCGGTTCACACCCCGTGTGAACGCCCAGCCACTACGCTGACCGCACCAGGCCACTCGGGGGGCATCCCATGCAGCCCAACACCCTGCTCGACGCCATCCTGGACGAGGCGGGCATCTCGCACGCCGGTCTCGCCGCCCACGTCAACCAGGCGGGCCGCGCCCGCGGACTCGCGCTGCGGTACGAACACACCGCCGTGGCACGCTGGTTGAAGGGCCAGCGGCCCCGCGGCCAGGTGCCGGACCTGATCTGCGAGGTGCTCGCGGCACGGCTGCAACGCCCCGTCACGCTCGACGACATCGGGCTCGGCGTGCCCGGTGAGCCCAGCACCCCGCACCCCGGTTCGCTGGGCGGGTTCGTGGAGCGGGCCACCGCGCTGTGGCGCTCGGACGAACAGCAGCGGCCCCATGTGCTGGGCGCCCCGGCCGTCACCGGGACCCCGGCGGTGATGCCGGTGTGGGAGTGGGAGAACCCGCCCGAGGACGTCGACGTCTCCCGGGGCGGCCGGCACCCGGTGACCACGGCCGACATCGAGATGCTGCGCGCCGCCCGGACGCACTACGAGCAGATGTACCGCAAGACCGGCGGTGTCGCGACCCGCTCACGGATCGTCGGGTTCCTCAACTCCGAGGCCGCGCCGCTGCTGCGCGGCAGCTACGCGGACGCCACCGGCCGTCAACTGCACCGGGCCACCGGCGGCCTGGTGGCGATCGCGGGCATCTGCGCGTACGACTCCGACGCGCACGGGCTCGCCCAGCGCTACTTCCACCAGGCGCTGCGGCTGGCGAAGGCCAGCGGGGACCGCGGTCTCGGTGCGTACGTCATCGCGCTGCTGGTCAACCAGTCGCTGTTCATGCGGGAGTACCGGCAGGCCGTCGCCTTCGCCGAGGCCGCGCTGCGCGCCGCCGGCCGGCACATCACCCCGGCGCTCGCCTCCGACCTGTACGCGATGCAGGCCAAGGCGTACGCGCACCTCGGCGACAGCGCGAGCGCGCTGTCGTGCATCCGGCGGGCGGAGACGGCGGCCGACCGGATCCGGCGGGGCCACGAGCCCGACGAGACCGGGTACGTCCAGCCGGGGCTGGTCAACGTGCAGGTGGCCGAGGCGCTGCTGAGCCTCGGGGAACTCGCCGCCGCCCGGGAGCACGCGGCGGAGGCCGTCGACAACCCGGCCCACGACCGGGGCCGGGTGCACCGGCTGGCCATGCTCAGCACCATCGAACTGCGCCAGGGCAACGCCGACAAGGCCGTCGCCACCGCCGTGCGGATGGCGGAGCAGGCACGGGGAATGGAGTCCCAGCGGCTGCGCGACAGACTGCGCGCGGTACGCGAGCACCTGGTGCGTTGCGGCTCGGCCGGCACCGCCGAAGCCGCCGAACTCATCGACGGGGCACTGCGCGTACCGCTGTAGGCCCTCTGTAGGCGCACCGTCCCTGCTGCGATATTGCCACTTACTCGGCGGAAGGTGGCAGAACCGTGCAGTGGACGAAACAAAGCGAACAGACTGTGTATGAAAACCGCTGGTTCAGCGTCAATCTGGCGGACGTCGCGTTGCCGGACGGCCGGCACCTCGACCACTTCCTGATCCGGCTGCGCCCCGTGGCCGTGGCCACGGTCGTCAACGAGGCGAACGAGGTGCTGCTGCTGTGGCGGCACCGCTTCATCACCGACAGCTGGGGCTGGGAGCTGGCCGCGGGCGTCGTCGAGGACGGCGAGGACATCGCGAGCGCGGCGGCCCGGGAACTGGAGGAGGAGACCGGCTGGCGGCCGGGGCCCCTGCACCACCTGATGAGCGTGGAGCCGTCCAACGGCCTCACCGACGCCCGGCACCACATCTACTGGTCCGACCGGGGCGAGTACATCGGGCACCCCGTGGACGACTTCGAGTCGGACCGGCGGGAATGGGTGCCCCTGAAACTCGTCCCCGACCTGATCGCCCGTGGGGAGGTCCCGGCCGCCAACATGGCGGCCGCGTTACTCCTGCTGCACCACCTCAGGCTCGCGGAAGGCTAGGGAGCCGGCGGCTAGCGGGCGGCCAGCGCCTGCCACACCGTCACCACGAGCGCACCGAGCGCGGTCAGCGCGGCGAGCGAGGGCAGCGGCCAGCGTGCGTGTTCCAGCGAGGCCATCCGGGTGTTCAGCTCGTCCAGTTCCTTGGCGGTCTCCTCGGTACGGTGACGCAGCAGCGCCAGTCCTCCCTCGACACGGGCATAGGCCACGTCGAGACGGCGCCGTAACTCTGCGAGTTCTCCATGGACCACGGGATGCTCCGGTTCGGCGGTCACAGGTCCGCTCCTTTCGGTGGTCGAAATGGATGGTTCCGCATCCCTTGCATGCGCATGATGAGTCAACTCGCCTGGTGGGCGCGTGGGGAGCGTGTGTGGCGGGCATATGCGTGCCCGGCGCGCACACGGTGTGTGAAACGGACGGGCCCGGCACCGCAATCCGGTGCCGGGCCCGTGGGCGTCGCTGTTCGTAATCAGCCGTAGGTGTAGAAACCCGAGCCGGTCTTCCGGCCGAGCCGGCCCGCCTCCACCATGCGCTGGAGCAGCGGGGGAGCGGCGTACAGCGGCTCCTTGTACTCGGCGTACATCGAGTTGGCGATGGAGACGATGGTGTCCAGGCCGATCAGGTCGGACAGCTTCAGCGGGCCCATCGGGTGGGCGCAGCCCATCTCCATGCCGTTGTCGATGTCCTCGCGGCTCGCGATGCCCGACTCGAACATCCGGATCGCGGACAGCAGGTACGGCACGAGCAGAGCGTTCACCACGAAGCCGGAGCGGTCCTGGGCGCGGATGGCGTGCTTGCCGAGCACCTTCTCGGCGAAGACCTGGGCGCGGCTGAGCGTGCCCTCGGAGGTGGTGAGCGCCGGGATCAGCTCGACCAGCTTCTGCACCGGGGCCGGGTTGAAGAAGTGGACGCCGACCACGTGGTCCGGGCGGGAGGTGGCGACCGCCAGCTTCACCAGCGGGATCGAGGAGGTGTTGGAGGCCAGGATCGCGTCCGGCCGGGTCACCACCTGGTCGAGCACCTGGAAGATCTCCGTCTTGACCTGCTCGTTCTCGACGACGGCCTCGATCACCAGGTCCCGGTCGGCGAACTCGCCGAGGTCGGTGGTGAAGCTCAGCCGCGCCTGGGTGGAATCCCGCTCCTCCTCGGAGATCTTGCCGCGCTCGGCGGCCTTGGCCAGGGAGTTGTACAGCCGGGTACGGCCGATCTCCAGGGCCTCGCCGGTGGTCTCGGCGACCTTCACGTCCAGTCCCGCGCGGGCGCACACCTCGGCGATGCCCGCACCCATCTGGCCGCAGCCCACGACTCCGACGCGCTCGATGTCGGTCACATCGTTCCCTTCGCTGAGTTCTCCGGCTCGCTGGCAGACCTCCGGGTTCGGCGCCTGCTCCGATCGTGCACGTTACCGCCAAGTATCGATGATCGATCGCCGGGGTTGGGAATCCTGAACCGCACAGCGGTCCGTGACCGAGCGGATCCCGAGCGAACGAGGGTGTGCCGATGGGGCGCATGTCGCGGCGGACCTTCGCCCTGGGCGCGCTGTCCACGCTGGCCACGGCACCGGCCGTGCCGACGCGGAGCGCGCCGGTCCCGGGCCGGGCCGGGCCCGCTCCCACGCCGCACCCCGCCGGCCGCACCGCGCGCGCCGCCGCCCGGATGCGGGGCGTGTGGATCGCCACCGTCGCCAACCGGGACTGGCCCTCGCGGGCCGGCCTCCCGGCGAGCGCGCAGCGCGAGGAGCTGACCGCCCACCTCGACCGCGCGGTCCGCGACCGCCTCAACACCGTGATCCTCCAGGTGCGGCCCACGGCCGACGCGCTGTGGCCGTCGCCGTACGAACCCTGGTCCGAGTACCTCACCGGCACCCAGGGCAGGCACCCGGGGTGGGACCCGCTCGGCACGGCCGTGAAGGAGGCACACGCCCGGGGCCTGGAGCTGCACGCCTGGTTCAACCCGTACCGGATCGCCCAGCACACCGATCCGGGCCGGCTGACCGCCTCCCACCCGGCCCGCAAGCACCCCGACTGGGTGGTGCCCTACGACGGCCGGCTCTACTACAACCCCGGCCTGCCCGAGGTGCGCGCCTTCGTGCGGCAGGCGATCCTCGACGCGGTCGCCCGCTACCCGGTCGACGCCGTCCACTTCGACGACTACTTCTACCCCTATCCGGCCGACGGGGAGACCTTCGACGACGACGACGCGTACGACCGCCACGGCGGTGCCTTCTCCTCCCGGGCCGCCTGGCGCCGGGACAACATCGACACCTTCGTGCGCGAGACGGCCGCCGGCATCAAGCGGGTCCGCCCCGGCACCCGGTTCGGCGTCAGCCCCTTCGGGGTGTGGCGCAACGCGTCGACCGACCCGCGCGGCTCCGACACACAGGCGGGCGTGCAGACGTACGACGACCTGTACGCGGACACCCGCACCTGGGTCCGCAACCACTGGATCGACTACGTCGTCCCGCAGCTCTACTGGCACATCGGGGACCCCGCCGCCGACTACGCCCGGCTCCTGGAGTGGTGGGCGCGGGCCGCCGAGGGCACCAGGACCCAGCTCTGCATCGGCGAGGCGCTGTACCGGGCGGGCGCCGCCGGGGAGTCGTCGGCCTGGCGGGACCCGGTGGAACTGTCCCGGCACCTGACCCTCGCCGCCCGGTACCCGCAGGTGCGCGGGCACGTGTTCTTCGCCGCGGCGGACGTGGCCGCCGACCGGATCGGGGCGATGGCACGGGTGGTCGCCGACCACTACTCCGGGCCGGCGGACCCACCGCGCTGACTAGTGCTGTTGCTCGTCCCTGTGCCTGACCTGACAGTCGGGACCGGGGGACATGATCGCCTCGTGCCCGTCCTCGAAACGGACGCGGTACGGCGGGTTGCCCTCCTGCCCGAGCACTTCTACGACTTCCGAGACGTGGTCGTGCTGACCCACCACCCTGCCGTGCTGGACCAGCTTGTCGCCCTTGGACGCGCGCATCTACAGGCCCTCCTCACGATCACGACCGCTGGGTGACGGCGATGCACACGAGCACCGCGAGGGCGGTCAGGGGAGCGGCCACCGTGAAGTGCTCGCCCAGCAGCAGCGCCGACCACACCAGTGTGAGCAGGGGCTGAGCCAACTGCAACTGGCTGGCCCGGGGTATGCCGATGGCCGCCATCCCGCGGTACCAGACGACCAGCCCGAGGAACTGCGAACCGAGCGCCACCCACACCAGGCCGGCGACGCCGTGCGCGCCCAGGCGCACCGGCTCGTACGACAGCGCCAGCGCCGCGGCCGGCACGGTCAGCGGCAGGCACAGCACCAGCGCCCAGCCGATGACCTGCCAGCCCGGCATGACCCGGGCCAGCCGGCCGCCCTCGGTGTACCCGGCCGCGCACACCAGCAGCGCCCCGAAGAGATAGCCGTCGGCCGTGGTGAGCGCGCCGCCGCTCTGGCCGACGGTGAAGGCGAGCACGGCCGCCGCGCCCGCCACGGCCGCCAGCCAGAACCGGCGGGAGGGCCGGGCGCCGGTGCGCAGGGCCGAGAACACCGCGGTGGTCAGCGGCAGCAGGCCCACCACGACGGCCGCGTGGGCGGTGGTGGACGTCTGGAGCGCGAGCGTGGTCAGCATCGGGAAGCCGAGCACGACTCCGGCGGCGACCACCGAGAGCCCGGCGAGGTGCCGCCGCGCCGGCAGCCGTACGCGCAGGGCCAGCAGACAGCCGCCGGCGACCAGTGCGGCGAGGACGCCGCGCACCGCCACCAGCGACCACGGGCCGAAGCTCTCCAGACCCCAGGCGGTCGCGGGGAAGGTCAGGGAGAAGGCGACCACGCCGAGGGCGGCCTGGACGGTGCCGAGCCCCCGGAACTCCCCGGGGGCGTCGACTGCTATCGGACTCGCGGCAGTAGCGCTACTCTGTGCTCTCATGCAAGAGCGTAGCAGTGTGGGCGAACTGGCGGAACAGTTGAAGAGAGAGCTCGACCGCTACTCTCCAGGTGGAAAGCTCCCGTCGAGCCGGGCGCTGGTCGAACGGTTCCGGGTGAGCCCCGTGACCGTCTCCCGGGCGCTCGCCCGGCTCGCCGCCGAGGGCCTGGTGGTCACCCGGCCCGGCGCGGGCGCCTTCCGGGCCCGGCCGCACCGCGGCGAGACCCTCGCCGGCGACACCTCCTGGCAGGAGGTCGCGCTGAGCGCCGACGGCGCCGCCGACCTCGTACCGCGCACCGTGGACGCCTCCGGCGTCACGGTCTCGCTCGCCGCGCCGCCTCCCGGGGTCCTGGAGCTCAGCGGCGGCTATCTGCACCCCTCGCTCCAGCCCGAGCGCGCCATGGCGGCGGCCCTCGCCCGGGCCGGGCGGCGGCCCGGCGCCTGGGGACGACCGCCGCTGGAGGGGCTGCCGGAGCTGCGGGAGTGGTTCGCGCGCGGGATCGGCGGCGCCGTCACCGCGGCCGAGGTGCTGATCGCCGCGGGCGGCCAGGCCGCGCTGGCCACCGCCCTGCGCGCGCTCGCCCCGCCCGGCGCCCCGGTGCTCGTGGAGTCGCCCACCTACCCGGGCATGCTGGCCCTCGCCCGCGCGGCCGGACTGCGGCCCGTCCCGGTGCCCGTCGACCCCGACGGGGTGCGCCCGGACCTGCTCGCGGACGCCTTCCACGCCACCGGTGCCCGCGTCTTCGTCTGCCAGCCGCTGTTCCAGAACCCCACCGGCGCGGTGCTGGCTCCCGTCCGGCGCACCGAGGTGCTGCGCATCGCCCGGGAGGCCGGCGCGTTCGTCGTGGAGGACGACTACGTCCGCCGGCTCGTGCACGCCGACGCCGGCCCGCTGCCCCGCCCGCTGGCCGCCGACGACCCGGACGGCGTCGTCGTCCACGTCGGCTCGCTGACCAAGGCGACCTCGCCCAGCTTCCGGGTGAGCGCCCTGGCCGCGCACGGGCCGGTGCTGGAACGGCTGCGCGCCATCCAGGTCGTGGACAGCTTCTTCGTCCCCCGGCCGCTCCAGGAGGCCGCCCTGGAACTCGTCGGCTCCCCGGCCTGGCCCCGCCACCTGCGGGCGCTGTCGGCCGAGCTGAAGACCCGCCGCGACGCCATGACCAGCGCGCTCGCCCGGCACCTGCCGGACCTGGCCCTGCCGCACATCCCGTCCGGCGGCTACCACCTGTGGGTGCGGCTGCCCGACGGCGCCGTCGGCTCCGGGGCGGAGGCCGCGCTGACCGCGGCGGCCCTGCGCGCCGGCGTCGCCGTCACCCCCGGCCGCCCCTACTTCAGCGCCGAACCCCCCGCCGCCCACCTCCGCCTGAGCTTCGCCGCGGTCGCCGGCACCGGGGAGATCGCGGAGGGGGTGCGGCGGCTGCGGGCGGCGTACGACGAAGCCGTGCGCAATCCGCTCGCCGGCGAGCGGCCGGGCCTGTGAGGATCACCCTATGAGCGATGCATCCGACCTGCCCGAGGGGTACGAGTTCTCCGCCGATTCCGACCGCGTCGACGTCGAACGCGTGCACGGCTGGCTGTCGTCCGACGCGTACTGGGCGGTCGGCCGCCCGCGGGAGACGCACGAGCGGGCGATGGCGTCCTCGCTGAACTTCGGGGTGTACGACACGTGCTCGGGGGAGCAGGTGGCGTACGCGCGCGTGGTCACCGACCAGGCGCTCTTCGCCTGGCTCGCCGACGTGTACGTCGACCCGGAGGTGCGCGGCAAGGGCGTCGGCGCGGCGTTCGTCGCCCGCGTCCGCGCGCACCTGGAGCCGCTCGGCCTGCGCCGCCTGCTGCTGGCGACGCAGGACGCGCACGGTCTCTACGAGAAGCTGGGCTTCCGGCCGCTGGACCGCCCAGAGCTGTACATGGTGCACACCTTCGGGCGGACGGCCGACGCCTGACCGCGCCGCTTCTCTTGACCTGCTGCTCGCCGGGGCCCACCATCACCGCATGCCACTGAGGCTGACGTTCGTCGCCGCCGCGCGCGGTGCCGCGCCGCTCGCGGAGCGCTTCGAGGACGACCGGCCGCTGGACCAGGGCGGCTGGGACGAGGTGCAGCGGGTCGCCCGGGACCTGTTGCCGCTGGCCGCCGCGGAGCTGCGCTACTGCTCGCCGACGCCGCGCAGCCGGGCCACCGGCGACGCCCTAGGTTACGCCCCGCTGGTCCAGCTCGCGCTGCGGGACTGCGACATGGGCCGCTGGCGGGGACTGACGCCGGGCGAGGCGATGGCCCGGGAGCCGGACGCGGTGGACGCCTGGCTCGCCGACCCGCGGTCCGCCCCGCACGGCGGCGAGTCGTTGCTGGCGTTCATCTCCCGGGTCGGCGACTGGCTGGACACCCGGCCGGCGGACGACGGCGGCCGGATCGTCGCCGTGGCCGAGCCGTCCGTGATCCGGGCGGCCCTGGTCTACGCGCTGAAGGCGCCTCCCTCGTCCTACTGGAACATCGACGTCCGCCCGCTGTCCACGACGACGGTCACGGGCCGCGCCGGCCGCTGGAGCCTCCGCTTCGACGGGGTCCCGGCTCAGGCCCCGCGCGGATAGCCGGCCGCTGCCTCGCGCACGTAGTCGGTGGTGAGGACGAGGTCCTTCGCGGGTCCGCCGACCCGCCACACCGTGCGCCAGCGGTCGGCGTCCCGGACGGTGAACTCGCCGCGGTAGAAGTCGGCCGCGCAGGGGTGGCCGGCGAGGTACCGGCCCGTGGTCAGGTCCAGCTCGTGGAAGGGCCGTCCGTCCGCGAACCGCACGTCGGCCCGGCCGGGCGCGGGTCCCGGCAGGAAGCGCAGGGTCCGGGTGGCGGGCCGGGCCACCCCCTGCCAGGTGAAGGTGCCGGACTCCTCGTGCAACAGCCCGCCGCCGTCCAGCGCGGTGAAGACGGTCGTCCCCGTGAAGTGCCCCTCGTCCCCGCTCGCCAGGTCGCGCACGTCACGCTCGACGCGCCACCGCCCGGCCAGATGGGCCAGCACGTCGGGCACCGGCCAGAACTCACGCATGTCCCGGAGCTTACGCGGCCCCGGTCCCGCCGGCTGCGGGGCGCCGGGTGCCCCGCGGACGCGCACGGCCGCCGGCAGTCGGGCGGAGGCGGCGGCGGATCAACCCGCCGGTCACACCCCGAAGTACTTCTGCGCCGCCCGGACGCCGTCCACCAGCGCGTCCACCTCCTGAAGGGTGTTGTAGACGTAGAAGCTCGCCCGGGTCGTCGCCGGGATGCCGTAGCGGCGGACGACCGGACGGGCGCAGTGGTGGCCGACACGGACGGCGACGCCCCGCTCGTCCAGCACCTGGCCGACGTCGTGCGGGTGGACGCCGTCGACCGTGAAGGAGACGGCCGAGCCGCGGTCGGTGAGGTCCGCCGGGCCGACCACCCGGACCCCGGGCACCTCGGCGAGCAGCCGGAGGGCGCGGGCGGTGAGCGTGTCCTCGTGCGCGGCCACCTCGGCCATGTCCAGCCGCTCCAGGTACTCCACCGCCGCCGCGAGCCCCACCGCCTGCGCGGTCATCGGCACCCCGGCCTCGAAGCGCTGCGGCGGCGGCAGGAAGGTGGTGCGGTCCATCTCCACGATCTCGATCATCGAGCCGCCGGTGAGGAACGGCGGCAGCCCGGCGAGGAGCCCGGCGCGGCCCCACAGCACACCGACGCCGTTCGGCCCGAGCATCTTGTGCCCGGAGAAGGCGAGGAAGTCCGCGCCCAGCTCACCCACGTCGACCGGGCGGTGCGGGACGGACTGGGCGCCGTCCACGACCACGAGGGCGCCGTGCGCGTGGGCGCGGTCGGCGAGGGCGCGCACCGGGTTGATGGTGCCGAGGACGTTGGACTGGTGGGTGAGGGCGAGCACCCTGGTGCGCTCGTCCAGCAGCTCGTCCGCCCGGGACAGGTCGAGGCGGCCGTCGTCGGTGAGGCCGAACCAGTCGAGCGTGGCGCCGGTCCGCTCGGCGAGCTGCTGCCAGGGGACCAGGTTGGCGTGGTGCTCCATCTCGGTCACCACGATCCGGTCGCCGGGGCCGAGCCGGCCGGCGTTGCCCAGCGCGTAGGCGACCAGGTTGATGCCCTCGGTGGTGTTCTTGGTGAAGACCACCTCGTCGTCGGCCGCGCCGATGAACCGGGCGACGGTGTGCCGGGCCTGCTCGTACGCCTCCGTCGCCTCGCCCGCCAGCTGGTGCGCCCCGCGGTGCACGGCCGCGTTGCGCGTGAGGTAGAAGTCCCGCTCGGCGTCCAGCACCTGGAGCGGCTTCTGGGTGGTCGCCCCGGAGTCCAGGTAGACGAGCGGCGCGCCGCTCGCCACCGTCCGCCGAAGGATCGGGAAGTCCTTGCGCAGTGCGTCCACGTCCAAGCCCACGACGGCTCACCTCTCACGGTTTCGTACTCGATTAACCGTGAGACACGCTAAGTCCTCCTCACGCGGAACCGCAAGGATTACCATGAGAGCCGTGCATCCCGAGGCCCCCGTCCACCTGCGCCAGCTCCCCGTCCCCGGCGAGGACGAGTACGCCGCGCTGGCGCTGGTCAACACCCGGTTCACGGTCAGCCACGGCCAGGTCGACCTGCTCGACGACACCGAGGCCGCCCACCTGTGGCTGGTCCGGCACGCGCTGCTGCCCGACCGGGTGAGCCTGAACGGCAGGCAGTCCGGCCGGCTGCGGGCCCTGCGCGAGGCGCTGCGGGCCCTGTTCACCGCGCGGGCCGCCGGGACGCGGCCGCCCGCCGACGCCCTCGACACCCTCAACGCCACCCTCGCCGCCGCCCCCGCCACGCCCCGGCTGGCCTGGACCGCCGACGGCCCCCGCCGCGCCGACGTCCCCGACACCGGCAACCCGGCCGCCGCCGCGCTGTCCCAGCTCGCCGAGGACGCCGCCGACCTGCTCACCGGCGCCGACGCGGACCTGCTCACCGAGTGCGCCGCCCAGGGGTGCGCCCGCTGGTTCCTGCGCTCCCACGGCGCCCGCCGCTGGTGCACCACCAAGTGCGGCAACCGGGTCCGGGCGGCCCGGGCCTACGCGGCCCGCAAGGCCGGTTCACCCTGAGAACACCCGCCGGAAAGCGAATGTTTTCCGGAAGGACATCGAATTCACGCGGTGTTTCCCCTGTGCGGAAGAGGCCGCCCTATTTTCCGGTGGGCGGGCAACCATCCGGAATCCCGCCCCGTCTAAGTCGGCGAATCGATGGGGCACACATTCCGTGAGGACCGCCGAAAATGCAGCGCAATACCCCGCCCGGCGAAAGCGGCACCGCGCACGGGAACCCCGCACCGGCACCCGGACAGGAACAGGGTGTGAAAGCGGTCTCCCGGCCGCGGCAGGCCGCCGCCCTGCTCGCCGCCGCCGTCACGGTCACCGCCTTCTGCGCCGGTGACGTACTGGCGCGCGGCTATCCCTTCGGCCCCCGCACCCGCAGCGTCAACGACCTCGGCAACCAGTACGTGCCCTTCCACGCCCACCTGTGGGACCTGCTGCACGGCAGGGGCCACGGCGGCCTCCTCGTCAACTGGCAGTCCGGCTACGGCGCCGGCTTCCTGCCCGACCTCGGCACCTACCTCGGCAGCCCCTACGCCCTGCTCGTCGCCCTCTTCCCGCGCGACGAGATCGACCTCGCCGTCTACGCCGTCACCGTGCTGAAGACCGCCTCCGCCGCGGCGGCCATGGCCTGGCTGCTGCTCACCCTGCGCCCCGGCCGCTGGTGGGCGGCGGGCCTGCTCGGCACCTCGTACGCGCTGTGCGGCTGGAGTACGGCCGACGCCTCCTACAACCCCATGTGGCTCGACGGCCTGATCGCCCTGCCGCTGCTGTGCCTGGTCGGCGAGTGGGTGCTGACCGGACGCCGGCGCCTGACCGGCGTCCTGATCGTCGCCCTCGCCTGGACCGCCAACTTCTACACCGCCTACATGGCCACCCTCGGCGCGGCCCTCGTCCTGCTGCTGCGCCTGCTGCTCGCGCGCCCGCCACGCCGGCAGGCCCTCGCCGCCGCCGGCCGCGCCGCCCTCACCACCGCACTCGGCACGGGCCTCGCCGCCCCGCTCGTCACGGTCGTCTACTTCGGCACGAAGCACGCCTATCCCGGCCGCGTACGCCACTTCGCCCCCGTGCCCACCGAGGACGTGGCCGCCCGGCTGCTGCCCGCCACCTACGGCTTCGGCTCCCCGGCCCTCTACGTCGGCGTCACCGCCCTGCTCCTCGCACTCGCCCTGCCCTTCCACCGGGCGGTCCCGGTCCGGGAGCGCGCCGGGTGGACGGCGCTGGTGCTCCTGGTGGCCCTCTCCCTCCAGTGGGGCCCCACCCACCTGCTGTGGCACGCCTTCGCCACCCCGCAGGGCAGCGCCTACCGGCAGGCGTTCGTGCTGTGCGGCCTGCTGGTCGTCGCCGCCTGGCACGCCGTGGCGTACGGCCTGCCCGACCGGCGCGCCCTCGCAGCCGCGGCCGCCCTGCTCGTGCTGGTCGTCGCCGTCGCGAGCCGCAGCACGCTGGTCCGGCCGTACACCTGGCCGGTGCTGCTGCTCGCCCTCGCGGGCACCGTCGGCGGCCTGGCCCTGCTGGGCCGCGCCGGACACCGCACCCGGCTCGCCGGGCTGGCCGTCGTCCTGCTCCTCGGCGCCCAGGTGGGCGAGACGGCCGCCACCTCGGCCGTGGCCACCCGGCTGCGCCTCGGGCACCTGGACGACTACGCGCCCTGGGGCGAGCGGCAGCGGACGCAGGCGGCGGCGATCGCCGGAGCCGACGACTGGCCGCGGTACCGCACCGACCCCGGCCGCGAGCAGACCGTCGGCAACGACCCGCTGCTGGTGGGCGGCGAGGGCGCCCAGTACTACAGCAGCCTGACCCCGGACGTCCTCAGCCGCACCCTCACCGCCCTCGGCGACGGCTGGACCTCGCGCGGCCGCAGCCCGCAGAGCCTGGACAACGCCGTCACGGACGTCGTCTTCTCCGTCGGCGCCCGGGTGCACTCCCCGCCCGACCCGCACCAGAAGGACCCGTCCCCGTACGCCGGGCCGGTGACCGTCACCCGCCGGGACGTACCGCCGCTGGTCACCGTCCGGGCCGCGCCCGACAGGACACCGTTCGGACCGTCGCCGTACCGCAACCAGGAACTGCTGCTCGGCAGCCGCGTCTACACCGTGTCCCGCGTCACCGTGCGCGACGACGCCGGGCGGCCGCTCCCGTCCCGGCGGGTCGGCACCGGCAACGCCCTGGTCCGGCCGACGATCACCGCCCGGTGCCCCGCCGGCACCCAGGTCCACCTGTGGGCCCCGGACTTCTCCGGCACCGCGCGGCTCGCCGGCGCCGGGGAGCCCGCCCGGTTCCGGTCCCGGTTCCCGCGCAACCGCGCCGCCATGGAGCCGCTCGGCACCGCCCCCGCCTCGGGTCCGCTGCGGATCGAGCTGCGGCCGGACCGGCCCGGACGCATCCCGTCCGCCGCCGTCGGCTGCCTGGACCCGGCGCGGCTGGCCGCGGCCGCCGCCCGCCTGAAGGTGACCGGCGCCACCGAGGTGACCGTCTCCGGTGCCACGGTACGGGCCCGGCTGCGCCCCGGCAGCAAGGGCGTCGCGGTCGTCGCGGCACCCCGGATCGCCGGCTGGCGCTGCGCCACCGGCCACGGACCCGAGCGGCCCGCCGACACCTTCCACGGCCTGATCGCCGTGCCCCTCGACGGCACCGCCACCAGCCTGACCTGCACCTTCCATCCACCCGGCCTGCGGCTGGGCACGGCCGTGGGCGCCGCCTCGCTGCTGACGCTCGTCGTGCTCACCGCCCTCACCGCCGTCCGCCGCCGGCGCGCCCCGGCGCCGCCCACGACCACTTCGCCGCGCGAGTGCCCGACCGCCGCTCGCTGACCGCGCCCAGGGGGGACCCCGCATGCTGATATCGATCGTCGCGCCCTGCTACAACGAGGAGGACGTCCTCGCCCGCTTCCACGAGGAGGTCCAGAAGGTCGCCGAGGAACTGCTGCCGCTCGGCCACGACATGGAGTTCGTGTACGTCGACGACGGCAGCCGGGACCGGACGCTCGCGGTCCTCAGGGAGCTGGCGGACCTCGACTCCCGGGTGCGCTACGTCTCCCTCAGCCGCAACTTCGGCAAGGAGGCGGCCCTGCTCGCCGGTCTGCGGCACGCCTCGGGCGACTCGGTGATCGTCATGGACGCCGACCTCCAGCACCCGCCGGCGCTGATCACGCGCATGGTCGAGCTGCGCGAACAGGGCCACGACCAGGTCATCGCCAAGCGCACCCGCACCGGCGACCGGTTCACCCGGACCCTCACCGCCCGGTTGTACTACCGGCTCGTCAACCGCCTGGTCGACGTCGAACTCGTCGACGGCGTGGGGGACTTCCGGCTGCTGTCGCGCCGGGTGGTGGACGCGGTGCTGGCGCTCACCGAGTACAACCGCTTCTCCAAGGGCCTGTTCGCCTGGGTGGGCTTCCCGAGCACCACCTTCGAGTACCGCAACGCCGCGCGCGAGGCCGGCCGCAGTTCCTGGAACCTGCGCGGCCTGCTCAACTACGGCCTCGACGGCCTGCTGTCCTTCAACAACCGCCCGCTGCGCGCCGCGCTCTGGCTCGGTGTGGGCCTGCTGCTGTGCGCGGGCCTCTACACCGCCTGGATCGTGGGCGCCGCGCTCGTCCACGGTGTCCAGACCCCCGGCTATGTGACCATCATCACCGCCGTCACCGCCCTCGCGGGCGTCCAGATGGTCATGCTGGGAGTCATCGGGGAGTACACCGGCCGCATCTACTACGAGGTGAAGGGGCGCCCGCACTTCCTGGTGAAGGCGACCAACGTGGAACGGACGAAAGATCTCATCCCCTGATGCGGCAGATTCTGACCTTCGCGGCGGTCGGCGTCGTGAACACGGCGGCCTACTACTGTCTTTACCTGCTGTTCCTGACCGCCCTTCCCTATCTGGCCGCGCACGTCCTGGCATTTCTGCTCAGCATGGTCGGGTCCTTTTTCCTGAACGCGCGCTTCACCTACCGGACCCGGCCCACCTGGCGGAAATTCCTGCTGTTCCCGCTGACGAACGTGACGAATTTCCTGATCACCACCGCGGGCGTCTACGTCATCGTCGACCTCCTGCACGCCGGCAGCCGCTTCGCCCCGCTGCTCGCCTCCGCGGCGGCGATCCCGGTCACCTTCCTCGTTTCGCGCCGGGTGATGTTGCCTCGATCGATTGCATAAACGTGCAGCAGTACGTATAGTCATGCCATCCAGGAGGAGGATGGACATGGCGGTACGTGCGGCGGTGGCCGGAGCGAGCGGATACGCGGGCGGAGAGGTCCTGCGCCTGCTCCTCGCGCACCCCGAGGTCGAGATCGGTGCCCTGACCGGGAACTCCAACGCCGGACAGCGGCTCGGCGCGCTCCAGCCGCATCTGCTGCCGCTGGCCGACCGCGTGCTCGCCGAGACCACGCCCGAGGCGCTCGCCGGGCACGACGTCGTCTTCCTCGCGCTGCCGCACGGCCAGTCCGCCGCCGTCGCCGAGCAGCTCGGACCCGACGTCCTCGTGATCGACATGGGCGCCGACTTCCGACTGGAGGACCCGGCCGACTGGGAGCGGTTCTACGGCTCCCCGCACGCCGGCACCTGGCCCTACGGCCTCCCCGAACTCCCCGGCGCCCGCGCCCGGCTCACGGGGTCCAAGCGCATCGCGGTGCCCGGCTGCTACCCGACCGCCGTCTCCCTCGCCCTGTACCCGGCCTACGCGGCCGGACTCGCCGAGCCCGAGGCGGTGATCGTCGCCGCGTCCGGCACCTCCGGCGCGGGCAAGGCCCCCAAGCCGCACCTGCTCGGCAGCGAGGTCATGGGCTCCATGTCGCCGTACGGCGTCGGCGGCGGCCACCGGCACACCCCCGAGATGATCCAGAACCTCAGCGGGGTGGCCGGGCAGAGCGTGCAGGTCTCCTTCACCCCCACCCTCGCCCCGATGCCGCGCGGGATCCTCGCCACGTGCAGCGCGTCCGCCGCCGAGGGGGTCACGGCCGACGCGGTGCGCGCCGCCTACGAGAAGGCCTACGCCGACGAGCCCTTCGTCCACCTGCTCCCCGAGGGCCAGTGGCCCGCGACGGCGTCCGTCCACGGTTCCAACGCCGTTCAGGTGCAGGTCGCGTACGACGCCGCCGTGGGCCGCATCATCGCGATCAGCGTCATCGACAACCTGACCAAGGGCACCGCGGGCGGTGCCGTCCAGAGCATGAACATCGCCCTGGGTCTCGACGAGACCACCGGGCTTTCCACGATCGGAGTCGCACCGTGAGCGACGTACGTGCAGCCGCCGGGCCGCAGACGACGACGATGGCCGCACCGCCGCGCTGCATGGGCGGAGAAGCGAACAAGGAGAAGCAGTGAGCGTCACGGCAGCCAAGGGATTCACGGCCGCGGGGATCGCCGCCGGGATCAAGGAGAACGGCAACCCCGACCTGGCCCTCGTGGTCAACAACGGGCCCCGCCGTGCCGCCGCGGGCGTCTTCACCTCCAACCGTGTGAAGGCCGCGCCGGTCCTCTGGTCCGAGCAGGTCCTCAAGGGCGGCCAGGTCTCGGCGGTCGTCCTCAACTCCGGCGGCGCCAACGCCTGTACCGGTCCCCAGGGCTTCCAGGACACCCACGCCACCGCCGAGAAGGCCGCCGAGGTGCTCGGCCGGGGCGCCATCGAGGTCGCCGTCTGCTCCACCGGCCTGATCGGCGTGCCGCTCCCCATGGACAAGGTCCTCAAGGGCGTGGAGACGGCCGCCGCCTCCTTGAGCGAGCACGGCGGCGAGAAGGCCGCCATCGCCATCAAGACCACCGACACCGTCCACAAGACGTCCGTCGTCAGCGGCGAGGGCGGCTGGACCGTCGGCGGCATGGCCAAGGGCGCCGGCATGCTCGCCCCTGGCCTCGCCACCATGCTCGTCGTCCTCACCACCGACGCCGACCTGGATGACGCGACCCTGGACCGGGCCCTGCGCGCGGCGACCAGGGTCACCTTCGACCGCGTCGACTCCGACGGCTGCATGTCCACCAACGACACCGTCCTGCTGCTCGCCTCCGGCGCCTGCGGCGTCACCCCGCCATACGAGGAGTTCGCCGAGGCCGTACGGCAGGTCTGCGCCGACCTCGGCCGGCAGCTCATCGGCGACGCCGAGGGCGCCAGCAAGGACATCAGGGTCGAGGTGGTCAACGCGGCGAGCGAGGAGGACGCCGTCGAGGTGGGCCGCTCCATCGCCCGCAACAACCTCCTCAAGTGCGCGATCCACGGCGAGGACCCCAACTGGGGCCGCGTGCTCTCCGCGATCGGCACCACCAAGGCCGCCTTCGAGCCGGACCAGCTCAACGTCGCCATCAACGGCGTGTGGGTCTGCAAGAACGGCGGCGTCGGCGAGGACCGCGACCTGGTCGACATGCGCTACCGCGAGGTCCACATCGTGGCCGACCTCGCCGCCGGCGCCGAGACCGCGACCATCTGGACCAACGACCTGACCGCCGACTACGTCCACGAGAACAGCGCCTACTCCTCATGACCACGACGCGCAAACACACGGCACTGCCGAAAGCCCAGATCCTCATCGAGGCCCTGCCCTGGCTGACCCGGCACCACGGCAAGATCGTCGTCATCAAGTTCGGCGGCAACGCCATGGTGAACGAGGAGCTGAAGGCCGCCTTCGCCCAGGACGTCGTCTTCCTGCGGCACGCCGGTCTCAAGCCCGTCGTCGTGCACGGCGGCGGCCCGCAGATCAGCGCCGCCCTCGACCGGCACGGCATCGTCAGCGAGTTCAAGGCGGGCCTGCGCGTCACCACCGAGGACGCCATGGACGTCGTACGGATGGTGCTGGCCGGGCAGGTGCAGCGCGAGCTGGTCGGCCTGCTCAACCAGCACGGCCCGTTCGCCGTCGGCCTGACCGGCGAGGACGCGCACACCATCACCGCCACCAAGCACACCCCCCAGATCGACGGCGAGCCGGTCGACATCGGGCGGGTCGGCGAGATCACCGCCCTCGACACGGGCGCCATCGAGGCGCTGCTCGCCGACGGCCGCATCCCGGTCGTCTCCTCGATCGCCCGCTCCCAGGACGACGGACATGTCTACAACGTCAATGCTGATACGGCGGCTGCGGCACTCGCTGCGGCACTGGGCGCCGAAACCCTCATGGTCCTCACCGACGTCGAGGGCCTCTACGAGGACTGGCCGAACTCCGACGAGGTGATCAGCCGGCTCACCGCCGCCGAGCTGGAGAAGCTGCTGCCGGAGCTGAGTTCCGGCATGGTGCCGAAGATGGAGGGCTGCCTGCACGCCGTGCGCAACGGCGTGACGACCGCCCGCGTCATCGACGGCCGGGTCCAGCACTCGATCCTGCTGGAGATCTTCACCGACGAGGGCATCGGCACCATGGTCGTGCCCGACGAGCTTGAGGGGGACGCGCAGTGACGGGCCACCAGGGCAACCAGGGCAACCAGGAGCTGACCGGGCGCTGGCAGGGCGCGCTCATGAACAACTACGGCACCCCGCGGCTGCCCCTCGTCCGCGGTGAGGGCACCCGGGTCTGGGACGCCGAGGGCCGGCAGTACCTCGACTTCGTCGGCGGCATCGCCACCAACGCGCTCGGCCACGCCCACCCCGCGATCGTCGAGGCCGTGACCCGGCAGATCGGCTCCCTCGGCCACATCTCCAACTTCTTCATGGCCGAGCCCACCGTCGCCCTCGCCGAACGGCTCCTGACGCTGTTCGGCCGGGAGGGCAGGGTGTTCTTCTGCAACTCCGGCGCCGAGGCCAACGAGGCCGCCTTCAAGATCGGCCGGCTCACCGGGCGCACCCACATGGTCGCCACCGACGGCGGCTTCCACGGCCGCACGATGGGCGCCCTCGCGCTCACCGGCCAGCCCGCCAAGCAGGAGCCCTTCCGGCCGCTGCCCGGCGAGGTCACCCACGTCCCCTACGGCGACGCGCAGGCGCTGGCCGCCGCGGTCACCGAGGACACCGCCCTGGTGGTCATCGAGCCGATCCAGGGCGAGAACGGCGTGGTCGTGCCCCCGGCCGGCTACCTCAAGGCGGCCCGCGCGATCACCGCCGCCACGGGTGCGCTGCTCGTCCTGGACGAGGTGCAGACCGGCATCGGGCGGACCGGCACCTGGTTCGAGTACCAGGCACACGAGGGCGTGCTGCCCGACGTCGTCACCCTCGCCAAGCAGCTCGGCGGCGGGCTGCCGCTCGGCGCGACCGTGGCCTTCGGCCGGGCCGCCGAACTGCTGCGGCCCGGCCAGCACGGGACCACCTTCGGCGGCAACCCGGTCGCCTGCGCCGCCGGGCTCGCCGTGCTCGACACCATCGAGGGCGAGGGCCTGCTCGACAACGTCAAGCGGCAGAGCGAGAGGCTGCGGGACGGCGTCGAGGCCCTGGACCACCCCTTGGTCGATCATGTCCGGGGTGCGGGCCTGCTCCTGGGTATCGTGCTCACCGGGCCGCGCGCACCGCAGGTGCAGGAGGCGGCCCAGGAGGCCGGGTTCCTGGTGAACGCGCCCGCCCCCGACGTCGTACGGCTCATGCCGCCGCTGAATCTGCGCGACGACGAGGCGGGTGCGCTGCTCCGGGCGCTGCCCGGCATCCTCGACGCGGCGAACCCCGCCGACGGGGAAGGACGATCCGGAGAATGAGACGACGATGAGCGAGGCGCAGGACTACGAGGCGGGCAACGGTGCCGGGCCCGCCGTGCCGCAGACCCGCACCGCACGGCACCGGCGGATCGTGGACATCCTCAACCGGCAGCCGGTGCGGTCGCAGAGCCAGCTGGCGAAGCTGCTCGCCGACGACGGGCTGAGCGTGACCCAGGCGACGCTCAGCCGGGACCTCGACGAGCTGAACGCGGTGAAGATCCGCAACACCGACGGCGACCTGATCTACGCGGTGCCGAGCGAGGGCGGCTTCCGCACTCCCCGCGCTCCGCTCGGGGAGTCGGCGAAGGAGGAGCGGATGCGGCGGCTCTCCCAGGAGCTGCTGATCTCCGCGGAGGCCTCGGCGAACCTGGTGGTCCTGCGGACTCCTCCGGGGGCCGCGCAGTTCCTCGCCTCCGCCATCGACCAGGCGGAGCTGCACGACATCCTCGGGACGATCGCCGGTGACGACACGCTGCTGCTGATCAGCCGGAACCCCAGCGGGGGCCAGGCCCTGGCCGACCATCTGCTGCGGCTGGCGCAGAACGGGCACTGACCGGGTGCGGGGCCCGGCCGCCCGGCGCAGAATGGGCATGTGATCTTCCGCGGCGAGCGGCCAGCGGGACGGGCAATCCCCTGGCGGCCGTCGAACGTACCCAGAGGTGTGTCGGGTCATCGGTTCGCCGTCGGCCGCCTCCCGGACGAGGCGCTGCTGTCCGGGCTGGCCGCCGGAGATCCGGAGCTGGCCGTCATCTTCGTCCACAGGTTCCAGCACCGGGTCTTCGGCGTCGCCATGGCCGTCACCCGGGACCAGCAGCTCGCCGAGGACGTCGCCCAGCAGACGTTCGAGCGCGCCTGGCGCCACGCGCAGATCTACGACTCGCGACGCGGCTCGGTCATGACGTGGCTGACGACCATCGCGCACAACCTGGCCGTCGACGCGGTCCGGGCCCGGCGGACGGAGCCGGTGGCTCCCGAGGACCTCGAGGACCTCCTGGACGCCGTCACCGAGACTCCCGAGCGGTGGGCACTGGCCGACGAGGCGTCCGCCCAGGTCCGGTCCGCCCTGGCAGGGCTGCCACGGGAACAGGCCAGGGCGCTGATGATGGCCGGCGTCTACGGCATGACGGCCCGGCAGGTCGCCGACGCGGAGCGGATCCCGCTGGGTACCGCCAAGACGCGGATCAGGACGGCGATGGCGCGGCTGCGCGCCGCCGTCGCTTCTCGGGAACGGGGCGGCCATGTCCAGTGACGCGAACTGCGAGAAGCTGCGGGAGATCGGTCCCGAGCTGGCCCTGGGCGTGCTGCCCGGCCGGGAACGGGCCGAGGCGGTCGCCCATCTGGACCGGTGCGCGGACTGCCGGGAGTACGTCCGGCAACTGACCCTGGTCGGCGACCGGCTGGTCGGCCTGCTCCCGGACCGCGAGCCGCCGCCCGGCTTCGAGACCCGCGTGGCGCGCGGCCTCGCCCGGTCGGCGGCGTCCGAGGGGCAGCGGCCGGCGGGCGTCCCCGGCCGCTCGCGCCGGGGCCTGCGCCACGGCGCCCGGCGGCACCGGGTACGGGTCGCCGCGGTCGGAGCCGTGCTCGCCGTCGCGGTCGGCTTCGCCGGCTGGGCAGCCGGCACCGCCGTCGAGGAGGTCACCGCCTCGCCGCCGCCCGCCGTCGAGTCCGAGCCGGTGCTCGTCGGGGACATGACCCCGGCCGGGCGCGGCGGGCAGTCCGCCGGCGAGGTCTACGCCCACCCCGGCACCCCCGGCTGGATGTTCCTGACCGTCGCGCTCACCCGCCCCGGCACCCGGTACACCGGAAGGGTCACCTGTTTCCTGGAGCGCGCCGACGGCACCAGCGTCCGCGTCGGCGACTTCACCGTGCGCGACGGCCACGGCGCCTGGGGCGTGTCCGTCCCCGTCGACCTCACCCGGTACTCCGGGGCC
Organism: Streptomyces sp. NPDC031445; assembly: GCF_055581365.1. Lineage (NCBI taxonomy): Bacteria > Bacillati > Actinomycetota > Actinomycetes > Kitasatosporales > Streptomycetaceae > Streptomyces > Streptomyces sp. NPDC031445. The sequence continues at coordinate 243,974 of NZ_JBVIJO010000006.1, forward strand.
CGTCTGACGTCGTCCGACGGCACCGTCCTCGCCACCGCGCGGCTGCGCGAGGCGCAGGTCGTCACCCCGAAGACGTGAACCGTCCGGAAGGGCGTCGGGACCGGTCGGGTGCCGGGGGCCAGGGGGTCGTCCGGCCCGGCGGTGACGCTCACGCTCCCACCGCTCCCGTGTGCAGCCGGTGCAGCCGGGCGTAGGCGCCGCCCTGCCCGAGCAGGTCGGTGTGGGTGCCGTGCTCGGTGATCCGGCCGTGGTCGAGCACCAGGATGCGCGTGGCGTCGCGCACGGTCAGCAGGTTGTGGGAGATGACGACGGTCGTGCGCCCGGCCATGAGCCGGCGCAGCGGGTCCATGATCCGCCGGCCGGACCGCGCGTCGAGCCCGGCCGTCGGTTCGTCCAGGAGCAGGACGGGCGCGTCCCGGACCATCGCGCGGGCGATCGCCAGGCGCTGGCACTGTCCGCCGGACAGGGTCCGGCCGCGCTGGCCCACCAGGGTGTCGTAGCCCTCCGGGAGCAGCTCGATGAAGTCGTGGGCGTCCGCGGCCCGCGCCGCCGCGACGATGTCCGCGTCCGTGGCGCCCGGCCGCCCGTAGGCGATGTTGTCCCGCACGGTGCCGTGGAAGACGAGCGTCTCCTGGAGCACCACCGCCACGCTGTCCCGCACGTCGGACAGGCCGAGCCGGCGCAGATCGGTCCCGTCGAGGCGGACCGCGCCCCGGTCGGGGTCGTAGAAGCGCAGCTGGAGCTTGGCGACCGTCGACTTGCCCGCCCCGCTGGCCCCGACCAGCGCCAGCGTCTCCCCGGGCGCCGCGTGGAAGGACACGTCCGACAGCGCCCAGGAGGAGCCGCCCGGGTAGCGGAACCACACCCCGTCGAACTCCACGTCCCCCCGGGCGCGGCCGGTGCGCCGGGCGTGCGGGGACTCGGTCACCTGGGGCCGCTGGTCCAGCAGCTCGATGATCCGTTCCGCCGAGGCGGAGGCCGCGTAGAAGGTGGTGCCGAGGCGGGACAGGCCGCGCACCGGGCCGTACAGCTTGCCGATCAGCGCGAGGAAGACCAGCAGTCCGCCGAGCGTGAGCTGCCCCTGGGCCAGCTTCCAGGTGCCCAGGCCCAGCACGGCGAGGCCGCCGGCCACCTCGATGACCTCCACGACGGGCCCGTACACGGCACGGATCCGCGCCGAGGCCATCGCCGCCCGGAACCGGCCCAGGTTCTCCCGCTCGAACCGGCGCTGCTCCCAGCCCTGCCGGTTGTACGCCTGCACCAGGACGACGTTGCCCAGCGACTCCTCGGCGATCGCGCTGAGCGAGCCGCTGCGGCGCCTGCGCTCCCGCGACGCGTCCTTGAGCAGCCGTGAGAAGTGCCGGGCGGCGCCCCAGAACAGGGGCACGACGACCAGGGCGAACACGGTCAGGTCCCAGCGCAGGCAGACCAGCAGGCCCAGGAAGACGGCCAGGCGGACGGCGTAGTAGAGGGCGTCCGCCACGCCCGAGAGCAGGAACGTCTCCACCGCGTCGACGTCGCCCGTGACCCGGGACAGCACGTCGCCGAGCCTGCGACGCTCGAAGAAGCCGAGCGACAGCCCCTGGACGTGCCGGAACACGTCGGAGCGCAGGGCGAGCAGGAAGCGCTCGCCGACCCAGGTGGACGTCACGTCGTCGGCGAAGCCGAGGACGCCGGAGCACAGGACCAGGCCCAGAAAGGCCGGCGCGATCCACAGGAAGGGGTGCAGGTCCCGGGGGACGAGCACGTCGTCCACGAGGATCTTGAACAGCCACAGCTCGGCGGCGTCGACGGCGGGGCCGGTCACGCTGAACAGGGCGACGGGCACGAGCCAGCGCCGGCCGCCGCGGGTGTACGGCCAGAACCGCCGGAACACCTCGCGCGGGGGGACCCCCGGCGCGGTCGCGACCACGGCATCACAGCTCTCCCCGCTCGGGGGCGGACGCCGCAGGACATGCGCCATGGCACGGGTTCCTCGTCACGCGCGTCGGGGCCGCGTCGCCCGGGGCCGCGTTCCCGGGCACCGGCCGGGCGGACCGGGGCCTTGCTCCCGCGGTCCGCCCGGCTTCGTACGCGGTCAGTAGGTGTCGTGGTCGTGGCGGTCGCCGTGACCGTGGCGGTCGTCGTGGTCGTGGCGGTGGCCGTGGCCGTGGCCGTGGTCGTCGTCGCGGTCGTGACCATGTCCGTGCCGCGAGCCGTCGTCCCTGTCGCGGTCCCGCATCGCGGGCAGCAGACTGCTGAAGATGGCCATGTCGTCTCCTCCTGGAAATCGCCCCACAGGGGATACGTCCGAGGGCAGACGTCGGATGGCGTCGCGGGGGAGGGAATTCCGGACGGTGGACCGGCAGCCGCGTGAACTGCCAAGCGGTGAACGGGGAGCGGGCCGCTCTCAGCCCAGCCGCGCCGCCAGCCCCCCGGTGCACCGCACCTCGTCGCCGGCGGTGATCAGCAGGGCCTCCACGTCCGGCAGGGACTCCAGCCAGTCCAGCCCCGCCCGGGAACCCATCGCGAACGCGGCCGTGGCCCAGCAGTCGACGAACGTCAGACGCGGCCCCACGACCGTGACCGCCACCAGGTCCGTCACCGCGGACCGGCCGGTGCGCGGGTCCACGATGTGCGCCCCCCGCTCCGCCGTACCGGACGTCGCCACCGCCAGCTCCTGCGTGCCCGCCGCCGAGACCACCGCCGCCAGCCCGCCGGGCCGGAGCGGATCGGACACCCCCACCCGCCAGGCACGCTGCGGCTCCGGCGCGCCCAGCAACTGCACGTCCCCGCCCCCGTTGACGCTCACTCCCCGCACCCCGGCCACCGCCGCCAGCAGCCGCGCCGCCCGCTCGGCCGCCCAGCCCTTGACGATGCCGGTGGGGTCCAGCGAGCCCCGGTGACGGGTGCTGAACCACCCCTCGCTCACCCGCTCCGCCTCGGCCGCCAGCTCCAGCACCCCGGCCACCTCGGGGGCGCACCGGGAGACGTCCAGCTCATCCCGGGCCAGCCGTGACACCTCGCTGTCCTCGCGGTAGGTGCTGAACAGCGCGTCCGCCCGGTGCAGCCCGGCGACGGCCTCGGCGAGCGCCGCCCGTACCGCGTCCGGCTCCCCGCCGCGCACGTCGAAGGAGAAGACCGTCCCCATCACCTCCTCCGCGTGACGCACCGCGGCGGGCGCCTGAGCCTCCTCTGCCATCGTGTCAGCCACCGGCCCGGTCCAGGGCCGACTGGAGGGACTGCCGGTAGCCCTCGCTGGTGTAGGTGGCTCCGGAGACGGCGTCGATGTCCGCCGTTCCGGCCGCCACGGCTTCCTGGTTGAGTCTGGGGACGGCGAGCTGGGTCTTCTGGTCGCTGAGGCCGCCCTCGGGAGCCTGGACCGCCTCCGCCTTCGTGATCTTCCCCGCGCTGACGGTCAGCCGTACCTGCACGGCCCCGTACTGCGTCCGCACCGCGTCACCGGTCACCGTGCCGGAGCCGGCCGGGGCCGCGCCCCGCGCTCCGCCCTGCGGCGACTCCTGCCCGGCCGCCGGCGCCCGCGGGGCCGCGCCCGCCGACGCGGCGGCCGGATCCGACGCCGGCTTCAGCGACAGCAGCAGCACGACACCGGACACGGTCGCGGCGGTGGCCAGCACGACCCGCCGCACGGGGTGGCTCTTCCTCATCGCTTCGCAGCTCCGCTCACATCTCGAAGGACTCGTGGTGGATACGGCGGGCGGGGACCCCCGCCTCGCGCAGTGCCTCGTACACCGACTGCGCGAACCCGGGCGGACCGCACATGAAGACGTCATGCCGGTCGACGTCCGGGATCTTCCGCCGGAGGTTCTCTGCGGAGATGTCCGGCCGCTCGCCCTCCGGGCTGTTCACCGCGTACATCAGCCGGGCCCCCCGCTCCTCGGCGATGGCCGCCAGCTCGTCCCACAGTGCCAGGTCCTGGGTGGTGTTCGCCCGGTACAGGAGCGTGATGTCACCGGCGGCGCCGGGCAGCGTCTCGAACAGCGCCCGCATCGGCGTGATGCCCACCCCGCCCGCGACCAGCAGCACCTTGCCCCGGCTGCGCCGCTGCGCGGTGAGCGCGCCGTACGGGCCCTCCGCCCACACCTTCGTCCCGGGCTCCAGCTCGCGCAGCCGGGCGCTGTGGTCGCCGATCGCCTTCACCGTGATCCGTAGCATCCCGGGGCGCGGCGCGGCCGAGAGGGAGTACGGGTGCGAGCTGAACCGCATCCCCGGCGCGAGGAACCGCCAGCGGAGGAACTGGCCCGCCTCCGCGCCCATCCGGTGCAGCTTCCGGCCGCCGATCAGCACTGACACGATGCCCGGCGTCTCCTCGATCACCGCTTCCACGTACATGCGGTGCCGCAGGTTCAGCCGGATCGGGGTGAGGATCCGGTACCAGAGCACCAGCGCGGTGACCGCGCCGTACAGGCCGTACCAGAAGGTCTTGGCGGCGGGCTGAACCGCGAAGTCGTTGCCGGTGGTGATCTGGTGCCAGAACGTCAGGAACACCGCCGCGTAGGTCAGCAGGTGGACGTGGTACCAGGTGTCGTACGGCAGCCGGCGGCGTACCGGGCCGATCGACGTCAGCCCGATCACCACGAACAGGCCCGTGCCGACGGCCGCCTTGCCCATGTCCGGCAGCTGGCCGACGGAGTCGGCGGTCTGCTGGACGATGTCCCCGAGGGACCTGCCGGCCTGGCGCGCGTACCCCCACATGACGAGGAAGACGTGGGCGACGACCAGGCACAGCGTGTACCGGCCGCTCATCGCGTGCCAGCGGGCCACCCGGTCGGAGCCGACCCGCCGCTCCAGCGCCGGCACGCGCGCCATCTGGAGCACGACCAGCGCCATCAGATAGCCGGCCAGCAGACCGGTGATCCGGCCCGCGCCGAGGATGCGGCCGGTGTCGTCGGCGATGGACGGGGTGTTGTGCCACCAGAGCCACAGCACGGCCGCCGCGCCCGCCCAGACGGCGAGCAGCAGCGGTACGGCCGGGGAGCGGCGCGGGCGGATGCGGCGCATCGTCTGTCGGCGGGCGGCACGTCCGCCTGCGAGCGTGGTGGTCACGGTTCCTCCGTGGGGACTTGACCCTTGGCCCACAGATACGTGCCGCACGACGGGAGTGTTCAGAGCCCCGCCGAGTCCAGCGCGGACTGGAGTGACTGCCGGTAACCGTCACTGGTGTACGTCGCTCCCGACACCGTGTCGATCTCCGCGCTCTGCGCCGCCAGCGCCTCGCGCCGCAGCTGCGGCAGCGCGTAGCTGTTGATCTCCTGGTCGCGCGGGTTGTCCTGCGGGTAGCTGACGGCCGTGACGTCGGTGAGCCTGCCGTCCCGCACGGTGACGCGCACCTGGACCGGGCCCCAGCGGGTCTGCACCGTGTCCCCGGTGGCCGTCGCGGTCCTGGAGACCGAGCCGGAGTCGCCGCCGGAACCGGAGCCGGAGCCGGGCGCCGGACTGCTCGACGCGGCCGGGGACCTGGTGCTCGCCGACGCCGGCGTGGGCGCCGTGTGCGGCTTCAGCGCCAGCAGCAGCACCGTCCCGGAGACGGTCGCGGCGCTCGCCAGCACGATCCGGCGCAGGGGACGGTTCTTGTTCAACGCGTGCATGTCCGGCTCTTCTCCGTCTCTTCGCGGGCCTTGCCCCGGCTCACAGCTCGAACGACTCGTGGTGGATGCGGCCGTCCGCCACCCCGGCCTCCCGCAGCGCCCGGTACACGTCCTGGGCGAAACCGTGCGGCCCGCAGAGGAAGACGTCGAGGTCGTCGGCGAGACCCGGGAAGGTGGCGCGCAGCGATGCCGCCGTCAGGGGCGGGCGCTCCCCGCCCGGACCGTTGAGCGCGTACAGCACCCGCCCGCCGCGCCAGCGGGCGATCGCCTCCAGCTCGCCGCCCAGCGCCAGCTCCTCGGCCGAGCGCGCCCGGTACAGCAGCGTCACCTCGCCGGGGAGCGTCTCGAACAGCGCCCGCAGCGGGGTGATGCCGACACCTGCGGCGATCAGCAGGGTGCGCCGGCCGGCGGCCCGGTCGGCGGTCAGAGCGCCGTACGGACCCTCCGCCCACACCCGGGTGCCGGGGCGCAGCAGGGAGACGGCCGCGCTGTGGTCGCCCAGCGCCTTGACCGTGATGCGCAGCAGGTCCGGGCGCGGCGGCGCCGACAGGGAGTACGGCGTCGACGTCCGGCGCATGCCCTCGGCGAGGAACCGCCAGCGGAAGAACTCGCCCGGCCGCGCCCCCAGTCCGTCCAGGCGCCGCCCCCGGACGACGACCGAGTACACCCCCGGCGCCTCCCGGTGGACGGAGTCCACACGCAGGCGGTGGCGCAGGTTGAGCCGCACCGGGGCGAGGACCCGGAACCACAGCACCAGCGCCGCCACGCCCAGGTACAGCGCGTACCAGGCGGCGGTCGCGACCGGTGCGCCGTTGAACTGGTCACCGAGGGCCAGCTGGTGCCCGAAGGCGAGGAAGACGGCCGCGTACGTCAGCAGATGGACGTGGTACCAGAACTCGTGGCTCGTCCGGCGGCGCACGGCCCGCGCCGAGGTGACGCCGACCGCGAGGAGGATCACCGTGCCGGCGGTGGCCTTCAGCATCTCCGGGTAGTCGAGGACGACGGTCACCGTCTCGTGCCAGAGGGACGCACGGTCCTGGGCGGCGTACCCGGCGAGGATCAGCACGACGTGCGCGAGCAGCAGGCAGACGGTGTACCGGCCGGCCTGCGCGTGCCAGCGCGCCACCCGGTCCGAGCCGACGCGCCGCTCCAGCAGCGGCACCCGCGCCATCAGCCCGACCAGCACCGCGCAGGCGTACCCGCACAGCAGCCCGGCGATCCGCCCGGCCCCGGTCAGCCACCCGGCCGCCCCGACGACGGACCCGGTGTCCGCCCACCAGAGCGCGAGTACGGCCGCCGCGCCCGCCCACAGCAGGGCCAGCACGGGCCCGGCGGGGGAGCGCCGTGCGGTCACGGGCAGCGGCGGGGCCGGGGCCGCCCGCCGCGTCTCCACGGTGGTCATACGATGTCGCCGTCCTTTCGTGCGTCGGCCAGGCCACTGTGCGGGGCGAAGCTCTGAAACAGCTCTGAGCGAGGCCCCGCCGGGGCGTACTCACAGGAAACTCAGAGTCGGCCGCCGCATCCCCGGCCCCGCGGACCGGCGATGCTGGGAGACGCGATGAACACCACCCCCTCAGGCCGCCCCGCACTCACCCGCCCCGACGGCACCCCGCTGCGCGTCCTCGTCGTCGACGACGACCCCGACCTCGCGGAGGTGCTCACCGGAGCCCTGCGCTACGAGCGCTGGGAGGTGCGCGCGGCCGGCGACGGCGCCGCCGCCCTCGCCGCCGCCCGCGAGCTGATGCCCGACGCCGTCGTTCTGGACGTGATGCTCCCCGACACCGACGGCTTCGCGGTGCTGCGCCGCCTGCACGAGGTGAAGCCCGACGTGTGCGTGCTCTTCCTGACGGCGCGGGACGCGGTCGAGGACCGTATCGCCGGGATCACCGCGGGCGGCGACGACTACGTCACCAAGCCCTTCAGCCTGGAGGAGGTCGTCGCCCGGCTGCGCGGCCTGCTGCGCCGGGCCGGCATGGCCCGCACGCACGAGGAGGGCCCGCGGCTGGCCGTCGGGGACCTGGTGATGGACGAGGACGCCCGCGAGGTGACCCGGGCCGGCGAGCTGATCGACCTCTCGCCGACCGAGTTCGAGCTCCTGCGCTTCCTCATGCGCAACCCGCGCCGGGTGCTCAGCAAGGCGCAGATCCTCGACCGGGTCTGGTCCTACGACTTCGGCGGCCGGGCGCATGTCGTCGAGCTGTACATCTCCTACCTGCGCAAGAAGGTCGACGCGGGCCGCGAACCCATGATCCACACCGTGCGCGGCGCCGGCTACGTCCTGAAGCCGGTGACCAGGTGACCCCGCCGCGTCCCCGTGCTGTGCGTTCCCGTACCGGGCGTCCCCGCACCCTCCGGGCCCGGCTCACCGTCGGACTGGTGACGCTGCTCGCGGTGAGCTGCGCGGCCGTCGGCCTGGCCGCGGTCGTGGAACTGAACGGCTTCCTCACCCAGCGCCTGGACGAACAGCTCACCCAGGTCGGCACCCGCTTCCCGGAGAGCCTGGAACACGACGGCCTGCTGCCCCACGCACGCGACGACCACGACGGCGACGAACAGGGCGACACCCGCCGCATGGCCACCGGCACCTTCGGCGCCCGCCTGCTGAACGGCACGGTCACCAACACGGGGCTGATCCGCTCCGGGGACCCCGCCGCCGACCTGGACGTCGACCTGAGCGCGCGAGACGCCGGCCGGCTGGCCCGGGTACCGGCCGACGGCAGACCCCACACCGTCGCCCTGTCCGCCCTGCACGACTACCGGGTCGTCGCTTCCCCGGGCCGGGACGGGGACGTGCTGCTCGTCGGCCTCCCCCTGGAGCCGGTCCAGGCCGCGGTCCACCGGCTGGAACTGGTGGCCGGCGTCGTCTTCGGCCTCGCCCTGGTCGTCACGGGCGTGGCCGGAGCCTGCTGGGTCCGCTGGTCGCTCCGGCCGCTCAGCCGGGTCGCCGCCACCGCCACCCGGGTCAGTGAACTCCCGCTGGCCAGCGGCGAGGTCGCGCTGCCGCCACGGGCCCCGGACACCGACCCGCACGGCGAGGTCGGCCAGGTGGCCACGGCCTTCAACCGCATGCTGGGCCACGTGGAGGACGCGCTCACCAAGCGGCACGCCGTGGAGGAGCGGCTACGGCGCTTCGCCGCCGACGCCAGCCACGAACTGCGCACCCCGGTCGCCTCCGTCCGCGGCCACGCCGAGCTGGCCCTCCTGCACCCCGGTCCCGTGCCCCCGCAGGTGACCCGCGCCCTGAGCCGCATCACGGCCGAGTCCGCCCGCATGGGCGAGATGGTCGACGACCTGCTCCTGCTCGCCCGCCTGGACGCCGGCCGCCCGCTGGAACGCCGGCCGGTGGACCTGACCCGCCTGGTCCTGGACGCGGTGACGGACGCCCGCGCCGCGGGCCCCGCCCACCGCTGGACCCTGGACCTGCCCGAGGAACCGGTGACGGTGCCGGGCGACGCCCACCGCCTCCACCAGGCGCTGGCCAACCTGCTGGCCAACGCGCGTCTGCACACACCGGCCGGCACCAAGGTGACGGTCACTGTGGAGGCGGGCACCGCCCACGCCACCCTCTCCGTCCACGACGACGGCCCCGGCGTCCCGGAGGACGTCCGGCCCACCGTCTTCGAACGCTTCACCCGGGCGGAACACCGCCGCCGCACCGATGCCCCCGGCGGGGGAGCGGGCCTGGGCCTGTCGATCGTGGCGGCGGTGGCGGAGGCACACGGGGGGAACGTGGAACTGGAGAGCCGGCCGGGTGCCACGTCGTTCACGGTGAGGCTGCCCACGGCGCCCTGACGGGCGCTGTCACAGCTCCGGCCGGAACAGGGCGCCCAGCCCTCTCAGCGGGGCGAGGCGTTCGTACGCGGCGGCGCCCGAGCGCTAGGACCGCGCGCGGGTGGCGAGGGCCTCAGCGGTCAGCGGTGCACCGGGGCGACCCGAACCACCGTCGTCTTCAGTAACGGCCGACCGCCGTGGCCCCCTTCTCCGTGCCGATCGCGATGTGCGGCTTCGCCGCGGGGTCGGTCCAGGTGAGGATGCGGCGCATGGCGTCCTGGGGCACCGACACGCAACCGGCCGTCGCGCCGCGGCCGTTGACGTGCAGGAAGATCCCGGCTCCGCGTCCGCGCACCGGCCGGTCGTAGTTGAAGGCGATGACGAGGCCGTACGCGTACTGGGTGCCGTAGTCGGCCAGGTGCTCGGACTGGGCGGCGCGGCAGTCGGCGGGGAGCGGGTCGACCCAGCGGTTGTAGGAGCGGGAGTCGTTGTCCTGGCACCACCAGGAACTGTCCCGGACCGGGCGGTACGCGACGCGTGTGCCGGCCGGCGCGGCCTTGGTCCCGAAGCCGAAGGGGAGGCCGTACAGCCCGGTCGGTGTCGTGTTCGTGCCCTGGACGCGGGCGGCGCCGTCGACGAGCCCGCCCGCCCCGAACCGGGCCGGTGCGGAGCCGGCCCGGACCCACCGGCCGTCCCGCAGGTCCCACCAGCTGACCGTGCCCGTCGTGGCCGCGGTGTCCGGGGCCTGGGCGACGATCAGCTGGCGGCCGCCGCCGGTGTCCGCCATCCCGGCGGGCAGCGGCACCGGGCCGCCGCCGGGAGCGGCGCCGAGCAGGGCGAGGGCCGAGGCGGAGACGAGGGCGAGGAGCACACCGGGGCGCATGGCTCAGACGGTAGAGGGCGGCAGCGGCAACGGCAGCCCGGGTAGGCCGTCCAGGCTAGTGGCGATGTGCTCCTTCTTCTCGAAGTACGCGTTCAGCGAGACGTCGTCCTCGCGGGCGAAGCGCCTGCCGTGCAGTTCGTGGTCCTCCTCGTACGCCATGTGCGGGACGGCGTATCCGCAGCTGTCCCGGATCAGTTCGGCGTGCACCACGATGACCGCGCGCAGCCCGTGCCGGCCCGGGTCGATGTCCGGGAAGAGGGCGAGCAGTTCCGGGAAGCGCGGGTCGTCACGGAAGACGGGCTCGCCCCGGCCGTGCACGCGCACGATGTTCGGCGGGCCCTGGAAGGCGCACCACATCAAAGTGATCCGCCCGTTCTCCCTGAGGTGCGCGATGGTCTCGGCGGTGGACCCGGCGAAGTCCAGGTAGGCCAGGGTGAGTTCGTCGAGGACGGCGAACGAGCCCTTGAGGCCCTTGGGGGAGAGGTTGACCGTGCCGTCGCCGGAGAGCGGAGCGGTCGCGGTGAAGAAGAGGGGCTGCTCCTCGATGAACGTGCGCAGCCGGCCGTCTATGCGCTCATAGGTCTTTCCCATGTCTGCCGAGTATCGGCAAAGGTTCTTCGACTGTCTAAGTAATTGCCGGATCCGGCGCGGAGAGGTTCACCGTGGCCGCCCCGGCCGGCGCTTCCACGGGGCGGCCACGGCTGCCTGTCACCTCACCGGGTGAGGGTGCAGGCGGCCAGCGGGTCCAGCCCGGCCGGCCTGGCGGAGGCGCGGCCGATGGCGATGACGATGCGGTCGATGGTCGAGGCGCGCTTGTCCTTCAGCGGGCCGAGGATCGCGTTGTTCACGAAGTCGGGTCCGCCCTGGCCGACGGTGTCGGCCAGCCGGGTGTCGGCCTCCTTGATCTGGGTCTGGAGGAGGGTGAGGTCGCGGTCGACCTCGGCTTTCGCGGACGCGGGGACGGCGGGCAGCTTCGAGGCGACGTCCGGGCAGGTGATCGTGCCGGGGCTCGCCAGGGTGCGGGCACCGGCCGCGCCGTCGTCCCCGCCGGGGGTGCCGGCGAGGGCGGAGCCGGCGATCACCGCGCCGGACAGCACCGCGGCGGCGGCGCCGCCGATGACCGCCACGCGACGCCTGTCGTACTTCGGAAGAGCCCTGGACATGCGAATGCCTCACTCGGGTCGGGGAGTGTCGTCGTCGGACGAACGCGGCGCCTGCGTCCGGCGGGGAGTACGAGAAAGCGGTTGCGCGTGTTCAACCCCAGCGGAGATTGACGAATCATGCAGAGTTCTGCATACTCATGCATGTCAGCGAATGCACTGTGAGGAGAAACCCGTGACCGAGCGCGTCGTACTCGCCTACTCAGGCGGTCTGGACACCTCCGTCGCCATCGGCTGGATCGCCGAGGAGACGGGCGCCGAGGTCATCGCCGTTGCGGTCGACGTCGGCCAGGGCGGCGAGGACCTGGACGTCATCCGCAAGCGCGCCCTCGCGTGCGGCGCCGTCGAGGCCGAGGTCGCCGACGCCAAGGACGAGTTCGCCGACGAGTACTGCCTCCCGGCGATCAAGGCCAACGCCCTCTACATGGACCGCTACCCGCTGGTCTCCGCGCTGTCCCGGCCGGCGATCGTCAAGCACCTCGTCGCCGCCGCCGAGAAGCACGGCGCCACCACCGTCGCCCACGGCTGCACCGGCAAGGGCAACGACCAGGTCCGCTTCGAGGCCGGCATCGTCGCCCTCGCCCCCGGCCTCAAGTGCATCGCCCCGGTCCGTGACTACGCCATGACCCGGGACAAGGCGATCGCCTTCTGCGAGGAGAAGCAGCTCCCGATCGCCACCACCAAGAAGTCCCCGTACTCCATCGACCAGAACGTCTTCGGGCGCGCGGTCGAGACGGGCTTCCTGGAGGACATCTGGAACGCCCCGATCGAGGACATCTACGAGTACACCTCCAACCCGGCCGTCCCGCGCGAGGCCGACGAGGTGGTGATCTCCTTCAAGGAGGGCGTCCCCGTCGCCATCGACGGCAAGCCCGTCACCGTCCTCCAGGCCGTCCAGCAGCTCAACGAGCGCGCCGGCGCCCAGGGCATCGGCCGGATCGACATGGTCGAGGACCGCCTCGTCGGCATCAAGTCCCGCGAGGTGTACGAGGCCCCGGGCGCCATCGCCCTGATCACCGCCCACCAGGAGCTGGAGAACGTCACCGTCGAGCGCGAACTCGCCCGCTACAAGCGGCAGGTCGAGCAGCGCTGGGGCGAACTGGTCTACGACGGCCAGTGGTTCTCCCCGCTCAAGCGCGCCCTGGACGGCTTCATCAACGAGGCCAACCAGCACGTCACCGGCGACATCCGGATGACCCTGCACGGCGGCCGCGCCGTCGTCACCGGCCGGCGCTCGCAGGAGTCGCTGTACGACTTCAACCTCGCCACCTACGACACCGGCGACACCTTCGACCAGTCGGCGGCCAAGGGCTTCATCGACATCTACAGCCTGTCGTCGAAGATCGCGGCCAAGCGGGACCTGGCGTAGCCGCGACCGGTCACACGCACGGGTTCACCTCACACGCATCAGCCTGACAGCCGCCTCCTCGCCTGGAAAGGTGGGGAGGCGGTGGCACACCTAGAGCTTCGAGGAGCAACGCAAGTGAGCAGCAACAGCGGTGACGTACGGCTGTGGGGCGGCCGTTTCGCCGACGGTCCGGCCGAGGCCCTGGCGAAGCTGTCCGCGTCCGTCCACTTCGACTGGCGGCTCGCCCCCTACGACATCGCCGGCTCGCGTGCCCACGCGCGCGTGCTGCACACGGCGGGACTCCTCACCGAGGACGAGCTCCAGCGCATGCTCGCCGGACTCGACCGGCTGGAGGCCGACGTGGCGGCCGGCACCTTCGTCGGCACGATCGCCGACGAGGACGTGCACACCGCCCTGGAGCGCGGCCTCCTGGAGCGCCTCGGCCCCGACCTCGGCGGCAAGCTCCGCGCCGGCCGGTCCCGCAACGACCAGGTCGCCACCCTCTTCCGCATGTACCTGCGCGACCACGCCCGGATCATCGGCGGCCTGATCGCCGACCTCCAGGACGCCCTGATCGGCCTCGCCGAGGCCCACCCGAACGTGGCGATGCCCGGCCGCACCCACCTCCAGCACGCCCAGCCGGTGCTCTTCGCCCACCACGTCCTGGCGCACGTCCAGTCCCTGTCCCGGGACGCCGAGCGGCTGCGCCAGTGGGACGAGCGGACGGCCGTGTCGCCGTACGGCTCCGGCGCCCTCGCCGGCTCCTCCCTGGGCCTGGACCCGGAGGCGGTCGCGCGCGACCTCGGCTTCGAGCGCGGCAGCGCCGCCAACTCCATCGACGGCACGGCCTCCCGGGACTTCGTCGCCGAGTTCGCCTTCATCACCGCGATGATCGGCGTGAACCTCTCCCGGATCGCCGAGGAGATCATCATCTGGAACACGAAGGAGTTCTCCTTCGTCACGCTGCACGACGCGTTCTCCACGGGCTCGTCGATCATGCCGCAGAAGAAGAACCCGGACATCGCCGAGCTGGCCCGGGGCAAGTCCGGCCGGCTGATCGGCAACCTCACCGGGCTCCTCGCCACCCTCAAGGCACTGCCCCTCGCCTACAACCGCGACCTCCAGGAGGACAAGGAGCCGGTCTTCGACTCCTGCGACCAGCTCGAGGTGCTGCTCCCCGCCTTCACCGGCATGGTCGCCACCCTCACCGTCCACCGCGAGCGCATGGAGGAACTGGCCCCGGCCGGCTTCTCCCTCGCCACCGACATCGCGGAGTGGCTGGTCAAGCAGGGCGTGCCGTTCCGTGTCGCGCACGAGGTCGCGGGGGAGTGCGTCAAGGTCGCCGAGGCGGAGGGCAAGGAGCTGGACGACCTCACGGACGAGCAGTTCGCGAAGATCTCCGCGCATCTCACTCCGGAGGTCCGCTCCGTCCTCAGCGTCCCGGGCGCCCTCGCCTCCCGCGACGGGCGCGGCGGCACGGCCCCGAGCGCGGTCGCGGTCCAGCTGGCGGAGGTCAAGGCGGACGTGGCGGCCCAGCACCGGTGGGCCGAGGCGAAGAAGCAGGGCTGAGGGGCAGCCCACCGCCCCTGCACCGCGATCACCAGGGCATCGCGGGTTACGTTGGTCGCGAGCCCCACCGAGCCGACCGAACGGAGCCCGCGATGCCCTTCGCGCGACTGGCCACAGCGACGACCCCCACCTGCCACATCGGACTCGGCCTGGCCGCGGTGGGCCGCCCCGGCTACATCAACCTCGGCCGCGACGAGGACCTCGGGGACGACCGCAGCGTCGAGGCACTGCGCACCCGGACCCACGAACTCCTCGACGCCGCCTACGCCCAGGGCGTCCGCTACGTCGACGCCGCCCGCTCCTACGGCCGCTCCGAGGAGTTCCTCGCCGAGTGGCTGAACGCCCACCCCGAGGCCGGCGACGTGGTCGTCGGCAGCAAGTGGGGCTACACCTACACCGCCGGCTGGTCCACCGACGCCGAGCGGCACGAGGTCAAGGACCACGGCCTCGCCACCTACGAACGGCAGCGCGCCGAGACCGACGCCCTGCTCGGCGCCCGTCTCGACCTCTACCAGATCCACTCGGTGACCCCGGACAGCCCGGCCCTTGCCGACAAGGACCTGCACGCCAGGCTGGCGGAAGCCGCCGCCCAGGGGCTCACCGTCGGCTTCTCCACCAGCGGCCCCGCCCAGGCCGACGCCATCCGTGCCGCCCTCGCGGTCACGGTCGGCGGCGAACCCCTCTTCCGTACCGTGCAGTCGACGTACAACGCCCTGGAGACGTCGGCCGGCCCCGCCCTCGCCGAGGCGCACGACGCCGGGCTCACCGTGATCGTCAAGGAGGGCATGGCGAACGGCCGGCTGGCCGAGCCGCACGCCCCGGACGCGCTGAAGGCCGTGGCCGCCGAGACCGGCATGGGCTGTGACGCCGTCGCCCTCGCCTGGATCCTGCGCCGGCCCTGGACCGGAGTCGTCCTCTCCGGCGCCGCGACCGTCCCGCAGCTCGCCTCCAACCTGCACGCCCCCGCCGTCGACCTCGACGAGGACCAGCTGACCCGCCTGGACGCGCTGGCGGAGGACCCGCGCGCCTACTGGGAGCGGCGCGGGCAGCTGCCCTGGCACTGACGAGCACCCCGCTCCGACCACCCTTCGTGAGGCATGTGCGCTCCGCATGAGACATGGATGTCTCACATGGGCTACCTTTGTCTCATGGCCCTCGATCGTGACCACGTGCTGCGCAGCGCCGCCGCCCTGCTGACCCGCAGATCCACCGCGACCATGGACGAGGTCGCCAAGGCCGCCGGGATCAGCCGCGCCACGCTGCACCGCCACTTCGCCGGCCGGGACGCGCTCGTCCGGGCCCTGGAACAGCTCGGCATCGCGGAGTGCGAGGGGGCGCTGGACCGGGCCCGGCCGGAGGAGGGGTCCGCCGCCGAGGCCGTCCGCAGGCTGGTCCGCGAGATCCAGCCGGCCGCCGGACTGCTCGCGTTCCTGTACGGCGAGAGCCAGCTGTGGGAGGGCGACCGGCAGAACGAGGGCTGGCAGCGCCTGGACGCCCGGATCGGCGCCCTGTTCCAGCGCGGACAGCGCGACGGCGAGTTCCGCATCGACCTCAGCCCGGTCTGGCTCACCGAGGCGCTGTACGGACTGATCGCCTCCTGCGCCTGGGCCACCCTGGACGGCCGCGTCGCCTCCCGGGACTTCCCGACCATGATCGCCGAGCTGTTGCTCGGCGGCGCTGTGCGAAGAGAGGAATCATGACCAGCACCGTGCGGCCGGCGCACACGACCGGGGCGGTGAGGCGTCCGGGCCGCTGGGTCGCGCTCTCCGTCCTCGTCCTGGCCGTGCTGCTGGTGGCCGTCGACGCCACCGTCCTCGGCCTGGCGACCCCCTACATCAGCGAGGACCTGAACCCCTCCGGCACCCAGCTGCTGTGGATCGGCGACGTCTACTCCTTCGTCATCGCCGGTCTGCTGGTCTCCATGGGCAGCCTCGGCGACCGCATCGGCCGCAAGCGGATCCTGCTGGGCGGGGCCACGGCGTTCGGCGCGCTGTCCGTGCTCAACGCCTACGCGACGACGCCCGAACTGATGATCCTGGCCCGCGCGTTGCTCGGCGTCGCCGGCGCGACCCTGATGCCCGCCACCCTGGCCCTGATCCGCAACATCTTCCACGACCCGCGCGAGCGCAGCCTCGCCGTCGGCATCTGGGGCGCCACCGCCTCCGCCGGCACGGCCGTCGGCCCGATCGTCGGCGGGTTCCTGCTGGAGCACTTCTGGTGGGGCTCGGTCTTCCTGATCAACCTGCCGGTGATGGCGGTCCTGGTCCTGGTCGGCATCCGCACCCTGCCCGAGTCCCGCAACCCGCACCCCGGTCCCTGGGACCTGAGCAGCGTCCTGCTCTCGCTGGCCGGCGTGATCGGCCTGGTCTACGCGGTCAAGGAGGCCGCCGCCCACGGCCTGACCGGGACCAGCCTCGGCGCCGGTCTGCTGGGCGCGGCGGCCCTGTACGGCTTCGTCCGCCGCCAGCTGACCATGCCGGTCCCGCTGCTGGACATGCGGCTGTTCCGCCGCCCTGGCTTCAGCGGAGCGGTCCTCGCCGACCTGCTGACCGTCCTCGGCATGTCGGGCCTGGTGTTCTTCCTCTCCCAGTACCTGCAACTCGTCCAGGACCGGCGCCCGTTCGAGGCGGGCCTGGCCGAACTGCCCGCCGCGGTGGGCGCGGTGACGGCCGGTCTGGTCGCGGGCCGGGCCGCCCGGCGCTTCTCGGTCCGTGCGGTGGTCTCCGGCGGCCTGGCCGCGGTCGGCGCCGCCCTGGCCGCGCTGACGACCCTCGGCGAGTCCACCGGCTACCCGGTCCTCGGGACCGCCCTGCTGGTCGTGGGCGTCGGCGCGGGCTTCTCCTTCACGGTGACCGCCGACGTCATCCTCTCCAGCGTCCCCAAGGACCAGGCGGGCGCGGCCTCGGCGGTGTCCGAGACGGCGTACGAACTGGGCGCCGCCCTGGGGATCGCGCTGCTGGGCTCCATCGTGACCGGCGTCTACCGCGGCTTCGCGGGCCCGTCCGGCACCCCGGCCGGCGCCCACGAGTCGCTGGGCGCGGCGGTGGAGGCGGCGGCGCACCTGTCCCCGCAAGCGTCGGAGGCCCTTCTGGACGCGGCCCGGGACAGCTTCGTCCACGGCCTGCACCTGGCCTCCGGAGCGGGAGCGGCGGTCCTGCTGGCGGCGTCGGCGGCGGCGTGGTTCCTGCTGAAGGACCAGGCGCTGGAAGGGTCCGGGTGATCCGGCCGGCCCGGGTGCGCGGGCGACCGCGCGACGAGCCGCCACGCGGCCGCGCCCGGAGCACGGCCGGACCACCCCGGACTCAGCGCTTGTAGCCCAGCACCGTCATCATGCCGCTCTCCGAGTGGTACTGGTTGTGACAGTGCAGCATCCACAGCCCCGGATTGTCGGCGTCGAAGTCGAGGACCAGCTTGCGGTGCGGCAGCACCAGCGCGGTGTCCTTGAGCGCCCCGACGGAATCCAACCCCTTCAACGAGAACGTGTGCCCGTGCAGGTGCATCGGGTGCCACATGCCCGTGGCGTTGATGAGGGTGAGCCGCACCCGCTCACCGGCGCGGACGGGGTGGCGCTGCTGCGGGGAGTAGGGCTTGTGGTCGAACCCCCAGTCGAACTTCTGCATGGTGCCGGTGATCCGGATGCGGATCTCCCGGTCGGGGTCCCGGTCGGTGAGCGCCACCGAGTCGGCGGGCAGCAGACGGCGGGCGGGGACGGTGTTGCCGTCGAGTTCGTGCGGGTGGACGTCGGCCCGGGGCAGGTTCCCGCTCCCCTTGCCGGTGCGCAGGACGGCGACGGCCCGGCCCTTCTTGCCCTCGGGCAGCGCGACCAGGGGGAAGACCCCGTCCCGCGCGGTGATCAGCACGTCGTACCGCTCCGCCATGCCGACGAGGAGGGCGTCGGTCCTCTTGTGCTTCACGGGGTAGCCGTCGGTGTGCGTGACGGTCATCGCGTGGTCGCCCAGCGCGACCCGGAAGGCGGTCTCGGAACCGGCGTTGATGATGCGCAGCCGCACCCGGTCGCCGGGACGGCAGCGGAACACCGACGGATCGTCCGGCAGGCGCCCGTTCACCAGGTAGTACGGGTAGGCGACGCTGCCGCCCTCCCCGTTCAGCATGCGGCTGTGGGAGTCGTGCAGCACCCGGTTGGGGCCCGTGGACCTCCCCGCGGACTTCCCGGACCCCGACCGGTGCGCGTCCGGCCCGTGGGCGCTCGGGCCGCCGTGGCCGGGACCCATGGCCATGCCGCCCATGTCCATGCCGCCCATGTCCGTGGCGCCGCCGGGCTTGAGCTGGCTCAGGACGCCCTCGGGCGTGGAGCCCTGCACGCCGTCGAGCCAGTCGTCCAGGACCACGACCCACTCCTTGTCATAGGAGAGGGGCTCCTTGGGGTCGTCGACGATGAGCGGCGCGTACAGGGCCCGGTCGGGCTGCATCCCCACGTGGGAGTGGAGCAGGTAGGTGCCCGGGTGCTTGACGACGAAGCGGTAGCGGAAGTCGCTCCCGGGGTGGATGGCCCGCTGGGTCAGGTCCGGCACGCCGTCCATGTCGCAGCGCAGCCGCACTCCGTGGGAGTGCAGTGTGGTCGTGGCCGGCAGCCGGTTGGTGAGCGTCAGGTCGAGCACGTCGCCGGCCGTGACCCGCACCAGCGGGCCGGGTACCTCCTCGTTGTACGCCCACGTGCGGACCGAACGTCCGCCCAGGTCCAGCTTGGCCTCGGCGGCGGTGAAGCTGAAGGTGCGTTCGCGGCCGGCCCCGCGCTTGCGCTCGGCGGCCAGGACTTCCGGATCCGAAGGGTTGACGTACCCCCGGGGTCCGGCCGGGACGAACCTCTCCCCGCCGTGCGAGTGTTGGGGGCCGGAACTGGGATCGGAACCGGAGCTGGTGCAGGCTGCCAGGAATCCCGCGCCGGCGACGGCGACCGGGGTACGGAGCAGAGTACGCCGAGAAGGTTTGGACATGTCTGAATCAGACATGTTGTGTGGTCATATGGCCGTCCGATACGGCCGAATGCCCGATGTGTCGGGGGCAGATTCCACCGGCAGGCGGACGGCGGCCGGTCCGGCACCGGTCCGCCGAGGCGTCCGGGGGCCGTCTGACGGACCCTCTAGGCGGCCTTCGCCTTCGTGGCGTACATGTCCACGTACTCCTGCCCGGACAGCCGCATCACCTCGGTCATCACCGAGTCCGTCACCGCCCGCAGCACGTACCGGTCCCGGTCCATGCCGTCGTACCGCGAGAACTCCATGGGCTCGCCGAAGCGGACGGTGACCCGGCCGGGCCGCGGGATGCCCCGGCCCCCCGGCTGGAGCTTGTCCGTGCCGATCATCGCGAAGGGCACCACCGGCGCACCGGTCATCAGCGTGAGGCGGGCGATTCCGGTGCGGCCCCGGTACAGGCGTCCGTCGGGCGAGCGCGTGCCCTCCGGGTAGATCCCGAAGATCCTGCCCTCCTCCAGGATGCGCCGCCCGGTCATCAGCGCGGCCACCCCGCCGCTCGCCCCGTCGCGGTCCACCGGGATCATGCCGACGCCGGTGAAGAACCACGCCATCAGCCGGCCCTTGACGCCCTTGCCGGTGACGTACTCGTCCTTGCCGATGAAGCACACCTGCCGCTTGCTGACCAGCGGCAGCACCATCGAGTCGATGAACGTGAGGTGATTACCGGCCAGAATCACCGGACCCTCGCCGGGGATGTTCTCCACGCCCTCCACCTGTGGGCGGAACATCAGGCGCATGATCGGTCCGAGCACTGCCTTGATGAGCGCGAAGCGGGACAACGGGTCCTCCGATGTCAAAGGGGGGCGATATGAGTCTGTGCAGGTGAGGACATTACTCGCGGCGCCGGGCCGCGCGCACATCGGGGACGTCCGGTTCACCGAGGTCTTACGAAGTGTTGACGCGGGTTTACCTGCGGTGGCGTGCGCGGGACGGCGGGTGACCGCCGCGCGCCGATGTGACGGACATCGCGCCGCACGGGAGCCGCCGGCCTGGCGACGACACGTCACCTTCCGCCGTTCGCAGGACATCCGACGGCACCCGGCTGTTCGGACCGGAGCCTCCCTCCCGTCATGTGCACGCCCCTACGATCGGGCCGCACCGATGGACGAAGGCGGCAGGAGAGCGCTCATGGACAGCGACCAGGCGAACGAGCAGACGCAGACGACGGGACGGAGGGCGCTGCTCGGCGCCGCGGTGCTCGGCGCGGGCGGAGCGGTCCTCGGACTGTCCGGCACGGCCCGCGCGGCCGAGGCCCGGACGGCCGGGCACGGAGGCGGCCGCGGACTGAAGGGCCTGCCGGTGCCGACGGTCATCGGCCACCGGGGTGCCAGCGGCTACCGCCCCGAACACACCTTCGGCTCGTACGAGCTGGCCCTGGACCTGGGCGCCGACATCGTCGAGGCGGGCGACCTGGTGCCCACCAAGGACGGCCACCTGGTCTGCCGGCACGAGCCGGAGATCGGCGGCACCACGGACGTCGCCTCCCACCCGGAGTTCGCCGACCGCAGGACCACCAAGGTGCTCGACGGGGTACCCACCACGGGCTGGTTCACCGAGGACTTCACGCTCGCCGAGCTGAAGACGCTGCGCGCCGTCGAGCGCATCCCGGCCAACCGGCCGCACAACACCCTCTACGACGGCCGCTGGGAGATCCCCACCTTCGAAGAGGTCCTGCGGTGGCAGGACGAGCAGACCCGCAAGCGCGGCAAGCAGGTCTGGATCTACCCGGAGACCAAGCACCCCACCTACTTCCGCAAGCTGGGCCTCGGTCTGGAGGAGCGGGTGGCCAAGCTGCTGCGCAAGTACGGCAAGGACGGCCGGAACTCCCCGGTCATCCTCCAGTCCTTCGAGCCCGGCAGCATCCAGCGGCTGAACCGGCTGGTCGACAACCCGCTCGTCGTCCTGCTCTCCTCCGCGAACAGCCGCCCGTACGACTTCGTCGAGGCGAACGACCCCCGCACGGTCGCCGACCTCATCACGCCCAAGGGCCTGCGCGAGATCGCCGGTTACGCCCAGGGCATCGGCCCGACCCTGGACCTGGTCATCCCGAAGAAGGCGGACGGCACCCTGGCCGAGCCGACCACGCTGGTCTCCGACGCGCACAAGGTCGGCCTCATCCTGCACCCCTACACCATGCGGAACGAGAACCCCTTCCTGCCGGCCGAGTACCGCAAGGGCACCGCGGCCGACGCCTACGGCGATGTCTTCGGCGCCTTCAAGACGTACTTCGCGACCGGGATCGACGGCGTCTTCACCGACAACGCCGACACCGGACTGCTCGCCCGCGCCGACTTCCTGAAGGGCTGACGGCTCCCGTCCGGACGGCCGGCGGCACCCCGGCGCGTCAACCGCCGCGCCGCCCGGCACCCCGTTCGGGCTGACTGTGCGCCGCCCCGGCAACCCTCCGCCGGGGCGGTTCGTCGTTCCGCATATGACGCACGACCTGGTCGCCTCCCTGCACCCCCTGCTCACCGCCGAGGCCTCGGCCGAGGCATATGCCTGGGGAGGCGAGCCGGGCGACCTGGAACAGGCCGTCTGGCTGCGGCTCCTGGAGCGGCTGGAGACCGACGGGCCACCGCCGGACCCGCACGGCTGGCTGCGCAAGGCGGTCCGCGCCGAGGCCCGCCGCACCCGCCGCACCACCCGCCTGGAACGGCCCTACGGCGCCGACCCGGCCGACGACCTGCGCGCCGGGCCGGAGCAGCATGCCCTGACCACCGCCCGGCACCGCGCCCTGCGGGACGCGGTGCGCCGCCTGCCCGGCCGCTGCCCCCGTCTCCTGGAGGCGCTGCTGTCGCCCGAGGACCCCACCTACCGGGAGATCGCGGGGGAGTTGGGTATCTCACAGGGCAGTCTCGGCCCGGAACGCTCCAGATGTCTCGGATGTCTGCGCCGATTGCTCACATCGGAGGTTGCGGCACGCGAAGCGCGGGGATAGGAGTGGGGGACGACAGGTGATCAGGTGAGCGGGAGGCATGCGCACATGGGCATGAGCGTGACCATCTCGGTGGCGACCGAACAGGACGCGGAGCAGATCTTCCGGCTCCAGTACCTGTGCTTCCAGAGCGAGGCGGCGCTGTACGGCAACTACCGCATCGACCCGCTCGTGCAGACCCTGGAATCCGTCCGCGCGGAGGTCGCCTCCGACTGCGTCTTCGTCGCCCGGCTCGGCGACGAGGTGGTCGGCTCGGTGCGCGGCAGGGTCACCGAGGACGGCGCGGCGGCCATCGGCAAGCTCTGCGTCCACCCCCGCCTCCAGGGCCACGGCATCGGCGCGAGGCTGCTGCGCGCGGCCGAGGCCGCGCTGGCGGACGAGCGCGGCGCCACCCGGTTCCGCCTCTTCACCGGCCACCGCAGCGAGGGCAACCTCCGCCTGTACCGCCGGTCCGGCTACGAGACGGTCGGCAGGGCCAAGGGCGCCGACGGCGTGGAGATGATCGTCCTGGAGAAGCAGGCGGGCGCGTACGCGCAGACGGCGTGAGGACACGCGCCCCGGACGGGGCGCGGCCGGCCGCCCGAGCGACCGCGCCGTGCCCGCGGCGGCCCACGTCCCTCAGGCGCCCCTCCGGACCGACGCCTTCCGCAGCCAGTACAGCGCGGAAAGCGGCAGGAGCACGGGGATGAAGACGTACCCCATCCCATACTTCGACCACACCGTCGCGTCCGGGAACGCGGACGGCTCGACCAGGGTCCACGTACCGACGATCAGCACGCCCGCGAGCTCCGCCGCACAGCACACCAGCGCCGCCCGGCGAGCCGTCTCCCCGCCGCGCACCAGCGTGTACGTGATGAAGCCGTACACCACGCCGGCCACGGCGGACAGGGAGTACGCGAGCGGCGCCCGGTCGAACTCCGTGGAGATCTGGTACGCGGACCGCGACACGGCGCCGACCACCATCACGCCGTAGAACCAGACGAGCAGCATGCCCGGCCCGCTGATCAAACGGGCCGGCTTCTCCTGCGCCACCGTCACCTCAGCCTCCCCAGATGTCGAAGAGCCGCACTTCCAGCACGGCCAGCACCACACCGCCGGCGGCCACCGTCACCGAGCCCCAGCGGCTCCGCTCGGCCAGCGACATGAAGCCCGCCGCCGGAACGCACGCGAACGCACCCAGCAGATACGCCACGAAGATCGTCGTGCCCTGCTCCGGCTTCTCGCCCCGCGCCAGCGCCACGATCCCGATGACCAGCTGCACCAGGGCCAGCAGCGACACCACGGCCATGCCGATGAAGTGCCAGTCCTTGGTCGGCTGATCACGGTAGGCGGCCCAGCCGCACCAGGCGGCGAGCAGCAGCGCGGCGACCCCGGTCACCAGCGTCAGGGCATTGAGCATGCCGTGACCTTATTACGGCGGAAACGGCCCATCGTCCCCGCCCCCGCCGTACGCGGTCCGCCGCGGCCACCGTGGCATTGGCCACAACGCACCGGGCGGCCGCACCGGACGCCGGCCCGGCGGAGGGCACCGCCGCCCTTGTCCGCACTGGTGAGGGAGGGGGGAGCGGGGCCATCGTGCCTGGCCAGGTGTCCCACCGTGACTGTCCGCCGCTGTCCAGCATGCGGACAGCGGCGGCTGGTCAGGACCGTTCGTCTGCTTTACTTCTCACATGACCACGACGAGCTGCCGCACCCTTGCGACCGAGGCGACCCTGACGCCCGGTGCTCGTTGTATGTGTCGCCTGATGTGTCGAATGTGCGCCTTCTAGAGGGCCCCCGCATCAGCTGAGCCTCGCGCCCCGAAGCGAGACCCCCGGCATGTCCGTGCACCGTAGGCCGTACGAGACGCACCCTCCCCCCTGCCGGAACCGCATGCACCCGTGCCCGGGCACACCCACGCCCGCGCACTCGACAGTGACGGAAACCCACGTGATCACCACCTCGGGCCTGACCAAGGTCTACCGCTCCCGCGGCCGTGAGGTCACCGCCCTCGACGGCGTCGATCTCCACGTCCGCGAAGGCGAGATCTACGGCGTCATCGGCCAGTCCGGCGCCGGCAAGTCCTCGCTCATCCGCTGCGTCAACCTGCTGGAGCGCCCCACCTCCGGCACCGTGACCGTCGCCGGGCAGGACCTCACCGCCCTGGCCGGACGCGGCCCGCGCGCCGGCAGGGAACTGCGCCGGGCCCGCAGCCGGATCGGCATGGTCTTCCAGCACTTCAACCTGCTGTCCTCGCGGACCGTGCAGGACAACGTCGAACTGCCGCTGGAGATCCTCGGCCAGTCCGGCCGCGCCCGCTCCCGCAAGGCGCTGGAGCTGCTCGACCTGGTCGGCCTCGCCGACAAGGCCAAGGCCTACCCCGCCCAGCTCTCCGGCGGCCAGAAGCAGCGCGTCGGCATCGCCCGCGCCCTCGCCGGCGACCCCAAGGTGCTGCTCTCCGACGAGGCCACCAGCGCCCTCGACCCGGAGACCACCCGCTCCATCCTCCAGCTGCTGCGCGACCTGAACCGGCAGCTGGGCCTGACCGTCCTGCTCATCACCCACGAGATGGACGTCGTGAAGTCGATCTGCGACTCCGCGGCCCTGATGGAGCGGGGCCGGATCGTGGAGTCCGGCACGGTCAGCGAGCTGCTGGCCACCCCGGGCTCGGAGCTGGCCGCCGCGCTGTTCCCCGTCGGCGGCGAGGCCACGGACAGCGACCGGACCGTCCTCGACATCACCTTCCACGGTGAGGCCGCCACCCAGCCCGTCATCTCCCAGCTCTCGCGCACCTACAACATCGACATATCGATCCTCGGCGCCGCCATCGACACCGTCGGCGGCCTCCAGATCGGCCGCATGCGCATCGAACTGCCCGGCCGCTACGAGGACAACGTGGTGCCGGTCGGCTTCCTGCGCGAACAGGGCCTGCAGATCGACGTGGTGGGCCAGGAGGCCCTGCTGGTGAAGGAAGGTGCCAAGTGACCTGGTCCGAGATGCAGCCGCTGCTGTCCCAGGCGTGTTCCGAGACGCTCACGATGGTGCTCTGGTCCACCCTGATCGCCGTCGCGGCCGGCCTCCCGCTCGGCCTCCTCCTCGTCGTCACCGACCGGGGCGGCCTGGTCCAGAACGTCGTCGCCAACAAGGTGGTCGGCCAGGTCGTGAACATCGGCCGGTCCATGCCGTTCATCATCCTGATGGTCGCGCTGATGAGCTTCACCCGCTGGGTCACCGGCACGACCATCGGCACCACCGCCGCGATCGTGCCGCTCGCCATCGGCGGCATCCCGTTCTTCGCCCGCCTGGTCGAGACGGCCGTCCGCGAAGTGGACCACGGCCTGGTCGAGGCGGTGCAGTCCATGGGCGGCAACACCTGGACGGTCGTCCGCAAGGTCCTGATCCCCGAGGCCCTGCCCTCGCTGATCGCCTCCACCACGACCACACTCATCGCCCTCATCGGCTACTCCGCCATGGCCGGCACCGTCGGCGGCGGCGGCCTCGGCGACCTCGCCGTCCGCTACGGCTACCAGCGCTTCGAGACCCAGCTCATGTGGATCACCGTCGCCATCCTGGCCGTCGTCATCTCCCTCATCCAGTTCGCCGGCGACTTCGCGGCCCGCTCCCTGTACAGCCGGGGCGGCCGGTCGGGCCCGGCGCCCAAGCTCCGCCTGCTCAAGGCCAAGGAGCCGGCGGCGGCCGACGTCAGCAAGGTCGCCTGAGCTTCCACCACCACCCCGCAACGACGGCGCTTCGCCGACAGCCCCTGATCCGGGGCCGCACCACCCTTAAGGAAAGGCACTTTTCGTGCGTAACACCGCCAAGATCACCACCGCCGTCCTCGCCGCCGGAGCCGTCACCTTCGGGCTCACCGCCTGCGGCTCGGACAAGGACTCCGGCTCCTCCGACTACAGCGGCCCGCTGGTCGTCGCCGCGAGCCCGACCCCGCACGCCGAGATCCTGAACTTCGTCAAGGACAAGCTGGCGAAGAAGGCGGGCCTCGACCTGGAGGTCAAGGAGTTCACCGACTACATCACGCCGAACACGGCGACCGAGGACGGTTCGGTGGACGCCAACTACTTCCAGAACCAGCCGTACCTGGACGACTTCAACAAGAAGCGCGGCACCCACATCGCGCCCGTCGTCACGGTGCACCTGGAGCCGCTCGGCCTGTACTCCCACAAGGTCAAGAAGGTCGACGCCCTCAAGAGCGGTGCGACCATCGCCGTCCCGAACGACGCCGTCAACGAGGCCCGCGCCCTGAAGCTGCTCGCCGCCAACGGGCTCATCACCCTCAAGGACGGCGTCGGCACCGAGGCGACCCCGCAGGACATCACCAAGAACCCCAAGGACCTCAAGTTCAAGGAGGTCGAGGCGGCCCAGACCGCGCGCTCCCTGGACGACGTGGACGCGGCCGTGATCAACGGCAACTACGCCATCTCCGCCGGCATCAAGCCCGCCAAGGACGCCCTGGTCCTGGAGTCCGCGAAGAACAGCCCGTACGGCAACTTCCTCGCGGTCAAGGAGGGCAACCAGAAGGACCCGCGCGTGAAGAAGCTCGCCAAGCTCCTCACCTCGCCCGAGGTCAAGAAGTTCATCGAGGACAAGTACCAGGGCTCGGTCATCCCGTCCTTCTGAGCCGTCAGGGGCGGCGGCACGGACGGCACCCTCGCCGCCGGCGCCACCGCCGTCCTCGCGACGCACGGGGTCCACTCCCTCACCGGGTGTGGACCCCGTCGTGCGGTTCAGTGGTCCCATGCTGCATGCTGGGCAGTTCAGCAGACCTGACGGTCCTGACGGTCTCTCGAGGAATTTCCGAAGGTTACGGAGCGGCGCATGACGAGCACCTTCCCCAACATCTCCATCAGCACGGAGCGGTTGGTGCTGCGCCCCCTCGACGAGGACGACGCGCCCGCACTGGCGGACATGATGAACGACGAGCAGGTCGTCGCCTGGACCACCGTCCCGCACCCCTACACCGAGGCCGACGCCCACCGGTGGATCACCCGCGTCGCCCCCGGCGAACGCACCGCAGGGCGCGGGATAGTCCTCGCCGTCACCGAGTTCCTCACCCAGCGGCTCGTCGGCGTCGTCCACCTCAGGAACACCGACTGGCGCGTCCGCTCCAGCCAGATCGCCTACGTCATCGCCCCCTGGGCGCGCGGCGAGGGCTACGCCTCCGAAGCCGTCCTCGCCACCGCGCAGTGGCTCTTCCACGACCAGAAGTTCGAACGGCTCGAACTGCGCACCGCCGCCGACAACACCGCCTCCCAGCAGGTGGCCCAGAAGATCGGCTGCATCAGCGAGGGCGTCCTGCGCAACGCCTGGACAGCCCGCGCCAGGACCGGGGACGGTGCCTGGACCGAGGTGCGCACGGACGTCATCGTCTGGAGCCTGCTCCCGGAGGACCTCGCCGGGGCCGGCGAGCAGCCGGCCGACAGCGGGGGTTTCACGTCGTACTCGGACTGGAACTGAGCCTCCCCGGCACCACCAGGTACGCTCACGGAGCCCGCCCCGGGCTCTTCCCCCCAAGACCCGCGCAGAACCACTGGAGACTGACGACGATGGCCGACCGGGTCACGGTGATCGGCTGGGACGGCTCGCCGCCGACCGACGCGGCACGGGCCGCCCTCGGAGCCGCCACCCTCGTGGCCGGCGCCGCCCACCACCTGGCGCTGCCCGAACTCCCGCCCACCGCCGAACGCGTCCGCCTCGGCAGCCCCGCCCTGGCCGCCCGCCGCATCGCCGCCCACCGCGGCACCGCGGTCGTGCTCGCCGACGGCGACCCCGGCTTCTTCGGCGTCGTGCGCACCCTGCGCGCCCCGGAGTTCGGCCTGGAGGTGGAGGTGGTCCCCGCCGTCTCCTCCGTCGCCGCCGCCTTCGCCCGCGCCGGCATGCCCTGGGACGACGCCCAGGTCGTCGTCGCCCACCCGCGCAGCCTGCGCCGCGCCGTGAACGTCTGCCGCGCCCACACCAAGGTCGCCGTCCTCACCTCGCCGGGCGCCGGCCCCGCCGAACTCGGCCTCCTCCTGGAGGGCGTGCCCCGCACCTTCGTCATCTGCGAGGAACTGGGCACCGAACGCGAACAGGTCAGCGTCGTCACCTCGGACAAGGCCGCCGACCACACCTGGCGCGACCCCAACGTCGTCATCGTCATCGGCGGACCGGCCGGCGCGCAGGAGGGCGGCGGCTGGATCGCCGGACGCGACCCGGGCGCCGGACCGCGCGGCTGGGTGCAGCCCGACGAGAGCTACGGCGCCGGTGCGGCCGGCGGTCTCGGCGAGGGCGAGACCCAGCTGCTGCGCGCCGCCCAACTCGCCCGTCTCGGCCCGCGCGTCGGCGACCTCGTCTGGGACATCGGCTGCGGCAGCGGCGCGTTCGCCACCGAGGCCGCGCGCGCCGGCGCGGCCGTCATCGCCGTCGACCACGACCCGGCGGCCTGCGCCCGCACCGAGAACGCCGCGCGCCGCTTCGGCGTCCAGCTCCAGATCGTCCACGGCAGCGCCCCGCACGTCCTCGAAAACCTGCACGAACCGGACGTCGTACGGGTCGGCGGCGGGGGACCGGCCGTCGTCTCCGCGGTCGCCGACCGGCGCCCGCAGCGGATCGTCACGCACGCCGCCACCCGGGACGCCGCCGAACGCGTCGGCCGCGACCTGACCGAGCACGGATACCGGGTCGAGTGCGCCCTGCTCCAGTCCGTCGAACTCGACACCCGGGCCTGGACGGAGACCGAGCGGAACGTGGCGTTCCTGCTCAGCGGGGTATTGCCGGACCGCGCCCCGTGATCCTGTTGTCGTACCGCGCGCGGTAGGCTGGCCGATCGTTGTACCGCACCGGTGGGCCGAACTTCGTTCACCAATGTCCGGAACGCACGCCCGTTTTGGGGTGGGTGTGGTACGGCGGAACCGGAGGACGCGCAACGTGGCGCAGTCCACAACGGGCTGTCGCGGATCTTGCTGTCGCGACGGCACGGCGACCGGGACAATGCCACTGAATGGCTTTGTCGCCTTTTCCGGCGGGTCGTTCGTGCCGCTGGGCACGGACGCTCGTTCTTCACTGCGGGCGGTCGGTGCGCCGTTCCGGGTGAGCTGGTCGTAGGAGCACTAACCGATGGGCGAGGGGTACGCATGACCGACACCGGCCAGGTCCCGGGCGAGGGGCAGCCGGAGAGCGCAGGCATGGTGGAGCAGCCGGGCGTCCCCGCGCACGGTGCGTACACCTACCTCTCCGAGGCTCCCGCCGAGGACGAAGACCTGCTGCTGCCGGGTGCCCAGGGCGCGTGGGGCAACGAGGTGCCGCCACCCGCTCCGGAACCGGTGGTGGAGGCCGTCCACGAGCCGGGCCCGCACGAGACGGCCGGACGTGACAGCGGCTCGGTCGACCTCAGCGGTGTCCGCCTGCCCGATGCGGGCCCGGCGTCGGTGCCGCCGTCGCCCATCCTCTCGGCGCCGCACGACCCGACGGCCGCCCCGCAGCCGCCGCGCCGCCCGCTGCACCTCGGCCCGCCGATCCCCGACACCTCCGCCAGCCCGGTCCGCTCCCTCGCCGACCGCGGCCCCGCGGGAGCGCCGGTACGGCAGCCGGGACCGGCAGTGGGCGGCCCCGAATACCTCGAAGCCCAGTCGCAGGCGGCCCCGCAGAGCGCGGCACCCTGGGGCGCGGCACAGGCCGCCCCGCAGGCCCCGGCTGCCGAAACGGTTGGCCCCTCCGACGCGGCCCAGGCCGCGGTGGCCCGGCTCACCGGCCAGGCGTCCTCCCCGGCCGACACCGGCCACGTGCAGGTCGTCCACGGTCACGACGGCGTCCAGCCGGCCCACGCGCACGACGGGGTCTACACGGCACCGGCGACGCCGGGCGCGGCTTCCGGTGACGCCGGGCCCGCCGCCGACGCGGCGCCCGCTGCGGTACAGGCCGCTGACGGAGCGCCGGGACCGGCGCACGGGGTGCCGCCGACGGCGGAGGTCCGGAGCGTTCCGGCCGAGGCGGTGCCGGGACAGGCCGCACCGACCGGCGCGCCGCCCTCGGAGGCCACCGGTGCCGAGGGGGCCGCGGAGGCGGTGGCGGTCGCCGGGGCGGCGGCCCAGGAAGTGGCCGGGGACGCGGCTCAGCCGCCGACACCGGCGGAGCCGGCCGAGCCGGCGCAGTCCGCCGAGCCCGTGCAGGCGCAGCCCGCCGAGGTCACGCAGCCCGCCGAGGCGGCTCAGCCTGTCGAGGCTGTGCAGGTTGCGGAGCCTGTGCTGGTTGCCGGTGCTGGGGAGGTCGCGGCTGCGGAGCAGGTCGTCGCGCAGGCATCCGACGTTGCGCCGGCTGCCGAGGCGGCTCAGCCTGTCGAGGCTGTGCAGGTCGCCGAGCCTGTGCAGGTTGCGGAGGCCGTGCAGGTTGCCGGTGTCGGGGAGGCCGCGCCTGCGGAGCAGCTCGTCGCGCAGGCTGCCGAGGCGGCTCAGCCCGTCGAGGCTGTGCAGGTTGCCGAGCCTGTGCTGGTTGCGGAGGCCGTGCAGGTCGCCGGTGTCGGTGGGGTCGCGGCTGCGGAGCAGGTCGTCGCGCACGCTGCCGAAGCGGCTAAGTTCGCCGAGCCCGCGCAGGCGGCTGCCGCTGGGCAGGCTTCCGACGCGGTGCCGGCTGCGGATGAAGTCCAGGTCGCCGAGGTGCCGCAGGCCGCCGAAGCCGGGGATGTCACTGACGTGGCGCAGCCCGCCGGTGCCCCGCAGGCCGCCGACGCCGCCCAGGTCCCCAGCGGCGGCCAGATCGCCGAGGTGCCGGAGGTCGCCGTCGCGCAAGCCGCCGACGCCGCACAGCCCCGCCTTCCCGCAGAGGCTCAGGCGCCCGCCGAAGCCCAAGCCGCCGTCACCCCCCAGGGTGTGATGGAGTCCGCCGACGCGGTTGCCGTCCAGAACGCGGCCGCGACGCACGAAGCGGCCACCGTCCAGCCTGAGGAAGCGGCCGGCGCCCAGCCTCAGGACGCGCCCGTCCAGGTGACCGTCGACAGCGCCGAGCCGGCCGTCGCCGAGCCCGCCGTCGGAGCCGAGCCCGCCGTCGCCCAGGCACCGCAGCCCACCGCCCCCGTCGCGGAGGCACCGCACGGTGACGGCGTCCAGGCGCCGGAGCCAGCCGCCCCGGCCCCCGCGGAAGCACCCCGAGCCGACCCGGTTCCCCAAGCCGACCCGGCACCTCACGCCGACCCGGCGCAGGCGCCCGTACCCGCAGCCGCCGCCGGGCAGGCCCCCGTGCCCGCCGCGCCCGCCGGTGACAGCGCCGCCGAGACCGTAGGGGTGGCCGAGCCGGCCGTGCTCCAGGGTCCGCAGCTCGCCGAGAGCGTCCCGCAGGCCCCCGGCGCCCCGGCCGTCCCGCAGCCGGACGCCGCCGTGCCCGACGCCCCGCATTCGCAGGGCCCCGCGCAGGAGCCCGCCCAGGTCCCGGAGCAGCCGCTGCCCTCCGGGCTCCCCGTGGGCGCGGATCCTCGGCCGCTCGGGGAGTTCGTGCCGGTGGAGGGACAGGTTCCCACCACCCCGCACCTGGCGCCCACCCCGCCGCACCCCCTCGTCCTGCCCGCACCCCGCGACGGCGAGCCTGCCCCGGCGCCCGCCCCCGATGTCGTCCAGCACGCGGAGGACCTGCGGACCAGGGGCGCCGACCAGGAGGAGGACACGGTCCCGGTGGCGGAGGCACGCCAGGCCGCCGGCCCCGCCGCGCCGGGCTACGCCGACGCCGAGCGCGAGGCCGTCCTGAAGGTGATGCGCGAGCGCCGCGACATCCGCAACGGCTTCCGCAGCGACCCCATCCCGCACGAGGTGCTGCTCAGGGTCCTGGAGGCCGCGCACACCGCGCCGTCCGTGGGCCACTCGCAGCCCTGGGACTTCGTCGTCATCCGGTCCGCCGAGACCCGGCGGACCATGCACGAACTGGCGATGCGGCAGCGCGAGGCGTACGCCAGGTCGCTGCCGAAGGGCCGGGCCAAGCAGTTCAAGGAACTGAAGATCGAGGCCATCCTCGACACCCCGGTCAACATCGTCGTCACCGCCGACCCCACCCGCGGCGGCCGGCACACGCTCGGCCGTCACACCCAGCCGCAGATGGCGCCCTACTCCTCGGCGCTCGCGGTGGAGAACCTCTGGCTCGCCGCCCGCGCCGAAGGCCTCGGCGTCGGCTGGGTCAGCTTCTTCGACGAGCGGGAGATGGTCCGCGCGCTCGGCCTGCCCGAGCACCTGGAGGTCGTCGCCTACCTGTGTGTCGGGTACGTCGACGAGTTCCCGGACGAGCCCGAGCTGATGCAGGCCGGCTGGTCCAAGCGACGCCCCCTGTCCTGGGTGGTGCACGAGGAGACGTACGGCCGCCGCGCCCTGCCCGGAGAGGAACCCCACGACCTGCTTGCCGAGACCGTCGCACAGATCCGCCCGCTCGACGCCAAGGCGCTCGGCGAGGCGTGGGAGCGCCAGAAGCGCATGACCAAGCCGGCCGGCGCGCTCGGCATGCTGGAGATCATCTCCGCACAGCTGTGCGGGCTGTCCCGGCAGTGTCCGCCGCCGATCCCGGAGCCCGCCGCCGTCGCCATCTTCGCCGGCGACCACGGCGTGCACGCCCAGGGCGTCACCCCCTGGCCGCAGGAGGTCACCGCCCAGATGGTGGCCAACTTCCTCGGCGGGGGCGCCGTCTGCAACGCCTTCGCCAGTCAGGTCGGCGCCGAGGTGTGCGTCGTGGACGTGGGTGTCGCCGCCGACCTGCCGGCCACCCCCGGCCTGCTGCCCCGCAAGATCCGCGGCGGCACGTCCGACATGACCACCGGACCCGCGATGACCCGCGAGGAGGCCAAGGCGGCCATCGAGGTCGGCATCGAGACCGCCCGCGACCTGGTGGCGGCCGGCAACAAGGCCCTGCTCACCGGTGAGATGGGTATCGCCAACACCACCGCCTCCGCCGCGCTGATCTCCGTGTTCACCGGCGCCGACCCGGCGGAGGTGACCGGGCGCGGGACGGGCATCAACGACGAGACGCTCGCCCGCAAGACGGAGGTCGTCCGCCGCGCCCTGGAAGTCCACCAGCCGGACCCGGCCGATCCGATCGGCGTCCTCTCGGCGCTCGGCGGCTTCGAGCACGCGGCCATGGTGGGCCTGCTGCTCGGCGGTGCCTCGCTGCGCACGCCGGTGATCCTGGACGGCGTGAGCGCCGGCGCGGCCGCCCTCGTGGCCCGCGCCATCGCCCCGGAGGTCCTCGCGGCCTGCATCGCCGGCCACCGCAGCGCGGAGCCGGGCCACGTGGCGGCCCTGAACAAGCTGGGCCTGCGCCCCCTGGTCGACCTGGACCTCCGTCTCGGCGAGGGCACCGGCGCCCTGCTCGCGCTGCCGCTGGTGCAGAGCACGGCGCGGGCCATGCACGAGGTGGCCACGTTCGATTCGGCGGGGGTCACGGAGAAGTAGGCCCGGCGGCACGGGCGGTCCGGTGTTCAGCTGCCGGACCACCCGTGCCCCGTACCCTGCCCTCCGCTTAAAATCTGCACGTCAGGGCCGCTCCGAAGGTGCAGCGCGCCCATCGCACAGCTGCACGAGGAGCCGTCCCTCATGGCCGAACACCCCGCCTACCCCGTAGGTCTCCGCCTCTCCGGCCGTCGCGTGGTCGTCCTCGGCGGCGGCCAGGTCGCCCAGCGCCGCCTCCCGGCGCTCATCGCGGCCGGCGCGGACATCGTCCTCGTCTCCCCGGAGGCGACCCCCTCGGTGGAGGCCATGGCGGACGCGGGCGAGATCACCTGGGTGCGGCGCGGGTACGCGGACGGCGACCTCGCCGAGGCCTGGTACGCCCTCATCGCCACCAGCGACCCCGCGGCGAACACGGCCGCCTCCGCCGAGGCGGAGCGCCACCGCGTCTGGTGCGTCCGCTCCGACGACGCCGACCAGGCGACCGCCTGGACCCCGGCGACCGGCCACAGCGAGGGCGTCACCGTCGCCGTGCTCACCACGCACGCGCGGGGCCGCGACCCCCGGCACACCGCGGCCATCCGGGACGCGGTCGTCGAGGGCCTGCGCGACGGCACCCTCGTCGCCCCGCACCACCGCACCCGCACCCCGGGCGTGGCCCTGGTCGGCGGCGG
The DNA here is from genome assembly GCF_055581365.1 of Streptomyces sp. NPDC031445. NCBI lineage: Bacteria > Bacillati > Actinomycetota > Actinomycetes > Kitasatosporales > Streptomycetaceae > Streptomyces > Streptomyces sp. NPDC031445. Next base: position 278,280 of record NZ_JBVIJO010000006.1, read on the forward strand.
CCCGGGCGACCCGGACCTGATCACGGTCCGCGGCCGGCGCCTGCTCGCCGAGGCGGACGTCGTCATCGCCGACCGGCTCGGCCCGCGCGACCTGCTCGCCGAGCTCCCCCCGCACGTCGAGGTGATCGACGCGGCGAAGATCCCGTACGGCCGGTACATGGCCCAGGAGGCCATCAACAACGCGCTCGTCGAGCACGCCAAGCAGGGCAAGGCGGTCGTCCGGCTCAAGGGCGGCGACCCGTTCGTCTTCGGCCGGGGCATGGAGGAGGTCCAGGCGCTCGCCGAGGCCGGCATCCCGTGCACCGTGGTCCCGGGCATCTCCAGCTCGATCTCGGTGCCGGGCGCGGCCGGCATCCCGGTCACGCACCGGGGGGTAGCCCATGAGTTCACCGTGGTCAGCGGCCATGTGGCGCCCGACGACGAGCGCTCCCTGGTCGACTGGGCCTCGCTGGCCAAGCTCACCGGCACCCTGGTGGTCCTGATGGGCGTCGACAAGATCGGGAAGATCGCCGAGACGCTCGTCGCCCACGGCAGGCCGCCCGCGACGCCGGTCGCCCTGGTGCAGGAGGGGACGACGGCCGCGCAGCGGCGCGTGGACGCCACCCTGGCCACGGTCGCCGAGGCGGTCCGTGCCGAGGACGTGCGGCCCCCGGCGGTCATCGTCATCGGCGACGTGGTGCGGGTCGGCCCCGCGCCGGTGGCCTGACCCCGGCCTGATCATGCGTAACCCGGGGTAACCCAGCTCTTCCCGACCGTTGGCACCACCTCCAGGACAAGGCAGTATCACCCCGTGGCCGATCTCATCACCGTCGAGGATCCCGACGACCCGCGCCTGGCCGACTACACGGGCCTGACCGACGTGGAGCTGCGCCGCAGGCGCGAGCCCGCCGAGGGCCTGTTCATCGCCGAGGGGGAGAAGGTCATCCGCAGGGCGAAGGACGCCGGCTACGAGATGCGGTCGATGCTGCTCTCGGCCAAGTGGATCGACGTCATGCGCGACGTCATCGACGAACTCCCCGCGCCGGTCTACGCCGTCAGCCCCGAACTCGCCGAACGGGTCACCGGTTACCACGTGCACCGCGGCGCCCTCGCCTCCATGCAGCGCAAGCCGCTGCCGACGGCCGGCGAACTGCTCCGCTCCGCCCGCCGGGTGGTGGTCATGGAGTCGGTGAACGACCACACCAACATCGGCGCGATCTTCCGCTCGGCGGCGGCCCTCGGCATGGACGCGGTGCTGCTGTCGCCCGACTGCGCCGACCCGCTGTACCGGCGGAGCGTCAAGGTCTCCATGGGCGCGGTGTTCTCGGTGCCCTACGCCCGGCTGGGGACCTGGCCCAAGAGCCTGGACTCGGTGCGCGAGGCCGGTTTCACCCTGCTCGCGCTCACTCCGGACGAGAAGGCCCGCACCCTCGACGAGGCCGCCCCGCACAGGATGGACCGGGTGGCGCTGATGCTCGGCGCCGAGGGCGACGGACTGTCCACGCGGGCGCTGGTCGCCGCCGACGAGTGGGTCCGCATCCCGATGTCCCACGGCGTCGACTCGCTCAACGTGGGCGCGGCAGCGGCGGTCGCCTTCTACGCGGTGGCCACGGGCCGGCCGGAGTCCTGACCGGGCACACCCCGGCCCGCCGAACCGCCCCGCGGGCGGCCCTCAGTTACCGGCGTCGCGGCTCACGGCGGACGTGTCCGGGTTCGGCACGAACGTCGCTTCGCCCAGCGGGAAGTGGCCCGGCTGGGTGTGCCGCTGCCGGGGGACGCCGTCGTCGCCGAGCCCGCGCGCCGGTCCCTGGCAGCCCTGGGCCACCGCGATGCCGAGCGCCACGAGCAGCGTGACCACCACGAACACGAACAGGCGCTGGCGCAGCAGCCGCGGATTGGCCGGCCGCAGCAGGCTCCCCGTAGGGCGCTGCCGCGGCCGGCCGGAACCACCGCGCTGAGCGGGCCGGCCGCCACCGGAGCGCGGACCCCTGCCGCGCGGCACCGGGGTGGGGCGCGCCGTACCCGGCCGGGAGGACCCGGCGCCGCGTGAGGGCACCCCGCCGCGCGAGGACGCCCCGCCACGGGACGGCACCTCGCCGCGCGAGGACACCCCGCCCCTGGAGGACACCGAGGGCGCGCCGCCCCGGGCGGGGGTGCCGCCGCGCGGCAGCGGGGTACCGGGGGAGGCTCGCCGCTGGGTGCGCTGCTGCTCGGGGTAGGTGTCGGCGAGCCGTCCGGTGGGCCGGTCCGCCTCGGCGGCACGCGGCGAGGGCGGCCGCACGCCGTCCAGGCCCTGCGCCTCCCGGGCGGCGATCTCCTTCAGCCGCAGCGACAGCTGGAGCGTGCTGGGCCGCTCGTCCGGGTCCTTCGCCAGGCAGGCCCGGATCAGCGGGGCCAGCGCGTCCGGGACGCCGTACAGCTGCGGCTCCTCGTGCACCACCCGGTACAGCATCACCTCGGAACTGCCCTGCCCGAACGGCGAGTCGCCGGTCGAGGCGTACGCCAGGGTCGCGCCCAGGGAGAAGACGTCGGTGGCCGGGGTGACCGCGGCCCCGCGCACCTGCTCCGGGGCGAGGAAGCCGGGGGAGCCGACCGCGGTGCCCACGTGGGTGAGCGTGGAGGCACCGGTGGCCCAGGCGATGCCGAAGTCGATGATCCGCGGCCCCTTCGGGGACAGCAGGATGTTGGAGGGCTTCAGGTCCCGGTGGACGACCCCGGCCTCGTGCACGGCGACCAGCCCCTCGGACAGGGCCGCGCCGATCGCCGCCGTGTCCGCTGCGCCAAGAGCGCCCTCCTCGGCGACCTTGTCGTGCAGCGACGGGCCCGGTACGTACTGGGTGGCGAACCAGGGCCGCTCGGCCTCCAGGTCCGCGGCGACCAGCCGGGCCGTGCACCCGCCGCGGATCCGCCGGGCCGCCGACACCTCGCGCGCGAAGCGCGACCGGAACTCCTGGTCCTCCGCGAGATCGGGCCTGATCACCTTCAGGGCGACCCGCTGCCCCTTCTTGTCGGAGCCGAGATAGACCACGCCCATCCCGCCCGCGCCGAGCCGTCGGTGAAGCCTGAACGAGCCGACGACGCGCGGGTCCTCGCGCCTCAGGCGCATCATCGCCATGTTCATCCCCGCTGCCCGGTCCCTGTGACGTGGCACAGCTTACGTTTCCACGGCCGCCGGCGCGCAGAGGCCGCGCCCTCCGGGCCGGATGGATTGTGTCGGCCGTCCGGGGGAGGTGAAAGGCGGTCAGCAGGCTCCGGCGGGCGGCGACTTCGCGCCACCGGTGGCCTCAACCGGTCGGTGGGGCAGGCCGGTTGACGTCCTGCTGGGCCGCGGTGCACGGGCCGGTACGCCCACCGGCCCGTGCCCGGCGGCGACCCGCGACCGCGCCCGCGCCGCGGATGCCGGTCCACCCCCGGCGCTCCCTCCGACCCGGACGGGAGTGATCGAAGTCACTCAACTCATCCCATAGAGCGCGCCGGAAATAACAGGACGAAGCGGGCTACCCCTCCGGGAAGACCCCGAGACGCCGGCCCACGTCTCCACCCAGGGGAGTACGTCGCAGGTCACGGCTCATCCTCATGGAGGCCCGGCAATCGGTACGCGGGCATGACGCCCGGTGGGAGCCGCGCGCCTAGATTTGAGGTCAAGCGGCGGGTGCAGCACTCGTCCCCCGAGGTCACCACCCGCCGCTGCCGACGACAACCGAAACGGTCAGGAGAGGGACCATGGCCCACACGGCACCGCGACGCACGGCGCTCGCCCCCCGCCGGACGGGCCGCCGCCACCCCCTGGTGGCGACGCTCATGGCCCTTCCCCTGGCGGCCCTGCTCCTGCTCGTCTTCGACGGCTGGGAGACGGTGGCCACACAGGCGTCGTCCGTGGGTGCGATGCTGGGGCGCTGAGCGGCGTCCCCAGGCCCGGAAGAGCGGTCCGGGCGGGGAATCCATCCATGAAACCCCGTGGGGACGGGGGTACGGCGGACGGCACAAATGCCGGCGCAGCTGGGGAGCTGCGCCGGCATTGGCCGTTCCCCGGCGTCGCCGGCCTGCGGTGCGCACGGCCGTGCGGCACCCGGGGCGGTCTCACCCGGTTCGCCCGACCCCCGCCGCCCGCACCCCGGTACCCTCACCCGAGCACCCCGCCCCAGCCCGTCCCGAGGCCCTCCTTGACCGCAGACACCGACACCGGAGCCGCCGGGACCGACGACCCCGCCCTCGTCTCCGCGCTGGCCGACCGGGCCAAGGCCGCCGCTCACCCCCGTACCCCCGCTGCTCCCTGCTCCTGCCCCAGCACCCCCCTGGCCGACCGCCGGGACGCCACCGTCGTCCGCCACGACACCACCGTCGCCAAGGCCCACGCCCCGGACACCGACCCCGCCGCGCTCACCCTCCGCGTCGCCACGGCCGCCCGCCTCCCCGGCCTGCTCCTGCCCCCGCTCACCCCGGTCACGGCCACCCTGCGGGACCGTCTGGTCACCTTCTGGCCGTACGGCGTCCCCGTGGACCCGGACGACCCGGACGCCGCTCCCTGGGAGGCCGCCGCCACCCTCCTCGCCCCCCTGCACCGCACCCCCGTCCCCGCCGGCCTCCCCCCGATGCGCGGACCCGTCAAAGCCGCCCGCGCGCTCGACCGGCTCCGCGCGGCCCTGCGCACGACGCCCGGCCGGGCCGCGCACCCGGCCGCCCGGCCCGTCCTGGAGGCCTGGGCCGCCCTGCCCGCCTGGGCCCGCGCGCGGGCGCCGATGCCCGGCCCGCCGGCCCTCTGCCACGGCGACCTGCACCTCGGCCAGCTCGTCCGGCACCCCGCGCCGGACGGCCCGTGGCAGCTGATCGACGTGGACGACCTCGGTGCCGGCGTGCCGGCCTGGGACCTCGCCCGCCCCGCCGCCTGGTACGCCTGCGGACTCCTCCCGCCCGAGGAGTGGACCCGCTTCCTGACCGCCTACCGGCAGGCCGGCGGCCCGGCCGTGCCCGCGGACGGCGACCCCTGGACCGCCCTGGACGTCCCGGCCCGCGCGCTCACCGTGCAGACGGCGGCCCTCGCGGTCACGAAGGCGCTCGCCGCGGACCGCCCGCTGGACGAGGTGGAACAGGCCGTGGTGGACGCGTGCGCGCGCATGCCGTCCGTCCCCGCCGGCTTCCCGCGTCTCCCGCGTCCCGCGCCCTGATTCCCGGCCCAGGCTGCAACCGCCCGGGGCCCGGCGGAGTCTGTCCTGGGGAAACACGAAGCACGACCGACCGGCGAGGAGTTGAGCCGACCATGCAGTGTCCGAAGTGCCATGCGCCGATGCACACCTACAACCGCAACGGCGTCCAGATCGAGCAGTGCAGCGGCTGCCGCGGCATTTTCCTCGACTACGGCGAGCTGGAGGCGCTGACCCGCCTGGAGGCCCAGTGGTCGCAGCCGGCCCCGCCGCCCCCGCCCGCCGCACCGCAGGCCTACCCGGCGGCTCCGCCCGCACCCGCCTGGGGCGCCCCGCACGGCGGCCACGGCGGTCACGGTCACTACGGCCACCACCGCCACAAGAGCTTCGGGCACATGCTCTTCTCCAGCTGATCACCCGCTGGGCACGCGCAGGAGCCCCCGGCCGTCGAGACGGCCGGGGGCTCCTTGCTGCGTGGACGATACTGGGATTGAACCAGTGACCTCTTCCGTGTCAGGGAAGCGCTCTCCCGCTGAGCTAATCGTCCGCGGGCTGTGACCCGTGAGTCACAGGCAGTGCGCGATACTGGGATTGAACCAGTGACCTCTTCCGTGTCAGGGAAGCGCTCTCCCGCTGAGCTAATCGCGCGGGCGGGATCTCCGAGAAGACCCGGGATCCGAAGATCCAGTGGACGATACTGGGATTGAACCAGTGACCTCTTCCGTGTCAGGGAAGCGCTCTCCCGCTGAGCTAATCGTCCTTGGAGGTGGAGACGGGATTTGAACCCGTGTAGACGGCTTTGCAGGCCGTTGCCTCGCCTCTCGGCCACTCCACCAGGAGTGTAAGGGGATCGGGACGACCCCTTCTCCTTCGAGCGGACGACGAGGCTCGAACTCGCGACCTCAACCTTGGCAAGGTTGCGCTCTACCAACTGAGCTACGTCCGCCTGTCGTTTCGGTCCGCTTCCGCGTCCCGGCGACGTGTTGAACTCTAGCGGATTCCCGGGCCAGCACAAAAACGCGTTTGCGCAGCGTGCTGCGGTGCGTCCGGGGGACCCCGTGGTCAGGGCCCCCTCCGGGACATCCCGCGGCCGCCTCCCGGACACCCGCCCTAGACTCGACCACGTGCTCCACCACCCATCCGGCCTCCCCCCGCTGGCCCGTTTCGGCGACCGCGTCGCCACCGGCCTCCTCGACGTCACCAGCGATCCGGCCGCCCTGGACTCCACCGGCTTCTGGGCCGTCTGCGCGGACTTCGAGGGCCGCTTGACCTGCGCGCGCTTCGCGGACGTACGCGAGGAGCCGGTGCCCGCGCCGGTGCCCGGCGGATGGCGGGGACCGCGGCCGGGGGACTGGACCTCCTCCCTGGACCGCGCCGCGTACACGGCGGCCGTCCACCGCATCCGCGAGCACATCGCGGCCGGCGAGGTCTACCAGGCCAACCTCTGCCGCGTGCTCAGCGCGCCGGCCGGCCCCGGCGCCGACGTGGACGCCCTGACCGCGCTGCTGGCCCGCGGCAACCCGGCGCCGTACGCGGGAACGATCCGGCTGCCGGAACACGGCGTGGAGATCGCCACCGCCTCGCCCGAGCTGTTCCTGCGCCGCGCCGGCCGCACGGTCGAGTCGGGACCGATCAAGGGCACCGGACGCACCGAGGCGGACCTGCTGGAGAAGGACCACGCCGAGAACGTGATGATCGTGGACCTGGTCCGCAACGACATCGGCCGCGTCTGCGCGACCGGCAGCGTGACCGTCCCCGACCTGTGCGCCGTGGAGAAGCACCCGGGGCTCGTCCACCTCGTCTCGACCGTCCGCGGCGAGCTGCGGGCGGACGCCGGCTGGCCGGAGCTGCTGGCCGCGGCCTTCCCGCCCGGCTCGGTCACCGGCGCACCCAAACCGAGCGCCCTGACGATCATCGAGGCGCTGGAGACGGCGCCGCGCGGCCCGTACTGCGGCGGCATCGGCTGGGTGGACGCCGACCGGGGCACCGCCGAGCTGGCCGTGGGCATCCGCACCTTCTGGATCGACCGCGCCGCGGGCGCCCTGCGCTTCGGCACCGGTGCCGGCATCACCTGGGGGTCCGACCCGGAGGGGGAGTGGCGGGAGACCGAGCTGAAGGCGTCGCGGCTGCTCGCGGTAGCGTCGGGGGCGTACGACGAGACCGAGGGGGCGCTCCTATGAGGATCTGGCTGGACGGCGAGCTGCGGGACCTGGAATCCGCCAGGATCTCCGTCCTCGACCACGGACTGACCGTCGGCGACGGCGTCTTCGAGACCGTCAAGGCGGTCCAGGGCACGCCGTTCGCGCTCACCCGGCACCTGGACCGGCTGACCCGCTCGGCCCGCAGCCTCGGCCTGCCCGACCCCGACCACGACGAGGTGCGCCGCGCCTGTGCGGCCGTCCTGGAGGCGGACCCGTTGCCGCTGGGCCGGCTGCGGATCACCTACACCGGCGGCCACGGCCCGCTCGGCTCCGACCGCGGCGACGAGGGCCCGACCCTGGTGGTCGCCGTCGGCGAGACCAGCCGCCGCCCCGACTCCACGGCGGCGATCACCGTTCCGTGGACCCGCAACGAACGCGGCGCCCTCGCCGGCGTGAAGAGCACCTCGTACGCCGAGAACGTCGTCGCCCTGGCCCGCGCCCACCAACACGGCGCCTCCGAGGCGCTGTTCGGCAACACGGTCGGACAGCTCTGCGAGGGCACCGGCTCCAACGTCTTCGTCGTCCTGGACGGCGAGATCCACACCCCGCCCGTCACCTCCGGGTGTCTGGCCGGCATCACCCGGGCCCTGGTCGTCGAGTGGGTCGGCGCCAAGGAGACCGACCTGCCGCTGGACGTCCTCCAGCGCGCCGACGAGGTCTTCCTGACCTCCACCCTGCGGGACGTACAGGCCCTGCACCGGATCGACGACCGCGAACTGCCCGGCACCGGCGGCCCGGTGACCGCCGAGGCCATGCGGATCTTCGACGCGCAGGCCGGGCGGGACCTGGATCCCTGAGCCGGAAAACGGGCTGACGCGGGCGGTCGACCTGGGTAGAACACCTGTGATGACCACGACCCTGCGGCCGGCCGAGCCGCTCCAGCAGCATCCCGACGGATCCCGTTCCCGCCGTTACGCGGTGTGCGTGAACAGCCGTCCCGTCGGCGAGATCCACCTCGGCACCTCGCCGTCCCTCGGCGCCTCGGTGGCCCGCGTCGTCGACCTGCGGATCGCCGGTCCCGACCGGCGGCGCGGCCGGGGCACCGTGGCCGCGCTCGCCGCCGAGGAAGTGGCCCGGGGCTGGGGCTGCGCACAGATGGAGGCGGTGGTGCCCGCCACGGCGGACGCCGCGCTGCGCCTGTTCGGCGCCCTCGGCTACACGGTGCGCAACCGCGGCATGGAGAAACGCCTCGGCGCCACCCCGCCCGCGCTGCCGCCGGGCAGCCACGCCCGCCCCATGACCGAGGCCGAGTTCGCCGCCTGGCGGGAGGCGGAGGGCGAGCGGTACGCGCGCGGGTGGATCGGGCGGGGCGTCCCCGAGGCCGCGGCCCGGGCCAAGGCCCGCGACGACCACGCGCGGCTGCTGCCGCACGGGCTCGCGACCGAGGGCGTGCTCTTCAGCGTGCTGGAGCACGAGGGCGCCCGGGTGGGCACCCTCTGGCTGGCCCTGGAGGACGCCAAGGCGTTCGTGTTCGACGTGGAGACCTTCGCCGCCCACCGGGGGCGAGGACACGGCCGTACGCTCATGCTGCTGGCGGAACGCCAGGCGATCGAGGCCGGCCGGAGCATCCTCGGCCTGAACGTGTTCGCGGGCAACACCCCGGCCGAGCGGCTGTACGCGTCACTCGGCTACGAGACGGTGACCCGTTCCCTGAGCAAGCCCCTGCTGTAGGACCGAGCGGGCCCGTGCCGCGCGGCCCGGGGCGACGGCCCCCCCCGCCGCCGGGCCCCGCGCAGCCGTCCCGCGGCCTCGCCCGCGCCCGGTCAGACCTCCCGGCCGGCCAGCAGCCGGTCCGCGATCTCCTCGATGCGCTCGCGCAGGCCCTCCTGGCTCTTGCCGCCGTCGAGGCGCTCGCCGCCGATGACGTACGTGGGGGTGCCGGTCACGCCGATCGCCTTGCCCTCGGCCTGGTCGGCGTCGACGGCCAGGATGTGCCGCCCGTCGATCAACGCGGTGTCGAACTCCTCCGCGTCCAGACCGAGTTCCCGGGCCACCTCGACCAGGAGGGGTTCTCCCTCACGGTCCAGCTCCGCCACCCGCTCCAGCACGGCCTCCACGTACGCCCAGCCCTTGCCCTGCTCCAGCGCCTCCTCGGCGGCCTGGGCGGCGGCGAAGGCGTGCTTGTGCTTCTCCAGCGGGAAGTGCCGCAGCCGCAGCTCGAGCCGGTCGCCGTAGCGGGCGCGCAGGGCGCGGACGTCGTCCAGGGCGGTGCGGCAGTCGGGGCACTGCAGTTCGCACCAGACGTCGAGGACGAGGGCTTCGGTGCGTGCGGGGGAGGAGTCGCTCATGTCCCCAGTCTTCCAGGCCGGGACCGGGCGACCCAATCGGGACCTCGGCCGGTAGGGGGGCGGTGCCCGGCGCTCCGGGCATCGGGCCTGGACGGCACTCCAGGAGGAGGCGACCCGGAGATGTCCCTGATGTCTGGCCGGGGCATGGCATCGCGGGGACCGGGCGGTGCACGATGGAAGCGACGGACGAGCCCGCCGGGAGGACGGATGATTGCCGAGACAGTCTGCTCCGCCGTGTCGGCGGCGGGCCTGGGTATCGCGGTGGTCACGGCCTACCGCAAGCGCTTCCTGGCGGCGGCCCGCCTCGCGGCCTACTCGCTGGTGCCGGTCGGCCTGGTCATGACCGGGGTCGTCGGCTGGCTCGCCGACACCGCCCTGAGCCCCACCGCCTGGGCGGGCTTCGCAGTGCTGGGCGCGGCCTGGCTGCTGTTCGCCGGCACGCGTGCCGTGGAGCGGCGGCGCGGCGGCGCCGGACGCAAGGCTGCGGGGCGGGCCGGGCAGGACACGGTGGCGCCCGCGGCCTCGGCGCCGTCCCTCGGCGGGGCACCCCGGCCGGCGGCGCGCCCCACGGCCGGCCCCCGGGCCGGCGGCTCGGGCGAGGACTTCAGCGACATCGAGGCCATCCTGAAGAAGCACGGCATATGACAGTCACATGACTGGCTGAAACGACACAGTGGGTCCCCGGACGGCCGGAATCGTTCACGAGCCGGACGAGACCTCGTGGTATTCGGCGAAGTCCCGCAAGATCCGTGAGCGTTGATCGCATACGGCCCCTCGGGTGCGCCATCATCGGCCGCGAGATGCTGGACACGCAACAGAGCGAGGCCGCGCCGCAGAAGGACGAGCCGCGCGGATGCCTCTTCGCCCTTTCCCAGCCACCGCTGATGATCTTCCTAGCGGTGATCGGGTGTCTGCTGCTCATGGCTGCGCTGCACGACCTGCTGCTGCTGTGAGCCGTACACGTCCGTCCCGGCGCCACCCGCCGGGACCGACGTCGCACCGGGGCGGGCGGAGAACACCCCGGCCCGCCGCTCCCGGCCCGCGCCGCCTCCCCGGCCAGGCCGCCCCCTCAGCCCGCCGCCTCCTTGCGCCGGGCCCGGTAGGCGGCGACGTGCAGCCGGTTGCCGCAGGTGCGGCTGTCGCAGTAGCGGCGCGAGCGGTTGCGGGACAGATCCACGAAGGCGCGCCGGCAGTCCGGGGCCTCGCAGCGCCGCAGCCGTTCCTGCTCGCCCGCCACCACGAAGAAGGCGAGCGCCATCCCGCAGTCCGCGGCGAGATGGTCGGCCACGGAGGCGCCCGGTGCGAAGTAGTGCACATGCCAGTCGTAGCCGTCGTGGTCGGTCAGACGGGGTGTGGTGCCCGCGGCGGCGACCAGCTCGTTGATCATCATCGCGGCGGACCGGGCGTCCGGGGCCGCGAAGATCGCCGCGAACCGCGCCCGGACCCTGCGCACCGCGGAGAGGTCGAACTCCGAGAGCACGCCGACGTCGCTCATCTTGTGGCTCCGTACGAAATCCGCAAGAGCCGGGACACCGGGCAGTCCGTCCGCCGCCGCGTCGTCCTCCGGCGCGGTGTTCACCAGATCCACCACGGTGTCGAGGGCGCACCGGGTGTCGTGGGTGATCAGCACGTTTCGCTCCCTGGCCTGGGGGGTCGGGCGGACGCCCGCCGATGCTGGCCGATCGTAGCGACAACAGCGCCCACCGCACCCGTGTGTGCCGGACCTCTCGCCCGCGGGGAGGACGCCGCCGGCCGCCCGGGAGTTCCCGGGCCGGGCCGGGCGCACGCAGCGCGCCCGGACGGATACACAGGGCAGCCGGACGCGGACGGCCCGACGCCGCCTCCGTGACACTCACGGTGACGGCGACGGCCTGTGCCGTATGCGGTTGTCTTGGCCCGAGCCGTCTCCCCGAGTGGACGGCGCCGGGCTGCTCGGGAGGGCCGCGGCCTAGCTCTCCGCCAGGATGTGCGAAAGCTCCTGATCCAGGTCGAAGTGCCGGTGTTCCGTGCCGGGCGGCACGGCGGCGTCGGTTCGCTTCAGGAAGGACTCCAGGGCCCGCGCCGGGGCCTCGAGCAGCGCCTCCCCCTCCGGGGAGCTGAGGGCGATGCACACGACGCCCTGACCATGGCTGCGGGATGGCCAGACGCGGACGTCGCCGGTGCCGGTGGGCCGGTGAAGCCCCTCGGCGAGGAGGTCGCGGGCGAACACCCACTCGACGGTCTCCTCGGCTCCGGTGTGGAAGGTGGCGTGCACGGCGTAGGGGTCGGCCGTGTCGTACCGCAGGCCTGCGGGGACAGGCAGGGATGACTCGCTCGACACAACGAGGCGCAGGTGCAGCTCGCAGCTGACCGTGGTGTTCATAAGCGCCAGGGCCTTTCGCTCAGTGTGCGCTCGGGGATTCGCACGTCGGCGAAATCGACATGCCACCTACGGTGCCGTTGTAAACCCCTCTGAGGGTTTTGCGTGTGTTTACGTAACTCTTCCGGCCGAGAACTCGTGCCGGATCTACGGCCATTCCGGTGACTGGATTCACTCGGGTAGGGTTTGTCTGTATGAATACGGGGAGTGACGAGCCGGGCGAGGTCGCCGTGGCAGCGGACAAAGCGAGGGCGGACCGGAGCGACACCGGCCACGACACCGGCCACGAGGCTGGGCACGAGGCCGAGAGCGGGCTCGGCTCGCGGGCGCCGGAGTTCGTCAAGGCCCGCCGGGTCCTGCACCTGAGCTGGCAGGTCGGGGTCTTCGTGGTCGGCCTCGCGGTGGTCGGCGCGGGGATCGTCATGCTGCCGCTGCCCGGGCCCGGCTGGGTGGTGATCTTCGGGGGCATGGCGATCTGGGCGACCGAGTTCGTCTGGGCCCAGCTCGTGCTCCGCTGGACCAAGCGCAAGGTCACCGAGGCGGCCCACCGGGCCCTCGACCCCAGGGTGCGCCGCCGCAACATCGTCCTGACCGTGATCGGACTCGTGATCATCGGCGTGCTCGCCGGGATCTACCTGTGGAAGTTCGGCCTCGTCATGCCGTGGAAGATCAAGGACCAGTGACGCGGCCCGGGGGCCGGACCGCCTCCGCCGTCCAGCGCCGGTCGGAGGCACCCCCTGACATGGGGTAATCTTCTTCCTGTGCCCGGGCGATTAGCTCAGTGGGAGAGCGCTTCGTTCACACCGAAGAGGTCACTGGTTCGAACCCAGTATCGCCCACCCGGACCGACGGCCCACCTGCGACCAGCAGGTGGGCCGTCGGTGTATGCGCACCGCGCCCCGCCGGTCGGTGGCGGGTGCGAGGGGGTCGGGCCCCCGGCCTCCCGCACCGGCGCGTCGCGCGGAAACGGCGACGACGCTCGGGGCCGCGCACCCGATCACGGTGACGCGGGCCTCGGCCGGGCAGCCCGAGCGCCGGAGCCAGGCCCGCGCGCCGGTCGCCGCACGACGGGCGGCCCGCATCCTCGGCGACCGGGTCGGCCGGCGCCGACGGCCGGCCATCACGGCCGGCCGTCCTGCCCGGCGCCGCCGCCCCCACCCACCTCAAGACGGACTTCCCGACGTAGCACTCCTTCTGGAAGAAGCCCCAGACGCAGGCCGCCGGCGGGAAATCCCCGAGACGTTTTCCAAAACGCCGTCACATTCCTTGGCAAGTATGACAAGCGAGGAATTCGCCTTGATCTGACGTCACGGGTGCGGGCCGGAATCCGAGCCCGGACCACAACTTCCGGAAGGCGGGCGCCGAACCGCGGCCGGGCGGGACCTTGGAGGAGTACTCCAGGCCGATCTGACGGAGTGGTGGACCGGCGCCTGCGGCCGGCAGGCCCCGCACCACGGTCCCCGCACCACCTCGCGCACACTCGACCCATGGAATGGAACCACTACCGCTTCCTCAGCGTGTGGCCCCTGCCCGCCCCGCCGGCCGCCGTGTACGCGGCACTGGAGCGGGCCGAGGACTACCCCCGCTGGTGGCCGCAGGTGCGGGCGGTGACCCGGCTGGACGACGGCACCGGCGTGATCACCATCCGCTCCGCGCTGCCGTACGCCCTCACGTCCACCGTGCGGGAGACCCGGCGCGACCCCGCCGCCGGCGTCCTGGAGGTCACCCTGTCCGGCGACATCGACGGCTGGGCCCGCTGGACGGTCACCCCCGGCGGCCCCGGCACCCTTGCCCGGTACGACCAGGAGGTCCGCGTCCGCAAACCGCTGCTCAGACGGCTCGCCGTACCCGGACGGCCGCTCTTCCGCCTCAACCACCGGCTGATGATGCGGGCGGGACGGCGCGGACTGCTGCGTCACCTGGAAGCGGTTTGAAGGAACCCGGCCCGGGCCTGTATTGTTCAGTGCGTTCCCGGGCGATTAGCTCAGTGGGAGAGCGCTTCGTTCACACCGAAGAGGTCACTGGTTCGAACCCAGTATCGCCCACCGGGAGGAGGCCGGTCCGCCGACGCGGGCCGGCCTTCTGCATGCCGCCAGGCCCTCACGCGGCCGCCGGCAGCTCCGGCCGGAGCGGCCACTCCGTACTGACGACCTCCTCCGAACCGCTGCGCGCGAACCACGCCTGCAACCCCCGCGCCTGCGCCGCGTGCCAGTTCGCCTGCAAGGTGTGCAGGTCGGCGGGGGACAGGCGCTCCAGCCGGGCCGCGAACCGGCGGCCCAGCGCCCGGACGACCTCCAACGCGGCCAGCGCGTCCGCCGCCGCGTCGTGCGCGTCCTGCAGCGTCACCTCGTAGTGCGCGCACAGGTCCGTCAGCGTGCGCCGGCCCTTGCGGTACCGGTCCAGGTGCTTGTCCAGCACCCGCGGGTCCAGCACCCTGAGCGGCACCGACTGGAACCAGCGGTCCAGCGACGACGCCCGGTGCCGGCGCAACTCCCGGTCCAGCAACGTCAGATCGAACGGCGCGTTCATCACCACCAGCGGCCGGCCCAGCGCCGCGTGCTCGGCCAGCTGCTCGGCTATCTCGTACACCACCGGCGCCGGCCAGCGCCCGTTGTGCTGGAGGTGCTCCTCCGTCAGCCCGTGCACCGCCGTAGCCGCCTCCGGCACCGGCACACCCGGGTTCACCAGCCACCGGCTGATCCGGGGCCGGGTTCCCGGCGCGTCCTGGACGACGACGGCGGCCGACACGATCCGGTCGGTCTCGACGTCCACGCCCGTCGTCTCCGTGTCGAAGGCGGCCAGCGGCCCCTCGTACCAGGTCGTCATGCCAACCCAACTCCTCGCTCACCCATGGCAGATGGCGTTCCGTCTTCTGCCCGTTTGGTGATACCCGGGCCGTTTGCGCCGTACGCCGCGAGGAGACAACAGGAGTACGGGTCTTTGCAGTTCAACGGCCCGCAGCGGGGAAACCCTTGCCCTGGAAGGCTGTTGGTCATGGCCATAGCGCAGCCCGAGCGGGGCGGGCTGCTGCCCGAACGTCCGGGACACCTTCGCGGCTCGCTCGCCACCACCGCCTGCATGGAGACACTGCAGGTGGGCTATCTGCACGCGGTCGCCGCCGCGGCGGGCTGCTCGCTGTCCCAGCCGTTCCCGGACAACGGCATCGACTGGCACGTCAGCCACAGCGCGCCCGGGCACACCGTCGACGACGAGGTCACGATCAAGGTGCAGCTGAAGGCCACCTACCAGATCGCGCCGAACCCCCCGGGGCGCTCGTTCTCCTTCACCCTCGACAACGACCACCTGCGCAAGCTCGCCCGCACCCCCGTCTCGGTGCACAAGATCCTGGTCGTCATGCTCGTGCCGCGCTCCCAGGACGACTGGCTGCGCGCCGGCCACGACCGCCTCGACCTGCGGCACTGCTGCTACTGGAGCAACCTCGCCGGCCACCCCGTCACCGGCCGGAACCGGACCACCGTACGGATACCGACCTCGCGCATCTTCGACGACCGGGCGCTCTGCGAGATCATGACGCGGGTCGGGACGGGAGGCAGACCATGAGGAACCGTCCCTGCGACGAGCCGGTGCGGCAGGTCCGGCCGCACCCCGACGACCTCCCCTGGGACCGGCCGCCCGAGCCGGCCGACGTCGACCCCGCCGTGCTCGGCGCCCTGCTGCGCCGGCACGGCTGGCAGCGGCGCGGCGGAGCACCCGGCCGGTACGGCCGCTGGACCCCGCCCGGCCCGGCCGACGGCGCGACCAGCCTGCTCGTCCCCGAGAGCCGCGCCTTCCCCGACAGCGACGACCTGCTCGGCGAGGCCCTCGGCGCCCTCGCCCGCAGCCGCACCCCCTCCGCGCGCGAGGTCCTGATCTCCCTCGCCGTACCGAGCGACGAGGTCCGCTGGTGGCGCGACACCCCGTCCGGACCCGCCGGCGCCGCTCCCTGGACCGCCGACGACGACCTGCGCGGCGCCGCCCGGCGCACGCTGCTCGCCGCCGCGCTCGCCACACGCGCGCATGCCGGCTACTACGGCGCCCGCCACCGCCGCTCCGCCGCCGTCCTGCTGGACGACGTCCTCGTCGGCCCCGCCGGCGAGGGCCGCACCCTCACCGCCTTCGTCCCCGTGACCGCCGGCCGGCCCCTCGCCGTCCGCCTCCACCAGGCCCTCCACGCGGCGCGTGAGGCCATCGACTACCGCAGGGCCACCGGCGGCATGGACGCCTTCGACGGCGCCGTCGAGGCCGGCGTCAGCCGGGAACTCACCGAGGCGCTCGCCGCCCTCGTCCGCGGCACCGAGGGCGCCCGCGTCGCCGTCGCCTGGGCACCCGGCGCCGGCGTTCCCGAAGGCTGCGCCCCCTCCGCCGAACCCGTCGAGTTCTCACCCGGCGACCTGCCCGCGCTCCGCGAGGCCGCCGCCCGCTACCTGCGCGCCGAACCCTCCGTCCCGGTCACCGTCACCGGCGCCGTCGTCCGCATGCGCCGCTCCGGGCCGGGCGGCGAGGGCACCGTACGCCTGCGCGTCCTCGCCGGCGCCGACGTCCCGCACGTCCGCGTCACCCTGGGCGAGGAGGACTACCGCATCGCCGGCCACGCCCACCTCGTCGGCCTCCCCGTCCGCGTGCGCGGCCGGCTGGAGCGCCGGGGCGGCTTCCGCACGCTCACCGGCGCCTCGGGAGTGGTCCCCGTGCAGGTGGACGAGGCCGAGCGGGACCGGCTGCTGAAGTCCCTCCAGGAGAACCTCGACTTCTTCGAGGAGGCGTGCGGGGAGGCGTGACGGAAGGGGGGCGGACGGTAACCGTTTCGCGGTCGGTGCCGTCGGGTCGGTACGATCGCCTGTGCGCGCGCTCCTGGTATGGCGCCGCACCCCACCTTCAGTCAGGAGAGACCGGTGTCAGACGTCCGTGTGATCATCCAACGCGATTCCGAGCGGGAAGAACGCGTGGTGACGACGGGCACTACGGCCGCCGACCTCTTCGCGGGCGAGCGCTCGATCATCGCCGCGCGCGTGGGCGGCGAGCTGAAGGACCTCGCGTACGCACTGTCCGACGGCGACGAGGTCGAGGGCGTCGAGATCTCGTCCGAGGACGGCCTGAACATCCTGCGCCACTCCACCGCGCACGTCATGGCGCAGGCCGTGCAGGAACTGTTCCCCGAGGCCAAGCTGGGCATCGGCCCGCCCGTCAAGGACGGCTTCTACTACGACTTCGACGTCGAGAAGCCGTTCACGCCCGAGGATCTCAAGGCCATCGAGAAGAAGATGCAGGAGATCCAGAAGCGCGGGCAGCGCTTCGCCCGCCGTGTCGTCACCGACGACGCGGCCCGCGAGGAGCTCGCGGACGAGCCGTACAAGCTGGAGCTGATCGGCCTCAAGGGCTCGGCGTCGCACGACGACGGCGCGGACGTCGAGGTCGGCGCCGGCGAGCTGACGATCTACGACAACCTGGACGCCAAGACCGGCGAGCTGTGCTGGAAGGACCTGTGCCGCGGTCCGCACCTGCCCTCCACCCGCCTCATCCCGGCGTTCAAGCTGATGCGCAACGCGGCCGCCTACTGGCGCGGCAGCGAGAAGAACCCGATGCTCCAGCGCATCTACGGCACGGCCTGGCCCTCCAAGGACGAGCTGAAGGCGTACCTGGACTTCCTCGCCGAGGCCGAGAAGCGCGACCACCGCAAGCTCGGCAGCGAGCTGGACCTGTTCTCCATCCCCGAGCAGATCGGCTCCGGCCTCGCCGTCTTCCACCCCAAGGGCGGCATCGTCCGCCGGGTCATGGAGGACTACTCGCGCCGCCGCCACGAGGAAGAGGGCTACGAGTTCGTCTACACCCCGCACGCGACGAAGGGGAAGCTCTTCGAGACGTCCGGGCACCTGGACTGGTACGCCGACGGCATGTACCCGCCCATGCAGCTCGACGAGGGCGTGGACTACTACCTCAAGCCCATGAACTGCCCGATGCACAACCTGATCTTCGACGCGCGCGGCCGGTCGTACCGCGAACTGCCGCTGCGCCTCTTCGAGTTCGGGACCGTGTACCGGTACGAGAAGTCGGGCGTCGTGCACGGCCTGACCCGCGCGCGCGGCTTCACGCAGGACGACGCGCACATCTACTGCACCCGTGAGCAGATGTCCGACGAGCTGGACAAGACGCTCACCTTCGTCCTCGGCCTGCTGCGCGACTACGGCCTGACCGACTTCTACCTGGAGCTGTCCACCAAGGACCCGGAGAAGTTCGTCGGCTCCGACGAGGTCTGGGAGGAGGCGACCGAGACCCTGCGCGAGGTCGCCGAGAAGCAGGGCCTGCCCCTCGTCCCCGACCCGGGCGGTGCCGCCTTCTACGGCCCGAAGATCTCCGTCCAGGCCAAGGACGCCATCGGCCGGACCTGGCAGATGTCGACCATCCAGCTCGACTTCAACCTGCCCGAGCGGTTCAACCTGGAGTACACCGGCCCCGACGGCTCCAAGCAGCGCCCGGTCATGATCCACCGCGCGCTGTTCGGCTCCATCGAGCGCTTCTTCGCCGTCCTGCTGGAGCACTACGCGGGCGCCTTCCCGGCGTGGCTGGCGCCGGTCCAGGCGATCGGCATCCCGATCGGCGACGCGCACGTGGAGTACCTGCAGAAGTTCGCGGCCGCGGCCAGGAAGCAGGGGCTGCGCGTCGAGGTGGACTCCTCCTCGGACCGCATGCAGAAGAAGATCCGCAACGCCCAGAAGCAGAAGGTGCCCTTCATGGTCATCGCGGGCGACGAGGACATGTCGAACGGCTCGGTGTCCTTCCGCTACCGCGACGGCTCGCAGGAGAACGGCATCCCGTTCGACGAGGCCCTGGCGAAGATCGCCAAGGTGGTCGAGGAGCGGGCCCAGGTCTGAACCGCCCGAGCACCGAAGGCCCCCGGACCACGGTTCCGGGGGCCTTCCCCGTGCCCGCCCGCCGGCCGGCCCCGGTCACGGAGCGCCGGCCGGCCGCCCCGGCGACACGCCGGGAAGGACCGAAGCCATATGCTGCCTAGCATGACGAGTGAGCCGGAGCAGCAGATCGGAGTGGGGACGCAGGACGCGTTCCAGCGCCTGTGGACGCCCCACCGGATGGCCTACATCCAGGGTGAGAACAAGCCGACCGGCCCGGGGGCCGGCGACGGCTGCCCCTTCTGCTCGATTCCGGCCATGTCGGACGAGGACGGGCTGGTCGTCCGGCGCGGTGAGCATGTGTACGCCGTCCTCAACCTGTACCCGTACAACGGCGGCCACCTGATGACCGTGCCCTACCGCCACGTGGCCGACTACACGGATCTGACCGGGCCGGAGACCGCCGAGCTGGCGGAGCTGACCAAGCAGGCGATGACCGCCCTGCGGACCGCGTCCGGCGCGCAGGGTTTCAACATCGGCATGAACCAGGGCGGGGTGGCGGGGGCCGGTATCGCCGCGCACCTGCACCAGCACATCGTCCCGCGCTGGGGCGGTGACACGAACTTCATGCCGGTCGTGGGCCACACGCGGGTGCTGCCGCAGCTCCTGGCGGACACCCGGAAGATGCTGGCGGAGGCGTGGCCGGCGGGGGCGTGAGCCCGTCCGGCACGTGAGGACGTTGAGGACGAAGCCGTCCACGACCGGCGCGCGGGCCCAGGGGCCGGCCCCTCACCCGCGCACCGGCCGAACCGACGGGGGCCTACGCGTCGTAGACGTCGGCCTTCTTCGGCATCGGGTCCTGGACGTTGCCGCTGAGGAAGGCCGAGCGGGCGCCGAACTTCTCCGTGTTCACGCCGTTCTCCGCCAGGAGCTTGATCGCGGCGGAGTGGACCACGCGCAGCACCGGGGTCGCCGCGCGCAGCGCGTCGTCGGCCATGAAGCGGTGGCGCCACGGCTGGTCGGCCCAGGCGTGCCGCAGGCCGAACGGCTCGGGCAGGCCCAGTGAGCCGCCGAGCCAGTTCAGCAGCGGCGGGTACCAGGTCAGCGGGGCGCGCACGGCGAGCCGTACCACCTCGTCGGTGGTGACCAGCGGCAGCTTGATCGTGCGGTTCTCCCAGGGCTTGAAGGACTTGGCGACCTCCTTGGTCGGCGCCTCCGGCTTGCTGGTGAACAGCGAGTTCACCGGCCCCAGCGCGTGCCCGGTGACCTCGATGCGCAGCGTCTCGTGCAGCACGGTGACGGTGATCAGCATGGTGATGACCAGCTGCCCGTCCCACAGGGTCCACTGCACGCCCAGGTAGTGCCGGTCACCGCTGCCGAACTGCTGCTTGTTGCAGATGTCCTGTATGGCGTGCGGCTTGACCTGGAAGGCCTCGACGTCGGTGCCCTCGGGCCGGGACACCGCCGTCGCCTTCTCGCCGATGGGGGTGACGATCCAGTGCCGTATCGACGGCTTGGGGAAACCGCCGGTGTTCAGCGGGCCGCGTTCCAGGAGGGCCAGCTGGTCGTGGATCGCGCGCACGACGTCCCAGCTGCGGAAGGGGTGGATCTCCCGGCCGGGGTCGGCGGGCACGAGGTCCTCGGCGAGCTGCCAGGCGCCCCAGCGGGTGCCCATGCCGAGTATGCCCTTGGGGCCGGCGTAGAAGACCGAGTTCGACTGCTGCTCGGCGCTCAGCCGGGCCAGTGACTGGCGCAGCTCCTCCGCGGCGGTCTGGCCGGGGCCGCGCGGCACGGCCTCCGGGACCTTGGCGCCGACGCTGGTGCCCGACAGCAGGCCGTCCCAGCGGACGCGCAGGTCCTTGGCGGTGCGCTCGCAGATCTGCTTGGCCCAGAACCAGCCGAGCACGGGCACGACCACGCACGCGCGGGCGTACCAGGCCCAGAAGCCGGAGAACGGCATCTTGATCAGGAACAGCGCGGCGAGCACACCGACGCCCAGCAGGAGCGCGGTGGCCAGTGCCCCGGCCCGCTTGTCCTCGCGCCTGGCGACGAACGTGCGCAGTTGGAAGACCAGCAGCCAGCCGATCATCCCGGGCAGGAAGAGCAGGCCGCAGACGACGGTGATGACCGTCAGGCGGTTGTCGCGCTCCCGGCGGATGTTGTTGGCCGCCAGGGCGTGCTCCACGACGAACTTCGGTTCGGAGCCGAAGGACTGGATGAGCGGCTTGCGCCCGGGGGCGAGCATCCGGTCGACGAGGGCCCGGGAGAACGCCTCACCGAGATTGGGCCGGAACAGCTTGAGCCGGCCGGGCTTGACCGTCGACTGGTGCCACTCGTTGTCGGCCTTCTTGATCTCCTCGATCGGGCTGTCCCGGTACGCCGCCGAGGCCAGCGCGGAGGTCGCCGCCTGCCCCTCGTCGCCCGAGACGGGTACCTGGGGCCCGTCCCACTCCGTTCCAAACGACATTCCCGCCCCCATCACCGCCGGTGCCGTTCCTGCGGCCTTCCCGACTTCCCTGCCCCGCACACCTGTTGGACCGGCCGTCGTGCCGGCACCGGTCGGCTGCCGGTCGGTCGCGGCGCGACGACATCAGGTGATCAGCGTATCCGCCGGCACCGACAGCGTGTGGGCGGACGGCCGAAGCCGCCCGCCCGTGCGCCGGTCGTGCGCCGGTGTACTAGGCCTCGTCCCCGGCCTGTTCGCGGACGCGTTCGGCGATCTGCGGCGGCATCGGCTCGTGCCGGGCGTACCTGCGGTCGAAGCGGGCCGTGCCGTGCGACAGCGAACGCAGGTCGACGGCGTACCGCCCGATCTCGAACTCGGGCACCTCGGCGCGGATCAACGTCCGTCCCGTGCCCACCTGTTCGGTGCCGAGCAGCCGGCCGCGGCGGCTGGAGAGGTCGCTCATCACGGCCCCCACGTAGTCGTCGCCGACCAGGACGGTCACCTCGGCGACCGGCTCCAGCAGGTGGATCCTCGCGTCCGCCGCGGCCTCGCGCAGTGCGAGCGCGCCCGCCGTCTGGAAGGCGGCGTCGGAGGAGTCCACCGAGTGGGCCTTGCCGTCCACCAGCGTGACCCGCACGTCGACCAGGGGGTAGCCGGCGGCGACCCCCTTGGCGGCCTGCGCGCGGACGCCCTTCTCGACGGACGGGATGAACTGGCGGGGCACCGCGCCGCCGACCACCTTGTCCACGAACTCGATGCCCGAGCCGCCCGGCAGCGGTTCGATCTCGATCTCGCAGATGGCGTACTGGCCGTGGCCGCCGGACTGCTTGACGTGCCGGCCGCGCCCGGCGGCCCGGGTCGCGAACGTCTCCCGCAGGGAGACCCGGTGCGGGACGACGTCGACCTGGACGCCGTAACGGCTGCGCAGCCGTTCCAGGGCGACGTCGGCGTGCGCCTCGCCCAGGCACCACAGGACGACCTGGTGGGTGTCCTGGTTCTGCTCCAGGCGCATGGTCGGGTCCTCGGCGACCAGCCGGGACAGCCCCTGGGAGAGCTTGTCCTCGTCGGCCTTGCTGTGCGCGTGGATGGCGAGCGGCAGCAGCGGGTCGGGCATCTGCCAGGGCTCCATCAGGAGCGGGTCGTCCTTCGCGGAGAGGGTGTCGCCGGTCTCGGCGCGGCCGAGCTTGGCCACGCAGACCAGGTCGCCGGCGACGGCGTGGGTGACCGGGCGCTGCTGTTTGCCGAACGGCATGGACAGGGCGCCGACCTTCTCGTCCACGTCGTGGTCCTCGTGCCCGCGGTCGGCGAGGCCGTGCCCGGAGACGTGCACGGTCTGGTCCGGGCGCAGGGTGCCGGAGAAGACGCGGACCAGCGAGAGCCGGCCGACGTACGGGTCGGAGGAGGTCTTGACGACCTCGGCGACCAGCGGGCCGTCCGTGTCGCACGGCTTCAGCTCGCGCGGCTCGCCGTCGATGGTGGTCACCCCGGGCAGCGGGTGCTCGAACGGGGTCGGGAAGCCGCGCGTGACCAGCTCCAGCAGTTCCACCGTGCCGAGGCCCTGCCTGGCGCCCTCGGCGGCGGGGGCGGCGGCCAGCACGGGGAAGAACGAGCCGCGTGCCACGGCCCGCTCCAGGTCCTCGATCAGCGTCTTGACCTCGACCTGCTCGCCGCCAAGGTAGCGGTCCATGAGGGTCTCGTCCTCGCTCTCCGCGATGATCCCCTCGATGAGCCGGTTGCGGGCCTCCTCGATGTCCGGAAGCTGGTCCTCGCCCGGTTCGGACTCCTTGCGTTCCCCGGTCGAGTAGTCGAACAGCTTCCGCGACAGCAGTCCGACGAGCCCGGTCACGGGCGCGTGCCCGTCGGGGCCCTCGAGGCCGCGCAGCGGCAGGTACAGCGGCAGGACGGCGTCGGGGTCGTCGCCGCCGAAGGTCTCCGCGCAGATCCGGGTCATCTCCTCGAAGTCCGCGCGGGCGGCCTCCAGGTGCGTGATCACGATCGCGCGGGGCATGCCCACGGCCGCGCACTCCTCCCACACCATCCGGGTCGATCCGTCCACGCCGTCGGAGGCCGAGACGACGAAGAGGGCCGCGTCCGCCGCCCGCAGGCCGGCCCTCAGCTCACCGACGAAGTCGGCGTAGCCCGGGGTGTCCAGGAGGTTGACCTTGATGCCGTCCCATTCGACCGGCACGAGGGAGAGCTGTACCGATCGCTGCTGCCGGTGCTCGATGTCGTCGTGGTCGGAGACGGTGCCGCCGTCCTCGACGCGCCCCGCCCGGTTCACCGCTCCCGCGGTCAGCGCGAGCGCCTCCACGAGGGTCGTCTTTCCCGAGCCGGAGTGGCCGACCAGCACCACATTCCGTATGGACGCGGGTCGGTCGGCCGCCAGAGCCCTGCCGGCGGCCCCGGGGTGGTGTGTCTGTGCCTTGTCGCCCATGATCCTGCCTCCCGTACACGGTGAGGGTGGGCGCGGACACGCGGGATCCGCGTGTGCGGCGGCTCCGGCGACGCCCGCGGTTATTCGAGCTTTCCACTCCCGTCACGCCGCGTCCATACGAAGGACCGCGACGGGTGCGCAGCGTGCGTACGCGGCACCGGTCCCGTCACGCACGCCCCGCGCGCGACGGCACGCGCCGGTTCCCGGCGCGGCTGTGGGTGCCCGCCCGCCACGCACACGCGCGCGTGGCTACGATGGGCCAGCCGGCGGCCACCAGGGGCCGCGGCGACACCGACCGTCGGGAAGGCCATGCTGAACAAGTACGCGCGTGCATTCTTCACGCGTGTCCTCACACCGTTCGCCGCGTTTCTCATCCGCCGGGGCGTGAGCCCCGACACGGTCACGCTCATCGGCACGGCCGGGGTGATCGCGGGGGCGCTGGTCTTCTACCCCAGGGGCGAGTTCTTCTGGGGCACGGTCGTGATCACCCTGTTCGTCTTCTCCGACCTGGTCGACGGCAACATGGCCCGCCAGCTGGGCCGCTCCAGCCGCTGGGGCGCCTTCCTCGACTCCACCCTGGACCGGGTCGCCGACGGCGCGATCTTCGGCGGCTTCGCGCTCTGGTACGCGGGCAACGGGAACGACAACGTGCTGTGCGCGGTGTCGATCTTCTGCCTCGCGAGCGGCCAGGTGGTGTCGTACACCAAGGCGCGCGGCGAGTCGATCGGGCTGCCGGTCGCCGTCAACGGGCTCGTCGAGCGTGCCGAGCGGCTGGTGATCTCGCTGGTCGCGGCCGGCTTCGCGGGCCTGCACAAGTTCGGTGTGCCGGGCATCCAGTGGCTGCTGCCCATCGCCCTGTGGATCGTCGCCGTCGGCAGCCTGGTCACCCTGGTCCAGCGGGTCGTCACCGTCCGCCGCGAGTCCGCCGAGGCGGAGGCGGCGGCCCGGCAGAGCACGAGCGAGGCGACGCAGTGAGCGCCGCCGACCGGCTCACCGACGCGCTGTACGGGCTCGGCTGGAGCACCGTCAAGAAGCTCCCGGAGCCGGTCGCGGTGCGTCTCGGCCGGACCATCGCCGACCTCGCCTGGAAGCAGCGCGGCAAGGGCGTCCAGCGGCTGGAGGCCAACTACGCGCGCGTGGTGCCGGACGCCACCGCGGAGCGGCTCGCCGAGCTGTCCCGCGCGGGCATGCGCTCCTACCTGCGCTACTGGATGGAGTCCTTCCGGCTGCCGGCCTGGAGCGCCGAGCGCGTGCGGACGGGCTTCGACCCCAAGGACGTGCACCACCTGACCGACGGCCTCGCCTCCGGCCGGGGCGTGATACTCGCCCTGCCCCACCTGGCCAACTGGGACCTGGCCGGCGCTTGGGTCACCACGGAGCTGAGGACGCCGTTCACGACGGTCGCCGAGCGGCTGAAGCCCGAGACGCTCTACGACCGGTTCGTCGCCTACCGCGAGGGCCTCGGCATGGAGGTCCTGCCGCACAGCGGCGGCTCCGCGTTCGGCGCGCTGGCCCGCAGGCTGCGCGACGGCGGCCTGGTCTGCCTGGTCGCCGACCGCGACCTGTCCGCCTCCGGCGTCGAGGTCGACTTCTTCGGCGAGACGGCCCGGATGCCGGCCGGACCGGCCCTGCTGGCCCAGCAGACCGGCGCGCTGCTGCTGCCCGTCACCCTCTGGTACGACGAGACGCCCGTCATGAAGGGCCGGGTGCATCCGGCGATCGAGGTCCCCGGGTCAGGTGACCGGGCCGAGAGGACGTCTGTCATGACACAGGCGCTGGCCGACGCCTTCGCCACCGGGATCGCCGACCACCCGGAGGACTGGCACATGCTCCAGCGGCTGTGGATCGCCGACCTCGACCCCGCGAAGGGACCCGCGTGAGAATCGGGATCGTCTGCCCGTACTCCTGGGACGTGCCCGGTGGCGTCCAGTTCCACATCCGCGACCTCGCCGAGTACTTCCTGCGGCTCGGCCACGAGGTGTCCGTCCTCGCCCCGGCCGACGACGACACCCCGCTGCCGCCGTACGTGGTCTCCGCCGGCCGCGCGGTCCCGGTGCCGTACAACGGCTCGGTGGCCCGGCTGAACTTCGGCTTCCTGTCGGCCGCGCGGGTACGGCGCTGGCTGCACGAGGGCGCCTTCGACGTGGTGCACATCCACGAGCCGACCTCTCCCTCGCTGGGCCTGCTGACCTGCTGGGCGGCGTCCGGCCCGATCGTGGCCACCTTCCACACCTCCAACCCGCGCTCGCGCGCGATGATCGCCGCGTACGCGATCCTCCAGGCGGCGCTGGAGAAGATCAGCGCGCGGATCGCGGTCAGCGAGTACGCGCGCCGCACCCTGGTCGAGCACCTCGGCGGGGACGCGGTGGTCATCCCCAACGGCGTCGACGTGGGCTTCTTCGCCGGGGCCGAGCCCAAGCCGGAGTGGCAGGGCGGCACCATCGGCTTCATCGGCCGCATCGACGAGCCCCGCAAGGGCCTGCCGGTCCTGATGCGGGCCCTCCCGCGCATCCTCGCCGCCCGGCCCGGGACACGGCTGCTGGTCGCCGGCCGGGGCGACGAGGAAGCCGCCGTCGAGAACCTGCCGAAGGAGCTGCGCTCCCGCGTCGAGTTCCTCGGCATGATCAGCGACGAGGACAAGGCGCGGCTGCTGCGCAGCGTGGACCTGTACGTCGCCCCCAACACCGGTGGGGAGAGCTTCGGCATCATCCTGGTCGAGGCGATGTCCGCCGGCGCCCCCGTGCTCGCCTCCGACCTGGACGCGTTCGTGCAGGTCCTCGACCAGGGGCAGGCCGGCGAGGTCTTCACCAACGAGGACGCCGACGCGCTGGCCGAGGCGGCCGTACGGCTGCTGGAGGACCCCGCCCGCCGGACCGCACTGCGCGAGCGGGGCAGCGCCCACGTGCGGCGGTTCGACTGGTCCACGGTCGGCGCGGACATCCTGTCCGTCTACGAGACCGTGACGGCGGGCGCGGCGGCGGTGGCCGCGGACGAACGCACGACGGGGCTGAGGGCACGCTTCGGGCTGGCACGGGACTGAGGGCCGGGCCAGGCACGCGCGGGCCGTCCGAGCCGAGCCGCGGAGCCTGCCCGGAGGCGCTCCCGGGCCGTAGCGGGCGCGTGGTACCGGCTCGTGGCGGCGGTCCGCGCAGCCGATAGCCTTCCGGCGTGACCGCAACCCTCATCTGGATCCTCGTCGCGCTCCTCGCCGTCGGCGTGTACCTCAGCTGGACGGCCGGGCGGCTGGACCGGCTGCACGTGCGGATGGACGCCGCGCGGGCCGCGCTCGACGCCCAGTTGCTCCGACGGGCCTCGGTCGCGCAGGAGCTGGCGACCTCGGGCGTGCTGGACCCGGCCGCCTCGATCGTCCTGTACGAGGCCGCGCACGCGGCCCGGCAGGCGGAGGAGGAGCAGCGGGAGGTCGCCGAGAGCGAGCTGAGCCAGGCGCTGCGGGCGGTCTTCGAGGACCCGGCGCAGGTGGAGGCCGTACGGGAGGCCCCCGGCGGCGAGGAGGCCGCCCGCGAACTGGCCGAGGCCGTCCGCAGGGTGCCGATGGCCCGCCGCTTCCACAACGACGCCGTGGGGGCCGCCCGCCGGCTCCGCGAGCACCGCAAGGTCCGCTGGTTCCGGCTGGCCGGCCACGCCCCCTTCCCGCTGGCCTTCGAGATGGACGACGAGCCGCCCGCGGCCCTCGTCGAGCGGGTCGCCTGACCGGCGGGCGGAGCAAAAGGATCCACCGGCTTGTCATTGGCCCTTGCTGTGGCCTGGTCCACTCGCGTTTCCTCGTCGGTGCAGAAAACCCTCTTCCCTTTCAGTGAGGTCACCCGTGTCCACCATCGACAACCAGGCTCCCGAGACCGGCACCGCCCGCGTGAAGCGCGGCATGGCCGAGCAGCTCAAGGGCGGCGTGATCATGGACGTCGTCACGCCGGAGCAGGCGAAGATCGCCGAGGACGCGGGCGCCGTCGCCGTCATGGCCCTGGAGCGGGTCCCGGCCGACATCCGCAAGGACGGCGGCGTGGCCCGCATGTCCGACCCGGACATGATCGAGGGCATCATCGACGCCGTCTCGATCCCGGTCATGGCCAAGTCCCGCATCGGCCACTTCGTCGAGGCCCAGGTGCTCCAGTCCCTCGGCGTCGACTACATCGACGAGTCCGAGGTGCTCACCCCGGCCGACGAGGTCAACCACTCCGACAAGTGGGCCTTCACCACGCCCTTCGTCTGCGGCGCCACCAACCTGGGCGAGGCCCTGCGCCGCATCGCCGAGGGCGCCGCGATGATCCGCTCCAAGGGCGAGGCCGGCACCGGCAACGTCGTCGAGGCCGTCCGCCACCTGCGCCAGATCAAGAACGAGATCGCCCGCCTGCGCGGCTTCGACAACCACGAGCTGTACGCCGCCGCCAAGGAGCTGCGGGCCCCGTACGAGCTGGTCAAGGAGGTCGCCGAGCTGGGCAAGCTCCCGGTGGTGCTGTTCTCCGCCGGCGGCGTGGCCACCCCGGCCGACGCCGCCCTGATGCGCCAGCTCGGCGCCGAGGGCGTCTTCGTCGGCTCCGGCATCTTCAAGTCCGGCGACCCGGCCAAGCGCGCCGCCGCCATCGTCAAGGCCACCACCTTCTACGACGACCCGAAGATCATCGCGGACGCCTCCCGCAACCTCGGCGAGGCCATGGTCGGCATCAACTGCGACACCCTCCCCGAGACCGAGCGCTACGCGAACCGCGGCTGGTAAGGCACTGGAACCCATGAACACCCCCGTCATCGGCGTCCTGGCCCTCCAGGGCGACGTACGGGAGCACCTCATCGCCCTGGCCGCGGCCGACGCCGTGGCCAGGCCGGTGCGGCGCCCCGAGGAACTCGCCGAGGTCGACGCCCTCGTCCTGCCCGGCGGCGAGTCCACCACCATCTCCAAGCTGGCCGTCCTGTTCGGCGTGCTGGAGCCCCTGCGCGCGCGTGTGCACGCCGGCATGCCGGTCTACGGCACCTGCGCGGGCATGATCCTGCTCGCGGACAAGATCCTCGACCCCCGCTCGGGCCAGCAGACCATCGGCGGCATCGACATGATCGTGCGCCGCAACGCCTTCGGACGGCAGAACGAGTCGTTCGAGGCCGCGGTCGACGTCAAGGGCGTCCCGGGCGATCCTGTGGAGGGCGTCTTCATCCGCGCCCCGTGGGTGGAGTCCGTCGGCGCCGGGGCCGAGGTGCTCGCCGAGCACGACGGCCACATCGTCGCCGTACGCCAGGGCAACGCGCTCGCCACGTCGTTCCATCCGGAACTGACCGGCGACCACCGCGTGCACTCCCTGTTCGTCGACATGGTGCGCGCGCACCGGACACCGGAGTAGGACGGGAGTCCTTGTAGGATCTCTGGCGTTCGTATCTGGATGGGTTACGCGAAGGAGACAGGCAGATGTCCGGCCACTCTAAATGGGCCACGACGAAGCACAAGAAGGCCGTGATCGACGCCAAGCGCGGCAAGCTCTTCGCGAAGCTCATCAAGAACGTCGAGGTCGCGGCGCGGATGGGCGGCGCGGACCCCGAGGGCAACCCGACGCTGTACGACGCCATCCAGAAGGCGAAGAAGTCGTCGGTCCCCAACAAGAACATCGACTCCGCGGTCAAGCGCGGCGCGGGCCTGGAGGCCGGCGGCGCCGACTACGAGACGATCATGTACGAGGGCTACGGCCCGAACGGTGTCGCGGTGCTCATCGAGTGCCTCACCGACAACCGCAACCGCGCCGCCTCCGAGGTCCGCGTCGCCATGACCCGCAACGGCGGCTCCATGGCCGACCCGGGCTCGGTGTCGTACCTGTTCAACCGCAAGGGCGTCGTCATCGTCCCCAAGGGCGAGCTGAGCGAGGACGAGGTCCTCATGGCCGTCCTGGACGCGGGCGCCGAGGAGGTCAACGACCTCGGCGAGACCTTCGAGGTCATCAGCGAGGCCACCGACCTGGTCGCGGTCCGCACCGCCCTCCAGGAGGCCGGCATCGACTACGACTCCGCCGAGGCGAACTTCGTCCCCACCATGCAGGTCGAACTGGACGAGGAGGGCGCGAAGAAGATCTTCAAGCTGATCGACGCCCTGGAGGACAGCGACGACGTGCAGAACGTCTTCGCCAACTTCGACGTGAGCGACGAGATCATGGAGAAGGTCGACGCGTAACGCCCAGAGCTGGCTGACCGGGCCGACGGGACACCCCCGTCGGCCCGTCGCGTTGTCCGGCGTTGTCAGTGGCAGCCGATAGCCTGCACGGACAAGCGACGGGGTGACCGAAAGGGAGGGGCGCGCGTGCGCGTACTGGGGGTGGACCCCGGGTTGACCCGGTGCGGGGTCGGTGTCGTCGAAGGGGTCGCGGGCCGTCCGCTCACCATGCTCGGCGTCGGGGTCGTCCGCACCCCCGCGGACGCCGACCTCAGCCACCGGCTGCTCGCCGTGGAGCAGGGCATCGAGCAGTGGATGGACGAGCACCGCCCCGAGTTCGTCGCCGTCGAGCGCGTCTTCAGCCAGCACAACGTGCGCACGGTCATGGGCACCGCCCAGGCCAGCGCCGTCGCCATGCTGTGCGCCGCCCGGCGCGGCATCCCCGTCGCCCTGCACACCCCGAGCGAGGTCAAGGCCGCCGTCACCGGCACCGGGCGCGCCGACAAGGCACAGGTCGGAGCGATGGTGACCCGGCTGCTCCGGCTCGCCGCGCCGCCCAGGCCGGCCGACGCCGCCGACGCCCTCGCGCTCGCCATCTGCCACATCTGGCGGGCCCCCGCCCACAGCCGGCTCCAGCAGGCCGTCGCCCGGCAGGCAGTCCACGCAACGAAAGGCCGTACGGCATGATCGCCTTCGTCAGCGGCACGGTCGCCGCGCTCGCCCCCGACGCCGCGGTCGTCGAGGTCGGCGGCGTCGGCATGGCCGTCCAGTGCACCCCGAACACGCTGTCGACGCTCCGGATCGGTCAGCCGGCCAGGCTGCACACCTCCCTCGTCGTCCGCGAGGACTCGCTCACCCTGTACGGCTTCGCCGACGACGACGAGCGCCAGGTCTTCGAACTGCTCCAGACCGCGAGCGGCGTCGGCCCCCGCCTGGCCCAGGCGATGCTCGCCGTGCACGCCCCGGACGCGCTGCGCCGCGCGGTCGCCACCGGTGACGAGAAGGCCCTCACCGCCGTCCCCGGCATCGGCAAGAAGGGCGCCCAGAAACTGCTGCTGGAGCTGAAGGACCGGCTCGGCGCGCCCGTCGGCGCCCCCGCCGTCGGCGCACCCGTCAGCCAGGGCTGGCGCGACCAGCTGCACGCCGCCCTGATCGGCCTGGGCTACGCCACCCGCGAGGCCGACGAGGCGGTCGCCGCCGTCGCCCCGCAGGCCGAGGCCGCGGGCGGCACCCCCCAGGTCGGGCAGCTGCTCAAGGCCGCCCTGCAGACCCTGAACCGCGCCCGCTGACCTGCGCCACCGCTAGGAGAACTTCGTGAACTGGGACGACACGACCGGCGGCGCCGCCGAGGAGCGGCTCGTCGGGCCCGCCGAGGAGCGGCTGGTGGGCTCTGTCGCCGACCGGGAGGACCAGGCCGTCGAGGCCGCCCTGCGCCCCAAGGACCTCGGCGAGTTCATCGGGCAGGAAAAGGTCCGCGAACAGCTCGACCTCGTCCTGCGCGCCGCCCGCGCGCGCGGCGCCACCGCCGACCACGTGCTGCTCTCCGGAGCGCCGGGCCTCGGCAAGACCACCCTGTCCATGATCATCGCCGCGGAGATGGGCGCCCCGATCCGCATCACCTCCGGCCCCGCCATCCAGCACGCCGGCGACCTCGCCGCGATCCTCTCCTCCCTCCAGGAGGGCGAGGTCCTCTTCCTGGACGAGATCCACCGCATGTCCCGGCCCGCCGAGGAGATGCTGTACATGGCGATGGAGGACTTCCGCGTCGACGTCATCGTCGGCAAGGGCCCCGGCGCCACCGCGATCCCGCTGGAGCTGCCGCCGTTCACCCTCGTCGGCGCCACCACGCGCGCGGGCCTGCTGCCGCCGCCGCTGCGCGACCGCTTCGGCTTCACCGCGCACATGGAGTTCTACGAGCCGCACGAGCTGGAGCGCGTCGTGCACCGCTCGGCGCACCTGCTGGACGTCGAGATCGAGCCGGACGGCGCCGCCGAGATCGCCGGCCGCTCCCGGGGCACGCCCCGCATCGCCAACCGCCTGCTGCGCCGGGTCCGCGACTACGCCCAGGTCAAGGCCGACGGGGTGATCACCCGTGACATCGCGGCCGCCGCCCTCGCCGTGTACGAGGTCGACGCGCGCGGCCTCGACCGGCTGGACCGCGCGGTGCTGGAGGCCCTGCTGAAGCTGTTCGGCGGCGGGCCGGTCGGCCTGTCGACGCTCGCCGTCGCGGTGGGGGAGGAGCGGGAGACCGTCGAGGAGGTCGCCGAACCGTTCCTCGTCCGGGAGGGCCTGCTCGCCCGCACCCCGCGCGGCAGGGTCGCCACGCCGGCGGCATGGTCGCATCTCGGCCTCGCCCCACCGCGCTCGTCCGGCGCGGGAAACGGACAACAGGACCTGTTCGGGGCGTGATGGTCACCGTCCGGCGAGGGCAATGGTGCGGGCCGGAACCCAGGTGCCATGCTGGGCGTTGTTCCATGCGAGCGGACTCGCTTAGACTCCGCCGATGCCGCCCTCGCGGGCGGCGCCGACCACACCCCCATCCAACTGGCCGCTCACCCGCGCGGTCGCGCGAAGGAATTCCGTCCCGTGAATGCCTATACCCTTCTCCCGTTCATCGTGCTCATCGCGGCGATGTTCCTGATGACGCGTTCGGCCAAGAAGAAGCAGCACCAGGCCGCCCAGATGCGGAACGAGATGCAGCCCGGCTCCGGTGTCCGCACGATCGGGGGTATGTACGCGACGGTCAAGGAGGTCAACGAGGACACCGTCCTCCTCGACGCCGGACCGGGCGTCGAACTCCTCTTCGCCAAGAACGCCATCGGCAGCGTCCTCAGCGACGACGAGTACAACCGGATCGTCCATGGCATCGAGCACGACCTCAAGTCCGACGCCGGCCTCGTCCCGGACGACGCCTCCTCCCTCACCGAGACCGACGAGACCGACGGGCCTGCCGCCGCTGCCGCCGCCTCCGACGACAAGATCGACCTCGGTAAGAAGGACGCCGTCGAGGACGCCGACGCGGCCGGTGCCGCCGACGCCAAGGCGCAGGACGAGCCGAAGAAGACCGACGGCGACTCCGACGCGAAGTAGTCACGCCCCGGGAGGCGCGACGGCGGCATGACGGCGCCCCGCCCATCCCGGGCGCGTCTGTTTCCCGCACGGGAGCCCGACACCATGTCATGGCCGACCGCGCCGACGGGGCGCGGGGCGGCCCGAGAGGGAGTACGAGAAGGTGGCAGCACCTAAGAGGGGCCGAAGCGCGAGCGCCCAGAGCAAGCCAGGGCGCTCGCTGGCCCTCATCCTGATCGCCATCGTGGCGCTCACCGGGGGGATGTTCCTCTCCGGGCACACCACTCCGCGTCTCGGCATCGACCTCGCCGGTGGCACGAGCATCACGCTCAAGGCGAAGGCCGACCAGGGGTCCGCGATCAACAAGGCCAACATGGACACCGCGGTCGACATCATGAACCGCCGTGTCAACGGCCTCGGCGTCTCCGAGGCGGAGGTGCAGACCCAGGGGACCGACAACATCATCGTCAACATCCCCAAGGGCACCAACTCCAAGGAGGCCCAGGACCAGGTCGGCACCACCGCCAAGCTGTACTTCCGGCCGGTCCTGGCCAGCCAGCCCACCGGCGCCGCCGCGCAGAGCCCCTCGCCGAGCGCGTCCCCCAGCGGCGGCTCCTCGCCGAAGCCGAGCACGAGCCCGTCGTCCAGCGCCTCCTCGCAGCAGAAGGCCTCGTCCGGCTCGTCCGGCTCCGCGTCCCCCTCGGCCACGGCGACCTCCCAGGGCCGCGCCGTCAGCGACGCGCTGAAGGCCGACTCCACTCCCTCGCCGAGCGCTTCCGCCTCCGGCAGCGGCAAGCCGTCGGCCACCCCCTCGGCCAGCCCCAGCGGCGGCACGAACACGGACTCCAAGCTCCAGGCCCAGTACGCGGCCCTGGACTGCAGCAAGCCCACCGACCGCGCCAACGCCGGCAAGAACGCCAAGCCCGGCGAGTCCACCGTGGCCTGCGGCGAGATCGACAAGGCCTGGTACAAGTACCTGCTCGGCCCCGCCGCCGTGGACGGCACCGAGGTGAAGAAGGCCCAGGCGGTCTTCGACACCCAGGGCGCCGCCGGCTGGCAGGTCCAGATGACCTTCACGGGCAGCGGCGCCAAGAAGTTCTCCGACATCACCGGCGAGCTGGCCAAGAACCAGCCCCCGCAGAACGAGTTCGGCATCGTCCTCGACGGTCAGGTCGTCTCCAGCCCGTACGTCAGCTCGGCCATCACCGGCGGCCAGGCGGAGATCTCCGGCAGCTTCAAGCAGGAGGAGGCGCAGAGCCTCGCCAACATGCTGTCGTACGGCGCCCTGCCGCTGTCCTTCCAGGAGCAGTCCGTCACCACCGTCACCGCCGCGCTCGGCGGTGAGCAGCTGCACGCCGGTCTGCTCGCCGGCGCGATCGGTCTCGCGCTGGTCGTGATCTACCTGGTGGTCTACTACCGCGGCCTGTCCCTCGTGGCCATGGCCTCCCTGGTGGTCTCCGCGATCCTCACCTACGTGATCATGTCGCTGCTCGGCCCGGCCATCGGCTTCGCCCTGAACCTGCCCGCCGTCTGCGGCGCCATCGTCGCCATCGGCATCACCGCGGACTCGTTCATCGTGTACTTCGAACGCATCCGGGACGAGATCCGTGAGGGCCGCACGCTGCGTCCCGCCGTCGAGCGGGCCTGGCCGCGCGCCCGGCGCACCATCCTGGTCTCCGACTTCGTGTCGTTCCTCGCCGCCGCGGTGCTGTTCATCGTCACGGTCGGCAAGGTGCAGGGCTTCGCCTTCACCCTGGGCCTCACCACGCTCCTCGACGTGGTCGTCGTCTTCCTCTTCACCAAGCCGCTGATGACGCTGCTGGCCCGCCGCAGGTTCTTCGCGAGCGGCCACAAGTGGTCCGGACTCGACCCGAAGAGCCTGGGTGCCAAGCCGCCGCTGCGCCGCACCCGCCGTCCCGCCGGACCCGTCGCCGGCCCTGTCGACCCGAAGGAGGCGTGAGCGATGTCGAAACTCGGCAACCTCGGCGCTCGACTGCACCGCGGCGAGATCTCCTACGACTTCGTCGGCAAGCGCAAGATCTGGTACGGCGTCTCGATCCTGATCACCATCACGGCCATCCTCGGCCTGGCGGTGCGCGGCCTGAACATGGGCATCGAGTTCCAGGGCGGCGCGGTCTTCACGACGCCCACGAAGATGAGCACGTCGGTGGCCCAGGCGGAGGACTACGCCAACACGGCCTCCGGCCACCAGGCGGTCGTGCAGAAGCTCGGCAACGGCAGCCTGCGCATCCAGATCGCCGGCATCGACACCGGCCAGTCCGACAAGATCAAGCAGGAGCTGGCCAAGGACCTGAACCTCGACCCGGAGAAGCTCGCCGCCGACCTGGTCGGCCCGAGCTGGGGCGAGCAGATCGCCAACAAGGCATGGGAGGGCCTGGGGATCTTCATGGTCCTCGTGGTGATCTACCTGGCGATCGCCTTCGAGTGGCGGATGGCCATCGCGGCGCTGGTCGCGCTGATCCACGACATCACCATCACGACCGGTATCTACGCCCTGGTCGGCTTCGAGGTCACGCCCGGCACGGTCATCGGTCTGCTGACCATCCTCGGTTACTCGCTCTACGACACGGTCGTCGTCTTCGACAGCCTCAAGGAGCAGACGAAGGACATCACCAAGCAGACCCGGTTCACCTACGGCGAGATCGCGAACCGCTCGATCAACGGCACCCTGGTCCGCTCCATCAACACCACGGTCGTCGCCCTGCTGCCGGTCGCCGGTCTGCTCTTCATCGGCGGCGGCTTCCTCGGCGCGGGCACCCTCAACGACATCTCCCTGTCGCTGTTCGTCGGCCTCGCGGCCGGCGCCTACTCGTCGATCTTCATCGCCACGCCGCTCGTCGCCGACCTCAAGGAGCGCGAGCCCGCGATGAAGGCCCTCACCAAGCGGGTCCTGGCCAAGCGCGCCCAGGCCGGCACGGAGGGGGACCTCGCCGCGGAGACCCGGGGCGGCGCCGATGACGACGCCGACGACGCCGCTCCCGCCGTGGTGGGCCCGCGCAACCAGCCCGCCTCCCGTGGCCGGGGCCGCGGCCGCACCTCGGGGAAGCGCCGATGACCGACATCCAGGAGCTGCTGCTCAGCCGCATCCGTGACGTCGTCGACTACCCGGAGCCCGGGGTGACGTTCAAGGACATCACCCCGCTCCTGGCCGACCCGGCGGCCTTCACCGCGCTCACCGACGAGCTGGCCGGCATCGCCGCCGGCACCGGCGCGACCAAGGTCGTCGGCCTGGAGGCCCGGGGCTTCATCCTCGGCGCCCCGGTCGCCGTCCGCGCCGGCCTGGGCTTCATCCCCGTCCGCAAGGCGGGCAAGCTGCCCGGCGCCACCCTGCGCCAGGCGTACGACCTGGAGTACGGCTCGGCGGAGATCGAGGTGCACGCGGAGGACCTGGTCGCCGGCGACCGCGTCCTGATCGTGGACGACGTCCTCGCCACCGGCGGCACCGCCGAGGCCGCGATCCAGCTCATCCACCGCGCGGGCGCCGAGGTCGCCGGCCTCGCGGTCCTGATGGAGCTGGGTTTCCTGGACGGCCGCTCCCGGCTGGAGCCGGCCCTCGCCGGAGCCCCGCTCACGGCCCTGCTCCAGGTCTGACAGGTCTGACAGGTCTGACACACGCCGGTCAGGTCCGACCGGTCCGCACGGCACGACGGCCGCCCCGGGAACACCGGGGCGGCCGTCGTCGTAGCGCCACACCCCACCGCGGCCGCCGCGCCGTACGGACACGCGCCGCACACCCGGAGACCCTCCCGAGGACACCTCCCGGAATCCCCCGGTGGCCTCCCGCGTTGCAGGGGTACACGGTCCTCACACCCGCCTGCGGGGGATGACCGGGCGCCGGATCGCTACCATGGGGTTTCCGGAGCCTGACCGGGGACCCGGATCGCGCACGAGGAGCCCTCTTGCCAGACGAGGCCCAGCCACTGACCGCCGCCAAGCCCGAGTCCGCCTCGGCCGCCGCGGCGAAGCCCGCGCCGAACGCTTCCCACGTGAAGAACGACACCCGCGGGACGGTCCAGCGCGCCCAGTCCGCGCCCGTCGAGAAGAGCGGCGAGTCCGCGCGCCCCAAGCCGGCCCCTCCCGAGCGCCCGGCGCAGCCGCCCGTGGTCCGCCAGCCGGCCACGCCGCCCACCCGCACCGGCTCCTCCAACCGCGTCCGGGCCCGCCTCGCCCGCCTCGGCGTCCAGCGCGCGAACCCGTACAACCCGGTCCTGGAGCCGCTGCTGCGGATAGTGCGCAGCAACGACCCCAAGATCGAGAACTCCACGCTGCGCCAGATCGAACGCGCCTACCAGGTCGCCGAACGCTGGCACCGCGGCCAGAAGCGCAAGAGCGGCGACCCGTACATCACGCACCCGCTCGCCGTCACCACCATCCTCGCCGAGCTCGGCATGG
Source organism: Streptomyces sp. NPDC031445 (assembly GCF_055581365.1). Taxonomy (NCBI): domain Bacteria; kingdom Bacillati; phylum Actinomycetota; class Actinomycetes; order Kitasatosporales; family Streptomycetaceae; genus Streptomyces; species Streptomyces sp. NPDC031445. Next base: position 315,594 of record NZ_JBVIJO010000006.1, read on the forward strand.
ACCCGGCCACGCTGATGGCCGGGCTGCTGCACGACACCGTCGAGGACACCGAGTACGGGCTGGAGGACCTGCGCCGCGACTTCGGCGACGTCGTGGCCCTGCTCGTCGACGGCGTCACCAAGCTGGACAAGGTCAAGTTCGGCGAGGCCGCGCAGGCCGAGACGGTGCGCAAGATGGTCGTCGCCATGGCCAAGGACCCCCGCGTCCTGGTCATCAAGCTCGCCGACCGCCTGCACAACATGCGCACCATGCGCTACCTCAAGCGCGAGAAGCAGGAGAAGAAGGCGCGCGAGACGCTGGAGATCTACGCGCCGCTCGCCCACCGCCTGGGCATGAACACCATCAAGTGGGAGCTGGAGGACCTCGCGTTCGCGATCCTCTACCCCAAGATGTACGACGAGATCGTACGGCTGGTGGCCGAGCGGGCGCCGAAGCGTGACGAGTACCTGGCCATAGTGACCGACGAGGTCCAGGCCGACCTGCGCGCCGCCCGCATCAAGGCGACCGTCACCGGCCGCCCGAAGCACTACTACAGCGTCTACCAGAAGATGATCGTGCGGGGCCGCGACTTCGCCGAGATCTACGACCTGGTGGGCATCCGCGTCCTCGTCGACACGGTCCGCGACTGCTACGCCGCCCTCGGCACGGTGCACGCGCGGTGGAACCCGGTCCCCGGCCGGTTCAAGGACTACATCGCGATGCCCAAGTTCAACATGTACCAGTCGCTGCACACGACGGTCATCGGACCCAACGGCAAGCCGGTCGAGCTGCAGATCCGCACCTTCGACATGCACCGCCGCGCCGAGTACGGCATCGCCGCGCACTGGAAGTACAAGCAGGAGGCCGTGGCCGGTGCCTCCAAGGTCCGCACCGACGTGCCGAAGTCGTCCGGCAAGGGCAAGGACGACCACCTCAACGACATGGCCTGGCTGCGGCAGTTGCTGGACTGGCAGAAGGAGACCGAGGACCCGAGCGAGTTCCTGGAGTCCCTGCGCTTCGACCTGTCCCGCAACGAGGTCTTCGTCTTCACCCCCAAGGGCGACGTCATCGCGCTGCCGGCGGGTGCCACCCCGGTGGACTTCGCGTACGCCGTCCACACCGAGGTCGGCCACCGCACCATAGGGGCGCGGGTCAACGGCCGTCTCGTACCGCTCGAATCCACCCTGGACAACGGCGACCTGGTGGAGGTCTTCACCTCCAAGGCGGCCGGCGCCGGCCCGTCCCGGGACTGGCTCGGCTTCGTCAAGTCACCGCGGGCGCGCAACAAGATCCGTGCCTGGTTCTCCAAGGAGCGCCGGGACGAGGCGATCGAGCAGGGCAAGGACGCCATCGTGCGGGCCATGCGCAAGCAGAACCTGCCGATCCAGCGGATCCTCACCGGCGACTCGCTCGTCACGCTCGCGCACGAGATGCGCTACTCGGACATCTCCGCCCTGTACGCGGCGATCGGCGAGGGCCACGTCTCCGCGCAGAACATCGTGCAGAAGCTCGTCCAGGCCCTCGGCGGCGAGGAGGCCGCCACCGAGGAGATCGACGAGACGGTCCCGCCGTCCCGCACCCGGGGCCGCAAGCGCCGCTCCAGCGCCGACCCGGGCGTCGTCGTCAAGGGCGTCGAGGACGTGTGGGTCAAGCTGGCCCGCTGCTGTACGCCCGTGCCCGGCGACCCGATCATCGGTTTCGTCACGCGCGGCAGCGGCGTATCGGTTCACCGCAGCGACTGCGTCAACGTGGACTCCCTGTCCCGTGAGCCCGAGCGCATCCTGGACGTCGAGTGGGCGCCCACCCAGTCCTCGGTCTTCCTGGTCGCCATCCAGGTCGAGGCGCTGGACCGCTCCCGGCTGCTCTCGGACGTCACCCGGGTCCTGTCCGACCAGCACGTCAACATCCTGTCGGCGGCAGTCCAGACGTCCCGCGACCGCGTGGCCACCTCCCGCTTCACCTTCGAGATGGGCGACCCGAAGCACCTCGGCCACGTCCTGAAGGCGGTCCGGGGCGTGGAGGGCGTGTACGACGTCTACCGCGTGACCTCCGGCCGCACCCGCTCGTAGGACGGCTCCGGCCCCGCGCCGGGCCCCCGCGCAGGGGAAGGGCCCCGTACGCCTCGTACGGGGCCCTTCGCCATGCGACGGGGATGGGTTTCAGCCGCCGAACTCCTGAAGGCCCTTCAGCGCCTGGTCCAGCAGCGCCTGACGGCCCTCCAGCTCCTTCTCCAACTTGTCGGCCCTGGCGTTGTTGCCCTGGGCGCGCGCCTGCTCGATCTGCGCCCTCAGCTTGTCCACGGCGGCCTGGAGCTGACCGGTCAGACCCTCCGCACGCGCGCGTGCCTCCGGGTTCGTCCGGCGCCACTCGGCCTCCTCGGCCTCCTGGATAGCCCGCTCGACGGCGTGCATCCGGCCCTCGACCTTCGGCCGCGCGTCCCGCGGCACGTGACCGATGGCCTCCCAGCGTTCGTTGATCGAGCGGAAGGCGGCCCGCGAGGCCTTCAGGTCGGTGACCGGCAGGAGCTTCTCGGCCTCCTCGGCCAGCTCCTCCTTCAGCTTCAGGTTCTCCGACTGCTCCGCGTCCCGCTCGGCGAAGACCGAGCTGCGGGCGGCGAAGAACACGTCCTGGGCGCCGCGGAAGCGGTTCCACAGGTCGTCCTCGTGCTCGCGCTGGGCGCGGCCCGCGGCCTTCCACTCCGCCATCAGCTCGCGGTACCGGGCGGCCGTGGGACCCCAGTCCGTCGAGTCCGACAGCGCCTCGGCCTCCGTGACCAGCCGCTCCTTGGTCCGGCGGGCCTCCTCGCGCTGCGCGTCCAGCTGCGCGAAGTGCGCCTTGCGGCGCTTGGAGAACGCCGACCGGGCGTGCGAGAAGCGGTGCCACAGCTCGTCGTCGGACTTGCGGTCCAGGCGCGGCAGCCCCTTCCACGTGTCCACCAGCGCCCGCAGCCGCTCTCCGGCGGCCCGCCACTGGTCGGACTGCGCCAGCTGCTCTGCCTCGACGACCAGGTCCTCCTTGGCCTTGCGGGCCTCGTCGGACTGCCGGGCCCGCTGCTGCTTGCGCTCCTCGCGGCGCGCCTCGACGGTCGCGACCAGCTTGTCCAGCCGCCCCCGCAGCGCCTCCAGGTCGCCGACCGCGTGGTGCGCGTCCACCTGCTCGCGCAGGTGGTCGATCGCGGCCTGCGCGTCCTTCGCCGACAGGTCGGTGGTCCGCACTCGCTTCTCGAGGAGGCCGATCTCGACAACCAGGCCCTCGTACTTGCGCTCGAAGTAGGCAAGCGCCTCCTCGGGGGAGCCGGCCTGCCAGGAACCGACGACCTTCTCGCCGTCGGCCGTACGCACGTACACGGTCCCCGTCTCGTCGACGCGGCCCCACGGGTCGCTGCTCACAGCGCCTCCTCCACATGATGCCCGCGGGGGCCTCAGCGCCCCCGGGCATCGTCCACAGTTTCGTCACGGCCAACATAGGCGACCAGCGGGTTGCCTGTCCGCATCCAGCGCGACCGAAATTCGGCAGTCGGCCGTTCCCGGCCCCCGTTGACCTCAGGACTTGGTGCCGGGCGGCCTCAGGACTTGCTGACGGTCGCCTTGTTGATCACGACCGTCGCGTTCGGCGCACCGTCACCGGCGCCCGTGCTCTCGCCGGCCGCGGCGATCTTGTTCAGCACCTTCATGCCCGCCGCGTCGATCGTGCCGAACGGGGTGTAGCTCGGCGGCAGCTGGCTGTCCTTGTAGACGAGGAAGAACTGGCTGCCGCCGGTGTGCTTCTGGCCGGTGTTGGCCATCGCCACCGTGCCCGCCGGGTAGATGTTGTTCTTCAGGCTCTTGTCCTTGAGGTTCTCGTCCGGGAGCGTGTAGCCGGGACCGCCCATGCCGGTGCCCTGCGGGTCGCCGCACTGCAGGACGTAGATGCCCTGGGTGGTCAGGCGGTGGCACTTGGTGTGGTCGAAGTAGCCCTTGCCCGCGAGGAAGTCGAACGAGTTCACCGTGTGCGGGGCCGCCGCCGTCTTCAGCGCGACGCCGATGTCACCGCACGTCGTCGCGAGCTTCAGCGTGTACGCCGCCGACGTGTCGATCGTCATCGCCGGCTCCTTCTTCCAGCTCAGCTTCTCCACCGAGCCCGCCGCCGGCTTAGCGCACGGGTCCGGGGCCTTGCTGGTCGGCGCCGCGCTCGGGCTGGCGCCCGGGGTGACCTCGGCGCTCGCGTTCTCCTTCTTGCCGCCGTCGTCCTTCAGCGCCCCGGTCGTGTACAGGGCGACACCGCCGATCACGACCACGCCCAGTACCGACGCGATCACGGAGTTGCGCAGGCGGGCCTTGCGCCGCGCCTCGGTGCGCCGCTGCTGCTGCCGCAAGAACTTCTCCCGGGCGAGCTGACGCCGCCGCTGCTCCTGGCTGACCACCGGGTTGTCTCCTCATGCGTGTCGTGTGTCGGGGTACGCGTGCGTGCTGGTGCTCCGACCGCTGCGTGTAGCCCCGTACCGTATATGGGTTCGCTGAGGAAACGGCAGCGCCGGTAGGCTCTGACTCCGACGGAAGCCGCCTGTAATCGACACAACGAAGGACGATCGTGCTCATTGCCGGGTTCCCCGCCGGGGCCTGGGGGACGAACTGTTATCTCGTCGCCCCCGCCGCCGGTGAGGAGTGCGTGATCATCGACCCCGGCCACCAGGCCGCCGACGGCGTCGAGGAAGCACTGCGCAAGCATCGGCTCAAGCCCGTCGCCGTCGTCCTCACCCACGGCCACATCGACCATGTCGCCTCGGTCGTCCCCGTCTGCGGGGCGCACGACGTCCCGGCCTGGATCCACCCCGAGGACCGGTACATGCTGAGCGACCCCGAGAAGGCGCTCGGCCGTTCCATCGGCATGCCGCTGATGGGCGAGCTGACCGTGGGGGAGCCGGACGACGTCAAGGAGCTGACGGACGGCGCCACCCTCGGCCTGGCGGGCCTGGAGTTCTCCGTCGCGCACGCGCCGGGCCATACCAAGGGGTCGGTGACCTTCCGGATGCCCGAGACCGCCGACGTCCCGTCGGTGTTCTTCTCCGGGGACCTGCTGTTCGCCGGCTCCATCGGACGCACCGACCTGCCGGGCGGATCCATGGAGGACATGTTGCGGTCGCTGGCCAGTGTGTGCCTGCCCCTCGACGACTCCACCGTGGTGCTGTCCGGCCACGGTCCCCAGACGACCATCGGCCAGGAGCGCGCCACCAACCCCTATCTGCGGGAAGTGGCCGCGGGCCGCCAAGATCGCGGCGCCGCCGAGGCTCCCCGACGAGGAATGTGACGAGAGACCTTCCGTGAGCACCTTCCAGGCCCCCAAGGGCACCTACGACCTGATCCCGCCGGACTCGGCGAAGTACCTGGCGGTCCGTGAGGCGATCGCCGCCCCGCTGCGCGACTCCGGCTACGGCTACATCGAGACCCCCGGCTTCGAGAACGTCGAACTCTTCGCCCGCGGCGTCGGCGAGTCCACCGACATCGTGACCAAGGAGATGTACGCCTTCGAGACCAAGGGCGGCGACAGGCTCGCCCTGCGTCCCGAGGGCACGGCGTCCGTGCTGCGCGCGGCCCTGGAGGCCAACCTGCACAAGTCGGGCAACCTCCCGGTCAAGCTCTGGTACTCCGGCTCCTACTACCGCTACGAGCGTCCCCAGAAGGGCCGTTACCGGCACTTCTCCCAGGTCGGCGCGGAGGCGATCGGCGCCGAGGACCCGGCACTCGACGCCGAGCTGATCATCCTGGCCGACCAGGCGTACCGCTCGCTGGGCCTGCGCGACTTCCGCATCCTGCTGAACAGCCTCGGCGACAAGGAGTGCCGCCCGGTCTACCGGACGGCGCTCCAGGAGTTCCTGCGCGGCCTGGACCTGGACGAGGACACGCGCCGCCGCATCGACATCAACCCGCTCCGGGTCCTCGACGACAAGCGCGAGTCGGTCCAGAAGCAGCTCACCGGCGCCCCGCTGCTGCGCGACTACCTGTGCGACGCGTGCAAGGCGTACCACGAGGAGGTCCGCGAACTGATCACCGCCGCGGGCGTCTCCTTCGAGGACGACCCGAAGCTGGTACGCGGCCTGGACTACTACACCCGCACCACCTTCGAGTTCGTGCACGACGGCCTCGGCTCGCAGTCCGCGGTGGGCGGCGGCGGGCGGTACGACGGCCTGTCCGAGATGATCGGCGGTCCCGCGCTGCCGTCCGTCGGCTGGGCCCTGGGCGTCGACCGCACGGTCCTCGCGCTGGAGGCCGAGGGCGTGGAACTCGACATCCCGGCGCCGACCAGCGTCTACGCCGTCCCGCTCGGCGAGGAGGCCCGCCGGGTGCTGTTCGCCAAGGTCACCGAGTTGCGCAAGGTCGGCATCGCGGCGGACTTCGCGTACGGCGGCAAGGGCCTGAAGGGCGCCATGAAGAACGCCAACCGGTCGGGCGCCCGCTACGCGGTCGTCGCCGGTGAGCGCGACCTCGCCGAGGGCGTCGTCCAGCTCAAGGACATGGAGTCCGGCGAACAGGCGGCGATCGGCGTGAACGAGATCGTGGCCGAGCTGGAAGCGCGGCTCGGCTGACGGCGCACGCGCGCGTGGGCGCCGGACGTCCTCCCCGCGGGGGTGTCCGGCGCCTTCGCCGTACCAGGGCGCGAGGCGGCCGGCGCTGTCCGGAACCGAGCGGGCGGTACCCGTCGTACGCACATCCTTATGCGGAGCGAACGGTGCGCACACACGCGTGTGCGGCACAATGACCCGTGCCCGAAGATGGTCCGAGTCTCGAGTGACGGAATCGGCGTGATGAGCAAGACGACAGTCAAAGACGTCTCCACGGAGCCCGGCCCGGAGCGCGCCGCCGACGCCCCGCGCGCGGTGGGCGGCAGCCGCGCCTTCGCCATCCTGCTGGTGATCACCGGCGCGGCCGGACTGCTGGCCGCCTGGGTCATCACGATCGACAAGTTCAAGCTCCTCGAAGCCAAGGTCGCCGGCAAGACGTTCACCCCCGGGTGCAGCCTCAACCCGGTCGTCTCCTGCGGCAGCGTCATGGAGAGCAAGCAGGCCGCCGCCTTCGGCTTCCCCAACCCGATGCTCGGCCTCGTCGCCTACGGCATCGTCGTCTGCGTCGGCATGAGCCTGCTGGCCCGCGCCCGGTTCCCGCGCTGGTACTGGCTGACCTTCAACTTCGGCACGCTCTTCGGCGTGGCCTTCTGCACCTGGCTGCAGTTCCAGTCCCTGTACCGGATCAACGCGCTGTGCCTGTGGTGCTCGCTGGCCTGGGTCGCCACGATCACCATGTTCTGGTACGTCACCTCCTTCAACGTCCGCAACGGCCTCCTGCCGTCCCCGCGCTGGCTGAGGTCCTTCTTCGGCGAGTTCACCTGGGTGCTGCCGGTCGTGCACGTCGGCGTCATCGGCATGCTCGTCCTCACCCGCTGGTGGGACTTCTGGACCAGCTGACGGTCCCGGCCGGATTGTCAGTGCGGTGTTCTAGGGTTTCAGCGTGGAACCCGACCTCTTCACCGCAGCAGCAGAAGACCGCCAGGAGAAGGATCCGGCGGCCAGCCCCCTGGCCGTACGCATGCGCCCGCGCACCCTCGACGAGGTCGTCGGCCAGCAGCACCTGCTCGGGCCCGGCTCCCCGCTGCGCCGGCTGGTCGGCGAGGGCAACGGCGGCCCGGCCGGCCCGTCCTCGGTGATCCTGTGGGGCCCGCCCGGCACCGGCAAGACCACCCTGGCCTACGTCGTCTCCAAGGCGACGAACAAGCGGTTCGTGGAGCTGTCCGCGATCACCGCGGGCGTCAAGGAGGTCCGCGCGGTCATCGACGGCGCCCGCCGCGCCACCGGCGCCTTCGGCAAGGAGACCGTCCTCTTCCTGGACGAGATCCACCGCTTCAGCAAGGCCCAGCAGGACTCCCTGCTGCCGGCCGTGGAGAACCGCTGGGTGACCCTGATCGCGGCCACCACGGAGAACCCGTACTTCTCGGTGATCTCCCCGCTGCTCTCCCGCTCCCTCCTGCTCACCCTCGAACCGCTCACCGACGACGACATCCGCTCGCTGCTCCGCCGCGCGCTGAGCGACGAACGCGGCCTCAAGGAGGCCGTCGCCCTCCCAGAGGACACCGAGGAGCACCTGCTCCGCATCGCCGGCGGCGACGCCCGCCGCGCCCTGACCGCCCTGGAGGCCGCCGCCGGGTCCGCGCTGGACCAGGGCGAGGACGCGATCAGCCTGCGGACGCTGGAGCAGACGGTCGACCGGGCCGCCGTGACGTACGACCGCGACGGCGACCAGCACTACGACGTCGCCAGCGCCCTCATCAAGTCCATCCGCGGCTCCGACGTCGACGCGGCCCTGCACTACCTGGCCCGCATGATCGAGGCCGGCGAGGACCCCCGGTTCATCGCCCGCCGCCTGATGATCTCCGCCAGCGAGGACATCGGCCTGGCCGACCCGAACGCGCTGCCCATCGCCGTGGCCGCCGCCCAGGCCGTCGCCATGATCGGCTTCCCGGAGGCCGCGCTCACCCTCAGCCACGCCACGATCGCCCTGGCCCTCGCCCCCAAGTCCAACGCCGCGACCACCGCGATCGGCGCCGCCCTGGAGGACGTGCGCAAGGGCCTGGCGGGACCGGTGCCGCCGCACCTGCGCGACGGGCACTACAAGGGCGCGGCCAAGCTCGGTCACGCCCAGGGGTACGTGTACCCGCACGACCTGCCGGAGGGCATCGCCGAGCAGCAGTACGCCCCGGACGCCCTGAAGGACCGCGCGTACTACACGCCGAGCCGGCACGGCGCCGAGGCCAGGTACGCGGACGCCGTGGAGTGGACCCGCAAGCGCCTCGGTCGCAAGCGGTCCTGAGCACCCTGTAGACTGCCCCGAAGTGCTGAGTCCCGTGCTGTCAGAGCGGGACAGCCGGCCGGAGACCCGGTCCCTCGCGGACCGGCTCCAGGAGCGTCGCGCACCGTCGAACGGTGTCGCGGGCAGCCCACCACCACCCCGGAGCCCCGGGAGCGGTCGGTGGGCCACTCGCGTGCTGCACGTATGTGCCCAGACCAGGGAAGCGGCTGCCCGTCAGGTCCCCTGCGGACCCGGTGGGTTTTCCCGGCTGCGGATGCGACCTCCCTGAACACTGACGAGCCGAACACTACGAAAGAGACGAAAGACAGTGGCGAACCAGTCCCGCCCCAAGGTCAAGAAGTCGCGTGCCCTCGGCATCGCGCTGACCCCGAAGGCCGTCAAGTACTTCGAGGCCCGCCCCTACCCGCCGGGTGAGCACGGCCGCGGCCGCAAGCAGAACTCGGACTACAAGGTCCGTCTGCTGGAGAAGCAGCGCCTGCGCGCTCAGTACGACATCTCCGAGCGCCAGCTGGTCCGCGCCTACGAGCGTGCGTCCAAGGTCCAGGGCAAGACCGGCGAGGCCCTGATCGTGGAGCTGGAGCGCCGCCTCGACGCGCTGGTCCTGCGTTCGGGCATCGCCCGCACGATCTACCAGGCCCGCCAGATGGTCGTGCACGGCCACATCCAGGTCAACGGCCAGAAGGTCGACAAGCCGTCCTTCCGTGTCCGTCCGGACGACGTCGTGCAGGTCCGCGACCGCTCCAAGGACAAGACGCTGTTCCAGATCGCCCGTGAGGGTGGCTTCGCCCCCGACGGCGAGATCCCGCGCTACCTGCAGGTGAACCTCAAGGCCCTGGCGTTCCGCCTGGACCGCGAGCCGAACCGCAAGGAAGTTCCGGTCATCTGCGACGAGCAGCTCGTCGTCGAGTACTACGCCCGCTGACCCTCGTCACGGCGTACGTCCTCAGCCCGCCGTCTCCCCGCCCTTCCGGGTGGGCGAGGCGGCGGGTTCGCGCTGTCCGGGGCGGGTGCGCGGGACCGGGCCCCGGGGCGCGGGCAGCGCCGGCAGCGGCCGTCCGTCCTTCCGCAGCGCCCGGGCGACCGCGCTCTCCCGGTCCAGCCGCGCCCCCCGGCGCACCCACTCCTCGTACCGCTCGTCGCCCAGCGCCTCCCGGGCCGCCGTCTCGCACTGCTCGTGCGGCGCGTTGTAGTAGGCCGAGCCGAACAGCGGCAGTCCGACCGACGGCCACATCCGTCCGGCGGCGCCCTGGAGCACCGCCGCTTCCACCGGATCGCCCTGCGTCACCGTCACCAGGGCCAGCAGCTCGACCGACAGCACCGTGCCCAGCAGGTCGTGGAAGCCGTGGGCGTTGTCCAGGCAGTCCGTCAGCAGCTCCCGCGCGCGGGCCGCGTCACCGCCCTGCCAGGCCGCGTACGCCAGCACGAACAGGGCGTACGACCGCGCCCACCGCTCCCCGTGGTCCTCGCACACCCGGCGCACGTCCTCGCACAGCCGCACCGCGTCCGGCAGGTCCCCCTGGAACGCCCGCGCCATCGCCAGTTCCACCTGGCCCATCAGGACGTTGCTGTTCAGCTCGCCGATCTCCCCGTAGCGGTCCAGCGCCGACCGCAGCAGCGTCTCCGCGCGGGCCATGTCGTCCGTGACCAGGGCCAGGCAGCCGGTGCGGTGCTCGGCGTACGCCACCGCCGCCGGATCGGCGGACCGTTCCGCCTGCTCGCGGCACATCCGCAGGGCCCGCAGCGCCGGTACGGCGTCGCCCTGGAGAACCGCCACGTAGCCGAGCACCCACAGCGCCTTCAGCCGGGACCGCTCGTACCCCGAGTCCAGCTCCAGGCCGCGCTCCAGCCACCGCCGCCCCTCCGCGAGCCGGCCGCACCCCACCCAGCAGAACCACAGCGACCCCGCCAGGTGCTGGCCGAGGTGCGCCTCCTCCGGCTCGGTCAGGCAGAACTCCAGCGCGGTCCGCAGGTTCGGCAGCTCCGCCTCGACCCGCGCGGCCACCTCACGCTGCCGGGGCGAGAACCACTCCAGCTCGCACATGGTGGCGAGGCCCAGGTACCAGTCGCGGTGCCGTCTGCGCAGCCGGCCCGCGTCCCCGGTCGCCTCCAGCCACTCGGCGCCGTAGGCCCGGACGGTGTCGAGCATCCGGTAGCGCGGGCCCGCCGGGGTCTCCTCACGGCAGACCACCGACTGGACCAGCAGCTCCGACAGCACGTCCAGCACGTCGTCGGCGGCCAGCCCGTTCCCGCTGCACACGTACTCGGCCGCCTCCAGGTCGAAGGAGCGCGCGAACACCGACAGCCGTGCCCACAGCAGCCGTTCGGCCGGCGAGCACAGCTCGTGGCTCCAGCCGATCGCCGTGCGCAGCGTCTGGTGGCGGGGGAGCACGTCCCGGCCCCCACCGGTCAGCAGCCGGAACCGGTCGTCCAGGCGCCGCAGCAACTGCGCCGGGGACAGCGCCCGCAGCCGCCCGGCCGCCAGCTCCAGCGCCAGCGGGATGCCCTCCAGCCGCCGGCACAGCTCCCGCACCTCGGTGCCGTCGGCCACCGGCACGCCCTGCGCCCGCGCCCGGTCCGTGAACAGCTCCACCGCCTCGTCCTCGCCGAGCGGCGCCAGCGGGAACAGCCGCTCGCCCGCGAGACCGAGCGGACGCCGGCCGACGGCCAGCACCCGCAGCTCCGGGAGCCTGCGCAGCAGCTCCGCCGTCAGCTCGGCACAGGCGGCCACCAGGTGCTCGAAGCCGTCCAGCACCAACAGGACCCGCCGCCCGGCCAGATGCTCCAGCAGCGTCTGACGGGGCAGGCGCGTCGTGTGGTCGGTCAGCCCCAGCGCCTCCACGGCCGCGTACTCCACGAACTGCGGGTCCCGCACCGCCGCCAGCTCCACCCGCCCCACGACCGGGGCGCCCGCCCGGCCGGTGGACGCCCAGCGCGCCGCCACCCGTGCGGCCAGCCGGGACTTGCCGACCCCGCCCACCCCGGTCACGGTCACCAGCCGTGCCTCGCCGAGCGCCGCCGTCAGCCCGGCCGCCTCGGCCGAGCGCCCGACGAAAGCGGTGAGTTCGAGGGGCGGATCGCCGTCCGCCCGGGAGCCGGGGCTGTGAGGACCTCGCATGGGACACGGAGCGTACTGAACCGTGTTCACCGCGTACAATCGATTCCCGCAACCCCGCCCGCTGCACCCGGTAATCCGGTACGGAGCCTCCGCCCCGGCGCGATAGGCTCGGGACACTGCTTTTGCATGGTTCAGATGTTCAGAGCACGTTTCAGGGAGCGGGTGCGCACAGTGTCCGGTGGTGAGGTGGCCGGGATCCTGGTGGCCGTCTTCTGGGCGATCCTGGTCTCCTTCCTCGCCGTCGCACTGGCGAGGCTGGCCCAGACGCTGAAGGCGACCACCAAGCTCGTGGCGGACGTGACCGATCAGGCGGTCCCGCTGCTCGCCGACGCCTCCCAGGCGGTGCGCTCCGCGCAGACGCAGATCGACCGGGTCGACGCGATCGCCTCCGACGTGCAGGAGGTGACGTCGAACGCCTCCGCGCTGTCCACCACCGTCGCCTCCACCTTCGGCGGTCCGCTGGTGAAGGTCGCGGCCTTCGGCTACGGCGTCCGCCGGGCGCTCGGCGGCCGCAAGGAGGAGGACGTGCCGGGGAAGTCGCCCCGGCGTACCGTGATCGTGGGCCGGACGGTCCCTGCCGCACGGCGCAAGCGGAAGTAAGGACTGAGACCGAGCGATGTTCCGCCGTACGTTCTGGTTCACCACGGGTGTCGCCGCCGGTGTGTGGGCCACCACCAAGGTCAACCGCAAGCTGAAGCAACTGACCCCGGAGAGCCTGGCCGCCACCGCGGCGAACAAGGCCCTGGAGACCGGTCAGCGGCTGAAGGACCGCGCGGTCGGCTTCGCGCTCGACGTCCGCGACAACATGGCCCAGCGGGAGGCCGAGCTGGAGGAGGCGCTCGGCATCCAGGAGAGCCCCGGACTCACGGCGCCCCGGCGGTATGCCGCCATCGAGAACAACCGCAGCAACCCGCAGTACATCGAGAACACGACGTACTCGTACAACCGGAATGAGGACCACTGATGGAGTCGGCCGAGATTCGCCGCCGCTGGCTGAGCTTCTTCGAGGAGCGCGGGCACACCGTCGTCCCTTCGGCGTCGCTCATCGCGGACGACCCGACTCTGCTCCTCGTCCCCGCCGGCATGGTGCCCTTCAAGCCCTACTTCCTGGGTGAGGTCAAGCCGCCGTTCCCGCGCGCCACCAGCGTGCAGAAGTGCGTGCGCACGCCCGACATCGAAGAGGTCGGCAAGACCACGCGCCACGGCACGTTCTTCCAGATGTGCGGCAACTTCTCCTTCGGCGACTACTTCAAGGAAGGCGCCATCAAGCTCGCCTGGGAGCTGCTCACGAGCCCCCAGGACAAGGGCGGTTACGGCCTCGACCCCGAGCGTCTGTGGATCACCGTCTACCAGGACGACGACGAGGCCGAGCAGATCTGGCACGAGGTCGTCGGCGTGCCCAAGGAGCGCATCCAGCGCCTGGGCATGAAGGACAACTTCTGGTCCATGGGCGTCCCCGGCCCCTGCGGCCCCTGCTCCGAGATCAACTACGACCGCGGCCCCGAGTTCGGCGTCGAGGGCGGCCCCGCCGTCAACGACGAGCGGTACGTGGAGATCTGGAACCTCGTCTTCATGCAGTACGAGCGCGGCGAGGGAACCGGCAAGGACAACTTCGAGATCCTCGGGGACCTGCCGAGCAAGAACATCGACACCGGCCTCGGCCTGGAGCGGCTCGCCATGATTCTGCAGGGCGTGCAGAACATGTACGAGATCGACACCTCCATGGCGGTCATCAAGCGCGCCACCGAGCTGACCGGTGTCCACTACGGCGACTCGCACACCTCGGACGTCTCCCTGCGCGTGGTCACCGACCACATGCGCACCGCCACCATGCTCATCGGTGACGGCGTCACGCCCGGCAACGAGGGCCGTGGCTACGTGCTGCGCCGCATCATGCGCCGCGCCATCCGCAACATGCGCCTGCTCGGCGCCACCGGACCGGTCGTCAAGGACCTCATCGACATCGTGATCCGGATGATGGGCCAGCAGTACCCCGAGCTGGTCACCGACCGCGAGCGCATCGAGAAGGTCGCCGTCGCCGAGGAGAACGCCTTCCTCAAGACGCTGAAGGCCGGCACCAACATCCTCGACACCGCCGTCACCGAGACCAAGGCCGCCGGCTCCGCCGTGCTGCCCGGCGACAAGGCCTTCCTGCTCCACGACACCTGGGGCTTCCCGATCGACCTCACCCTGGAGATGGCCGCCGAACAGGGCCTCTCCGTGGACGAGGAGGGCTTCCGCCGCCTGATGAAGGAGCAGCGGGAGCGCGCCAAGGCCGACGCCCAGGCCAAGAAGACCGGCCACGCCGACCTCGGTGCCTACCGCGAGATCGCCGACGCCGCCGGCGAGACCGACTTCATCGGCTACACCGACACCGAGGGCGAGTCCACGATCGTCGGCATCCTCGTCAACGGCGTCTCCTCGCCGGCCGCCACCGAGGGCGACGAGGTCGAGGTCGTCCTGGACCGCACCCCGTTCTACGCCGAGGGCGGCGGCCAGATCGGCGACACCGGCCGGATCAGGGTCGACTCCGGTGCCGTCATCGAGGTCCGCGACTGCCAGAAGCCGGTCCCGGGCGTGTACGTCCACAAGGGCGTCGTCCAGGTCGGCGAGGTGACCGTCGGCGCCAAGGCCCACGCCGCCATCGACGCCCGCCGCCGTACGGCCATCGCCCGCGCCCACTCGGCCACCCACCTCACCCACCAGGCGCTGCGCGACGCCCTCGGCCCGACGGCCGCCCAGGCCGGTTCCGAGAACCAGCCCGGCCGCTTCCGCTTCGACTTCGGCTCCCCGTCCGCCGTGCCGACGGCCGTGATGACCGACGTCGAACAGAAGATCAACGAGGTGCTCGCCCGCGACCTGGACGTGCGCGCCGACATCATGGGCATCGACGAGGCCAAGAAGCAGGGCGCCATCGCCGAGTTCGGCGAGAAGTACGGCGAGCGGGTCCGGGTCGTGACCATCGGCGACTTCTCCAAGGAGCTGTGCGGCGGCACGCACGTGCACAACACCGCCCAGCTGGGTCTGGTCAAGCTGCTCGGCGAGTCCTCCATCGGCTCGGGTGTGCGCCGTATCGAGGCCCTGGTCGGTGTCGACGCCTACAACTTCCTCGCCCGCGAGCACACGGTCGTCCACCAGCTGACCGAACTGCTCAAGGGCCGCCCGGAAGAGCTGCCGGAGAAGGTCTCCGCCATGCTCGGCAAGCTGAAGGACGCCGAGAAGGAGATCGAGAAGTTCCGCGCCGAGAAGGTGCTCCAGGCCGCCGCCGGCCTCGCCGAGTCCGCCAAGGACGTGCGGGGCGTGGCCCTGGTCACCGGCCGGGTCCCGGACGGCACCACCCCGGACGACCTGCGCAAGCTGGTCCTGGACGTGCGCGGCCGCATCCAGGGCGGCCGGGCCGCCGTCGTGGCCCTGTTCACGGTCAACAACGGCAAGCCGCTCACGGTCATCGCCACCAACGAGGCCGCCCGCGAGCGCGGTCTCAAGGCCGGTGACCTGGTCCGTACGGCCGCCAAGACGCTCGGCGGCGGCGGTGGCGGCAAGCCGGACGTCGCCCAGGGCGGCGGCCAGAACCCGGCGGCCGTCGGCGAGGCCGTCGACGCCGTCGAGCGCCTGGTCGCCGAGACCGCCAAGTAGGAAGCGGCCGGAACATGCGCAGAGGACGTCGGCTCGCGATCGACGTCGGGGACGCCCGGATCGGGGTCGCCTCGTGTGACCCCGACGGGATCCTCGCCACCCCGGTGGAGACCGTCCCGGGCCGGGACGTCCCCGCCGCCCACCGCCGGCTGCGTCAGCTGGTGGAGGAGTACGAACCGGTCGAGGTCGTCGTCGGCCTGCCTCGCTCCCTCAAGGGGGGCGAGGGCCCGGCCGCGGTCAAGGTCCGCGCCTTCGCCCAGGAGCTGGCGAGGGGCGTCAAGCCGGTGCCGGTGCGGCTGGTGGACGAGCGGATGACGACGGTGACGGCCAGTCAGGGGCTGCGCGCCTCGGGCGTGAGGTCGAAGAAGGGCCGCGCGGTCATCGACCAGGCCGCCGCCGTCATCATTTTGCAGCAGGCCCTGGAATCCGAACGGGTGTCAGGTGAACCACCCGGCGAAGGCGTCGAAGTGGTCATCTGATCGCGATACGGTAACGTTCCGCGCGATGCGCCGGTGTTCGAACAGCCGGGGCACAGAAAGAGGCGGAGCGGAAGCCGGCCCCCGGCCGCGTGACCGTCGGCCTCGCGGCTCTAGGGGATCGATGACTGAGTATGGCCGGGGCCAAGGCTCCGAACCGTGGCATCCGGAGGACCCGTTGTACGGGGACGGCGGATGGGGACGGCAGGCCCAGGCGGGCCCGCGGTCTCCCTACGGCGGCCAGCCGCAGCACCATCCGCAGGCGCCGCAGCACGGCGACTGGAGCCAGGAACAGCAGCAGCACGGCGACTGGAGTCAGGAGCACCAGCCCGGGTACGGCGACCGGCAGCACCAGTACCACGACGGAACGGGCGCCGAGTACGACCAGCGCTTCGCCCACCAGACCCAGCAGCAGTTCCACCAGGGCGGCTGGGACGCGACCGGCACCCACGGCCAGGTGCCCTACGCCGCCGACCCCGGCGACCCGTACGGCCAGCAGCCCGTGGCCTACGGCGCGGAGCAGCCCGACTTCTACCCGACCGAGGACGCCTACCCGCCGCCGGAGCCGCCCGGCCGCCGGCAGCCCGGGCCGGAGTCCGAGCCGGAGGCGGCCGGCGAGGAGGAGCACGCCTTCTTCGCGGCAGACGGCGACGAGGACGGCGAGGAGGAGCACGAGCTCCAGAGCCGGCGTGAGCGGCGCGGCAAGAAGCCCGTCAAGAGCAGGAAGCGGCGCACCGGCTGTGCCTGCATGGTGGTCGTCCTGGTGTTCGGCGGCGGCCTCGGCGGCGTCGGGTACTTCGGCTACAAGTTCTACCAAAATCGTTTCGGCACGGCTCCGGACTACGCGGGTAACGGCAACGGCGAACAGGTCACGGTCGAGATCCCCAAGGGCGCGGGCGGCTGGGAGATCGGCCAGAAGCTGAAGGACGCGGGCGTCGTCGAGAGCGCGGCCGCGTTCGTCTCCGCACTCCAGGCCAACCCTGACGGCAAGTCCCTCCAGGACGGTGTCTACACCCTCCAGAAGGAGATGTCCGCCGCCAGTGCGGTGGAACTGATGCTGAGTCCGAAGAGCCGCAGCAACCTGATCATCGCCGAGGGTCTTCGCAACACGGCGGTGTACGCCCTGATCGACAAGCGCCTCGGCGTGTCGGCGGGCACCACGGCGCGCGTCGCGAAGAAGGAGTACAAGCACCTCGGGCTGCCTGCCTGGGCGACGGACCACCCGAATCTCAAGGACCCGCTGGAAGGGTTCCTGTACCCGTCCAGCTACGCCGTCGCCAAGGGGCAGAAGCCCGAAGCCGTCCTGAGGAAGATGGTCGCCCAGGCGTCCGCCGAGTACCGGAGACTGGGCCTGGAGAAGAAGGCCCAGGTGCTCGGCCTGGACAGCCCCTGGCAGGTGCTCACCGTCGCGAGCCTGGTGCAGGCCGAGGGCACCAGCCACGACGACTTCCGCAAGATGGCGGAGGTCGTCTACAACCGCCTCAAGCTGGACAACCCGCAGACGTACGGGCGGCTGGAGTTCGACTCCACGTACAACTACGTGAAGAACCAGAGCAAGATCGACCTGAGCGTCGCCGAGCTGCGCCGGTACAACAGCCCCTACAACACCTACTTCACCAAGGGACTGCCGCCGGGCCCCATCGACAACCCCGGCGAGGAAGCGCTCAAGGGCTCGCTCAACCCGACCCACGACGGCTGGTACTACTTCATCTCCATGGACGGCAAGACCAGCAAGTTCACGAAGACGCTCGCGGAGCACGAGGAGCTGGTCAACCAGTGGAACGAGGCGAGGAAGAAGAACTGACGGCGGGCGCGAGGGGCACCGGCGGACCGTCGCCCGGCCCCGGGACGCGAGGGCGGTAGGATCGGCCCAGGGGTTCGGCGGACGGTCGGCAGGCGACGGGGACCGAACGCCCGGAGCGTCCACCGGATCGAAGCTCAAGGACAGGTGCCCATGGCGTCAGGGGTAGTCGGTGGCCGCCGTGCCGCCGTGCTCGGTTCGCCGATCGCCCATTCCCTCTCCCCGGTGCTGCACCGGGCCGCGTACGAGGCGGCCGGCCTCACCGGCTGGTCGTACGAGCGCTTCGACGTCGACGAGGCCGCCCTGCCCGGCTTCCTGGACCGGCTCGGTCCGGAGTGGGCGGGGCTGTCGCTGACGATGCCGCTGAAACGGGCGGTCATCCCGCTGGTGGACGAGATCAGCGACACGGCCGCCTCGGTCGACGCGGTCAACACGCTCGTCCTCACCGAGGACGGCCGCCGGCTCGGCGACAACACCGACATCCCGGGCATGGTGGCCGCCCTGCGCGAGCACGGCATCGAACAGGTCGACTCCGCCGCCGTCCTCGGCGCCGGCGCCACCGCCTCCTCCGCGCTCGCCGCGCTCGCCCGGATCTGCACCGGCGAGGTCGTCGCCTACGTCCGCAGCGAGGCCCGCGCCGCCGAGATGCGGCAGTGGGGCGAACGGCTCGACGTGGACGTCCGCACGGCGGACTGGGCCGACGCGGCCGAGGCCCTACGCGCCCCGCTGGTCATCGCCACCACGCCCGCCGGCACGACCGACGCCCTCGCCGCCGCCGTACCCGAACGCCCCGCCACCCTCTTCGACGTGCTCTACGACCCCTGGCCCACCGAGCTCGCGGCCCGCTGGTCCATGTTCGGCGGTGCCGTGGTCGGCGGCCTCGACCTGCTGGTCCACCAGGCCGTGCTCCAGTTCGAGCAGATGACCGGGCACACGCCGGGCCCGCTGGCGGCCATGCGGCACGCCGGCGAGCAGGCGCTCGCGGCCCGCTGACAACCGCACCCGTCCGCCTGCTGGACCGGCGGCCGGTCCGCGCCCCGGGACGTGGGAGGATCGGAGGTGGCGTACCGGGGTCGCGCACCCGGCGGCGCCGTCGCCGTGCACGAGGACGCGTGTACGGCGGGCAGTACCGGGCGCGAGCACTGAGGAGCACCGTTGAGCAGGCTGCGTTGGCTGACCGCGGGGGAGTCCCACGGTCCCGCACTTGTCGCGACGCTGGAGGGTCTTCCCGCCGGCGTGCCGATCACCACGGAGATGGTGGCGGACCACCTGGCGCGGCGGCGGCTCGGCTATGGCCGCGGTGCGCGGATGAAGTTCGAGCGCGACGAGGTCACGTTCCTCGGCGGGGTCCGGCACGGGCTGACCCTGGGCTCCCCCGTGGCGATCATGGTGGGCAACACCGAGTGGCCGAAGTGGGAGCAGGTCATGGCGGCCGACCCGGTCGACCCCGAGGTGCTGGCGGGCCTGGCCCGCAACGCGCCGCTGACCCGCCCCCGCCCCGGCCACGCCGACCTGGCGGGCATGCAGAAGTACGGCTTCGACGAGGCCCGCCCGATCCTGGAGCGCGCCTCGGCCCGCGAGACGGCGGCCCGGGTGGCGCTGGGCGCGGTCGCCCGGTCGTACCTGAAGGAGACGGCCGGCGTCGAGATCGTCTCCCACGTCGTCGAGCTGTGCTCCGTCAAGGCCCCGCGGGGCGTCTACCCCACCCCGGCCGACGTCGGCAAGCTCGACGCCGACCCGGTGCGCTGCCTCGACGCGGACGCCTCCAAGGCGATGGTCGCGGAGATCGACCAGGCTCACAAGGACGGCGACACCCTGGGCGGCGTGGTCGAGGTGCTGGCCTACGGCGTCCCGGTCGGCCTCGGCTCGCACGTGCACTGGGACCGCAAGCTGGACGCCCGCCTCGCCGGCGCGCTCATGGGCATCCAGGCGATCAAGGGCGTCGAGATCGGCGACGGCTTCGAACTGGCCCGCGTGCCCGGCTCCCAGGCCCACGACGAGATCGTGGGCACGCCGGAGGGCATCCGGCGCGTCTCCGGCCGGTCGGGCGGCACCGAGGGCGGCCTCAGCACCGGTGAGCTGCTGCGGGTGCGCGCGGCGATGAAGCCGATCGCCACCGTGCCGCGCGCCCTCAGGACGGTGGACGTCACCACCGGCGAGCCCGCCCAGGCCCACCACCAGCGCTCCGACGTCTCCGCCGTCCCGGCGGCCGGCATCGTCGCCGAGGCCATGGTGGCGCTCGTCCTCGCGGACGCGGTCGCCGAGAAGTTCGGCGGTGACTCCGTCCCGGAGACGCGCCGCAACGTCCGGTCGTACCTCGACAACCTGGTGATCCGGTGAGCGGCATGCCGCGGGTCGTCCTGGTCGGGCCGATGGGCGTGGGCAAGTCCACCGTCGGCCGGCTGCTCGCCGAGCGCCTCGGCGTCGGCTACCGGGACACCGACGAGGACATCGTGGCGGCCGGGGGCCGCACCATCGCCGAGATCTTCGTGGACGAGGGCGAGGCCGCCTTCCGCGCCCTGGAGAAGGCCGCCGTGCGGGCCGCGCTCGCCGAGCACCGGGGCGTCGTCGCGCTGGGCGGCGGGGCGGTCCTGGACGCGGACACGCGCGCGCTGCTGGCCGGACAGCGGGTGCTGTACCTCTCGATGGAGGTCGACGAGGCCGTCAAGCGCACCGGTCTGAACGTGGCCCGCCCGCTGCTCGCGGTCAACCCGCGCAAGCAGTGGCGGGAGCTGATGGAGGCGCGCCGGCACCTGTACGAGGAGGTCGCCACCGCCGTCGTCGCGACGGACGGCCGCACTCCGGAAGAGGTCGCGCAGGCGGCGCTGGACGCACTGGAGTTGAAGCAGGTATGAGCGAGGCAGTCACCCGGATCCAGATCGCCGGCACCGCGGGCACCGACCCCTACGAGGTGCTGGTGGGCCGACAGCTCCTGGGCGAGCTGCCCGGGCTGATCGGGGCACGGGCCAAGCGGGTCGCCGTGATCCACCCGGAGGCGCTGGCGGAGACCGGGGAGGCGCTGCGCGCCGACCTGGCCGACCAGGGCTACGAGGCCGTGGCGATCCAGGTGCCCAACGCGGAGGAGGCCAAGACCGCCGAGGTCGCCGCCTACTGCTGGAAGGCGCTGGGCCAGAGCGGCTTCACCCGCACCGACGTCGTCGTCGGTGTCGGCGGCGGCGCCACCACCGACCTGGCCGGGTTCGTCGCCGCGACCTGGCTGCGCGGGGTGCGCTGGATCGCCGTTCCCACGACCGTGCTGGCCATGGTCGACGCGGCGGTCGGCGGCAAGACCGGCATCAACACCGCCGAGGGCAAGAACCTGGTCGGCGCCTTCCACCCGCCGGCCGGTGTGCTGTGTGACCTGGCCGCGCTGGACTCCCTGCCGGTGCACGACTACGTCTCCGGCCTCGCCGAGATCATCAAGGCGGGGTTCATCGCCGACCCGGTGATCCTGGACCTGATCGAGGCCGACCCGCAGGCCGCCCGCACCCCGGCGGGCCCGCACACGTCCGAGCTGATCGAGCGGTCGATCCGGGTGAAGGCCGACGTCGTCTCCTCGGACCTGAAGGAATCGGGCCGGCGGGAGATCCTGAACTACGGTCACACGCTCGGCCACGCGATCGAGAAGAACGAGCGGTACAAGTGGCGGCACGGGGCCGCGGTCGCGGTCGGCATGCACTTCGCCGCCGAACTGGGCCGCCTCGCGGGCCGCTTGGACGACGCGACGGCCGACCGCCACCGCAGCGTCCTCGAATCGGTCGGCCTGCCGCTGCACTACCGCTACGACCAGTGGCCCAAGCTGCTGGAGGCGATGAAGGTCGACAAGAAGTCCCGTGGCGACCTGCTGCGCTTCATCGTCCTGGACGGCCTGGCCAGGCCGACCGTCCTGGAGGGCCCGGACCCGGCCGTCCTCCTCGCCGCCTACGGCGAAGTCGGCCAGTAGGCCCCCGGACCGCCCGCCGCGTCCGACTTCCTTCGCCCGCGGGGCACTTCTGACCGTCCCCGGCCGTTTCACCAAACGACGGCCGGGGACGGTACCGTTCGGTAGCGAGCGGGGCCACGCCCCTGCTGCCAGCGCCAGTTGTGTGTACGAGACGGAGTGGCAACGGATGCAGCACGCAGTGGGGTCTCCGCTGCCGCCGCCCCACCAGCCGGGGCAGGGCCCGCACGCCGGCTGGGCGCCGGCGGCGCACCACCCGGGTCCGCCCCCGGGGGCCTCGGGGCCCGCCCCCGTTCCCCCTCCGCCGGGCTTTCCGGCTCCGCCCGGACCGGTCCCGCCGGCCCCGCCGCAGCCCCCGGCCCCCTCCGGCCAGGTGCCGCCGCCCCCGCCCCCGCAGCACACCGCCGGCCCGCAGACCCCCGACAGCACGGGACACGTCCCGCTGCCACCCGGCGGTCCCGTCGGCGCCCCCGCGGCCCCGCCCGCCGCGGCCATGGCACCGGACCCGACGGCGACCACCCTCGCCGTCCTCCTCATCGGCCCGGCCGGCGCGGGCAAGACCAGCGTCGCCAAGTACTGGGCGGACCACCGCCGGGTCCCCACGGCCCACATCAGCCTGGACGACGTCCGCGAATGGGTGCGCTCCGGCTTCGCCGACCCGCAGTCCGGCTGGAACGACAACTCGGAGGCCCAGTACCGGCTGGCCCGTCGCACCTGCGGGTTCGCCGCGCGCAACTTCCTGGCCAACGGCATCTCCTGCATCCTGGACGACGCCGTCTTCCCGGACCGCCCGGTCGTCGGCCTCGGCGGGTGGAAGCGGCACGTGGGTCCCGGCCTGCTCCCGGTGGTCCTGCTCCCGGGGCTCGACGTCGTTCTGGAGCGCAACGCCGAGCGCACCGGCAATCGCCGCCTGACGGACGAGGAGGTGGCCCGTATCCACGGGCGCATGGCGGGCTGGTACGGCTCGGGTCTGCCGATCATCGACAATTCCCAGCTGGACGTTCCGGGCACGGCCCGCGTGCTGGACGAGGTGCTGGCGAGGGCGATGGCGAGCCCGCCGAACTGGTGAGCGGGCGCCTCCGGCCAGGCCGGTGACTTCCTGGCCGACGGAGTCTCCTGCGTCCGCTTCCGGATCTCGACGTCGTTATGGGCGCGACGCCGACCGCACCGGCAACCGCCGCCTGACGGGCGCATGGCGGGCCGGTACGGCTCGGGTCCGCCGATCGCCGATCCTTGCGCGCGGGCGCCCCGGCGCTCCACCGCACCCCGCCCCACCTGCCCCGCGACCCCACTCGGCCCTCGCCGATCGGCACAATCCGGACAAACCTCCTACGCTCATCTCATGTCAGAGGTGTACGCGAACCGCCGATCCCGGCTGAGGGACCACTTCAACGCGGCCGGCACCGCGGCAGCGCTCGTCACCCGCCCGGCCAATGTCCGCTACCTCGCCGCCGCGGCCCCGCGGGGCGCCGTGCTGCTGATCGGCAGGGGCGAGGACGTCCTGGTGTGCGCCGGTCCGCCCGGCGACCGCCCCCACGAAGGCCAGCCGGACGAGAACCTGCGCCTGCACGTCCTCCCGGCGCCCGACGGCGACGCCGCCGTCACCGCGGCCGGCTTCGCCGCCGAGCAGGGCGCCGACTCCCTGGCGGTCGAGGAACACCACCTCACCGTCACCCGGCACCGGGCCATCGCCTCCGTCGCCCCGGGGCTGCGCCTCATCGACCTCGGCGGGGCCGTGGAGCAGCTCAGGGTCGTCAAGGACGAGGAGGAGATCTCGTGCCTGCGCATCGGCGCCGAGATCGCCGACCAGGCCCTCGGCGAGCTGCTGGAGTCCATCCTGGTCGGCCGCACCGAACGGCACCTCGCGCTGGAGCTGGAGCGGCGCCTGGTCGACCACGGCGCCGACGGCCCGGCCTTCCCCACGTCCGTGGCGACCGGACCGCACGCCGGGCGCCGCGGCCACCGCCCCACCGACCGGCGGGTGGAGGAGGGCGACTTCCTCTCCGTCTGCCTCGGCGCCACCTACCGCGGCTACCGCTGCGAGATCGGCCGCACCTTCGTCATCGGCACCTCACCCGCCGACTGGCAGATCGAGCTGTACGACCTGGTCTTCGCCGCCCAGCGGGCCGGACGCGAGTTCCTGGCACCCGGCGCCGCCTACCGTGACGTGGACCGCGCCGCACGCCAGGTACTGGACTCCGCGGGCTATGCGGAGGCCCTCCCACCGCTGACCGGACACGGTGTCGGACTCGAAATCGACGAGGACCCGCAGTTGGCCCCCGCGGCCATGGGTAAACTGGACGCTTGCGTGCCGGTCACCGTCGAACCGGGGGTCCACCTCCCGGGCCGGGGCGGCGTCCGGATCGATGACACGCTCGTCGTGCGCCCCGAGGCGGACGGCGGACCCGAGCTACTCACCATCACGACCAAGGAGCTGCTCGCGCTGTAGGAGTGCGTGCCCCGGGGTCGTCCACGTCAGTCCAGGAGATTCCGCAACCGTGGCTTCCACGAACGACCTCAAGAACGGCCTGGTGCTCAAGCTCGAAGGCGGCCAGCTCTGGTCCGTCGTCGAGTTCCAGCACGTCAAGCCCGGCAAGGGCCCCGCCTTCGTGCGCACCAAGCTCAAGAACGTGCTCTCCGGCAAGGTCGTCGACAAGACCTTCAACGCCGGTGTCAAGGTCGAGACGGCCACTGTCGACAAGCGCGACATGCAGTTCTCGTACATGGACGGCGAGTACTTCGTCTTCATGGACATGGAGACCTACGACCAGCTGATGGTCGACCGCAAGGCCGTCGGCGACGCCGCCAACTTCCTCATCGAGGGCTTCACGGCCACCGTCGCGCAGCACGAGGGCGAGGTGCTCTTCGTCGAGCTGCCGGCCGCCGTCGAGCTGACCGTCCAGGAGACCGAGCCGGGCGTCCAGGGCGACCGCTCCACCGGTGGCACCAAGCCCGCCACCCTGGAGACCGGCCACCAGATCCAGGTCCCGCTCTTCATCACCACCGGTGAGAAGATCAAGGTCGACACCCGCACCAGCGACTACCTCGGCCGGGTGAACAGCTAACCGTGGCTGCCCGCAATACGGCCCGCAAGCGTGCCTTCCAGATCCTCTTCGAGGGCGACCAGCGCGGCGCCGACGTCCTGACCGTCCTCGCGGACTGGATCCGGCTCTCCCGGTCCGACACCCGGCAGCCGCCGGTCAGCGAGTACACGATGCAGCTGGTCGAGGGCTACGCGGAGCACGCGAAGCGGATCGACGAGCTGATCGCCCAGTACGCGGTGGGCTGGACGCTCGACCGGATGCCGGTCGTGGACCGCAACATCCTGCGGCTGGGCGCGTACGAGCTGATCTGGGTCGACGAGACCCCGGACGCCGTCGTCCTGGACGAGATGGTGCAGCTGGCGAAGGAGTTCTCGACCGACGAGTCGCCGTCGTTCGTCAACGGCCTGCTGGGCCGCCTGAAGGAACTCAAGCCGTCCCTGCGCCGGGACGAGGCGTAACCGCCCGACAGCCCATGCCGGAGGGCCCGCGGCACACCAGTGCCGCGGGCCCTCCGGCGTTCGCCGTACCGACGCCGAAAAGCCGCCGGGGTGGCCGGAACCGTAGCGTTCCGGCCACCCCGGCGGCACGTTTCTGCTGAGGCGGGTGAGGGCGGTTACGCGTCTTCGTGCGTCGCCACCGCGCGGCGCGCGTCCGCGTCCAGGACGCCCCAGCTGATCAGCTGCTCGGTCAGGACCGAGGGGGACTGGTCGTAGATGACGGCGAGTGTGCGCAGGTCGTCCTGGCGGATGGAGAGCACCTTGCCGTTGTAGTCACCGCGCTGGGACTGGATCGTCGCCGCGTAGCGCTGCAGGGGGCCCGCCTTCTCGGCCGGCACGGTGGCCAGCCGCTCCAGGTCCAGGACCAGCTTCGGCGGCGGCTCGGCGGCGCCGCCCGGCGTGGTGCCCGGCAGAAGCTCCTGGACCGGGACGCCATAGAAATCGGCCAGCTCGGCCAGGCGCTGCACGGTCACGGCACGGTCGCCGCGCTCGTAGGAACCGACCACCACGGCCTTCCAGCGCCCCTGGGACTTCTCCTCGACACCGTGGAGGGAAAGGCCCTGCTGGGTGCGGATGGCCCGGAGCTTGGCCCCGAGCTGTTTGGCGTATTCGCTGGACATATAGCTCCCCGGACACTGTGTCGACGCGGCCGGCTGCTTTCCCGCCGCGCGGCTGGTAACTCACTGTGAGGTTACGCAGCGTGACTCTGATGCGTCAAGCCGAATGGTCCACACCGACTCTTCCGTGGTAGTGACGACCGATTAGGCCAAGCGGGTGACAGGGGGCGGTCGGGGCCGCCCAGGTGACCTGCTACGGTGGATGGCGCAATTCCGACGTCCTTTAAGGTCCGTCCCGTGAGGCGGAGAAGGAGGTCCGTTTCGTATGGACAAGCACGCCACGCCCGCGTCCGATGCACGGCCCGTTCTCGAGGGCCCCGACATCGCACGGGTGCTCACCCGTATCGCCCACGAGATCGTCGAGCGCGCCAAGGGCGCCGACGACGTGGTGCTCCTCGGCATTCCGACCCGGGGCGTCTTCCTCGCCCAGCGGCTCGCCGCCAAGCTGGAGCAGATCACCGACCGCGCGGTCCCGGTCGGCTCGCTCGACATCACCATGTACCGCGACGACCTGCGCATGCACCCGCCGCGCGCGCTGGCCCGCACCGAGATCCCGGGCGACGGCATCGACGGCCGACTCGTCGTCCTCGTCGACGACGTGCTCTTCTCCGGGCGCACCATCCGCGCCGCCCTCGACGCCCTGAACGACATCGGGCGCCCGCGCGCGGTGCAGCTCGCGGTCCTGGTCGACCGCGGCCACCGCGAACTGCCCATCCGCGCCGACTACGTCGGCAAGAACCTCCCCACGTCGCTGCGGGAGACGGTCAAGGTCCAGCTCGCCGAGGAGGACGGTCGCGACACCGTGCTGCTCGGTGCGAAGCCGGCCGCTCAGTAGCACGTCAGGCGCACGGCCGCCGCGGCGTGCCGCGAACACGCGCCCGCCTGCCCGAAATCTCCCGAATGAACTGCCTTACGGAGCCTGACAGATGCAGCGTCATCTCATCTCGGCCGCCGACCTCACCCGCGACGACGCCGTCCTGATCCTCGACACCGCCGAGGAGATGGCCCGGGTGGCGGATCGGCCGATCAAGAAGCTGCCGACCCTGCGCGGCCGGACGATCGTCAACCTCTTCTTCGAGGACTCCACGCGCACGCGCATCTCCTTCGAGGCCGCCGAGAAGCGCCTGTCCGCGGACGTCATCAACTTCTCCGCCAAGGGGTCCTCGGTGTCCAAGGGCGAGTCCCTGAAGGACACCGCGCAGACCCTGGAGGCCATGGGCGTCGACGCCGTGGTCATCCGGCACGGCGCCTCCGGCGCCCCGTACCGCCTGGCCAATTCCGGCTGGATCGACGCGGCCGTCATCAACGCCGGCGACGGCACCCACCAGCACCCCACCCAGGCCCTGCTGGACGCCTTCACCATGCGCCGCCGGCTCATCGGCCGCGACGCCGGGCTCGGCCAGGACCTGTCCGGCAAGCGGATCACCGTCGTCGGCGACGTCCTGCACAGCCGGGTCGCCCGCTCCAACGTCGACCTGCTGCACACGCTCGGCGCCGAGGTGACGCTGGTCGCCCCGCCCACCCTCGTGCCGGTCGGCGTCGACTCCTGGCCGTGCGCGGTCTCCTACGACCTCGACAGCACGCTGCCCAAGTCCGACGCCGTGATGATGCTCCGCGTCCAGCGCGAGCGGATGAACGCCGCTTTCTTCCCGACCGAGCGCGAGTACTCGCGGCGCTACGGCCTCGACGGCGACCGCATGGCCCGGCTGCCGGAGCACGCCATCGTCATGCACCCCGGCCCGATGGTGCGCGGCATGGAGATCACCGCCGAGGTCGCCGACTCCGGCCGCTGCACCGCCGTCGAGCAGGTCGCCAACGGCGTGTCCATCCGGATGGCCGTCCTGTATCTGCTGCTCGGCGGGAACGAGCCTGCCGTCACCCACTCCCGTACCGAGGAGAAGTAAGACACATGAGCAAGATCCTGATCCGTGGTGCGAAGGTGCTCGGCGGCGCTCCGCAGGACGTGCTGATCGACGGCGAGACCGTCGCCGAGGTCGGTACGGGGCTGTCCGCCGACGGCGCCGAAGTCGTCGAGGCCGGCGGCAAGGTGCTGCTGCCGGGCCTGGTCGACCTGCACACCCACCTGCGCGAGCCGGGCCGCGAGGACTCCGAGACCGTCCTCACCGGCACCCGCGCGGCGGCCAGCGGCGGCTACACGGCCGTCTTCGCCATGGCCAACACCTTCCCGGTGGCCGACACCGCCGGTGTGGTCGAGCAGGTCTGGCGGCTCGGCCAGGAGCACGGCTACTGCGACGTCCAGCCCATCGGCGCCGTCACCGTCGGCCTGGAGGGCAGGAAGCTCGCCGAGCTGGGCGCCATGCACGAGTCCGCCGCCGGCGTCACCGTCTTCTCCGACGACGGCAAGTGCGTGGACGACGCCGTGATCATGCGCCGCGCGCTGGAGTACGTGAAGGCCTTCGGTGGTGTCGTCGCCCAGCACGCGCAGGAGCCGCGGCTCACCGAGGGCGCCCAGATGAACGAGGGCGTGGTCTCCGCCGAGCTGGGCCTGGGCGGCTGGCCTGCCGTCGCCGAGGAGTCGGTCATCGCCCGCGACGTCCTCCTCGCCGACCACGTCGGCTCCCGCGTCCACATCTGCCACCTGTCGACCGCCGGCTCCGTGGAGATCGTCCGCTGGGCCAAGTCCCGGGGCATCCAGGTCACCGCCGAGGTCACCCCGCACCACCTGCTGCTCACCGACGAGCTGGTGCGCACCTACGACCCGGTCTACAAGGTCAACCCGCCGCTGCGCACCGAGCGCGACGTGCTGGCCCTGCGCGAGGCGCTCGCCGACGGCACGATCGACATCGTCGCCACCGACCACGCCCCGCACCCGCACGAGGACAAGGACTGCGAGTGGGCCGCTGCCGCCATGGGCATGGTCGGCCTGGAGACCGCCTTGTCAGTGGTCCAGGAGACGATGGTGGACACGGGCCTGCTGGACTGGGCCGGCGTCGCCGACCGCATGGCCTTCAAGCCCGCGCGCATCGGACAGGCCACCGGCCACGGCCGTCCCGTCTCGGCTGGTGAGCCCGCCAACCTCACCCTGGTCGACACGGAATACCGTGGCCGGGTGGACCCCGCGGGCTTCGCCTCGCGCAGCCGCAACACGCCCTACGAGGGGCGTGAGCTGCCGGGCCGTGTGACG
Source organism: Streptomyces sp. NPDC031445 (assembly GCF_055581365.1). Taxonomy (NCBI): domain Bacteria; kingdom Bacillati; phylum Actinomycetota; class Actinomycetes; order Kitasatosporales; family Streptomycetaceae; genus Streptomyces; species Streptomyces sp. NPDC031445. The sequence goes on from NZ_JBVIJO010000006.1 coordinate 344,681, forward strand.
CACACGTGGCTGCGGGGCAAGGCCACGCTCGTCGACGGGAAGCTCACGTGACACCTGTAATCCTGCTGGCCGAGGCCAAGCGGTCGGCCGACGTCACCGACTGGCCGGCCCGTATCGGCTGGCTCGTCGGACTGGTCCTCTTCATCGCGCTCGTCTACTGGCTGATGCGCGAGGGCTGGAAGTGGCGCGGCACCCTCCAGAGCGACCTGCCGGAGCTGCCGGCCGCGCCGGAGGAGACCGGCCCGGCCAGACTGAGCATGAGCGGCCGCTACCACGGTTCCACCACCGCCGGACAGTGGCTGGACCGCATCGTGGCCCACGGCCTGGGCACCCGCAGCCGGGCCGAGCTCACCCTGACCGACGCGGGCCTCGAGGTCGAGCGCCCCGGCGCGACCGACTTCTTCGTCCCCACGGCGGCGCTGCGCGGGGCCCGGCTGGACAAGGGCATCGCCGGCAAGGTCCTCACCGAGGGCGGACTGCTGGTGGTGACCTGGGCGCTCGGCGACAAGCTGATCGACTCGGGCTTCCGCTCCGACCACGCGGCCGAGCACGCCGAGTGGGTCGACACCCTGAACCAGATGACCAACGACACGGAAGGCGCACGATGACGACCTCCACCAGGGGAGCCGCGAAGGTTCCCGCCGTACTCGTCCTGGAGGACGGCCGCACCTTCCGCGGCCGCGCCTACGGGGCCGTGGGGGAGACCTTCGGCGAGGCCGTGTTCTCCACCGGCATGACCGGCTACCAGGAGACCCTCACCGACCCGTCCTACGACCGCCAGATCGTCGTCGCGACCGCCCCCCAGATCGGCAACACCGGCTGGAACGACGAGGACGACGAGTCCGGCCGCATCTGGGTCTCCGGCTACGTCGTGCGCGACCCCGCGCGCGTGCCGTCCAACTGGCGGGCCAAGCGCTCCCTGGACGACGAGCTGGAGCGGCAGGGCGTGGTCGGCATCTCCGGCATCGACACCCGGGCCCTCACCCGCCACCTGCGCGAGCGCGGCTCCATGCGGGCCGGCATCTTCTCCGGCGAGGCCATCGCCCCGGAGGCCGAGCTGCTCCAGCGCGTCCAGGCCCAGCCGCACATGAAGGGCGCGAGCCTCTACGAGGAGGTCGCCACCCAGGAGGCGTACGTCGTCCCGGCGGTCGGCGAGAAGCGGTTCACGGTCGCCGCCATCGACCTCGGCATCAAGGGCATGACCCCGCACCGCATGGCCGAGCGCGGCATCGAGGTGCACGTCCTGCCCGCCACCGCCACGGCCGACGACGTCTACGCCGTCGACCCGGACGGGGTGTTCTTCTCCAACGGTCCCGGCGACCCGGCGACCGCCGACGGCCCGGTCGCGCTGATGACCGCCGTGCTGGAGCGCAGGACCCCGCTGTTCGGCATCTGCTTCGGCAACCAGATCCTCGGCCGGGCCCTCGGCTTCGGCACCTACAAGCTGAAGTACGGCCACCGGGGCATCAACCAGCCGGTCCAGGACCGTACGACCGGCAAGGTCGAGGTCACCGCGCACAACCACGGCTTCGCCGTGGACGCGCCGCTCGACAAGGTCAGCGAGACGAAGTTCGGCCGTGCCGAGGTCTCGCACGTCTGCCTGAACGACGACGTCGTGGAGGGGCTGCAGCTGCTCGACCAGCCGGCCTTCTCCGTCCAGTACCACCCCGAAGCGGCAGCCGGCCCGCACGACGCCGCCTACCTCTTCGACCGCTTCGTTTCCCTGATGGAGGGCCAGCGTGCCTAAGCGCACCGATATCCAGTCCGTCCTGGTCATCGGCTCCGGCCCGATCGTCATCGGCCAGGCCGCCGAGTTCGACTACTCCGGCACCCAGGCCTGCCGTGTGCTCAAGGCCGAGGGGCTGCGCGTCGTCCTCGTCAACTCCAACCCGGCGACGATCATGACCGACCCGGAGATCGCCGACGCCACCTACGTCGAGCCGATCACCCCCGAGTTCGTCGAGAAGATCATCGCCAAGGAGCGCCCCGACGCCCTGCTGCCCACCCTGGGCGGCCAGACGGCCCTGAACACCGCCATCTCCCTGCACGAGAACGGCGTCCTCGCCAAGTACGGCGTGGAGCTGATCGGCGCCAAGCCCGAGGCGATCCACAAGGGCGAGGACCGCGACCTGTTCAAGGACGTCGTGGAGGAGGTCCGCAAGAAGATCGGGCACGGCGAGTCCGCCCGCTCGGTCATCTGCCACTCCATGGACGACGTCCTCAAGGGCGTCGAGACCCTCGGCGGCTACCCGGTCGTCGTCCGCCCGTCCTTCACCATGGGCGGCGCCGGCTCCGGCTTCGCGCACGACGAGGAGGAGCTGCGCCGGATCGCCGGCCAGGGCCTCACGCTCTCCCCGACCACCGAGGTCCTCCTGGAGGAGTCCATCCTCGGCTGGAAGGAGTACGAGCTGGAGCTGATGCGCGACAAGAACGACAACGTCGTGGTCGTCTGCTCCATCGAGAACTTCGACCCCATGGGCGTGCACACCGGCGACTCGATCACCGTCGCCCCGGCGATGACGCTGACCGACCGCGAGTACCAGGTGCTGCGCGACGTCGGCATCGCGATCATCCGCGAGGTGGGGGTCGACACCGGCGGCTGCAACATCCAGTTCGCGGTGAACCCCGAGGACGGCCGGGTCATCGTCATCGAGATGAACCCGCGCGTGTCGCGGTCCTCCGCGCTCGCCTCCAAGGCGACCGGCTTCCCGATCGCGAAGATCGCCGCCAAGCTGGCCGTCGGCTACACCCTGGACGAGATCCCCAACGACATCACGCAGGAGACCCCCGCCTCCTTCGAGCCCACGCTCGACTACGTGGTCGTCAAGGCCCCGCGGTTCGCCTTCGAGAAGTTCCCGCAGGCCGACTCCACGCTGACCACCACCATGAAGTCGGTCGGCGAGGCCATGGCCATCGGCCGCAACTTCCCGGAGGCCTTCCAGAAGGCGCTGCGCTCCCTGGAGAAGAAGGGCAGCCAGTTCGCCTTCACGGGCGAGCCCGGCGACAAGGAGACCCTGCTGCGCGAGGCCGTACGGCCCACCGACGGCCGGATCAACACGGTCATGCAGGCCATCCGCGCGGGCGCCACCCCCCAGGAGGTCTTCGAGTACACGAAGATCGACCCCTGGTTCGTCGACCAGCTCTTCCTGATCAAGGAGATCGCCGACGAGCTGGCCGAGGCGCCCGAGCTGACCCGCGAACTGCTCGCCGAGGCCAAGCGGCACGGCTTCTCCGACCAGCAGGTCGCCGAGATCCGCGGGCTGCGCGAGGACGTCGTCCGCGAGGTCCGGCACGCCCTCGGCGTCCGCCCGGTCTACAAGACGGTCGACACCTGCGCCGCCGAGTTCGCCGCGAAGACGCCGTACTTCTACTCCTCCTACGACGAGGAGACCGAGGTCGCGCCCCGCGAGAAGCCCGCCGTGATCATCCTGGGCTCGGGCCCGAACCGCATCGGCCAGGGCATCGAGTTCGACTACTCCTGCGTACACGCCTCCTTCGCGCTGTCCGCCGCCGGGTACGAGACCGTCATGGTCAACTGCAACCCGGAGACCGTCTCCACGGACTACGACACCTCCGACCGCCTGTACTTCGAGCCGCTGACGCTGGAGGACGTGCTGGAGATCGTCCACGCGGAGCAGCAGGCCGGCCCGATCGCGGGCGTCGTCGTCCAGCTCGGCGGCCAGACCCCGCTCGGCCTGTCGCAGGCCCTGAAGGACAACGGCGTGCCGATCGTCGGCACGTCCCCCGAGGCCATCCACGCGGCCGAGGACCGCGGCGCCTTCGGCCGCGTCCTCGCCGAGGCGGGCCTGCCGGCGCCCAAGCACGGCACGGCCACCACCTTCGCGGAGGCCAAGGCCATCGCCGACGAGATCGGCTACCCGGTCCTGGTCCGGCCGTCGTACGTCCTCGGCGGACGCGGCATGGAGATCGTCTACGACGAGACCCGCCTGGCCTCCTACATCGCCGAGTCGACCGAGATCAGCCCCTCCCGGCCGGTCCTCGTCGACCGCTTCCTGGACGACGCCATCGAGATCGACGTCGACGCCCTCTACGACGGCGAGGAGCTGTACCTCGGCGGCGTCATGGAGCACATCGAGGAGGCCGGCATCCACTCCGGCGACTCGGCGTGCGCCCTGCCCCCGATCACCCTCGGCGGCTTCGATATCAAGCGCCTGCGCGCCTCCACCGAGGCCATCGCCAAGGGCGTCGGCGTGCGCGGCCTGATCAACATCCAGTTCGCGATGGCCGGTGACATCCTCTACGTCCTGGAGGCCAACCCGCGCGCCTCGCGCACGGTGCCCTTCACCTCCAAGGCGACCGCCGTGCCGCTCGCGAAGGCCGCCGCCCGCATCTCGCTGGGCGCGACCATCGCCGAGCTGCGCGCCGAGGGCCTGCTGCCGAAGGACGGCGACGGCGGCGAGCTGCCGCTGGACGCGCCGATCTCCGTCAAGGAGGCCGTCATGCCGTGGTCGCGGTTCCGCGACATCCAGGGCCGCGGCGTCGACACCGTCCTCGGCCCGGAGATGCGCTCCACCGGTGAGGTCATGGGCATCGACTCCGTCTTCGGCACGGCGTACGCCAAGTCGCAGGCGGGTGCCTACGGCCCGCTGCCCACCAAGGGCCGCGCGTTCATCTCGGTCGCCAACCGCGACAAGCGCTCGATGATCTTCCCGGCGCGCGAACTGGTCGCCCACGGCTTCGAGCTGCTCGCCACCTCCGGCACCGCCGAGGTCCTCAAGCGCAACGGCATCAACGCCACGGTCGTGCGCAAGCAGTCCGAGGGCACCGGCCCCAACGGCGAGCGGACCATCGTCCAGCTCATCCACGACGGCGAGGTCGACCTCATCGTCAACACCCCGTACGGCACCGGCGGCCGCCTCGACGGCTACGACATCCGTACGGCGGCCGTGGCGCGGTCCGTGCCGTGCCTGACGACCGTCCAGGCGCTCGCCGCGGCCGTCCAGGGCATCGACGCCCTCAACCACGGTGACGTGGGCGTCCGCTCGCTCCAGGAACACGCGGAACACCTGACCGCGGCCCGCGACTAGCAGCCCCGAGGGGGACACCGGAAACGGTGTCCCCCTCTTCGTGAGGACACCATGTACAAGATCTTCTTCAAGCTGGTCTTCCAGCGCATGGATCCCGAGAAGGCCCATCACCTGGCCTTCCGCTGGATCCGCCTCGCCGCCCGCGTCCCGGTGCTGCGCACCTTCCTCGCCGCCGCCCTCGCGCCCCGCCACGAGGAGCTGCGCACGGAGGCGTTCGGACTGCGCATGCACGGCCCGTTCGGGCTCGCGGCCGGGTTCGACAAGAACGCGGTGGCCATCGACGGGATGTCGATGCTCGGCTTCGACCACGTCGAGATCGGCACGGTCACGGGGGGGCCGCAGCCCGGCAACCCCAGGAAGCGGCTGTTCCGCCTCGTCGCGGACCGTGCGCTGATCAACCGCATGGGCTTCAACAACGACGGCTCCCTGACCGTGGCGGCCCGCCTGGCCACCCGTGAGCCGGTCTTCAGGACGGTGGTCGGCGTCAACATCGGCAAGACCAAGGCCGTCCCGGAGGCGGAGGCCGTCGCCGACTACGTGAAGTCCGCCGAGCGCCTCGCGCCGTACGCGGACTACCTGGTCGTCAACGTCTCCTCGCCGAACACGCCCGGTCTGCGCGACCTCCAGGCCGTGGACCACCTGCGTCCGCTGCTCACCGCCGTGCGCGCGGCCGCCGACCGCACGGTGGCGAACCGGCGCGTCCCGCTGCTGGTGAAGATCGCCCCCGACCTCGCCGACGAGGACGTCGACGCGGTCGCCGACCTCGCCGTGGAGCTGGGCCTGGACGGCATCATCGCCACCAACACCACCATCGCGCGCGAGGGCCTCGGACTGCGGTCCTCCGCCGCGCTGGTCAAGGAGACCGGCGGCCTGTCCGGCGCCCCGCTCAAGGAGCGCTCCCTGGAGGTCCTGCGGCGCCTGTACGCGCGCGTGGGCGACCGGATCACCCTGGTGGGCGTCGGCGGCATCGAGACCGCCGAGGACGCCTGGCAGCGCATCCTGGCCGGTGCCACGCTGATCCAGGGCTACAGCGCCTTCGTCTACGAGGGCCCCTTCTGGTGCCGCGCCCTGCACAAGGGACTCGCCGCCCGCCTGCGCACCAGCCCGTACGCCACCCTCGCCGACGCGGTCGGCGCCGACGTGAGGAAGCCCGCATGAGCCCGTTGGAGCCCTTCGGCGCCCGGCTGCGCCGCGCCATGGACGAGCGCGGACCGCTGTGCGTCGGCATCGACCCGCACGCCTCGCTGCTCGCCGAGTGGGGCCTGGACGACGACGTCGCCGGCCTGGAACGGTTCAGCCGCACGGTCGTCGAGGCCCTGGCCGACCGGGTGGCGGTCCTGAAGCCGCAGAGCGCCTTCTTCGAGCGGTTCGGCTCGCGCGGTCTCGCCGTCCTGGAGAAGTCGGTCCAGGAGGCGCGCGCGGCCGGCGCCCTGGTCGTGATGGACGCCAAGCGCGGCGACATCGGCTCGACCATGGCCGCCTACGCCGAGGCGTTCCTCCGCCCCGGCGCCCCGCTGTTCTCCGACGCCCTGACGGTCTCGCCCTACCTCGGCTACGGCTCGCTGAGCCCGGCCGTCGCGCTCGCCCGCCGGAGCGGGGCCGGCCTGTTCGTGCTGGCGCTGACCTCGAACCCGGAGGGCGGCGAGGTGCAGCACGCCGTCCGCGCCGACGGGCGGAGCGTCGGGGCGACCGTGCTGGCCCACCTGGCGGCCGAGAACGCGGGGGAGGAGCCGCTGGGCTCCTTCGGCGCGGTCGTCGGCGCCACGCTCGGCGACCTGTCCTCGTACGACCTCGCCGTGGGCGGCCCGCTCCTCGCGCCCGGCATCGGCGCCCAGGGCGCGACCCCGGCCGATCTGCCCCGGGTCTTCGGGGCGGCCGTCCGCAACGTGGTGCCCAACGTCAGCCGGGGTGTCCTGCGTCACGGTCCCGACGTCAGCGCGCTGCGCGGGTCGGCGGAGCGGTTCGCGGCGGAGATCCAGGCCGCCGTGACCGGCGTCTGACCCGTGGCCGCGCGCTCGGCTGAGCGGTCTCGCGCCGACTTGAGCTTGAATACATGCTCAAATCGAGGGCAATATGTCTGCAATGTCTGGCCTCACGGAGGCTGACCAGGACTTTTCCGCTGTTCTCGCTGACTCTGGCGGACTTGCCCGCTAGTCTCCGAGCAGTGGGGGCACCTCCCTCGCCCCTCAGGCAGTGGGGGAGAACGGGCAGCGTGTTGCTCGTGGCTCCCCAGGTGTGGGGCGACTAGGTTCCTCACCGGTCCGTATCCGACAGTTCGACATCCGAGGTGACGTAGGCGTGGCTCTTCCGCCCCTTACCCCTGAACAGCGCGCAGCCGCGCTCGAAAAGGCCGCCGCGGCTCGCCGGGAGCGGGCCGAGGTCAAGAATCGACTCAAGCACTCCGGCGCCTCCCTGCACGAGGTCATCAAGCAGGGCCAGGAGAACGACGTCATCGGCAAGATGAAGGTCTCCGCCCTGCTCGAGTCCCTGCCGGGCGTGGGCAAGGTCCGCGCCAAGCAGATCATGGAGCGTCTGGGGATCTCCGAGAGCCGCCGCGTGCGCGGTCTCGGTTCCAACCAGATCGCCTCCCTGGAGCGTGAGTTCGGCAGCACCGGCTCCTGAGTCCGCCTCCCGGCGGACCGGGAGTCCCGGGCACTCCGGGATTGCTGGAATAATCGCTGCATGAGTGAACGTCCGCGGCTGACCGTGCTCTCCGGCCCCTCGGGGGTCGGCAAGAGCACGGTCGTCGCCCATATGCGCAAGGAACACCCCGAGGTCTGGCTCTCGGTGTCGGCGACGACCCGCAAGCCGCGCCCCGGTGAGCAGCACGGAGTCCACTACTTCTTCGTGACCGACGAGGAGATGGACAAGCTGATCGCCAACGGCGAGCTGCTGGAATGGGCCGAGTTCGCCGGCAACCGCTACGGCACCCCCCGCGCGGCGGTGCTGGAGCGGCTGGAGAACGGCGAGCCCGTCCTGCTGGAGATCGACCTCCAGGGCGCCCGGCAGGTCCGCGAGTCCATGACCGACGCCCAGCTGGTGTTCCTCGCTCCGCCCTCCTGGGAGGAGCTGGTGCGCAGGCTGACCGGCCGGGGGACCGAGCCGCCCGAGGTCATCGAGCGCCGCCTGACGGCGGCCAGGACCGAGCTGGCGGCCGAGCCGGAGTTCGATACGACCTTGGTCAACACCTCCGTCGAGGACGTGGCCCGTGAGCTGCTAGCCTTGATGGACGTTGTGTGATCGTGACTGTGATCACGATGTCTGATTCTTTCCCATCCATCGGAAGGTAGAGCGTGTCCTCTTCCATCACCGCGCCCGAGGGCATCATCAACCCGCCGATCGACGAGCTTCTCGAGGCGACCGACTCGAAGTACAGCCTCGTGATCTACGCGGCCAAGCGTGCCCGCCAGATCAACGCGTACTACTCCCAGCTCGGTGAGGGCCTCCTCGAGTACGTCGGTCCGCTCGTCGACACCCACGTCCACGAGAAGCCGCTGTCGATCGCCCTGCGCGAGATCAACGCCGGTCTGCTGACGTCCGAGGCCGTCGAGGGCCCCGCGCAGTAGTACTTTCAGATTGAGCCTGACTTATCCACAGGCCCGGCAGTCATGCTGCCGGGCCTGTGGTGTGTCATGGGTGGTGCAGATTCTCGAACGCGAGGAGCCATGGTGGACAAGCCGAAGGTCGTGCTGGGGGTCAGCGGTGGCATCGCCGCCTACAAGGCCTGTGAGCTGCTGAGGAGGTTCACGGAGTCGGGCCATGACGTCCGCGTCGTGCCGACCGCCTCCGCGCTGCACTTCGTCGGCGCCGCCACCTGGTCCGCGCTGTCCGGGAACCCGGTCGCCACCGAGGTCTGGGACGACGTCCACCAGGTGCCGCACGTCCGCATCGGCCAGCACGCCGACCTGGTCGTCGTGGCCCCGGCCACCGCCGACATGCTCGCCAAGGCCGCCCACGGCCTCGCCGACGACCTGCTGACCAACACCCTCCTCACCGCCCGCTGCCCGGTCGTCTTCGCCCCGGCCATGCACACCGAGATGTGGGAACACCCGGCCACCCAGGAGAACGTGGCCACGCTGCGCCGCCGCGGCGCCGTCGTCGTGGAACCCGCCGTGGGCCGCCTCACCGGCGTCGACACCGGCAAGGGCCGGCTGCCCGACCCGGCGGAGATCTTCGAGGTGTGCCGCCGGGTGCTGGCCCGCGGTGTCACCGAGCCCGACCTCAGGGGGCGGCACGTCGTCGTCTCCGCCGGCGGCACCCGCGAGCCCCTGGACCCGGTCCGCTTCCTCGGCAACCGCTCCTCCGGCAAGCAGGGCTACGCCCTCGCCCGCACCGCCGCGGCCCGTGGCGCCCGGGTGACCCTGGTCTCCGCCAACGCCGGCCTGCCCGACCCGGCGGGCGTGGACGTCGTCCGCGTCGGCACCGCCGTCCAGCTGCGCGAGGCCGTCCTCAAGGCCGCCGCGGACGCCGACGCCGTGGTGATGGCCGCCGCCGTCGCCGACTTCCGCCCGGCCGCCTACGCCACCGGGAAGATCAAGAAGAAGGACGGCCAGGACCCGGACCCGGTCGTCCTGGTGCGGAATCCGGACATTCTCGCGGAGATCTCCGCCGACCGGGCCCGGCCGGGACAGGTCGTCGTCGGCTTCGCCGCCGAGACCGACGACGTCCTCGCCAACGGCCGCGCCAAGCTCGCCCGCAAGGGCTGCGACCTGCTCGTGGTCAACGAGGTGGGGGAGCGCAAGACCTTCGGTTCCGAGGAGAACGAGGCGGTCGTGCTCGGTGCCGACGGCAGCGAGACCCCGGTGCCGCACGGCCCCAAGGAAGCCCTGGCCGACACCGTCTGGGACTTGGTCGTACGGCGTCTGGACTAACCCCCGGCAGGCGATCGGGCGAACTCGGCGTCACGTTCACGCCATGCCGAAATCCGGTGTGGCGGCCCTGGCCAAGGCCGCTCGCCATTGTGCAGAATGCCCGTGCCGCAGGTCACAGCGCTCCCGAGAGGCGAGACGGTGGCCCGCCGGTCGAGTGCGACCGATAAACTGTTCACGGTCGGCGCCAGGCGCAGCCCCGCGTCGACCGTAAATGATCAGCCAGCAGCCGCTGCAACCACAGGGAGCGTTGTGTCCCGTCGCCTGTTCACCTCGGAGTCCGTGACCGAGGGTCACCCCGACAAGATCGCTGACCAGATCAGCGACACCATTCTCGACGCGCTCCTGCGCGAGGACCCGTCTTCCCGGGTCGCCGTGGAGACGCTCATCACCACCGGCCTGGTGCACGTGGCCGGCGAGGTGACGACGAAGGCGTACGCGGACATCGCGACCCTCGTCCGCAGCACCATCCTGGAGATCGGCTACGACTCCTCCAAGAAGGGCTTCGACGGCGCCTCCTGCGGTGTGTCGGTGTCCATCGGAGCGCAGTCCCCGGACATCGCACAGGGTGTCGACGCGGCGTACGAGGCCCGGGTCGAGGGCGACGAGGACGAGCTCGACCGGCAGGGCGCGGGCGACCAGGGCCTGATGTTCGGCTACGCCTCCGACGAGACGCCGACCCTGATGCCGCTGCCGATCTTCCTGGCGCACCGGCTGTCCAAGCGCCTGTCCGAGGTCCGCAAGAACGGCACCATCCCCTACCTGCGCCCCGACGGCAAGACGCAGGTCACCATCGAGTACGACGGTGACAAGGCCGTCCGCCTGGACACGGTGGTGGTCTCCTCCCAGCACGCCTCCGACATCGACCTGGAGTCGCTGCTCGCCCCGGACATCCGCGAGTTCGTGGTGGAGCCGGAGCTGAAGGCGCTGCTGGAGGAAGGCATCAAGCTGGACACCGAGGGCTACCGGCTGCTGGTCAACCCGACCGGCCGCTTCGAGATCGGCGGGCCGATGGGCGACGCCGGCCTGACCGGCCGGAAGATCATCATCGACACCTACGGCGGCATGGCCCGGCACGGCGGTGGCGCCTTCTCCGGCAAGGACCCGTCCAAGGTGGACCGCTCGGCGGCGTACGCGATGCGCTGGGTGGCGAAGAACGTGGTCGCGGCGGGCCTGGCCTCCCGCTGCGAGGTCCAGGTCGCCTACGCCATCGGCAAGGCCGAGCCGGTGGGCCTGTTCGTGGAGACCTTCGGCACCCACAAGATCGAGCCGGAGAAGATCGAGAAGGCGATCGACGAGGTCTTCGACCTGCGCCCGGCCGCGATCATCCGCGACCTCGACCTGCTCCGCCCGATCTACGCCCAGACGGCGGCCTACGGCCACTTCGGCCGCGAGCTGCCCGACTTCACCTGGGAGCGCACCGACCGCGTGGACGCACTGCGCAAGGCCGCCGGCCTGTAACCCGGCCCGCCGCTGCCGCCGAGGCCCGGTTCCCTTCGGGGGGCCGGGCCTCGGCGTCGCCGCCGGCCGGCGGACCGGCCGCGTTGTCAGTGGGGTTTGCAAGAATGCAAGCGTGAGCAGCGAGAACGGGTCGGGGGGTGGCGGGGCCGAGGGGGCGCCGCCGGAGCAGCTCGCGCTCATCCGGGAGAGCGTGCGTAAGGCGAAGGTGCCACGGGCCAAGCCCCGGACCTGGCGGGGCGCCGCGCTCGCCGAGAACCTGCCCGTCGCACGCGTGCTGGTCGACAAGGGCGTGCTGCACCTCGACCGGTACTTCGACTACGCCGTGCCCGCGGAGCTGGACGCGGACGCCCGGCCGGGGGTGCGGGTGCGGGTGCGGTTCGGGGCCGGCCGGCACCGGGTCCGCGACGGACGCCGGGAGGGCGGCGGGCTCATCGACGGCTTCCTCGTCGAGCGGCGCGCCGAGTCCGACTACTCCGGACCGCTGGCCGCGCTCGCCCAGGTGGTGTCGCCCGAGCCGGTGCTGAGCGAGGAACTGCTCGGCCTCGCCCGCGCCGTCGCCGACCGGTACGCGGGCAGCCTCGCCGATGTCCTCCAGCTGGCCGTGCCCCCGCGCAGCGCCCGCGCCGAGCAGCGCCCGTCCCCCGAGCCGCTGCCACCGCCCCCGGCGCCGGAGCACGGCTCCTGGACCCGCTACGAGCACGGGGGCGCCTTCCTGGACGCCCTGTCGTCCGCGGGGGCGCCCAGGGCCGTCTGGAACGCGCTGCCGGGGCCGCTGTGGAGCGAGGAGCTGGCCCGGGCCGTCGCCGCCACCCTCGCCTCCGGGCGCGGCGCCCTGGTCGTCGTACCGGACGGGCGCTCGGCCGCGCGCGTGGACGCCGCGCTCACCGCGCTGCTCGGCACCGGCCGGCACGCGCTGCTCACCGCCGACGCCGGGCCCGAGAAGCGGTACGCGCAGTGGCTGGCGGTGCGGCGCGGATCCGTGCGCGCCGTCGTCGGCACCCGGGCGGCGATGTTCGCGCCCGTCCAGGATCTGGGGCTCGTCGCGATCTGGGACGACGGGGACGACAGCCACAGCGAGCCGCACGCCCCGCAGCCGCACGCCCGCGATGTCCTGCTGCTGCGCGCCGCCCTGGACAAATGCGCCTTCCTGCTGGGGAGTTGGGGCTGCACCGTGGAGGCCGCCCAGCTCGTCGAGAGCGGCTGGGCCCGGCCGCTGGTCGCCGGGCGGGAGCAGGTGCGCCGGGCCGCGCCCCTGGTCCGGACGGTCGGGGACGACGACCTCGCCCGCGACGAGGCCGCCCGCGCCGCCCGGCTGCCCACGCTCGCCTGGCAGGCGGCCCGTGAGGGGCTGCGGCACGGGCCGGTGCTGGTGCAGGTGCCCCGGCGCGGCTACGCGCCCCGCATGGCCTGCGCCCGGTGCCGGGCGCCCGCCCGGTGCCGGCACTGTTCCGGCCCGCTCCAGGGGCAGGACGCGGGCGTCCTGCGCTGCGGGTGGTGCGGGCGTGAGGAGGGCGCCTGGCACTGCCCGGAGTGCGGCGGCTTCCGGCTCCGGGCCCAGGTCGTGGGCGCGCGCCGGACCGCCGAGGAGCTGGGGCGCGCCTTCCCCGCCGTACCGGTGCGCACCTCGGGGCGCGAGCATGTGCTGGACACCGTCCCGGCCGCCCCCGCGCTGGTCGTCAGCACCCCGGGCGCCGAACCGGTCGCCGAGGGCGGCTACGCGGCGGCCCTGCTGCTGGACGGCTGGGCCATGCTCGTACGCCCCGACCTGCGGGCCGGCGAGGACGCGTTGCGCCGGTGGATCGCGGCCGGGGCGCTGGTGCGGCCGCAGAGCGAGGGCGGCACGGTGGTCGTGGTGGCCGAGCCGACCCTGCGGCCCGTCCAGGCGCTGGTGCGCTGGGACCCGGTCGGGCATGCCGTGCGGGAGCTGGCAGAGCGGGCCGAGCTGGGCTTTCCGCCGGTGTCCCGGATGGCGGCCGTGTCCGGGCCGGCCGCGGCCGTCGCCGAGTTCCTGGCGGCGGTCGACCTGCCGCCGGACGCCGAGGTGCTGGGACCGGTGCCGCTGCCCCCGCCCCCGCCCGGCGGAGCACGCAGGCCCGGCGCCGCGCCGCCCGGCGAACACTGGGACCGGGCGCTGGTCCGCGTACCACCGGGCAGCGGCTCCGCCCTGGCCACGGCGCTGAAGACCGCGCAGGCCGCGCGGATGGCACGGGGCAGCGGGGAGGCGGTCCGGGTACGGATCGATCCGCCGGACATCGGGTGACGGGGGGACACCGGCCGGCCGGTGTCCCCCCCCGCACGCGCGACTGCCCCGACCGGGTGGGAGGACACGCCCGCCCCTCCCGGACGTGGCCCGGGAGGGGCGGCGGTGGGGGTGTCAGCCGTTGCGGGGGCCCGGAAAGGCCGTCGGGCGGGCGTCGTCGCGCAGTGTCGGGCTGCCCGCCGTCGGCTGCGTGGGCATGGAGCGGGCCGCGGGGACCGTGGGCAGCCCGGTGTTCACGTTGATCGTGCGGGTGCCGGACGGCTCCGGCGTCCGCTCCGCCTCCGCCGCCGCCTGGGCCGCGGCGCGGCGGGCGCCGTACCGGCGGTGCACGGCCTGCTTGGTGACCCCGAGCGCGGAGCCCACCGCGTCCCACGAGAAGCCGAGCGAGCGGTCGAAGTCCACGGCGGACGTGACCAGGGTTTCGACACTGTCCCGGAGTTCCTGGGCGAGCCGGACCGTCGGGGCGGGGGCGCGCCCGTAGACGACGAAGCCCGTGGACGGGCCGGAGCGGCGCGGGCGGTAGACGTTGCCCAACTGGGCGGTGAGCGTGCGCAGCGCGTCCACCTGCCGGCGGACCCTCTCGATGTCCCGCACCAGCAAGTGCAGGCTGGCCCGGGCCTGGGCGTCGTGGGTTGCGTGGTCGGCCATGAACAAGCCTCTCGAACCGGCGTTGAAAGGAATTGGGCCGCGACAGCGGCCCGATGTGGTCAACTCTTTCTTGACCAACGCGCCTACGCTCCGCTGGTCACGGGCTGGGGGCGTACGGGCATATGCGTACGCCGCCCACCCGCTCGTGCGCCGTCCAAGGTCATAGACTGGTGCGCTGCCCGCGCATCCCCGCCCGAGAGGCCCGATCCCGCCCATGAAGCTCGTCTTCGCCGGTACCCCCGAGGTCGCCGTTCCCGCTCTGGACGCTCTGCTCGCCTCCGGGCGGCACGAGGTGGCCGCCGTCGTCACGCGGCCCGACGCGCCGGCCGGGCGCGGACGCAGGCTGGTCGCGTCGCCCGTGGCCGAGCGGGCGGAGGAGGCCGGGATCGAAGTGCTCAAGCCGCTGAAGCCCCGGGACCCGGAGTTCCTGGAGCGGCTGCGCGAGATCGCCCCGGACTGCTGCCCGGTCGTCGCCTACGGCGCCCTGCTGCCGAAGGCCGCCCTGGACATCCCCGCCCACGGCTGGGTCAACCTGCACTTCTCGCTGCTGCCCGCGTGGCGCGGCGCCGCGCCGGTCCAGCACGCCATCATGGCGGGCGACGAGATCACCGGGGCGTCCACCTTCCTCATCGAGGAGGGGCTGGACTCCGGGCCCGTCTACGGCACCGTGACCGAGGAGATCCGCCCCACCGACACCAGCGGCGACCTGCTCACCCGGCTCGCCTTCGCGGGCTCCGGGCTGCTCGCGGCCACCATGGACGGCATCGAGGACGGCACGCTGAAGGCCGTACCGCAGCCCGCCGAGGGCATCACCGTGGCGCCGAAGATCACCGTCGAGGACGCGCAGGTGGACTGGGCGGCGCCCGCGCTGCGCGTCGACCGGGTCGTGCGCGGCTGCACGCCCGCGCCCGGAGCCTGGACCACTTTCCGCGGCGAGCGGCTCAAGCTCGTCCAGGTCACGCCCGTGCCCGAGCGCACGGACCTCGCGCCGGGCCGCCTGGCCGTGGGCAAGAACAGCGTCCACGCGGGCACCGGGTCGTACGCCGTCGAGCTGCTGTGGGTCCAGGCCCAGGGCAAGAAGCCGATGCGCGCGGCCGACTGGGCCCGCGGGGTGCGCATCGCGGACGGCGAGACGCTGGGCGGCTGACGCCCGGAGCGAGGACGGGAGCGGGGGAGCGGAGGCCGGCGCTCCCCAGCGGCGCGGAGCGCGCCTGGACGGCGGCGCCGGTCGAGGCCGGGCGGCGGCAGGGGCGAGCCCGGGCGGCGGGCCCCTGCGTCCGGCGACGTACGCTGGAGGCGCATCCCCTCTTCACACCCGGAGCACCTTTTTCGTGAGCGAGCAGTCCCGGCGGCCCCGCAAGCCCGCCAAGCCCTACCGCCGTCCCCAGAAGGACCCCGTCCGCTTCCTGGCCTTCGAGGCGCTGCGCGCGGTGGACGAGCGGGACGCGTACGCCAACCTCGTGCTGCCCCCGCTGCTGCGCAAGGCCCGGGAGCAGGGCGACTTCGACGCCCGGGACGCCGCCCTCGCCACCGAGCTGGTGTACGGCACGCTGCGCCGCCAGGGCACGTACGACGCCGTCATCGCCGCGTGCGTCGACCGGCCGCTGCGCGAGGTGGACCCGCCGGTGCTCGACGTACTGAGCCTGGGCGCGCACCAGTTGCTCGGCACGCGCATCCCCACCCACGCGGCCGTGTCCGCCTCGGTCGAGCTGGCCCGGGTCGTACTCGGGGACGGACGGGCCAAGTTCGTCAACGCCGTGCTGCGGAAGGTGGCCCAGGACGACCTCGACGGCTGGATCGAGAAGGTCGCGCCGCCCTACGACGAGGATCCCGAGGACCACCTCGCCGTCGTGCACTCGCACCCCCGCTGGGTCGTCTCCGCGCTGTGGGACTCCCTCGGCGGCGGCCGGTCCGGCATCGAGCGGCTGCTGGCGGCGGACAACGAGCGGCCCGAGGTGACGCTCGTCGCCCGGCCGGGCCGCGCCACCACCGGGGAACTGCTCCGCGAGGACGCCGCCGTACCCGGACGCTGGTCGCCGTACGCCGTGCGGCTCGCCGAGGGCGGCGAGCCCGGCGCGGTCGAGGCCGTGCGCGAGGGACGCGCCGGCGTCCAGGACGAGGGCAGCCAGCTGGTCGCCCTCGCGCTGGCGAACGCCCCGCTCGACGGTCCCGACGAGAGGTGGCTCGACGGCTGCGCCGGACCGGGCGGCAAGGCCGCGCTGCTGGCCGCGCTCGCCGCCGAGCGCGGGGCCGCGCTGCTCGCCTCGGAGAAGCAGCCGCACCGGGCCGGGCTGGTGGCCCGGGCCCTGCACGGCAACCCGGGGCCGTACCAGGTCATCGCCGCCGACGGCACCCGCCCGCCGTGGCGGCCCGGCAGTTTCGACCGGGTGCTGGTCGACGTTCCGTGCACCGGCCTCGGCGCCCTGCGCCGCCGCCCCGAGGCCCGCTGGCGCCGCCGTCCCGAGGACCTGGACACCTTCGCCCCGCTCCAGCGCGCTCTGCTGCGCACGGCCCTCGACTCCGTCCGCGTCGGCGGCGTCGTCGGCTACGCCACCTGCTCGCCGCACCTGGCGGAGACCCGCGCGGTCGTCTCCGACGTGCTCAAGCAGCGCACGGACACGGAACTGATCGACGCCCGCCCCCTCCTGCCCGGCCTCCCCGACCTCGGCGAGGGCCCGGACATCCAGCTCTGGCCGCACGTACACGGCACGGACGCGATGTACCTGGCCCTGATCCGCAGGACTGGATGACGCGGGGTCCCGAAAGGGGCGCGGGGAACCGCGCGGCCACCCTCCCCCGGCCCGCACACGAGCCCCCGCCCCAAGGGACCGCCGCTACAGCCCGGCGCGGCGACATGGCAGGCTTGGGTCATGGCCGTGCAGATCAACCCCAGCATCCTGTCCGCCGACTTCGCCCGCCTCGCGGAGGAGGCCGAGGCGGTCCGAGGCGCCGATTTCCTCCATGTCGACGTCATGGACAACCACTTCGTCCCGAACCTCACGCTCGGCGTGCCGGTGGTGGAGTCCCTGGCCCGTGCGACGGACACCCCGCTGGACTGCCACCTCATGATCGAGGACCCCGACCGGTGGGCGCCCCAGTACGTCGAGGCGGGGGCGTCGTCGGTCACCTTCCACGTGGAGGCCGCCGCCGCTCCGGTGCGGCTCGCCCGGGAGATCCGCGCCAAGGGGGCCCGCGCCTCCATGGCGCTCAAGCCGGCGACGCCGATCGAGCCGTTCGAGGACCTGCTGCCGGAACTCGACATGCTGCTCGTCATGACGGTGGAGCCCGGCTTCGGCGGCCAGGCGTTCCTCGACATCATGCTGCCGAAGATCCGCCGCACCCGTGAGCTGATCAAGAAGCACGGTCTTCAGCTGTGGTTGCAGGTCGACGGCGGGGTCTCGGCCTCGACGATCGAGCGGTGCGCGGACGCGGGAGCGGACGTGTTCGTCGCCGGCTCGGCCGTCTACGGTGCCAAGGACCCGGCGGAAGCCGTACGCGCCCTGCGCGCCCAGGCGGAGGCGGCCACCGGCAAGGCGTCCTGGGCATGCGACCACTGAGCCACGGCCAAGTGAACGGTTAAGTGAACGGCGCCCATCAGGGCAGATCAGTCGCCCCGAATCTGCAAGGATGAACGGCGAATCCAGAGTGTGAACAGCAGTGAGGAGATCGCCGTGTCGGGTATGTCGGCGGGCCGGTCAGCCATGCGGATGGGACCCGCTGAGCTGGTGCAGGCGGCGGCCATGGCCCGCCGCTTCTACCTCGAGGGCAAATCCAAGATCCAGATCGCGGAGGAGTTCGGCGTCAGCCGCTTCAAAGTGGCCCGGGTACTGGAGACTGCCCTCGAAAGGGACCTCGTACGCATCGAGATCCGCGTGCCGGCCGAACTGGACGCCGAGCGCTCCGACGCGCTCCGCGCCCGCTACGGCCTGAGGCACGCCGTCGTGGTCGAGTCCCCGGCCGATGCCGAGGAGACTCCCGACCCCGAGAACCTGGGCGAGGTCGCCGCCGACCTGCTCGGCGAACTCGTCAACGAGGGGGACGTGCTCGGGCTGGCCTGGGGCCGGTCCACCATCCACATGGCGGCGGCGCTCGACCGGCTGCCGCCGTGCACGGTGGTGCAGTTGACGGGCGTGTACGACGCCGGGACCGCCGAGCGCGGCTCGGTGGAGGCCGTCCGCCGGGCCGCCCAGGTGTCCGGCGGCGACGCGCACCCCATCTACGCGCCGATGCTGCTGCCGGACGAGGCCACCGCGGCGGCGCTGCGGCACCAGACCGGGATCGCCCGGGCCTTCGAGTACTTCGACAAGGTCACGGTCGCCTGCGTCTCCATCGGCTCGTGGGAGCCGGGCATCTCGACCGTGCACGACATGCTCAGCGACGAGGAGCGCGCGCACTACGCCTCGCTCGGGGTCGCCGCCGAGATGTCGGCACACCTCTTCGACACCGAGGGGCGCCGGGTCGGACGGGACCTGGGGGAGCGGTGCATCACGGTCAAGGCCGACCAGCTGCGCCGTATCCCGGAGGTCGTGGCCATCGCGGGCGGGCAGCGCAAGGCCGCCGCGATCGACGCGGTGCTGCGCTCCGGGCTGGTCACCAGCCTGGTGACGGACACCTCGGCCGCCGACTACCTGATGACGGCGGGACCGACCCCGAAGCCGGCGCTCAGCCGTCAGGACCCCGACGGCGTCTGACCGAGTCCGGCCGGACCCGGTGGCGGGTCGTGGCGGGACGGCCGTGGCAGCATCGTCCGCATGCTGTCACGGTTCGTCCCCCGTGCCCTCGCCGGGCTGCTGGTCTGTCTCGCCGTTCTGCTCACGGGGTGCTCCGGCGCCCCCGGCCACGCCTCCCCCGCCACCCAGGCGTCCCCGGCGTGGACGCGGGGCATGGCGACCGTCGAGGAGTCCCGGCTGCCGGCCGAGGCCCGCAGGACACTCGCCCTCATCGACCAGGGCGGCCCCTTCCCCTACGCCAAGGACGGGACCGTCTTCGGGAACTTCGAAGGACGCCTGCCGCGGCACCGGCGCGGTTACTACCACGAGTACACCGTGCCGACCCCCGGCTCGTCCGACCGCGGGGCCCGGCGCATCGTCACCGGGCAGGGCGGGGAGTACTACTACAGCGGTGATCACTACGAGTCGTTCCGGGCGGTACTGAGATGAGCGAAGACCTGACCGGTCGCCTCGTGGTCGCGCTCGACCTCGCGGGCGTCACGGACAAGGCCGGCCTGATGGACCGCGCCGCGCGGGCCCTGTCGCTGCCCGACTGGTTCGGCCGGAACTGGGACGCGCTGGCCGACTCGCTGTCCGACCCGTCCGTGTGGCCGGCGGAGGCGGGGGACAGGGGCCTCCTGGTCGTCGTCCGGGACTGGGAGGGTTACGCGAGGGAGCGGCCCCAGGAGTGGGAGACCGCCCAGGAGGTGTTCACGCAGGCCACGCGCGTGCTGCCGGCGCTCACCGTCGCCCTCGCGCTTGGAGGAACCTCCTAGCCGATCGGCGCCGGCCCTGGATGATCCGTCGGGGCATGTCTCCGACCCCGGCATGCGAGAATGAAGTACGTGCTCTTTCCCCCTGGCACACCTGTCAGGGGGTCGCCTCTGATCGACTGGGATGTGCAGCACGTGCGTTTCCTCAATGACATCCAGCCCGCGTACGACCTGACGTACGACGACGTGTTCATGGTGCCGAGCCGTTCCGCGGTCGGCTCGCGTCAGGGCGTGGACCTCGCCTCCCCGGACGGCACGGGCACCACCATCCCGCTGGTCGTCGCCAACATGACCGCCATCGCCGGCCGCCGCATGGCCGAGACGGTGGCCCGCCGGGGCGGCCTGGTGGTCATCCCGCAGGACATCCCGATCGACGTCGTCACCGACGTCGTCTCCTGGGTGAAGAGCCGCCACCTGGTGCTCGACACCCCGATCGTGCTGGCCCCGCACCAGACCGTCGCCGACGCCCTGGCGCTGCTGCCCAAGCGGGCGCACAACGCCGGTGTCGTCGTGGACGAGAACCAGCGGCCCGTCGGCGTCGTCACCGACGCCGACCTGTCCGGCGTCGACCGCTTCACCCAGCTCGAAGTGGTCATGTCCAAGGACTTGCTCCTGCTGGACGCCGGCATCGACCCGCGCGAGGCCTTCAACACCCTCGACCAGCACAACCGCCGCTACGCCCCGGCCGTCGACGAGGACGGCAGGCTCGCCGGCATCCTCACCCGCAAGGGCGCGCTGCGCGCCACGCTGTACACGCCGGCCGTCGACGCGAACGGCAGGCTGCGCATCGCCGCCGCCGTCGGCATCAACGGCGATGTCGCGGGCAAGGCCAAGCAGCTGCTCGACGCGGGCGTGGACACGCTCGTCATCGACACCGCGCACGGCCACCAGGAGTCGATGATCAACGCCATCAGGGTGGTGCGCGCGCTGGACCCGCGGGTGCCGATCGCCGCGGGCAACATCGTCTCCGCGGAGGGCGTCAAGGACCTGATCGACGCCGGCGCGGACATCGTCAAGGTCGGTGTCGGGCCGGGCGCCATGTGCACCACCCGCATGATGACCGGCGTGGGCCGGCCGCAGTTCTCCGCCGTCCTGGAGTGCGCCGCCGAGGCGAGGAAGTACGGCAAGCACGTCTGGGCCGACGGCGGTGTCCGCCACCCGCGCGACGTGGCCATGGCGCTCGCCGCGGGCGCGTCCAACGTGATGGTCGGTTCCTGGTTCGCGGGCACCTACGAGTCGCCCGGTGACCTCCAGCACGACGCGGGCGGCCGCGCCTACAAGGAGTCGTTCGGCATGGCCTCGGCGCGTGCGGTGGCCAACCGCACGTCGGAGGAGTCGGCGTACGACCGCGCCCGCAAGGCGCTGTTCGAGGAGGGCATCTCCACCTCCCGCATGTTCCTCGATCCGGCCCGCCCGGGCGTCGAGGACCTGATCGACTCGATCATCGCGGGCGTCCGCTCCTCCTGCACCTACGCCGGCGCCGCCAGCCTGGAGGAGTTCGCCGACAAGGCCATCGTCGGCATCCAGAGCGCGGCGGGCTACGCCGAGGGCAAGCCGCTGCACGCCAGCTGGAGCTGATCGCCGCTCCGCACCGCCGACGGCCCCCGTCGGTCCCGGGCCCGGGACCGACGGGGGCCGTCGGCGTGTCCGTGCCGCCGGGCGAGCCGGCCGTCGGACGGCTCCCCCGGGAAGCGTGGCAACGGTCGGCGGGTGGCGCGCAACGATGTGCCGTTCCTCCCCGATGAACGCAATGATCATGCGGGACTACGCAAGGTTGCTGCATTACGCCCGTGAAGGCCCGCCTCATAGGGTGCTGCGCTAGTACGTGGCGTGGCGGGGACCCCGCTCGGTGGGTCCCTGCCCTCGCAGGCTCCGCCGGTTCCCGCCCACGAGGGCCGGCGCTCATGCCGGTCCGCCCGACCCCGGCAGCGATAAGGAGCCAGCGCGTGCTCGATCAAGGCGCACCCCCGCACAACCAGATACCGGGAGCCCCCGCGTCCCCGGGCGTCGCCGCGCGCCTCATGCGTCGCAAGCCCGTGGAACGCCTGGTCGCGGAGGGCGGCCACGGTGAGGGAGGGCAGCTTCGGCGCTCCCTCGGGCTGTGGCAGCTGACCATGATCAGCATCGGGGCCACCCTCGGCACCGGCATCTTCGTCGTCCTGGGCGATGCCGTGCCCAAGGCCGGTCCGGCGGTCACCCTCGCCTTCGTCATCGCCGGTCTCACGGCGCTGTTCTCAGCCCTGTCGTACGCCGAACTGGCCGGCAGCATCCCGGTCGCGGGCTCCTCCTACTCGTATGCGTACGCAACGCTGGGCGAACTGGTCGCCTGGGTCTGCGGCTGGTGTCTCGTGCTGGAGTACGGCGTCTCGGTGGCCGCGGTCGCCGTCGGCTGGGGCGAGTACCTGAACGAGCTGCTGGACGGCACCATCGGCGTCACCATCCCGGCCGCCCTGTCCTCCGCGCCGGGCGAGGGCGGCATCATCAACCTGCCGGCCCTGATCGTCGTGCTGCTGGCGATGGTGCTCCTGCTCGGTGGCGCGCGGGAGTCCGCCCGCGCCAACACGATCATGGTCTGTGTGAAGATCGCCGCGCTGGTGCTGTTCTGCGTGATCGGCGTCATGGGCTTCAAGTCCGGCAACTACGCCGACTTCATGCCGCTCGGCATGAGCGGGGTCAGCGCCGCCGGTGCCACGCTGTTCTTCTCCTACATCGGCTTCGACGCCGCCTCCACCGCCGGTGAGGAGGCGAAGGACCCCAAGCGGGACCTGCCGCGGGCGATCATGCTGTCGCTGATCATCGTGACCGCGCTGTACGTGCTCGTCGCGGCCGTCGCCGTGGGCGCCTGGAACTGGAAGAAGTTCGACGGTTCCGAGGCGTCCCTCGCCGGCATCATGAACGACGTCAGCGGCCAGACCTTCTGGGGCACGCTGCTCGCGCTCGGCGCCGTCATCTCCATCGCCAGCGTGGTGCTCACCGTGCTCTACGGCCAGACCCGCATCCTCTTCGCGATGGCCCGCGACGGCCTGGTGCCGAGGGCGCTCGGCAAGATCCACCCGAAGACCGGCGCGCCCCGCCTCAACACGGTGATCGTGTGCCTCTTCTGCGGAGCCCTCGCCGCCCTCATCCCGCTGGGCAAGCTTGTCGACGCCACCAGCATCGGCACGCTGTTCGCCTTCGGCCTGGTCAACATCGCGGTGATCGTGCTGCGGGTCAGGCGCCCGGAGCTGGAGCGCACGTTCAAGGTGCCGTTCGGCCCGGTCCTGCCGGTGCTGGGCTTCCTGTTCTGCGCGTACAACATGTCCAGCCTCGACACCGTCACCTGGGTGGTCTTCGGATGCTGGATGGCCGCCGGGCTCGTGTTCTACTTCCTCTACGGCTACCGCCGTTCCCGTCTCGCGACCGACGACGCCCTCGCGGTGACGGCAGAGAAGTGACCGGACCGAAGAAGTGAACGACCCCCTGTGCTGAACGATCTCGACGAACGCATCGTGCACGCCCTCGCCGAGGACGCCCGCCGCTCCTATGCGGACATCGGGCAGATGATCGGCCTGTCCGCGCCCGCGGTGAAGCGGCGCGTGGACCGGCTGCGGGCCACCGGAGCGATCACCGGATTCACCGTGCGGGTGGATCCGGCGGCGCTCGGCTGGGAGACCGAGGGCTTCATCGAGATCTACTGCCGGCGCAACACCTCGCCGGAGACGATCCAGCGGGGCCTGGAGCGGTACCAGGAGGTCGTGGCCGCGTCCACCGTCACCGGGGACGCGGACGCCGTCGCGCAGGTCTTCGCCTCCGACATGCGGCACTTCGAGCGGGTCCTGGAGCGGATCGCCGGGGAGCCGTTCGTGGAGCGGACCAAGTCGGTGCTGGTGCTGTCGCCGCTGCTCAGGAGGTTCTCCTCCGGGGCGCCGGGATAGCAGCGAAACCACGGCTCGGGGCGCCTTGTCGTCACCGGGTGCGGATCAGCCCCCTGAGGGGGCGCGGGGAACCGCGCGAGCACCCCGGACCACCCGCACCCGGCCGACGACGAGGCGCCCCGAGCCCTTTTCCGTGCTCCTCCCGTCACGCTCACCGGCGCCCACGCAACGAATCGCCGTTCAGACGCCGCTCGGCGCAACGAATGCCGCACCGGCGCGCAACGGCTCCTTCTTGTCCGGCCGAGCGCGCCGAACGTACCTTCTTTCTGGCCCCCCAAACCCCCCGTTCCGGTGAGGATCACGCATGCGCACCGCCCTGCTCCAGAGCTCCGGCCGTCCCGGCTCGGTCACCGAGAACCTCAAGGTCCTCGACGAGGCCGCGGGCCGGGCCGCCGCGGCGGGCGCCGGGCTGCTGGCCGCCCCGGAGATGTTCCTCACCGGCTACGCGATCGGCGACGACATCGCCCGCCTCGCCGAGCCCGCCGACGGTGACTCCGCCGACGCGATCGCCGAGATCGCCACCCGGCACGGCCTCGCCCTCGCCTACGGCTACCCCGAGCGCGACGGCGACGCGGTCTTCAACTCCGCCCAGCTGATCTCCGCCGACGGCACCCGGCTCGCGAACTACCGGAAGACCCACCTCTTCGGCTGCTTCGAGCGCGACCACTTCACGCCGGGCGGGCAGCAGGTCGTCCAGGCCGAGCTGAACGGCCTCACCGTGGGCCTGCTGATCTGCTACGACGTCGAGTTCCCGGAGAACGTCCGGGCCCACGCCCTGGCCGGCACCGACCTCCTGGTGGTGCCGACCGCGCAGATGCACCCCTTCCAGTTCGTCGCCGAGTCGATGATCCCGGTGCGCGCCTTCGAGAACCAGATGTACGTCGCCTACGTCAACCGGGTCGGCCGGGAAGGCGAGTTCGAGTTCGTCGGCCTCTCCGTCCTCGCCGGTCCCGACGGTGTCGCCCGCGCCCGCGCCGGCCGTGCCGAGCAGCTGGTGCTCGCCGACGCCGACCCCGCCTTCCTGGCCGCCTCCCGCGAGCACAACCCGTACCTGAAGGACCGCCGCCCCGGTCTGTACGGGTCCCTCGTCTGACACCCGAGCCTTTCCCCGAACCACCCCGTGCAAGGAGTCCGTACCCCATGACGTCCACGGTGCCCAACGCCGTCGAGCACACCGACGAGCAGCAGCCGCCGATCACCATGTTCGGCCCGGACTTCCCTTACGCCTACGACGACTTCCTCGCCCACCCGGCGGGCCTCGGCCAGGTCCCGGCGACCGAGCACGGCACCGAGGTCGCGGTCATCGGCGGCGGCCTGTCCGGCATCGTGGCCGCGTACGAGCTGATGAAGATGGGCCTGAGGCCCGTCGTCTACGAGGCCGACCAGATCGGCGGCCGGCTCCGCACGGTCGGCTTCGAGGGCTGCGACGACTCGCTGACCGCCGAGATGGGCGCGATGCGCTTCCCGCCGTCCTCCACCGCGCTCCAGCACTACATCGACCTGGTCGGCCTGGAGACCAGGCCGTTCCCGAACCCCCTGGCCGAGGCGACCCCGTCCACCGTGGTCGACCTCAAGGGCGAGTCGCACTACGCCGAGACGATCGACGACCTGCCCCAGGTGTACCGGGACGTCGCCGACGCCTGGAACAGGTGCCTGGAGGAGGGCGCCGACTTCTCCGACATGAACCGCGCGATGCGCGAGCGGGACGTCCCGCGCATCCGCGAGATCTGGGCCAAGCTCGTCGAGAAGCTGGACAACCAGACCTTCTACGGGTTCCTCTGCGACTCCGACGCCTTCAAGTCCTTCCGGCACCGCGAGATCTTCGGGCAGGTCGGCTTCGGCACCGGCGGCTGGGACACCGACTTCCCGAACTCCATCCTGGAGATCCTCCGCGTCGTCTACACCGAGGCCGACGACCACCACCGCGGCATCGTCGGCGGCTCCCAGCAACTCCCGCTGCGCCTGTGGGAGCGCCGGCCGGAGAAGATCGTCCACTGGCCGTACGGGACGTCCCTGAAGTCGCTGCACGTGGACGGCGAGCCGAAGCCCGCCGTGACCCGGCTGCACCGCACGGCCGGCAACCAGATCACCGTCACCGACGCGAACGGCGACATCCGCACCTACAAGGCGGCGATCTTCACCGCCCAGTCCTGGATGCTGCTGTCCAAGATCGCCTGCGACGACTCGCTCTTCCCGATCGACCACTGGACCGCGATCGAGCGCACCCACTACATGGAGTCCAGCAAGCTGTTCGTGCCCGTGGACCGGCCCTTCTGGCTGGACAAGGCCGTCGACGACAACGGGCATCCGACCGGCCGGGACGTCATGTCGATGACGCTCACCGACCGCATGACCCGCGGCACCTACCTGCTGGACGACGGCCCGGACAAGCCCGCCGTGATCTGCCTGTCCTACACCTGGTGCGACGACAGCCTGAAGTGGCTGCCGCTGTCCGCGAACGAGCGGATGGAGGTCATGCTGAAGTCGCTGGGCGAGATCTACCCGAAGGTCGACATCAGGAAGCACATCATCGGCAACCCGGTGACGGTCTCCTGGGAGAACGAGCCCTACTTCATGGGCGCGTTCAAGGCCAACCTGCCCGGTCACTACCGCTACCAGCGGCGCCTGTTCACGCACTTCATGCAGGACCGGCTGCCCGCGGACAAGCGGGGCATCTTCCTCGCCGGCGACGACATCTCCTGGACGGCCGGCTGGGCCGAGGGCGCCGTGCAGACGGCGCTGAACGCGGTCTGGGGCGTCATGCACCACTTCGGCGGCGAGACCGACGCGACGAACCCGGGCCCGGGTGACGTCTACGACGAGATCGCGCCGGTGGAGCTTCCCGAGGACTGACCCGGGGGACCGACCAGGGCGCGGGCGGCCGGCCACGGACTCCGGCCGCCCGCGCCTTCTCCACGCGCCGGAAGCTCAGCCGGCCAGTGGTGTCAGCAGCATCCGGCCCGCGAACCCCACCGCCGCGTCCAGCCGCTCGGTGAACTCCCCGGCCACGTCGCCGCAGTGCCGCAGCGCCCACAGGGCCCGGGCCGCCGCCCAGGTCGCGTCCCGCGCCCGCTCCAGGCTCCAGGAGCCCAGCAGATGGGTGAGCGGGTCCGCGATCTGGAACAGGTCGGGGCCCGGCATCAGATCCTCGCGGATGCGCTCCTCCAGCGACACCAGCAGATCGCCCACGCGGTCGAACTCGTCCTCCAGGTCCGCCGGTTCACAGCCGAGCGTGCGGCAGGCGTCGACCACGGCCAGGGCGAGGTCGTGCCCGATGTGCGCGTTGATGCCCGCCAGCGCGAACTGCAGCGGCCGTACGCCGGGGTGGCGGCGGAACTGGAACAGGGGCCGCCAGCAGGCGGGCGGGCGGCGGTCCGCGGCGGCCGCGTCCACCGCCGCCAGATAGCGCTCGGCGAACCGCACGTCCAGGGCGGTCGCCGCGCGCGGATCCGGGAACTCCCCGGCGTCCAGGCGCCGGTCGACCTCCTCGGTGACGGCGAGGTAGACCCGGTTGAACACGGCGACGCCGTCCCGTGGGGGCAGCGCCGCGTCCAGCGCGCGCATCCGGGCGACCACGGCGTCGACGGGGGCGGTGAGGTGTTCCAGCTGCACCATGGGGGAAGGGTCCCAGCCCGGGGCCGGCCGGCGTGCCGACCGGCCCGGTGCTTCGCCGGAACGGGGGAACGCCGGGCTACGGCTCGGCGCGCGTGCCGGCGTCCGTCCCGGTGTCGTAGGAGGACGTGCCCTCGTCCAGCAGCGGCCCCTGCTTCTTCAGGTGGGCCGGGGCGAAGGCGCGCAGCGCGTGGTAGCCGGTGATGACGACCAGCGTGCCGAGGGCGATGCCGCTGAGCGAGAAGGTGTCGGTGAACTTCATGGTGACGTTGCCGACGCCGATGATGATGCCCGCGGCGGCCGGGACCAGGTTCAGCGGGTTGCGCAGGTCCACCTTGGCGTTGAGCCAGATCTGGGCGCCGAGCAGGCCGATCATGCCGTAGAGGATGACGGTGATGCCGCCGAGCACCCCGCCCGGGATCGCGGCCACGACCGCGCCGAACTTGGGGCAGACGCCGAAGAGCAGCGCGAAGCCGGCGGCGGCCCAGTAGGCGGCGGTGGAGTACACGCGGGTCGCGGCCATCACACCGATGTTCTCGGAGTAGGTGGTGTTGGGCGGGCCGCCGACGGCCGTCGACAGCATGGAGGCGACGCCGTCCGCCGAGATCGCCGTACCGAGCTTGTCGTCCAGCGGGTCGCCGGTCATCTCGCCGACCGCCTTGACGTGGCCCGCGTTCTCGGCGACCAGCGCGATGACGACCGGCAGCGCGACCAGGATCGCCGACCACTGGAAGGACGGGCCGTGGAAGGACGGCAGGCCGATCCAGTCGGCCTTGGAGACGCCGGAGAGGTCCAGGCGCCAGTGGTCGGTGACCTTGCCGCTCGCGTCCACCGAGTGGATCTTGCCGAAGACCCGGTCGGACGCCCAGGACAGGCCGTACCCGAACACGAGACCCAGGAAGATCGCGACGCGGGACCAGAAACCGCGCAGACAGACCACCGCCAGTCCGGTGAAGAGCATCACCAGCAGGGCCGTCCACTGGTCCTGCGGCCAGTAGGTGGACGCGGTCACCGGGGCCAGGTTGAAGCCGATCAGCATGACGACGGCGCCGGTCACGATCGGCGGCATGGCCGCGTGGATGATCCGCGCGCCGAAGCGCTGCACGGCGAGGCCGACCAGGAAGAGCACGGCGCCGACGACGAGGATCGCGCCGGTCACGGTCGCGCTCGTACCGCCCTGGGCGCGGATGACGGCGGCCACGCCCACGAAGGACAGGGAGCAGCCGAGGTAGCTCGGCACCCGGCCCCGGGTGGCGAGCAGGAAGATCACGGTCGCCACGCCCGACATCATGATCGCCAGGTTGGGGTCGAGGCCCATGAGCACGGGGGCCACGAACGAGGCGCCGAACATCGCGACCACGTGCTGGGCGCCGAGGCCCACGGTGCGGGGCCAGGACAGCCGTTCGTCGGGGCGTACCACCGCTCCGGGCGCGGGCGTGCGCCCGTCACCGTGCAGCTTCCAGCGCACGCCGAGATCCATGAGGGGTTTCGCTTTCTCTGTACGTGAAGAGGTTCCGCACCATTGTCAGGGGTAGCCGGCGGCTCTACGCTCGCACGGTCCTCCTCATGAACTGCGTTCACGTACCTGATTGCTGATCGGGTCGAGCGAAGATCGGAGTGCCTGAATGAGTGGAAGACCCCGTGCGGCCGCGCTCCTCACCGCGGTGGTGGCCCTCGGAGCCCTGCTCGTCCCCTCCGCCCACGCCGCGCCGGCCCCGTCCGCGGCGGCTCCGCGGACCGCCGTCCTCGACGGCGTCCGCCTCCAGCGGACCCGGGCCCGTCTGCCCCACGACCCCCGGCTCCGGCACGCCCTCGCGGACCTGACCGCCCGCGCCGACGCCTGGCTGGACCAGGGCCCCTGGACGGTCGTCGACAAGCCGAAGCCCGCCCCCGGCGGCGACGTCCACGACTACCTGAGCCAGGCCCCCTACTGGTGGCCCACGACCGCGCCCACCGCCGACAACCCCTGGGGCTGCCCGTACGTCCAGCGCGACGGCCGGCGCAATCCGGAGGTCGACAGCGGGACCGACCGGCAGGACGCGGAGAAGGTCTTCGACGCGTCGTACGACCTCTCGCTCGCCTGGTACTACACCGGCAGGCGCGGCTACGCCGAGAAGGCCGGGCAGATCCTGCGCACCTGGTTCCTCGACCCGGCCACCCGGATGAACCCCGACCTGGACCACGCCCAGTTCATCCCGTGCAGGTACGACGGCCGGGCCATCGGCATCATCGACTTCTCGCAGTCCTACACCAGCGTCCTGGACGCACAGGCGATCCTCGCCACCGGCGCACCCGGCTGGACGGCCGCCGACCGCACCGCGACGACCCGGTGGAACAAGGACTTCCGCGACTGGCTGACGGACAGCGACTTCGGCCGGCAGGAGGGCGCGGCCGCCAACAACCACGGCACCTTCTACGACATGCAGCTCGCCGCCCTCGCCTACGCCACCGGCGACACCGCGCTCGCCCGGCGGACCGTGCTGGACGCGCGCGCCAGGCGGATCGACCCGCAGATCGCGGCCGACGGCAGCCAGCCCCAGGAGCTGACCCGCACCCGCAGCTGGCACTACTCGACCTTCGACCTGGTCGCCTACACCCGGCTCGCGGCCATCGGCCGGCACGTGGGAGTGGACCTGTGGGACTACGCGGGACCGGACGGGCAGAGCCTGTCCAAGGCGGTCGGCTACCTGCTGCCCGCCGCGACCGGCGCCGCCGCCTGGCCGCACCCCGAGCTGGAGTTCCACCGCTACGCGGCGGCCGACGTGGTGCACGCGGCGGCCGACGCCGGTGACCCGTCGGCCAGGGCGGCTGTGCCGGAGCTGGAGGCGCCGCCCGGGGGAGACCTCTGGGCGCTGCGGCCCGCCGCCGAGCAGCTGGACTCGATAGCGGGCTGAACCCCCGCCGCCCCGCTGCCCCCGGGGGCTTCCCGGCCGGGCTCCTGAGCGGTCGCTTAGTATGGTGGCGTACGGGGGTGTCGCCACCCCGACAGCGCTGCCCAGGAGCCCTTCCCGTGACCGCCGAAGCCCCGACCGCCCCCGCCGTCTCCTACGGCCGGCTGATCCCCGTCACCGTCCACTTCGACGACCTCGACGCGCTCGGGCTGCTGCACAACGCCCGCTACCCGCTGATGGTCGAGCGCGCCTGGACCGAGCTGTGGAACGCGCACGGCATCCGCTTCGACGGCGACTGGGCGGCGGCCGGCGACGCCTGCAACGCGGTCCGCGAACTGCGCATCGGCTACGAGGCGCCGGTCACCCGCCCCGGCACCTACGCCGTCCACCTCTGGCTGGAAAGACTCGGCACCACCGGGCTCACCTACGGCTTCCGGTTCTGCTCGGCCGACGGGACCGAGACCTACGCCCGGGGCACCCGGGTGCTGGTCCGGCTGGACGCGGCGACCCTGCGCCCCGCGCCCTGGAGCGAGACCTTCAGGGCCGTGGGTCGGGAACTGCTGCGGCCCGCCGGCTGATCTCGCCGCCGCCGCGCTCGGCGGTGCGCAGCACCCCCGCGCACACCGCGAGCCCGCACGCCAGCGCCGTCACCACCACGAAGGACACCATCAGGCTGGTCGCCTGGGCCACCCCGCCGATCAGGCTCGGCGCGATCAGCCCCGAGGTGTAGGTGATGGTCGCCACGCCCGCGATGGCCTGGCTGGGGTTGGGGCCCGCGTGCCCGGCCGCCGCGAAGCACAGCGGTACGACCACCGCGATGCCGAGCCCCATCAGCGCGAACCCGGCCATCGCCACCAGCGGGTGCCCGGCGAGCACGACCAGCAGCCCGCCCAGCCCGGCCAGGACACCGCCGGCGCGCACCGTGCGGACCGCGCCGAACCGGTTCACCACCGCGTCCCCGGCGATCCGGGCCACCGCCATGGTCAGCATGAACCCGGTCGTGGAGGCCGCCGCCAGCCCGGCCGAACTGTCCAGCCGGTCCCGCAGGAACACCGCCGACCAGTCCAGGCTCGCGCCCTCCGCGAACACCGCGCAGAAACCGACCGCGCCGATCAGCAGGGCGGAGCGCGGCGGCAGCGCGAACCGCGGGGGCGGCTCCTCGTCCTCGGCGGGCTGGAGGTCCAGTACCCAGGTGCAGAACACCAGGCCGAGCAGGGTGAGGACGGCCGACGCGAGGGCGAAGTGCACGCGCGCGTCCGCGCCGAGATGCGCGGCGAGGGTGCCGGCCGCCGAGCCGATCAGGGCGCCCGCGCTCCACATGCCGTGCAGGCCCGACATGATCGACTTGCCGAGCCGCCGCTCGACCTCCACGCCGAGCGCGTTCATCGCGACATCGGCCATGCCCGCGCTCGCGCCGTAGACGAACATCGCCAGGCACAAGGTGACCAGGTTGGGCGCGACCGACGGCAGGATCAGGGACAGCGTCCACAGCGCGAGCAGCCCGCGCAGGGCCGCCCGGCTGCCGAAACGGTGGGTGATCCCGCCCGCCAGCGGCATCGCGCACGAGGCGCCGAGCGCCGTGAAGGCCAGGGCGAACCCCAACTGGCCCGCACCGAGCGAGGTGTGGTCCTGGACCCAAGGCACACGCGTCGCGAACGAGCCGGTCACGGCGCCGTGCACGGCAAAGACGGCCGCCACGGCGTACCGGGCGCGCCTGACCTCGTCGTTCGTACGCGTCACGTCACTCATGATCCTGTTCCCCTCCCCGGGAGTGCCCGGCCCCGTGGGCGCCGCCCCAGTGCGACGCGCCGTAAACTATCAGGAACCCTGCCTGATAGATAGCGGACATCAAGCCCGGCCACGCCACGCGATCTGGGAGGATTCCCGTCATGCCTGCCTCACCCAGTACCGCCCGGGCCCTCAACGACCGGCTGGCCCTGCGGCTGTTGCAGCGGGAAGGCCCGCTCACGGCGGGGCAGTTGAAGCAGCTGACCGGTCTGTCCCGGCCCACGGTCGCCGACCTGGTCGACCGGCTGACGGCCTCCGGGCTGATCACGGTGGTCGGCGAGACCGGCGAGCAGCGACGGGGCCCCAACGCCCGGCTCTACGGCATCGTCGCCGACCGCGCCCACCTCGCCGCGCTCGACGTCCGCACCGAGGGCGTCTTCGTCCTCGTCTCCGACCTGGTCGGACGGGTGCTCGCCGACGCGTCCGTGCCGATTGGCCCCGACGCCGGGACCGGGCCCGCCGTGGAGCAGGCGGTCGCGGCGGTGGAGAGCGCGGCGAAGGAGGCCGGCGCCGACCGGCTGCACACCGTCGGCATCGGCGCGCCGGGCCTGATCGACCCGGCCACCGGGGACCTCCGCGACTCGGCCGGGCTGCCCGCCTGGCACCGCAGCCTGGCCGCCACCCTCCACGACCGGCTGCCCGGCGCGCGGGTGACCGTCGAGAACGAGACCAACCTGGCCGCCCTGGCCGAGCAGCGCGAGGGCGCCGCGCGCGACCGGGACACCTTCGTCCTGCTCTGGCTCGGCCACGGTGTCGGCGCCGCGGTCGTCCTGGACGGCAGCCTGCGCCGCGGGGCCTCCGGCGGCACCGGCGAGATCGGCTTCCTGCCGGTCCCGGGAACCGCCGCCCTGCCCTCGGGGACCGACTGCGCCGGCGGCTTCCACTCCCTCACCGGCGCGGCGGCGGTCGCGTCCCTGGCCACCGAGTGCGGCCTGCCGGCCCCTGCCGCACCGGACGGCCCCGGGGCGGCGGAGGCGGTGCGGGCCGCGGTGGCGCAGGTCGAGAAGGCGGGGGAGGCGGTGCCGGGCGGGGTGATGCCTGTGGCGGGGCGGAGTGGGGCAGTGCTCGTGGCGCGGCCGGGGGACGTGGATGTGCAGCGGCCGGACGCCTCGGGGGAGGGGCCTCGAACGGGGTGTGCGGACGCCGAGCCGGACCCGGCCGCCCGTTTCCTCCGCGTCCTCGCGGACCGGATCGCCGTCGGCGCCGCATCCGTGGTGGCCGTTTTGGACCCCGGCTGCGTGGTGCTCGGCGGGGAGGTCGGCCAGGCCGGGGGCGCGATGCTGGCCGGTCTGGTGGAGGAGCGGCTGCGCCGGATGTCGCCGCTGGTCACCGAGGTGCGGGCGAGCAGCCTCGGCGGGACGGCCGTACTCCGCGGCGCGCTCCTCACCGCCCGGGAACGGGCCCAGGACGAACTGTTCGCGCCCCCCGGGCGCCCGGGGGGCTGACACTCCGGCGGGCTCCCGGCCGAGCCGCTCGGCGGTGACGAAGCGCCAGGCCGGGCTCATGTCCGTCAGCAGGTCGTGGAGTTGGCCTCAGGGGGCTCGTGCGGTGCCCGTACCCGGCGCGGTGGCGGCCCGGCGGCGGGCAAGGGCCGTCGTCACCGCCGCCGGGCCCGACCGCACCCTAAAAGGACTAGACCAGTGTGGTCAATGGTCCGTACCTGGTCAACGCTCCTCGCTCACCCGCCCGTTGACGAGGGTGGCCGCGCCGCGCAAGGGCGGCGGCACACAGTGTGAGCGACCCCACATCCGTCACTCACATGGACGCGTGCCGGCCGTGGCACACTGG
The DNA here is from genome assembly GCF_055581365.1 of Streptomyces sp. NPDC031445. Taxonomy (NCBI): domain Bacteria; kingdom Bacillati; phylum Actinomycetota; class Actinomycetes; order Kitasatosporales; family Streptomycetaceae; genus Streptomyces; species Streptomyces sp. NPDC031445. The sequence continues at coordinate 378,441 of NZ_JBVIJO010000006.1, forward strand.
CCCTGTACCAGAAGCAGCGCACTCCGGGGTCGGTGAAAGTCCGAACCGGCGGTTACAGTCCGCGACCCGGTCGCTTCCAGCGGCCGGTTGACCAGGTGAAATTCCTGGACCGACGGTTAAAGTCCGGATGGGAGGCAGTGCGCGGCGGGCGGGCATGCGTCTTCCGTGTGCGCGCCGCCGTACCTGGACGCGTCCGTGCGTGGACGCGTTCCTGTCGGCGACGCCCCCGGTGTGTGCTCATCCGTCCCTTTCTGTCGTCATCGACAGGCCCCGGAGTCCGTGCCCGAAGAGGCAGGAGGACCCGGGAAGTGTTCACCGGAATCGTCGAAGAACTGGGTGAAGTCACCGCCGTCGAGAATCTCGGCGACTCCTCCCGCTTCCGGCTCCGCGGCCCCGTCGTGACGGAGGGCGCACGCCATGGCGACTCCATCGCCGTGAACGGGGTCTGTCTCACCGTCGTCGAGCACGAGGGCGACGAATTCACCGCCGACGTCATGGCCGAGACGCTCAAGCGCTCCAGCCTGGGCGCGCTCACCCTCGGCTCCCGCGTCAACCTGGAGCGCCCCACCGCCGTCGGCGCCCGCCTCGGCGGACACATCGTGCAGGGACACGTGGACGGCACCGGCGAGATCCTGGCCCGCACGCCCTCCGAGAACTGGGAGATCGTGAAGGTCTCCCTCCCCGCGGACCTCTCCCGCTACGTCGTGGAGAAGGGCTCCATCACCGTCGACGGCATCAGCCTCACCGTCGTGGAGGCCGGTCCCGACTACTTCACCGTCAGCCTCATCCCGACCACCCTGGCGCTGACCACGCTCGGCGTGAAGCAGCCCGGCGACCCGGTCAACCTCGAAGTCGACGTCATCGCCAAGTACGTGGAGCGGCTGCTCGCGGCCGGACAGGGGGCCGGCAGGTGAACTGGTTGAACTCCGAGGCGTTCACCCTCTTCGGCCAGCACATCATCTGGTCCGACATGACCGGCAACATCCTGGGCCTGATCACCCTCGCCCTCGGCTGGCGCCGCTCCCTGTGGACCTGGCCTGTGCAGTTCCTCTCCGGCCTGGTCCTGTTCGGCGCCTTCTACGGCCACCTGACCGGCAGCGCCGGCAAGCAGGTCGTCGTCATGGCCGTGGCGCTGTACGGCTGGTGGCAGTGGCAGCGGACCAAGGACCGTGCGGGCGACGGCCACATCGCCCCCCGCTTCGCCACCTGGCGGGAGCGCGCCGCCATGCTCGCCGCGGCCGCCGCCGGCACGGTCGCCGTCGCCCTGCTCTTCACGGCCTACCCGAAGCTCTCCTGGGACCCCTGGCCCGACGCCTACATCTTCGTCGGCACCGTCGTCGCGATGTACGCGCAGGCCAAGGGCATGGTCGAGTTCTGGATCGCCTGGCTGCTCGTCGACGCCGTGGGCGTCCCCCTCAACTTCGCCAACGGCTACGCCTTCTCCGGCTTCGTCTACGTCATCTACGGCGCACTCGTCCTGTGGGGCATGCGCGACTGGTGGCTGCGCTCCCGCCGGGGCCCGCAGCCCGCACTGGAAGGAGCCCCGGCATGACCTCGGCACCGCCGCTGTACCACACCGACGACACCGACGACATCGAGAACTTCGCCCTCGACCCGGTCGAACGGGCCATCGCCGACATCGCGGCGGGCCGCCCGGTGGTCGTCGTGGACGACGAGGACCGCGAGAACGAGGGCGACCTCGTCATCGCCGCCGAGAAGGCGACCCCCGAGATCGTCGCCTTCATGATGAGCGAATGCCGGGGCCTGATCTGCGCGCCCATGGAGGGCGAGGAGCTGGACCGGCTGCGGCTGCCGCAGATGGTCCAGGACAACACCGAGTCGATGAAGACCGCGTTCACCATCTCGGTGGACGCCTCCGCCGCCCACGGCGTGACCACCGGCATCTCGGCCGCCGACCGCGCGACGACGCTCCAGCTGCTGGCGAGCGGCACGGCGGAACCCACCGACCTCGTCCGCCCCGGCCACGTGTTCCCGCTGCGCGCCCGACCCGGCGGCGTCCTCGTGCGCGACGGCCACACCGAGGCCGCCGTCGACCTCGCACGGCTCGCGGGGCTCCGCCCGGCCGGCGCCATCGTGGAGATCGCCGGCGAGGACGGCCGGATGCTCCGGCTGCCCGAACTGATCCCGTTCGCCCGCAAGCACGGCCTGACGATCATCTCCATCGCGGACCTGATCGCCTACCGCCGGGGCAGCGAGCCCACCGTCCGCCGCGAGGCCGAGACCCGTCTGCCCACCCGGCACGGCACCTTCACCGCCTACGGCTACCGGTCCACCGCCGACGGCGTCGAGCACGTCGCCCTCGTCCACGGCGAGATCGGCGACGGCGAGGATGTCCTGGTCCGCGTCCACTCCGAATGCCTCACCGGCGACGTCTTCGGCTCGCTGCGCTGCGACTGCGGCCCCCAGCTGGACGCCGCCCTGGAACGCATCCAGGCCGAGGGCCGGGGCGTCGTCGTCTACCTGCGCGGACACGAGGGACGCGGCATCGGCCTGCTGTCCAAGCTGCGCGCCTACGCGCTCCAGGAACAGGGCCACGACACCCTGGACGCCAACCTGGAACTCGGCCTGCCCGCCGACGCCCGCGACTACGGCGCCGGCGCGCGGATCCTCGCCGACCTCGGCGTCCGGGGCGTCCGGCTGATGACCAACAACCCCGAGAAGACCGAGGCGCTGCTGCGCCACGGCCTGAAGGTCACCGGCCGCGAGCCGATGCCCGTCCAGGCCGGCGAGCACAACCTCCGGTACCTGCGCACCAAGCGGGACCGGATGGGGCACGACCTGCCCTGGCTCGACACGCCCGCCGTGTCGGCTCCGGTGGCCGCGTCCGCGACCACCTGCGGCAACCAGTAAGCACGAAAGAACTGAGGAGAGACGTGAGCGGCAAGGGTGCACCGGAACTGTCCGTACGCGATGTGAGCGACCTCCGGGTCGCCGTCATCGCGGCGCAGTGGCACGAGCAGGTGATGGACGGTCTGGTGAACGGCGCCCTGCGCGCCCTGAGCGACCTGGGCATCGACGAGCCGACCCTGATCAGGGTCCCCGGCAGCTTCGAGCTGCCGGTCGCCGCCAAGGTCCTCGCGGGCCGCGGCTACGACGCCGTGGTCGCCCTCGGCGTCGTCATCCGGGGCGGCACCCCGCACTTCGACTACGTGTGCCAGGGCGTCACCCAGGGCCTCACCCAGGTGTCCGTCGAGACCGGCGTGCCCGTCGGCTTCGGCGTGCTCACCTGCGACACCGAGGAACAGGCCCTGGACCGGGCCGGCCTGGAGGGCTCGAACGAGGACAAGGGCCACGAGGCGGTGACCGCCGCCGTCGCGACCGCGGCCACGCTCCGCTCGGTATCCGAACCCTGGCACTGAGGAGCGCGCCCGACCGCGTAGGGTGGGCAGCACCATGTCCAAGAAGACGTTCGAGGAGCTCTTCACCGAGCTCCAGCACAAGGCCGCCCACGGCGATCCCGCCACCTCCCGCACCGCTGAGCTGGTCGGCAAGGGCGTTCATGCCATCGGCAAGAAGGTCGTCGAGGAGGCCGCCGAGGTCTGGATGGCCGCCGAGTACGAGGGCAAGGAGGCGGCGGCCGAGGAGATCTCGCAGCTGCTGTACCACGTCCAGGTGATGATGGTCGCCCGCGGGATCTCCCTGGACGACGTCTACGCCCACCTCTGAGCCGCCCGCCGCACACAGCCGTAAAAAACCCCTTCACACAAAGGAAGCCGACCTCATGCTGCGCATCGCCGTCCCCAACAAGGGTTCACTGTCCGGCCCTGCGGCGGAGATGCTGCATGAGGCCGGCTACCAGCAGCGCCGTGAGTCCAAGGAGCTGCGCATCGTCGACCCGGAGAACGAGGTCGAGTTCTTCTACCTCCGCCCCCGGGACATCGCGATCTACGTCTCCTCCGGCCGCCTCGACATCGGCATCACCGGCCGTGACCTGCTGATCGACTCCGGCGCCGACGCCGAGGAGATCCTGCCGCTCGGCTTCGCCCGCTCCACCTTCCGCTTCGCCGCCAAGCCCGGCACGGCCGACGGCATCGAGGACCTCAAGGGCAAGACGGTCGCCACCTCCTACGAGGGCATCGTCGACAGGCACCTGGCGGACCGCGGGGTCGACGCCTCCGTCGTCCACCTGGACGGCGCCGTGGAGACCGCGATCGAACTGGGTGTCGCCGAGGTCATCGCCGACGTCGTCGAGACCGGCACCAGCCTGCGCAACGCGGGCCTGGAGGTCTTCGGCGAGCCCATCATGAAGTCCGAGGCGATCGTCATCCGCCGCACCGGCGCCGACGCCGACGAACCGAAGGTCCAGCAGTTCCTGCGCCGCCTCCAGGGCGTCCTGGTGGCCCGCACCTACGTGATGATGGACTACGACTGCCGGGTCGAACAGCTGGAGAAGGCCGTCGCGCTCACCCCCGGCCTGGAGTCCCCGACCGTCTCCCCGCTGCACAACGAGGGCTGGGTCGCGGTCCGCGCCATGGTCCCCGCCAAGGAGGCCCAGCGGATCATGGACGACCTCTACGCCATCGGCGCCCGCGCCATCCTGACCACGGCCATCCACGCCTGCCGCCTGTAAGAGGTACGCCCGAGATGTCCGACCTGACCCCTCCGCCCCGCCTCCCCGTCACCTTCCGGCCGGGACACACCCGGGCGATCCTGCTCACCGCCGGGGTCGTGATCTTCCTGGTGATATCCGGCATCGGGATGCTGCTGGAGCATCTCGGCCCGGGCTCGCGGCTCAGCTTCGTCGTCACCGGGGCGCTGATCTTCTGGGCCCTGGCCCAGCTCGCCCGGGTGAAGGTGGTCGCCGACGAGTCCGGCGTCACCGTCGTCAACATCGCCGGCAAGCGCCGCCTGGCCTGGGCGGAGATCCTCCGGGTGAACCTCCGGCCGGGTGACCCGTGGGTGTTCCTCGACCTCAGCGACGGCACCAGCCTGCCCGCGCTCGGCATCCAGCCGGGCATCGCCAAGCAGCGTGCGATCGCCGACGCCAAGGCCCTGCGCGCGCTCGCCGAGGCCCACTCGGCGCCCTCCGCCCTGCCGCATGAGCCCAGATCTTGATTAATCTGGTAGACGGAGGGCGTTTCGCTGCGCCTCCGCCCCTGCGTGCCGCCCGGCGCACAGGGGTTCCTGCTACCCGAGGAGTGACTCCCTCCGGCGATGGACGGATCGTCCTGTAGTACCTGCGCCACCCCTGCCCGACGGAACGGGAAGGCGGTGGCAGCGTGACCATCCCCCTGCTGCTCCTCGGAGCGGCGTTCCTGCTGATTCTCGCCAACGGTTTCTTCGTGGCCGCCGAGTTCGGCCTGGTGACCGTCGAGCGTCCCGAGGCCGAGAAGGCCGCCGCCGACGGCGACACCCGCGCCCGTACGGTCGTGGAGTCGCTGAAGGAGCTGTCCTTCCAGCTCTCCGGCACCCAGCTCGGCATCACCATCACCTCGCTGGTCGTCGGCATGCTCGCCGAACCGGCCCTGGCCGAGCTGCTGCGCGGCCCGTTCGCCGCGCTCGGCATCCCCGAGGGCGCCGCCTCCGGCGTCGCCGTGGTCGTCGGCATGCTGCTGGCCTCCGCGATCCAGATGGTGATCGGCGAACTCGTGCCCAAGAACTGGGCGGTGTCCCGGCCGCTTCAGGTCGCGCGCTTCGTCGCCGGCCCGCAGCACCGCTTCGCCCGTCTGTTCCGCCCGGTGATCTCGGCGCTGAACACGGTCGCCAACCGACTGGTCCGCGCCCTCGGCGTGGAACCCGCCGACGAGCTGGCCTCCGCCCGCACCCCCGGCGAACTCGTCTCCCTGGCCCGGCACTCCGCCCAGGCCGGGGCCCTGGAGCAGGACACGGCCGACCTGTTCGTGCGCACCCTGTCCCTGGGCGAGCTGACCGCGCAGCACGTCATGACCCCGCGCGTGAAGGTGAGCGCGCTGCAGGACTCGGCCACCGCCGAGGACGTCGTCAACCTCACCCGGGCCACCGGCCTGTCCCGCTTCCCCGTCTACCGGGAGAAGATCGACGAGATCGTCGGCATGGCCCACCTCAAGGACGCGCTGGCGGTCCCCGTGCACGACCGGCTGCGTACGCCGGTCAGCCGGATCGCCCGCAAGGCGCTCCTGGTCCCCGAGACCCTGCCGGTCCAGCCCCTGCTCGCCCGCCTGCGCAGCGAGCAGCCCATCGCGGTCGTCGTCGACGAGTACGGCGGCACGGCCGGTGTGGTCACCCTGGAGGACATCGTCGAGGAACTCGTCGGCGAGGTCCGCGACGAGCACGACGCCAAGGACGTGCCCGAGCTGGCCCCCGCCCCGCCCGAGGACGGCAGGCCCGCCTGGGACGTGGACGGCAGCTGCCGCGTCGACATCCTCCAGCGCATAGGCCTCGACGTGCCCGAGGGGCCGTACGAGACCGTCGCCGGCCTGGTCGCCGACCTGCTCGGCCGGATCCCGGCCCCCGGCGACCGGGCCGAGCTGCCCGGCTGGCGGCTCTCGGTCCGCCAGGTCGGCCATTACCGCGCCGAACGGGTCCGCCTGGTCAGGACGGCCCCGGCGGCGAACGTGATGGAGGCCGCCCGATGAGCGTCCTCCAACTGGTCTTCGCGGCGCTGCTCGTGCTCGCCAACGGTTTCTTCGTCGGCGCCGAGTTCGCGCTCGTCTCCGTCCGCCGCAGCCAGATCGAACCGCTCGGCACCGCCCGGGCCCGGCAGGTGCTGTACGGCCTCGAACACCTGCCGCAGATGATGGCCGCCGCGCAGTTCGGCATCACCGTCTGCTCGCTGACGCTCGGCGCGGTCGCCGAGCCGACGGTGGCGCACCTGCTGGAGCCGGTGTTCGCGTGGGTCCACCTCCCGGAGGGCGTGATCCACCCGCTGGGCTACGTGATCGCGCTGGCCGCGGTCGTCTTCTTCCACCTCGTCATCGGCGAGATGGTCCCGAAGAACCTCGCGATGGCCGCCCCGGAGAAGGCCGCGCTGTGGCTCAGCCCGGGCCTGGTCTGGTTCGCCCGCCTGTGCAGGCCGATCACGGTGGCCCTCGGCGCCTGCGCCCAGGGCATCCTGCGGCTGTTCCGGGTCGAGCCGAAGGACGAGGTGGAGGCGGTCGTCACCACCGAGCAGCTCAACCGGCTCCTGGAGGACTCCGGCCAGGCCGGCCTGCTCGACCCGGAGGAGCAGGAGCGCCTTGAGGACGCCCTGGAGCTGGGCTCGCGCCCGGTGACGGACGTCCTGCTGCGCCGGGAGACCCTGGTCACGGTGACCCCGGCGGTCACCCCGGGCGAGATCGTGGAGCTGACCGCCCGCACGGGATACTCCCGCTTCCCGGTCGCGGCCGGCGAGAAGGGCCCGTTCATGGGGTACGTGCACGTGAAGGACGTCCTCGACCTGGAGGACTCCGACCGGGCCGTCCCGCAGCACATGTGGCGCCCGATGGCCACGCTCCGCGCCGAGCTGCCGCTGGACGACGCGCTGACGGTGATGCGCCGGGCGGCCACGCACCTGGCCCAGGTGGCGGACGCGACCGGCAGGGTGCTCGGCCTGGTGGCCCTGGAGGACGTGCTGGAGATGCTGGTGGGCGAGGTCCGGGACCCGGCGCACCGGGAGATGCCGGAGCCCCGGGTGAGCGGGGAGCCGGAGGAAGCGCTCGCCGGCTAGCTCGGGTGGTGTCGGGGAACTGTGTGGCCGCCGGCCGGTCACGCGGCTCCCCGCGCCCCCTCGGGCGCTTCACATACCCGACGGATCGTGGGGCCCCCGCCCCGACAGCACCTCGCCGTAGGCCTGCATCAGGTCCGGCAGCCGGAGCGTCGCCAGGTCGTTCCGGGTGAGCGGACCGGCGTACACCGACAACCGCAGGTCCCGGTACGCGCAGCTCTTCTCGTACAGCGTCCGCAGGAACCGCCCGTTGCCCAGCTCGTCGATCCACCCCTGGTCGACCACGTGCCCGGCGATGGACCGCAGCTCGTCCAGCGCCTCCTCGTCCCACAGGTCCCCGTTCTCCGCAGCGAGCACCTTGCCGATCTCGGTCAGCTCCAGCGGCCGGTAGGAGGGGAAGTCCACCCGGGTGGTGAAACGGGAGGACAGCCCGGGGTTGGCGGCGAGCAGGCGGTCCATGCCCTCCGGGTAGCCGGCCAGGATCACCACCAGGTGGTCCCGGTTGTCCTCGGCCCGCTTCAGCAGCACCTGAAGGGCCTCGTCGCCGTACGCGTCCCCCTTGCCGTACCCGGAGTTGGACAGCGAGTAGGCCTCGTCCACGAACAGCACCCCGCCGATCGCGGAGTCGATCAGCTCGTTGGCCTTCACGGCGGTCTGCCCCAGGTACTCGCCGACCAGGTCGGCGCGCTGGGCCTCCACGAGGTGGTCCCCGCCCAGCAGCCCCAGCGCGTAGAACACCCGGCCGAGGATCCGCGCGACCGTGGTCTTGCCCGTGCCGGACGGCCCGGAGAAGACGAAGTGCCGCTTGGGCGGCTGGACCGGCAGCCCCTGCCCGGCCCGCAGCCGCGCCATGTTCAACTGCGCCGACAGCGCCTTGACCTGGCGCTTGACCGGTTCGAGCCCCACCATGCGCTCCAGTTCGGCGAGCGCCTCCTCCAGTAACGCGGGGTCGGTGGGCCCGGCCGGGATCGGCGCGGCCGACACCCCGGGCATCCCCGTCTTGGTCCGCACCGAGGGGCCGGCCACCGACGGCAGCGGCCCGGTCGGCAGATCGGGCTCCGGCAGCCGCAGATCGCGGCCCTCCGTGCCGAACAGCGGATCGAACGCGTCCGGTCCGTCGACCACGTCCTGCCCCGCGCCGGTCAGCGTGATCGCGGCGTAGTCGGCCGTCTCGTCGTACCCGTCGCCCTCGGAGATCGCGGCGAGCCGGGCGGAGGTGTCCATGAAGGCCGGGTCGACCCGGTGCACCGCCCGGTACAGGGGGAGCGCGGCGGCCGAGCGCCCCGTTCCCTCGTGCGCCCTCGCCAGCCAGTAGCGCAGCTCCTTGCGCTGCGGCTGCTCGCTGCGGCACCGCATCAGCGCCGTCGACAGCAGCGGCTCGGCCTGGCCGTACATCTCCAGCCGGATGCGGGCCATGCCGCCGAACAGGCCGGCCTCGATGCCGAGCAGGGGGTCGTCCAGCAGGGGATCGGTGTGCCGGACGAGCTGTTCCCAGTCCTTGACCAGATAGGCGCGGCAGGCGTGCAGGAAGCGGACCTGCGGGTCGGCGTCGACCGGGGGCAGGCCGGCGAGGGCGCGGTCCAGCTCGGGCACATGGCGGCCGTCCAGCCAGTGGGAGGCGTGCGCCAGCAGCAGATCGCGCGGGCTCTCCAGCACCGGCTGCACCCACCAGCCCAGCCAGTACCAGGAGTTGAGGCTGCGACGGTGCCGGGCGCGCTGTTCGCCGAAGCGGTCGCGGTGCCGGAACATCCGCAGCAGCGCGGTGGTCGTGTCGACCCGGAGCGCGTGCAGCCCGAGCCAGGCGTCCGCCATGCCCGGGTCCATCCGCACCGCGGTGCGGAACTCCTCCTCCGCCTGCGGGTAGGCGCCCATCGTGTAGGCGTCCACACCCCGCAGCCAGGCGAGGTCGGCCGGGGCCTCGGGGCCCTGCGTGCCGAAGTCCATCACGTCCCCCCACAGACCGTGTCCCCGTGGTTCACCACCGGGCGGTCGCCCGACGGCCGCCGCGGTCGAACCGCTGTGCCGCGGACCGGAGTTGCAGGTGCGCGAGGCAGCCGCTCGAAGGTCGCACCGAGGGCATCGTACCCGCGGTACCCGTGCGTGCCGAAGGGTGCCGCACAGGGCGTTCGACGAGGTGGGAGCAGACGGGGCGCACGGCGTTTCGTGACCGAGGGTGAGACCGCGGGCGCGCCCGGCGCCGGGATACGCGCCCGTGCGGGCAGAACGAAGCCCCCGGTCACGGGGGAACAACCGGGGGCTTCGCGTCGGCGGGCGGCTCCGAAAGCCGCACATTGAGAACGTAAGACCTGTACGGCCCCCCGGTCAAGCGGAGTTGGGACACTGCGAGAAGTTGTCCCGCAAGGCCCTTCACGGGTTCACCACATCCGGGAGGGCCCGTCACTCAGCGTCATGCCAGGCCCGGCTTCGGGAGCCGTCGCGGGTCCCGGCAGCACCTCGTACCCCTCCGGTCGCTGGAGCACCAGCAGGTCGGCATGGGGGCGCGAGGGGTCCTCGGCGAAGTGCGCGCGCTCCGCCGCCACCCAGCCGTCCCAGAAGTCGTGTTGCTCCGCGCCGTCCCGTCGTCTGCCGCGCGACCAGGACTCCTGTGGGGGCAGTTCCATCCACAGCAGCCGGGCCAGGTGCGGCCGGAGGGCACGGCGGCCGGCGCCGACGCCCTCGACCAGCACGACGGGTGCGGCCGGCAGCGGGCGCGGGGCGCCGAAGGCGCGGGACCGCCAGTCGTAAGGGGTGTAATGGGCGCTCCCGCCCCGTGCCAGCGGCTCGATCACCTGGGTCATGAGCCGGTCGGTCCACGAGAAGAGCCGCTCATGGCTGGCGATGTCGTCGAGGTGGAGCACCGGAGCCCCGCCCAGCGCCTGCGCCAGTCGTCCGGCGAAGGTGGACTTGCCCGAGCCGGCGTGCCCGTCGACAGCGACGAGCCGGACCGGGCCCAGGGAGGGCGGGAGCCTGTGCAGCCGGGCGGCGAGGTCGTGAATGGTGATTCCCGGGGTCGTGCCGTGTGGGGTGAGATCCGGTGTTGTGGGTTTTCCGTGAAACAGTCTAGTGGTGGTTGTCGCGTCTTGAACCATCGGCTGGCGGCCAGTCAATGGCCGTCGATAATCAGGCCGAATCCGCTGACCGATATGTCGAATTCGGCGTTCCGGGTGTGCCCCACGCTGAGTAAGGTGCCTTCTGCGCAACGTGATGCGTCGAACGGGGACCGGCAGGGGGACCATGGCCGCGGAATTATTCGAAGGGCACTATGTATGGCACCCGGCGGCCGACGACCGGGTCCTGGCGAGCGTATGCGTGGACGTGCGCGCGGGACGGCACCGATACGCCCACGAGGCGCTCGTCGAGACGCGTGCGGACTTCGCCCTGCGGGCCCACCGCTCGCTCGTCCTCGCCTCCGAGGCGGCCGGCACCGACCTCGTGGAACGCTGGCTCGCCGAGGAGCCGACGCCCGAGGCCGCGCTCATGTGGGCGCGGGTCGCGGTGCAGCGCGCCCTGCGGGCCGCCGACGCCCGTGACGAGCGCGCCGAGGCGCTGGAGCGGATCGCGCTGACCGCCTGCGACCGGGCCGCCGAGGCGGCCCCCGCCGACCCCACCCCCTGGGTCGCCCGGCTCTCCATGGCCCGGCTGCACCGGCTCGGCGACCCGGCCCCGCGCGGCCTGCTCACCGCACCGCCCGGCCCCTGGCGGCTGTTCGCGCACATCCTGTCCCTGGACCCCTGGCACCGCGAGGCCCACCACCGCTTCCTGTCCTGCTTCTTCACGCGCCACGGCGGCTCGGTCACCGCCGCCTGGGACGTGGCCGCCTTCCTCAGCCAGCGGGCGCCCGCCGACTCCGCCCTCCGGCTGCTGCCCCTGGTGGCCCTGGTGGAGAGCTACAACCCCACCCAGCTCCTCGCCGACCGCGTCTGGGAGCAGCCCCAGTGGCGCTCCACCGCGCTGGCGATCTACCAGAACTGGCTGCCCACCGTGGCCGGTTACCGCTTCACTCCGGTGCTCGACCTGGCCTACCTCGCGCACGCGCTGACCATGGCCCAGCGCGCGTTCGAGGCCCGGGCGGTCTTCACGGCGATGGGCCCGTACGCCTCGCGCATGCCCTGGAGCGCCTTCGGCGACCCCGCCGAGCAGCTGTCCCGGGCCCGGCGCGCCTGCGGCCTGCCCGTCCCGGGACCCGCCTGACCCGCTCGCCCCGCCTCCACCCCCCACCCAGAGAAAGGCCGATCTGTGTCGGAACGGATGTCGACCCCCCGGGCCCGCGCCCGCGCGGCGGACCCCGTCGTGCTCGACGACGACGCCACCCTGCACGCGATGGGTTATCCGCGGAAACTCACCCGGCGCTTCCGGGCGTTCGACAATTTCGCGATCTCGTTCACCATCATCAATATCCTCTCGGGTATTTTCTCGTCCTTCGGATTCGGTATGAACGCGGGCGGCCCCCGCATTCTCGTGTTCGGCTGGATCGGCGTCTCGCTCATGGTGCTGCTCATCGGCGCGGCCATGGCGGAAGTCGCCTCCGCCTATCCGACGAGCGGCGCCCTTTATTTTTCCGCCGGTAAACTCGCCAAGCGGCACAAAGGCGCCTGGTCGTGGTTCACCGGCTGGCTGAACTTCGTCGGACAGATCGGCGGCACCGCCGCCACCGGCTATGCCGCCGCCACCTTCATCCAAGTGTTCGTGCAGTTGCAGTGGCCCTCCTACCGGCCGACGGCCCACCAGACGGTCCTCGTCACCGCCCTGATCATCGTGCTCCAGGGGCTCGCCAACACCTACACCGTCCAGCTCGTCGCCCTGCTGAACCGCATTTCCGTGTGGTGGCTGCTGATCGGACTCGTCGTGATCGTGGGTGCACTCATCGTGATGCCGGATCACCATCAGTCCGCGTCCTTCGTCACCCATTTCGAGAACAACACCGGCTTCACGAGCGGGCTTTACGGCGGCATGCTCGGCCTGCTGGTCACCAGCTGGACCTTCACCGGGTTCGACGGCAGCTTCCACATGTCCGAGGAAACGGTCCACGCGACGGTCAGCGCACCGAAGGGCATCACCCGTGCCATCGGGTGTTCGGCGATCACCGGTCTCGTGCTGATGCTGGCACTGGTCTACAGCATCGGTGACTACGCCGAGGTGGCCGGCGCCGCGGCGCCGCCCGTCCAGATCCTCATCGACGGCCTCGGCCTGCCCACCGCCAAGCTGATGCTCCTCATCGTCATCGGCGCGATGCTCTTCTGCGGTCTGGCCAACCTCACCAGCAACACCCGGCAGATCTTCGCCTTCTCCCGCGACGGCGCCATGCCCGGCTCCCGCTGGTGGCACTCGGTCTCGCTGCGCACTCGTACGCCGGTGAAGGCGGTCTGGCTCGCGGTCGCCTGCTCGCTGGCCCTGGTGGTGCCGGGCTGGTGGTCGCACACGGCCTTCACCGCCATCGTCAGCGTCAACGTGGTCGGGCTCTTCCTGGCCTACGCCGTGCCGATCTTCCTGCGGCTGCGGCTCGGCGACGCCTTCCAGCCCGGCCCCTGGCACCTGGGCCGCTGGGGCAGGCCGATCGGCTGGCTCGCGGTGACCTGGATCCTGCTCAGCAGCGTCCTGTTCATGCTGCCGCAGGCCTCCCCGATCACCGTCGACTCCTTCAACTACGCGCCGATCGCGCTCGCCGTCGTCCTGCTGGTGGCGACGGTGTGGTGGTTCGCCACGGCCCGCCGCCGCTTCCAGGGGCCGGTCAGCTACGGACGCCCGGACGAGGTCGCCGCGATGGACCTCGTCTGAGCGTGCCGGGTGCGGGTGCGCGGGGCCGGCCGGGCCCGGCCGGCGGCCCCGGCCCGCACCCCTCCGGGTGGCCTCCACCAGTGGTTCAGACCAATATTCGTACGGCGGCATGCGCCGAAGTGCTGGCAGCGAGATCCGGCCTGCTTCATAGTTACCGCACCGGATCAGCCCGTCTCGGACACCCTGGGGGTCACCGCGCCCATGAGCAGAGCCCAACAGCCGTCCCGCAGAACCGTTCTGGCCGTGGCCGTCGCCGCGGCGGTGACCGGCACGGCGGTTCCCGCCGCCGTCGCGGCACCGCGGCCCGCCGACACCGACGACCCCGGCCAGGCGCAGGCCCGCCCGATCGACTACCACTGCTGGACCACGTTCCGCGACTGGCGCTGCGGCACCCCCGAGGGCGCCCGGCCCGTCTCCGGCAGCCGCCCCGGCGTCGTGATCGGTGCCGCCGCGGGCCGTACCGACTACACCGACCCGCACACCGGGACCACCGCCACCTGGGAGTACGCCACCTGGACCTCCCCGGTGCACCGGCTCACCGTGCCCGCGACCGAGGTCATCGCCTCCTGGAACGCGCACACCCCCGCCGGCACCTGGCTCCAGGTCGAACTGCACGGCACGTACTCCGACGGCACCGAGACACCCTGGTACGTGATGGGCCGCTGGGCCGCGGGCGACCAGGACATCAAGCGGACCTCGGTGGACGACCAGACCGACGGCAAGAGCACGATCTGGACGGACACCTTCGCCATCGACGACGCGAGCACCGGTCTGCGCCTGGCGTCGTACCGGCTCCGCCTCACCCTCTACCGCAGGCCCGGCACGTCCCTGACACCGACGGTCTGGCGGCTCGGCGCGATGGGCTCCGACATCCCCGACCGCTTCACCGTGCCGGCCTCCACCCCCGGCCTCGCCCAGGAACTCGCCGTCCCGCGCTACTCGCAGGAGATCCACAAGGGCCAGTACCCCGAGTACGACAACGGCGGCGAGGCCTGGTGCAGCCCCACCTCCTCGCAGATGATCATCGAGTACTGGGGCGGCCGGCTCACGCCCGAGCAGCTGTCCTGGGTCGACCCGTCCTACGCGGACCCGCAGGTCTGCCACGCGGCCCGGTCCACCTACGACCACCAGTACCAGGGCTGCGGCAACTGGCCGTTCAACGCCGCCTACGCGGCCACCTTCGACGATCTGCAGGGCGTGGTCACGCGGCTCGCCTCCCTCACCGACCTGGAGACGCTGATCGCGGCCGGCATCCCGGCCATAACGTCCCAGTCGTTCCTGAAGGAAGAGCTGACGGGGGCGGGTTACGGCACCTCCGGCCATCTGATGACCGTCATCGGCTTCACCGCGGACGGCGACGTGATCGCCAACGACCCCGCCTCGCCGAGCGACGAGGCGGTGCGGCGCGTCTACAAGCGGCGCGAGTGGGAGAACATCTGGCTGAGGACCAAGCGGTACAACGCCTCCGGCAAGGTGGCCTCCGGCACCGGAGGGGTCTGCTACCTCTACTTCCCGGCCCACCCGACCCCGCGCCAGCGCAAGGCGCTCGCCGCGGTGGGCGTGTACTGAGCCCCGGCGTGCGCGGCGTGTGACCAAGCTCATCGCCGCGCACGCCGTCGCGGGTGGCATGGTGGACGGATGGGTGGGGGATGTCCGCCGTGTACGTTTCGACCTCTGCGAGTAACACCATGACCGCACACCCGGCCACCGCCACCCGCGCCGTCACCGGCGGTCCGCGGGAAGACGGCCCGAAGATCGTCGAGCACGTCCTGGGCTGGGTCCTCGTCGCGGTGTTCGCGATGCTCGTGACCCAGCTCGGCCTGCTCTGAACGGCTGCGCACCCGCCTTCGGACGGACCGCTCACGCGAGCGGCTTGTTCTGACATACTGCGGCTGTCCCGTCCTCCCCACATCAGGGCCGGTCTTGAACATGCCGCAGCAGCGTGCCGTCGTCCAGCCGCGCGGCACCGAGCGCTCCGTGGCGCGCCGCGCCGAACTCATCGCCATCGGGCGGAAGTTGTTCGCCGACACGTCCTACGACGCGCTGTCCATGGATGACATCGCCCGCCAGGCGCAGGTGGCCAAGGGCCTCATCTACTACTACTTCCGGTCCAAGCGCGGCTACTACCTGGCGATCATCCAGGACTCCGTCGCCGACCTGGTGACCTCCGCCGCCGGCGGGCTCCAGCTCCCCGCCGTGGACCGCGTGCACCGCACGATCGACGGCTACCTGCGCTACGCCGAGCACCACCAGGCCGCCTACCGCACCATCGTCAGCGGCGGCGTCGGCTTCGACACCGAGGTGCACGCGATCCGGGACGGCGTGCGCGAGGCGATCGTCGGCACGATCGCCGAGGGGGCCTACGGCCGCGCCGACATCTCCCCGGTGGCCCGGATGGGCCTGCTCTCCTGGGTGTGCGGCGTGGAGGGCGCCACCCTGGACTGGATCGGCCGCCCCCGGCTGTCCCGCGAGACCATGTGCGCGCTGCTGGTGAAGACGCTGGGCGGGGCCCTGCGCGCCATCGAGGAGCTGGACCCCGCCCACCCGGCCCCGCCGCCCGCCCGCCGGGACGGCTGACCCGGGACGAACCGTCAGTTGATGGCCTTGATCAGCTCACCGTTCGCGGTGTCGCCGCTCAGCTCCCAGAAGAAGGTGCCGCCGAGGCCCTGCTGGTTCTTGTACGTCATCTTCGTGGCGATGGTGGCCGGGGTGTCGTAACTCCACCAGTCGCTGCCGCACTTGGCGTAGGCGGTGCCGCCCACGGTGCCGGTCGCCGGGCACTTGGCCTTGAGCACCTTGTAGTCGTCGATGCCCTGCTCGTACGTGCCGGCCGCCGGGCCCGTGGCGGTACCGCCGGGCGCCGCCTGGGTGACGCCGGTCCAGCCGCGGCCGTAGAAGCCGATGCCGAGGAGCAGCTTCGAGGCCGGGACGCCGAGACCCCTGAGCTTGGCGATCGTCGCCGACGTGTTGTAGTCCGCCTTGGGGATGCCCGAGTAGGAGGTCAGCGGCGAGTGCGGGGCGGTGGGTCCGGTCGCGTCCCAGGCACCGAAGTAGTCGTACGTCATCGGGTTGTACCAGTCGACGTACTGGGCGGCGCCGGCGTAGTTCGCCGCGTCGATCTTCCCGCCGCTGGTGGCGTCCGCGGTGATCGCCGCCGTCACGAGGCTGCCCGAGCCGAACTTCGAGCGCAGCGCGGCCATCAGGTTCTTGAACGCCTCGCGCCCGCTGGCGTCGCAGGTGTTGCCACAGGCGTTCGGGTACTCCCAGTCGATGTCGATGCCGTCGAAGACCCCCGCCCACTTGGAGTTCTTCACCAGGTCGTAGCAGGACTGGGCGAAGGCGGCCGGGTTCTTCGCGGCCTCGCCGAAGCCGCCGGACCAGGTCCAGCCGCCGAAGGACCACAGGACCTTCAGGCCGGGGTGCTTCTTCTTCAGCTTCAGCAGCTGGTTGAAGTTGCCGCGCAGCGGCTGGTCCCAGGTGTCGGCGACGCCGTCGACGGACTCGGCCGCGGTGTAGGCCCGGTCGGTGGCCGCGTAGGAGTCGCCCATGGCGCACTTGCCGCCGGTGACGTTGCCGAAGGCGTAGTTGATGTGGGTCAGCTTGGCGGCGGAGCCGGAGGTCTCGACGTTCTTGACGTAGTACTTGCGGTCGTAGGTGCCCCATTCGGTGAAGTAGCCGACGACCTTGGATCCGGCCGCCAGCCGCGGGGCGCTCGGCGCCGCCGCGGTCGCCGTGCCCGTCCCGGCCAGCAGGCCGGCGCCCAGGGCGGCGGTACACGCGGCCGAGACGAGGGTCCGGACGAGGGAGCGGTGGGGAGTGTGCATTCGGGTGTCTCCTCGTGGGGGAGAGGGGAACGCGCGCCGATTGGCATGAACGCGGTAAAGCGTTGGTCATGCACCCTAGGAGGACTAGACCATTAGGTCAATGGTTCGGACCAATCCCGGCCCCCGCGCGGGCCCCGGCTGGACTCCTGAAGTAAGCGGTCGTTAACTGGTGACGGGAGGTCGCTGATCGGGCATACTCACTGCGCATGCCGCTGGTCAGCAGCTTCCGAGACCCGGGAGCGGGCACCTTCGGCGAAGCGCGATCACCGGCCGGAGCCGCCCCCACCCCGGGCCGGACCGGCGGTGTCCGAACAGGGAGGAGCCCGACGCCATGTCCGACCGCGACCCGCAGCCGGTGGAGCGTCAACTGCCGACGGAAGAGGCGAGGGATCTGCTCGCCCTCGTCCGGGAGATCGCCCAGCGCGAGATCGCGCCCAGGGCGGCCGAGGAGGAGGACGCGGGACGCTTCCCGCGCGAGATCTTCACTCTGCTCTCCGAATCAGGCCTGCTGGGCCTGCCGTACCCGTCCGAGCACGGCGGCGGCGACCAGCCCTACGAGGTCTACCTCCAGGTCCTGGAGGAGCTGGCCGCGGCCCGGCTCACCGTCGGCCTGGGCGTCAGCGTGCACACGCTCGCCTCCTACTCCCTCGCGACCTACGGCACCAAGCAGCAGCAGGTCGAGCACCTGCCCGCGATGCTCGGCGGCGGTCTGCTCGGCGCGTACTGCCTGTCCGAGCCGTCCTCCGGTTCGGACGCCGCCTCCCTGCGCACCAAGGCCGTCCGCGAGGGCGACGGCTGGGTGATCGACGGCACCAAGGCCTGGATCACCCACGGCGGGATCGCCGACTTCTACACCGTGATGGCCCGCACCGGGGAGGACGGTCCGCGCGGGATCACCGCCTTCCTCGTGCCCGGCGACGCCCCCGGCCTGAGCGGTGCCGCGCCGGAGAAGAAGATGGGCCTGAAGGGCTCGCCGACCGCGCAGGTGTACTTCGACGGCGTCCGCGTCCCCGACGACCGGCGCATCGGGGAGGAGGGCCAGGGCTTCTCCATCGCCCTGGCGGCGCTCGACTCCGGCCGGCTCGGCATCGCGGCCTGCGCCATCGGCCTCGCCCAGGCCGCACTGGACGAGGCGGTCCGCTACGCCACCCAGCGCCGCCAGTTCGGCCGGACCATCGCCGACTTCCAGGGCCTGCGCTTCATGATCGCCGACATGGCCACCCAGATCGAGGCGGGCCGCGCGCTGTACCTCGCCGCGGCCCGGCTGCGCGACGCGGGCAGGCCGTTCGCCAAGCAGGCCGCCATGGCCAAGCTGCACTGCACCGACACCGCCATGAAGGTCACCACGGACGCCGTGCAGATACTGGGCGGCTACGGCTACACCGCCGACTTCCCGGCCGAGCGCTATATGCGCGAGGCCAAGGTCCTCCAGATCGTCGAGGGCACCAACCAGATCCAGCGGATGGTCATCGCCCGTCACGTGGCGGGGCCAGAAGGTCGCTGAACTGGCCCGTGAGCACCGTCGGGGCCGCCAGCCTGATCCACTCCGGGTCGTGGCGGCCCGGCAGGGTGCGGCCGCGGTCGGCCCAGGTCCGCATGAGGTCACGGTAGATGGGCGGGTCCGGCGGCGCGGCCGGCGGACCCGCTTCTCCGGGGCGGGGGACGAAGATACGGCGCTGACGCCCGGTTGCCGAGTACATGGGGGTCATACCAGGGCAACGCGGCGACGGCCGGGCAGGTCACCCTCCCACGGAATCGAGCTTCAGTTCATCCCCGTCCGGGTTCCCCCTCGGGTTCCCTGAGCCCGCCTGACAGCTCGTCAGACGACCTTCGGTCCCAGGGAGTTGCGGGCCGACGACCGTCCCGTCCGGAGGCCGCCGTGCCCGTGGAGCAGGGCCCGCCGGCCCCGCGCCACGGCGCCGTGCGCGCCCGGTCCAGGGCGCGTACGGGTGGGCGTCGGTGAGCCGGCTCAGGCGGCCTGGCGGCGCATCGACGGCATGCGCATCGGGCGTGAGCCCGGGCCGCCGACGTGCGAGAAGGGCTGCGTCCGCCAGTTCAGGCCCTGGGGGAGCGTGAGCAGCAGAGCGGTGTCCTGCTCCTGCGGCTCGAAGGACTCGTCCGCGGGGCGGGCGTCGGCCGCCGCGCGGCCCGTGCCCGCGCACACCGTGAGCCCGAACGGGTTCCACGGCGAGGCGCACAGCGCGTGCTCCGGCAGGAACTCCTCGTCCGCCAGCAACGCGATCGGCTGCGCGCAGTCCGGGCAGATCACCCGGTACATCTCGAAGGTGTCGTAGGCGTCCGGATCCTCGTCGAAGGCGTCGGTTTCGACGCCCTCCGGCTCGGGTTCGGCGACCGACTGCCGGTGCGCGGACGCGGATCGACCAGGGCGATGGGCACTCTGCATGGGATTCTCCCCCTAAGGCTGGGCCGTGAAGGCACTGCGGCCTCGACCACAGCAAGCACTTCCCGTCCGGTCTCGGCGGTAATCACGAGGACATCACGGAGCCTGCGTCCGAAGCGTGTGGTCTTCGTCACATGCCGTGCGCAGGTGCCCGTCCCGGTGCATTTTCTGCCGAAACAGGGAATGACCTGCACCTCTGAGGTATCCGTGGAGATCAGGCGCACTGTAGGTTTTGGCGGCATGGAGGAGCTGGACCGTCAGATCGTGCAGCTGCTCGTCAAGGACGGGCGGATGAGCTACACAGACCTGGGCAAGGCCACGGGCCTGTCCACGTCGGCCGTGCACCAGCGGGTGCGCAGGCTGGAGCAGCGTGGCGTCATCCGCGGCTACGCCGCGGTGGTGGACCCCGAGGCCGTCGGGCTGCCGCTGACCGCGTTCATCTCGGTGAAGCCGTTCGACCCCAGCGCCCCCGACGACATCGCCGACCGCCTCGCCGGGGTCCCGGAGATCGAGGCGTGCCACAGCGTGGCGGGCGACGAGAACTACATCCTCAAGGTGCGTGTGTCCACCCCGCACGAACTGGAGGAACTGCTGGCCCGGCTGCGCTCGCTCGCGGGGGTCTCGACACGCACGACGGTGGTCCTCTCGACACCGTACGAGGCCCGGCCGCCCAAGATCTGACCGCCGCTCCGCCGACGGCGCGCGGGTGCCTTCCGGGCGCCCCGGGTGCGGCGTCCGCCCGGCGCAGGGAGAAACTGTCGGTCATGAGCAATCGCACCGCCGAGTCCCCCAAGACCGTCCTGCTCCGCCGCGGCGAGGTCCACAGCCCCGCGGATCCCTTCGCGACGGCCATGGTCGTCGAGGCGGGCCACGTCGCCTGGGTCGGCTCCGAGGGCGCGGCCGACGCCTTCGCCGACGGCGTGGACGAGGTGGTCGATCTCGACGGCGCCCTGGTCACCCCGGCCTTCACCGACGCCCATGTGCACACCACCGCCACCGGTCTCGCCCTGACCGGTCTCGACCTGTCCGGCGCCCCCTCCCTGGAGGCGGCCCTCGCCCGGGTCCGCGAGTTCGCCGCCGCCCGCCCCGGCGACCGGGTCCTGCTGGGCCACGGCTGGGATGCCGCCCGCTGGCCCGGCGGCCGGCCGCCGACCCGCGCGGAGCTGGACGAGGCCACCGGCGGACGCCCGCTGTACCTGTCCCGCATCGACGTGCACTCGGCGGTCGTCAGCACCGCCCTGCTGGACCTGGTCCCCGGTGATCTCCCGCGCGAGGACGCCCCGCTCACCAGGGACGCCCACCACGCCGTCCGCGAGGCCGCCCTCGCCGCCATCGCCCCCGCCCAGCGCGCCGAGGCCCAGCGCACCGCCCTGGAGCACGCGGCCTCCCTCGGCATCGGCACCGTGCACGAGTGCGGCGGCCCGCGGATCTCCTCCGAGGACGACTTCACCGGCCTGCTGCGGCTCGCCGCCGGCATCCCGGGCCCCCGGGTGGTGGGCTACTGGGCGGAAGAGGACACCGCCAAGGCCCGCGAGCTGGGCGCGACCGGCGCGGCGGGCGACCTCTTCGCCGACGGCGCCCTCGGCTCCCACACCGCCTGCCTGCACGAGCCGTACGCCGACGCCGGCCACAGCGGCACCGCCTACCTGGACGCCGTCGCCGTCGCCGCCCACGTCGTGGCCTGCACCGAGGCGGGCCTCCAGGCCGGCTTCCACGCCATCGGCGACGCGGCCGTCGCCGCCGTGGTGGACGGCGTGCGGGCCGCCGCCGAGAAGGTGGGCCTCGCCCGGATCCGGGCCGCCCGGCACCGCGTCGAGCACGCCGAGATGCTCACCCCCGAGACCATCGCGGGCTTCGCCGAGCTGGGCCTGATCGCCTCCGTCCAGCCCGCCTTCGACGCGCTGTGGGGCGGCGAGGACGGCATGTACGCCCGGCGTCTGGGAACGGAGCGGGCCCGCACGCTCAACCCGTTCGCCGCCCTGCTCCGCTCCGGTGTACCGCTCGCGTTCGGCTCCGACAGCCCCGTCACGCCGCTGGACCCCTGGGGCACGGTCCGTGCCGCCGCCTTCCACCGCACGCCCGGGCACCGGATCTCCGTCCGCGCCGCCTTCACCGCGCACACCCGCGGCGGCTGGCGGGCCGTCGGCCGCGACGACGCGGGCGTCCTGGTACCGGGCGCCCCCGCCGACTACGCCGTCTGGCGGACCGACGAACTGGTCGTGCAGGCCCCCGACGACCGGGTCGCCCGCTGGTCCACCGATCCGCGCTCCGGAACGCCCGGTCTGCCCGACCTCACCCCGGGCCGTGACCTGCCGGTCTGCCTGCGGACCGTGGTCGGCGGGCGGACGGTGTTCGTACGGCCGGGCGAGTGATCTCCCGGGGTGGCGCGGGCCGCCCCGGCCGCCGGGGCCCCGCCGCCCGACCTGCGCATCCTCCCCACCGTCCGGGCCGCCGGCGCCGGCCGCCCGGTTCGCAGGGCTGTTGACAGTCGGCGGCCAGGGGCCGGTAGGTTCGTCCGAGTCCACCACCGGACGCCCGACCGGGGGACGTTCAGCCGGCTCGTCGCAGCGCCGCTGGGTCAGGGACGGTGTGCCGCACCGGAGCACCGTCGCTGGGAGCCAGGCTCAGCGCCCGCGCCGACGAGGGGGACGTTCCCGCGGGTCGGCCAGGTGTGACCCGGGTGGGGCCCGGGCGCTCAGTAGACAACGGCTTCCGGTCGACCCGCAGCCAGCGGGTCCCGGGTCGGACCGAAGGGCGCCGGGCCCCCATCCGTCGTGGTACGAAGGTGTTCGGCGCCTGGCGGGACGGTACGGAACAGGTCTTCTTACCCCGCTCTTGCGGAACCGACACCACCGTACGAACGCGCTGTCACGTCCGGCCAGGCCGCGGCCACTATGGTGGACCCCTGTGTACGACATGAAGGGGCAGCAGTGAACGACGGCGACGGGACCCTCGCGGCCAAGGCCCAGGGGAGGCAGTTCGGTCCGCTCGGCACGGCCTTGGTGATCATTCCGACCTACAACGAGGCGGAGAACATCAAGTCCATCGTCGGCCGGGTGCGCAAGGCCGTCCCCGAGGCGCACGTACTGATCGCGGACGACAACAGCCCCGACGGCACCGGCAAGCTCGCCGACGAACTGGCCGCCGGGGACGAGCACGTCCACGTCCTGCACCGCAAGGGCAAGGAGGGCCTGGGCGCCGCCTACCTCGCGGGTTTCCGCTGGGGCCTGGAACGGGACTACGGCGTGCTGATCGAGATGGACGCCGACGGCTCCCACCAGCCCGAGGAACTGCCCCGGCTGCTCACCGCCCTCAAGGGCGCCGACCTGGTCCTCGGCTCCCGCTGGGTGCCCGGCGGCCGGGTGGTGAACTGGCCGAAGTCCCGGGAGTTCCTCTCGCGGGGCGGCTCCACCTACTCGCGCCTCATGCTCGACGTGCCCATCCGCGACGTGACCGGTGGCTTCCGGGCCTTCCGCCGCGGGACGCTGGAGGGCCTCGGCCTCGGCGAGGTCGCCTCGCAGGGCTACTGCTTCCAGGTCGACCTGGCCCGCCGAGCGGTGAAGGCCGGCTACCACGTCGTCGAGGTCCCCATCACCTTCGTCGAGCGGGAGCTGGGCGACTCCAAGATGAGCCGGGACATCGTGGTCGAGGCGCTGTGGCGGGTCACCTCCTGGGGCGTCGGGGACCGCCTCGGCAAGCTCACCGGCAAGGGCAGGCAGGCGTAGCGGCGGGTTCGCGGACCGGCCCCGCGGCCGGGCCGGGCCCGGGCTGATCACCCCCTTATCCCGCGCTGAGGCGCGCCCAGGCACACTGGGACCATGACGACTGGCGCTCCGACCTCCGCGTACACCGCCCGCCGCCGGCGCTCCCGGCTGCGCAGGTACCTGCCGCTGGGCCTCGCCCTGTGGCTGGTGCTGGAGATCTGGGTGCTGACCCTGGTCGCGGGCGCCGCGGGCGGCCTCACGGTGTTCCTGCTGCTGGTCGCGGGTCTCGTGGCGGGGTCCGTGGTCATCAAGCGGGCCGGCCGTCGCGCCTTCCAGAGCCTGAACGAGGCGCTGCAGCGGGGCGGCTCACCGGCGCGCGGCGGCGGCAACGGCCTGATGATGCTCGGCGGCCTGCTGCTGATGATCCCCGGCCTGGTCTCGGACGCGGCGGGCCTGCTCCTGCTGCTCCGGCCGGTCCAGAAGGCGGTGAGCCGCTTGGCGGAGAACGCCGTGGAACGGAGTCTGCGCAAGGTCGCCCCGGGCGGCCTGGGCGACGCGTTCCAGCAGGTCCGCATCCACCGGCCCGACGGCAAGGTGGTGCAGGGCGAGGTCATCAGGGAGGACCGGCCCGAGCCGGGGGAGCACAGGCCCCCGCTCACGCGCTGAGCGCCCGGCACCACGAGCACGCGCAACGACCGCGGGCGCCGTACGTCTCTTCACGTACGGCGCCCGCGGTCGTTGTGCTGTGTGCGCGTTACGCGCTCTTGCGGCTGTCCCTGGGGTGGACCGCGATGTTCATCGCCCCCGACCGCAGGACCGCCAGACGCTCCTCGAGGACCTCTTCGAGTTCCTCACGGGTGCGTCGCTCCATCAGCATGTCCCAATGGGTACGCGCGGGCTTGGCCTTCTTCTCCTCAGGGCCGTCGCCGTCCACGAGGAGTGCCTGGGCACCACAGACCTTGCACTCCCACTCCGGCGGGATCTCCGCCTCGACCGAGAAGGGCATCTCGAAGCGGTGCCCCTTCTCGCATGCGTACTCCACGGCCTGGCGCGGGGCCAGGTCGATACCGCGGTCCGTCTCGTAGCTGGTCACCACGAGGCGCGTACCGCGAAGAGCTCGCTCACTCATGAATCGTGCCTCCCGGGCTTGTCGCCCACAGGACAGGTGTCGCTGTCGTCGTCATCCGGTCAACGTCCGGTCGGCGGTAAAGATTCCCGTTCCGAGTCCCGTACCGGGTCATGCGTCGCCGTCGTAGCCGCCCCTTGTTCTACCCACAGGCGCCCGGTTTGTCACATCTGCTAGCAGATGTCACCCAGCGTTTCGGCATCTTTGACGCGCAGTAACGGTACGCCTGGCAGGCCAAACGCGTACACTACCGCCCTTTCACGCCGAGTGCTAAATCGGCGCTGGATCTTCTCCGGAACCGGGTGCCCCGCCTCGGCGGTCGCACGCCCGACCGGGACCCGCGCGAGCAGGTCGAAGCCGAGGACGGAGAAGGCCACCGTCGAGAAGATCGCCGGCCGGGCGGTCAGACCCAGACGCCCCGGTCCTGCATGACCTTGCGCAAGGTGTCGATGCGATCGGTCATGATGCCGTCGACCCCCAGGTCCAGGAGCCGGTGCATCCGGTCCTGTTCGTTGATCGTCCACACGTGCACCTGGAGCCCGGCGGCGTGGGCGGCGCGGACGAAGCGGTGGTCGACGACGGGCACGCCCGACCGGGCCTCCGGCACCTGCGCGGCCACGGCCGACCGGCGCACGGCGGCCGGCAGCCCCCACGAACGCAGCCGCAGGCTCAGCACCCCGCGCGTGCCGAACGAGGTGGCCAGCCGTGGTCCCGCCAGCCGCTGGGCCCGCAGCACGCGCGCCTCGGAGAAGGAGCCCACACAGACCCGGTCCCAGGCGTCCGTGCGCTCGATCACCTCCAGCAGGGGCCGCAGCGCGGGCTCCGCCTTGACGTCGACGTTCCAGCGCACCCCCGGGAAGGTCTCCAACAGCTCCTCGAACAGCGGCACCGGTTCGCGGCCGCCCACGCGCGCGTTCCGTATCTCCGCCCACGGCAGGTCGGCGATCCGGCCCGCGCCGTCGGTGACCCGGTCCAGGGTCGTGTCGTGGAAGGCGACCAGCAGCCCGTCCGCCGTGGCGTGCACGTCCGTCTCGATGTACCGGTAGCCCAGTTCCACCGCGCGCCGGAACTGGGCCACGGTGTTCTCCAGGCCGTCGGCGGCCCCGCCCCGGTGGGCGAAGGCGATCGGCCCCGGGTGGTCCAGGAACGGGTGGCGCGGGCGCGGTGTCGTGAGGCTCACGGTCGCAGTATCGCGCGCCGGGGTGTCGCCGCGGCGACGACCGTGCTGCCCGCCGGTGCCGGCGCGACGGCGAACACCCGCAGGAAGGCCTGCGCCAGCGGTCCGATGGACACCGCGTAGAGCACGGTGCCCACCCCGATGGTGCCGCCCAGGAGGAATCCAGTGACCACCACCGCGACCTCCACCGCCGTCCGCATCAGCCGGATCGACCGGCCGGTGCGCCGGTGCAGCCCCGTCATCAGCCCGTCGCGCGGGCCCGGCCCGAAGCGCGCCGCGATGTAGAGGCCGGTCGCCGCTCCGTTCAGCACGATCCCCGCGAGCAGCAGCGGGACGCGGGCGGTCAGGGAATGCGCCGCCGGAAGCAGGGCGAGCGTGCCGTCCATGACGAGGCCGACCACGAAGACGTTGGAGACCGTGCCGAGGCCGGGGCGCTGGCGCAGGGGGATCCACAGGAGCAGCACCGCCGCGCCCACGATGATCGACACCACCCCGATGCTCAGCCCGGTCAGCTCCGCGAGCCCCTGGTGCAGCACGTTCCACGGCTCCAGGCCCAGCCCCGCCGCCACGAGCAGCGCCGAGCTCGCACCGTAGAGCGCGAGCCCCGCGTACAGCTGGACCAGCCGCCGTCCGAGGTGGCGGGCGGGAGCGGATGGGCTGGGAGTGGACATGGAATTACCCCCCTGGGTGGTGGCAGTGGCCTGATGCATGACACTCTGTGGCTTGGGACGAATCGTCATCCATGGCCAATCCGGGGAAGGTGGACTGATCTTCATGGCGCAGTGGACCTCGGCTGTCGGGGCCGCGCAGCTCGCCCGGCTCCTCAACTCCCAGCAGGACCGCCCGGCCGGTCCCGGCACCCGCCGTCCCCCCGCTTATCGCGCCCTCGCCGACGGCGTCCGGCTGCTCGTGCTGGAGGGACGGGTCCCGGTGGCCGCGCGCCTGCCCGCCGAACGCGAACTGGCCCTGGCCCTCTCCGTCAGCCGCACCACTGTCGCGGCGGCCTACGAGGCGCTGCGCGGCGAGGGCTTCCTGGAGTCCCGGCGCGGCGCCGGCAGCTGGACCGCCGTACCGGCCGGCAACCCCATCCCCGCCCGTGGCCTGGAACCCCTGCCGCCCGAGGCCCTCGGTTCGGTGATCGACCTCGGCTGCGCCTCGCTCCCGGCGCCCGAGCCGTGGCTCACCCGGGCCGTGCAGGGCGCCCTGGAGGAACTCCCGCCGTACGCACACACCCACGGCGACTACCCGGCCGGGCTGCCCGCGCTGCGCTCGATGATCGCCGAGCGGTACACCGCGCGCGGTATCCCCACCATGCCGGAGCAGATCATGGTCACGACCGGCGCCATGGGCGCCATCGACGCCATCTGCCACCTCTTCGGGGGACGGGGCGAGCGGATCGCCGTGGAGTCCCCGTCCTACGCCAACATCCTCCAGCTGATGCGCGAGGCGGGCGCCCGGCTCGTGCCCGTCGCGATGGCCGAGGGCCTGTCCGGCTGGGACGTGGACCGCTGGCGCCAGGTGCTGCGCGAGGCCGCGCCGCGGATCGCCTACGTGGTCGCCGACTTCCACAACCCCACCGGAGCCCTCGCCGACGAGGACCAGCGGCGCCGGCTGGTGGACGCGGCCCGCTCGGCCGGCACGGTGCTCGTCGCCGACGAGACGATGAGCGAGCTGTGGCTCGACGAGGACGTCCGGGACGGCGGCATGCCCCGACCGGTGTGCGGCTTCGACCCGGCCGGCTCCACGGTGATCACGGTCGGCTCGGCCAGCAAGGCGTTCTGGGCGGGGATGCGGATCGGCTGGGTGCGGGCGGCTCCGGACGTCATCCGCAGCCTGGTCGCCGCGCGGGCCTACGCCGACCTCGGCACACCGGTGCTGGAGCAGCTGGCCGTGAACTGGCTCTTCAGCACCGGGGGCTGGGAGCGGGCGGTCGAGCTGCGCCGGGCGCAGGCCCGGGAGAACCGGGACGCCCTGGTGGCCGCGCTGCGCCGGGAACTGCCCGACTGGGAGTTCGAGGTGCCGCGGGGCGGCCTGACCCTGTGGGTGCGCGCGGGCGGACTCTCCGGTTCCCGCCTTGCGGAGGCGGGCGAACGGACGGGCGTGCGTGTCCCGTCCGGTCCTCGCTTCGGCGTCGACGGCGCGTTCGAGGGGTACGTCCGGCTTCCGTTCACCGTCGGCGGAGCGGTGGCGGACGAGGCGGCGGTACGGCTCGCCGCCGCTGCCCGGCTGGTGGAGTCGGGGGCGACGGGGGCGGGCGAGGCGCCGAAGACGTTCGTGGCGTAGGCCGGGGGAACGGGGGGACCGGCGGTTCGGGGCACTGGGTCAGGGGCCTACGAAGGCTCCGCCGCCAGGGCCTCCGCGGGGACCGGTGCCTTCTTCACCGAGGGTTCCGAGACGTCCGCCGGCTTCGAGAGTGCCGTCGGCTCCTCCTCCACGGCGGTGGTCCGCGGAGGCAGCAGCTCCAGTACCGCCTGCCGGTCGGCGTCGCTCGTGGCGTCGTCGTACGGGTCCGGCGTCCGCGGCACCTGGAGCCGGTGCACCGGTCCGGACCCCAGCCGTGCGTACCCGCGCCCGGGTGGCACCTGCGTCGTCGACGTCGTGGGCGGCGGCGCGCCCAGCACCGCCTCCACCTGCTCCGGCGCCGCGGACCCGAGCACGACACGCGCGCGCGTGTGCTGCCGTACCGCGTCGGTCAGCGCCTCCGCGCTGTCGAACTGCTCGGCCACGACCACGGTGACGTTCGCCGCGCGGCCGTGCCGCAACGGCGCCTGGAGCAGCATGTGCGGGTCCTTGCGGCCGTCCCCCGGCGCGAGGTGCGCGAAGACGCTCGGGCGGTCCAGCAGGATCCACAGCGGACGCCG
The DNA here is from genome assembly GCF_055581365.1 of Streptomyces sp. NPDC031445. NCBI lineage: Bacteria > Bacillati > Actinomycetota > Actinomycetes > Kitasatosporales > Streptomycetaceae > Streptomyces > Streptomyces sp. NPDC031445. The sequence goes on from NZ_JBVIJO010000006.1 coordinate 406,951, forward strand.
CGTGTCCGGGGGCGGCGGGTCGCCCGCCTGCCGGGCCAGGTTGATCGTGATGAGCCGCCGCTCGGTCTCCCGCGCGGCCCACTCCAGGCTGGCCAGCGCCCCGGACAGCGCGCACTCCACGGCCAGGACGCCGCTGCGTCCGGTCAGGCAGGCGTACTCGCCGGTGCCGCCGCCGTCGACGATCAGCACATCGCCGTACTGGAGGGCCTGGATGGCGACGGAGCGCAACAGGGTGGAGGTGCCGCTGCCGGGGTGGCCCATGGCCAGCAGGTGCGGCTCGGTGGAGCGGATGCCGGTGCGCCAGACGACCGGCGGCACGTCGACCCGTTCCTCCCCGTAGGAGAGGGGGAGCGTGCGCTGGACCTCGCTGGGGTCGGTGAAGCCGAGGACGGTCTCGCCGGGTGCGGTGACGAAGCGCTGGGCGGGGATGTCGGCGGGCAGCGGGGGGAGGGCGGTGACGGTGAGCTGGTTGGCCTCCTCCTCCCACGCGAAGTGGTACTCCCGGCTCCGCCCGGCCTTCGCGGTGAGCAACTGCTCGATCCGCGCGCGGGCCGCCGGCTCGCCGTCCGGGAAGTAGGCGGGGTAGCGGATCACGAGGTGGCCGATGCGCCCGGCGTCGTCGAACTCGTGCGCCGCGTAGGCCTTCTCCCACTCTCCGCCGTGCGCGTACAGCGGTGCCGGGTCCTCGGAGCTGGAGAAGTACGGCACCAGGGCCTCGTACAGCGCCTGGAGCCGTTGGGTCTGGGACTCGTCGGGCCCCTCGGGCGCCGGCGGGGTGCGGTCGCGGCCGTGCCAGGCCGCTGCCGCCATCACGGCGATGACGGCGAACAGCGGCCCGTACGGCATCAGGGCCACGACCAGGACCATGGAAGCCGCGAAGAACAGCAGTGGCCCGCGCTTGTCCTTGGGCGTGTCCGCCCACCTGCGCCGGCCGGCCGCGGCCAGCAGGCGCAGCCCGCGCGTCACGGTGATCAGCGGCTGGAGGACGTCGGTGGCGCTGTCGGCCGCCGTCCGGGCCAGCTCCCTGCTCCGGGCGAGCTGCGTCCGGGCGATCTGGGCGCTGTCCTTGCTCAGGATGCGGGGGAGGGGGCGCCGGGCCACTGCTGTCTCCTGAGGGTGCGTGCGTGCGGGCGGGACGGGAGGGGTCAGAACTTGATGCCGCCCAGGAGGCTGGCCAGGCTCTCTCCTCCGGCTTTGATGCTCGGGGCGATGCCCGTGGTCGACAGGTAGAAGCCGAAGAGGGCCGACACCGTGGCGTGCGAGCCCTTCAGTCCGTCCTTGCGGAAGAACAGGAAGACGACGACGCCGAGCAGCAGCACGCCTGAGAGCGAGAGGATCATTTGGGGCCTCCTGGTGTCGATGGTGGGGGACAGTCACCATGAGTTCTTCCAGGATCACAGGATGTATCCATACGATTAAAGGTGCAACTGGGTGAAAAGCGGTGGAATTCGCTCACTCGGGCGAGTGTGTCAAACCGCGACTGACCAGGTGTGTTGCCGGCGTGGCGCCGCCGGCGGGCGCTGCCGTTGATCTTTACCTCGGGCAGATCGGGTCATGTGCCGCGCGAGCCAGTACGCTGGCGATTCACCCGTACGAAGCAGTCCCCGAATCAGCATGGAGAGGCGGTCCGGCCGATGAGTGACGTTCCCGACCCCGAGGTCGTGGAGCTGGCGACCAAGATCTTCGATCTGGCCCGGCGGGGGCAGACCGAGGCGCTCGTGGCGTACGTCGACGCGGGCGTTCCGGCCAACCTCACCAACGACCGCGGCGACTCCCTCGTGATGCTCGCCGCCTACCACGGCCACGCCGGCGCGGTGCGCGCGCTGCTCGCCCGCGGCGCGGCGGCGGACCAGGTCAACGACCGGGGCCAGACCCCGCTCGCGGGTGCCGTCTTCAAGGGTGAGACGGACGTCATCAAGGCCCTCCTGGAGGGCGGAGCCGATCCTTCCGCAGGCACGCCGTCGGCCGTCGACACGGCCCGGATGTTCGGCAAGAAGGAGCTCCTGGAACTGTTCGGCGTCCACTGACGTTGACGCACTGACCAGGTACGACACGGAAAACGGGGGAGGCGGTACAGGGCCGCCGGAAATACGGTCGCGGCAGCACACACCGCGGGTCATCATGACGTCGTGATTCACGGACGCGATGGCCGGGCAGGTGTTGCCGCACCGCGCGGGCCGTGATGCGGTCCGCATGGGCCACCGACGAGAGGCAGAGAGAGATGGTCTACAGCAAGCAAGAGACGGCGGGCGCTCCGACGTTGTGTCACGCGGCCAGGTAATGCGCGTTTCCCGGTTGCGTCGACGCTTGATGTGAGGCTGTTTCCCATGTTCGATCCGGTCATAGCGCCCAGCGGTACGCTGCTCGGCCTGCTCCAGCGCGGCCGTGGCGACGGCACGCTGCACGCGCTCACGGCCCCGCGAGCCGAGGCGCTCGCGGCCCTGAACCACTGTGTGCTGCGCGACCCCCGCCACGACTGGCAGGTGGAGAACCGCTCCCTGTACTACGCCCGGCTCTACCTCGACCTGAACGGCGAGCTGGACGCCGTGGAGGCGCACCTCTTCGACCCCGAGGACGTCGTCGACGCCGACGAGTCCCGCACCGGCCTGGCCCTGGCCGTCCTCGGCCACCTCGCCTCCTACGGCAGGCGGGACGCCCTGGAGCTGCTGCGCAGGTACGCCGCGCACGGCTCCAACTGGGCATGGGCCCTGGACGAGCTGGCCCTCAGGGACGACGACGCGGGCCTGCGCGCCCTCGCCGCCCCCGTCCTGGCCCGCTTCCCCACCGATCCCGAGGGCGAGGCCGAGCTGGCCGCCGCCGTACGCGACGCCTTCGAGCCACGGCCCTGGCGGCTGTGGGCCGAGGATCCGCGCGCGTCGATCGCCACCCGGGTGCGTGCCGCCCAGGAGGCCGGCTGCTTCGACCGCTGGCAGCGGCAGATGCGGCCCGCCGGCCCCCGCCCCGACTGGAGCGTCCGCGCCGTCTTCGAGTGGGCCCAGCAGGGCATGGAGCGCGGTGCCGCCCTGCACGTGCCCGCCGCCCGCTGCCTGGTCGCCGTGGCCGGCCCGGAGGACCGGCACGAGATCCTCCAGGCCGCCCGTACCGGCACCGACGGGGCCCGCTGCACCGCACTGCGCTACCTCGCCGACAGCAACGACCGTGACGCGCTGGACCTGATCGAGGCGGCCGTCGTCGACGGGACGGCACCCGTCGTGGAGGCCGCAGTCGACGCCTTCGAACGCATGCGCAGCGTCGCCGCCGTCGACCGCGCGCGCGGCTGGGCCCAGCGTCCCGACGCGCTCGGCGCCGCCGCCTCACGCATGCTCGCCTGCCGCGGCGGCACACGGGACCGCGACCTGGTCCTCGGCGCCCTCCGCGAGGCCGTGCGCGGCGAGGGACCCGACGCGCCCACCCTGTGGACGCTCGTCGACGGCGCCGGACGCCTCGGCATCGTCTGCGCCGCCCCCGTCCTGCGCCATGTCTACCGCGAGACGGCCTCCTCCCATCTCCGCGGCCGCGCCGCCCGCGCGCTGGCCGCCACCGATCCCTCCTTCGCCACCGGCTTCGCCGTCGAATGCCTGTGGGACTGCGAGGAGACCACCCGCGAACTGGCCGCCCGGCACGCCGAGACCGGCGACGCCCGGGTCGTGGAGCGCCTGCGCCGCCTGGCCGCCGATCCGGCGGAGGAGGACGAGGTGCAGACCGCGGTACGCAGCCGCTTCGGACCGGACGCGGCTCTCGGCTGAGCCGTCCCGGACCCGGAGGGAGCCTCCGCCGGGCGAGTCCGCCGGCACCCGGCCCCACCTCCGCTCGGCGGACGGGCGCCCGTCGGGTGAACACCCGGTGACCCGCGGGTCAGGCGGCCATGACGGCCGCCTGACCCGCTCGGGTGCGCAGCCCAACGCTCATGGGACGTTCCCCGCGCCGAAAGATCGAAGTTGACGCGGGCACGTCCAGCGCGGCGACAACACCCGTATGCGTGTCGTCATCGTGACCGAATCCTTTCCCCCCGATGTGAACGGCGTGGCCCACTGCGCGCTCCAGACCGCCCGGCACCTCGTGGACCGCGGTCACCTCCCCCTCGTCGTCGCCCCCGCTCCCGCGCCCGGCAGCGGCCCGGACACGGACGCCCCGTGCCCGGTCGTCCGGATCCCCTCCCTCCCGCTCCCCGGTTACCCCCAAGTCCGCGTCGCCCTCCCCAGCCGGCGTCTCGCCGCCGCCCTCGTCGCGCACCGCCCCGACGTGATCCACCTGGCCAGCCCCTTCGTCCTCGGTGTCCGCGGCATGGCCGCAGCCGCCCGGCTCGGCGTCCCGGCCGTCGCCGTCTACCAGACCGACCTGGCCGGCTACGCCCGCACCTACATGGGCGCCGGGGAGGCCGCGGCCTGGCGGCGCATCCGCTCCGTGCACGGCGCCGCCGACCGCACCCTGGCCCCCTCCAGCGCGGCCCGGTCCGACCTGGAGGAGCACGGCGTCCCCCGGGTACGGCTCTGGCCGCGCGGGGTGGACACCGTACGTTTCCGGCCACAGCACCGGGACGAGGCGCTGCGCCGCAGCCTCGCCCCGAACGGCGAACTGATCGTCGGCTACGTCGGCCGGCTCGCCCCGGAGAAGCACGTCGAACTCCTCTCCGGGGTCTGCGGGCTGGCCGGGGTGCGGGTCGTGGTCGTCGGCGACGGACCCAGCCAGGCCCATCTGACCGAGGCCCTGCCCGGCGCCGTCTTCCTCGGCCGTCGCACCGGCGACGAACTGGCCCGGATCTTCGCCTCACTCGACCTGTTCGCGCACACCGGCCCCTTCGAGACGTTCTGCCAGACCGTCCAGGAGGCCATGGCCAGCGGAGTCCCGGTCGTCGCGCCGGCCGCCGGCGGCCCGCTCGACCTGGTCGACCACGGCCGCACCGGCCTGCTGGTCCCGCCGCGCGACGCCGCCGCCGTACAGGAGGCGGTCCGCGCCCTGGCCGCCGACCCCGCGCGGCGCGCCGCGTACGGCGCCAGCGCCCGCGCGACGGTCGAGGGCCGCACCTGGGCCGCCGTCGGCGACCAGCTGATCGCCCACTACGACGACGTCCTCGCGGACCGGAAGACGGCGGTGGCGGCATGACCGGGCAGTCCCTGCGCATCGTCCGCCTCGCCAACTTCGTCGCCCCCGCCTCCGGCGGGCTGCGCACCGCCCTGCGGGAACTCGGCAAGGGCTTCCGGGCCGCGGGCCACGAACCGGTCCTGGTCGTGCCCGGCGAACGCCACACCGACCGCGACACCGAACAGGGCCGGGTCATCACCCTGCCCGGCCCGCTGCTGCCCGGCACCGGCGGCTACCGCGTCCTCACCGACAAGCGGCGCGTGGCCGCCCTCCTGGAGGAACTGGCCCCGGACCGCCTGGAGGTCTCGGACCGCACCACCCTGCGCTGGACCGGACGCTGGGCCCGCCGCGCGCGCGTGCCCGCCGTGATGGTCTCCCACGAGACCGCCGACGGCGTGCTGCGCACCTGGGGCCTGCCCGAGCACCTGGCGCGCCGCGCCGCCGACTCCCTCAACACCCGGACCGCGCACGTCTACTCGCGGGTGGTGTGCACCACCGAGTTCGCCGAGCGCGAGTTCGTGCGCATCGGCGCGCGCAACGTCGTACGCGCCCCCCTGGGGGTCGACCTGATGGAACGGCACCCCGCGCTGCGGGACCCCGGGCTGCGTGACCGCCACGCGCGCGGGGACGAGGCGCTGCTCGTGATGGCGTCCCGGCTCTCCGTCGAGAAGCGCCCCGGCACGGCCCTGGACGCCCTGGAGGCGCTGCTGCGGCGCGGACGGCGGGCGGTGCTCGTGGTCGCCGGGGACGGGCCGCTGCGGGCCCGCCTTGAGCAGCGCGCACGGGACCGCCGGCTCCCGGTGACCTTCCTCGGGCACGTCTCCGACCGTACGTCCCTCGGCGCGCTCCAGGCGTCCGCCGACGTGTGCCTCGCGCCCGGGCCCGCCGAGACCTTCGGACTGGCCGCGCTGGAGGCCCTGGCCTGCGGCACACCCGTGGTGGCGAGCGCGTCCTCCGCGCTGCCCGAGGTCATCGGCTCGGCGGGCGCCACCGCGGTGGGCGGCGGGGAGGCGTTCGCGGACGCCGTGGAACTGCTGCTGGAGCGCGCCGAGCCCGAGCGGCGCGAGGCGGCACGCGCGCGTGCGGAGTGCTTCGGCTGGGCGACGGCCGTGGAGGCCTTCCTGGCGGCCCACGACACGGAGGTGCTGCGTCCCGCCGACGCCCGGCCCGCCGTACCGGAGGGTGTGGCATGAGCGCCGACGCCGCGCCGCGGCGCGGCGGCCCCGCGCGCGTGGGCGGGCGTGGCCCGGAAGCCGGTGCCGCGACGGGGCGCGGTGGCTCCTTGCGTTTCGTCGCGCTCGGGGACTCGCTGACCGAGGGCGTGGGTGACCCGGTCGGCGCCGGATGGCGGGGCTGGGCGGCGCTGCTGGCCGCGTCCCTCGCCGGGGACGGCGAGGAGGTGCTGTTCACCAATCTCGCGGTCAGCGGGGCGCAGACGCGGGACGTGCGGGAGAAGCAGACGCCGGCCGCCCTGGAACTGAGCCCCGACCTGGCGTCCGTGGTCGTCGGCGTCAACGACACGCTGCGCCGCACCTTCGACGTCCACGCCGTGGCCGCCCACCTCGACCAGGTCTACGGCTCCCTCACCCGTCAGGGCGCCACCCTGCTCACCGCCTGCCTGCCCGACCCCGGCGCCGTGCTCCGGCTCCCGGACGCCCTGGCCCGTCCGCTGGCCCGGCGGCAACGGGCGGTCAACGCGGTCGTCCACGCGCTGTCCGAGCGGTACGGCGCCCTCCACCTGCACGCGGCCGACGACCGCTGGACCAGCGACCGGAGCCTGTGGAGCGCGGACCGGCTGCACCCCGCGGAGCGCGGCCACCGGCGGTTCGCCGTCCGCTGCCACGCCCTGCTCGCCGACGCGGGCCGCGCGACCGGGCAGCCTCCCTCACCCGAACCGGAGTTCCCCGCGCCGACCCGCACGGCGCGCCTGTGGTGGCTGGCCACGGCGGGAACCGCCTGGGTGCTCCGGCGCTGCCACGACCTGCTGCCGCAGCTGCTGCTCCTGGCCGCCGGCGAACTGCGCCACCGCGCCCGGGGCACCGGAGTCCACCTGGACCTCCGCGCGTCGGCGGCGGTGTCGGCGGCGCTGGCGGCCTTGCCGGACGCCTCCGCCGAGCGGGCAGCGGCTCGGTGGCGCGGCGACGGGAGGGACGGGGCGGTGGAGGTGGTCGGCCTCGGGGAGACGGCGGTGGTGGAGACGGCCGCCTCCGCGGGGCCGGTTGCGGCTGGTTGAGACCGGCGGCGCTGACCGCCGGGGCAGCGGGGGAGCGGGGGACCGCCGTCCCGGCCGCAGGGGCTCAGCGGCGGCGCACCGGTACGAAGCGGACCGGGGTGCCCGGGAGGGCCTGGGCGGCGGACGGGAGGTCGGCGGCGCGCACGACCGCGATCACCGGGTAGCCGCCGGTGGTCGGATGGTCCGCGAGGAAGACCACCGGGCGTCCGTCCGGCGGGACCTGGACCGCGCCCAGGACCATGCCCTCGCTGGGCAGTTCACCGGTCCGGGCCCGCTCCAGCGCCGGCCCCTCGGTGCGCAGGCCGATGCGGTTGCTCGCCGCGGAGACCCGGTACGCGCGCGTGGTGAGATCCCGCACCGCCCGTGCCGTGAACCAGTCGTCGCGCGGGCCGGGCGTCACCCGGAGCACGAGCTCGGCCGGCGGACCCGGCTGCGGCACCCCGTCCACGCGCGCGGGAGGGCCGGCCGGGGCGCCCAGCGGCAGCACCGTACCGTCCGTGAGCGGTGCCGGACCGAGGCCGGACAGCAGGTCGGTGGCGCGGCTGCCGAGGACCGGCTCCACGGCGACGCCGCCGCCGACCGCGACGTAGCCGCGCACGCCGGCCGTGGCCGTGCCCACGTCCAGCAGTTCGCCCGCCGGTACCACGACCGGCACGCCCCACGCGGCCGGGCGGCCGCCCACCGTCACCGGGCAGGGCGCACCGCCGACCGCGACGGTCACCGTCGAACGCGGGCGCAGCGCGCAGCCGTTGAGGGTGGTCTCCAGGACGGCGGCGTCCGGGGGATTGCCGACGAGCCGGTTCACCAGTGCGGCGGCGGGCGCGTCGAGCGCTCCGGAGCGGGGCACGCCGAGGTGCGCGTAGCCCGGCCGTCCGCGGTCCTGCACGGTGGTGAGCGCCCCGGCGCGCACGACGACCAGCGCACGGTCGGTCATAGGGCCTCCCAGGCCACGGGTCGGGCAGGCGGCGGGCACGCGCGCGCGTGGGCTGCCGTCCGCCGCCCGGCCACACGGTCCTCCCCGGCGCGTACGACTGCCGGTGCGGCTGCTCCTGCCCTGCGTAGCGCCACCGGTGCGGCCGCCTGCCCGGTGCGCACCCCTGCCGGTACGCCCCGGTGCTGCCCGCTCACGCGTCCCCCACCGGCACGAACCGCACGCGCGTGCCCGGCTCCAGCAGGGCCGCCGGGGCGCGTGCCGGGTCCCACAGCACCGCGTCCGTCGTGCCGATCAGTTGCCAGCCACCGGGCGAGGAGCGCGGGTAGACGCCGGTGTACGGGCCGGCCAGGGCCACGGCGCCGGCCGGAACCGCCGTGCGCGGGGTGGCGCGGCGCGGCACGTGGTAGCGCTCCGGGAGCCCGGTGAGGTAGCCGAAGCCGGGGGCGAAGCCGCAGAAGGCCACCGTGAACTCGGTGCCGGCGTGGACGCGGGCCACCTCGTGTCGCGGCACCTGCCAGTGCGCGGCGACCGCCGCCAGGTCGGGGCCGTCGTACCGCACGGGCAGTTCGACCAGCTCGCGCGCCCGGGCAGGCACCCGCGGCACCCGCGCGCCGGTCAGTTCCGCCGCCCAGCGGGCCGGCTCGGCCAGCCCGTCGAGCAGGACCGTACGGGCCGCCGGGACGATCTCGCGCACGGTGAGCGAGCCCTCCGCGCGGCGCCGCAGCAGCTCCGCGTGCACGGCCTGCGCCTCCTGCCCGGAGGCGACCTCGACGAGCAGCGCGTCGTCGCCGACGGGAAGCGCCCTCACGCGAACGCCTCCACTCGCACGCCCGCGGCCACCAGCCGCTCCCGCACCCGCCGGGCCAGGCCGACCGCGCCCGGAGTGTCGCCGTGCAGGCACAGCGACCGGGCGCGCACCCGGATCCGTGCGCCGGAGTGCGCGATCACCGCGCCGGAGCGCGCGAGGCTCACCGAGCGCTCCACGACGGTGTCCGGGTCGGTCACCACGGCGCCCTCGTGGCCGCGCGGCACCAGCGTGCCCTCGTCGGTGTACGCGCGGTCCGCGAAGGCCTCCGTGACGGCCGGAAGACCTGCCTCGCCCGCCAGCTCCAGGAACCGCGAGCCGGGCAGCCCCAGCACCGGCAGCGAGGCGTCCGCGAGGCGCACCCCCTCGATCACCGCGCGGGCCTGTTCCCCGTCGTGCACGACGCGGTTGTACAGCGCGCCGTGCGGTTTGACGTACGCCACGCGCGCGCCCGCCGCCCGTGCGAACACCTCCAGGGCACCGATCTGGTAGGCCACTTCGGCCGCCAGCTCGGCGGGCGGCACATCCATCGCGCGCCGCCCGAAACCGGCCAGGTCCCGGTAGGAGACCTGCGCGCCGATCGTCACCCCTCGCTCGGCCGCCCGTTCGCACACCCGGCGCATGGTGGCCGCGTCCCCGGCGTGGAAGCCGCAGGCCACGTTGGCGCTGGTGACGACGGACAGGAGCTGGTCGTCGTCGGTCAGCCGCCAGCGGCCGAAGCCCTCGCCCAGGTCGGCGTTCAGATCGATCGCGGTCATGGTGTCCTCGCGTCTCCGGTTCTCGTGGCGCTCTGTCGTGCGCGGTTTCGGGGTTGCGGTACGCACGGCCGCGGCTCAGTCGACGCCCGTCAGCCGGTACTGCTCGTCCCGTGCGTCGGTCAGGAACATCTGGCCCGGCGCGTGGGTGATCGCGAACGGCGGCCGGGACGCCATCACGGCCGCCTGCGGGGTCACCCCGCAGGCCCAGAAGACCGGGATGTCGCCGTCGGCGACGGTCACCGGGTCGCCGAAGTCGGGCCGGCCGAGGTCCTCGACGCCGAGGGCCGCGGGGTCCCCGCAGTGCACCGGGCCGCCGTGCACGGCCGGCAGCAGGCTGCTCTCCCGGATCGCCGCGCCCAGACGCTCGGGCGGCACCGGCCGCATGGAGACCACCATCGGCCCGCGCAGCCGGCCCGCCTCCCGGCAGGCCCTGCTGGTCACGTACATCGGCACGTTCCGGCCCTGCTCGACGTGCCGGATCGGCACGCCCGCGCGGGCCAGCGCCCACTCGAAGGTGAAGCTGCACCCGAGCAGGAACGACACCAGGTCGTCCCGCCAGTACGCGCGCGCGTCCGTGGGTTCGTCCACCAGCTCGCCGTCCTGCCACACCCGGTAGCGCGGCAGATCGGTGCGCAGGTCGGCGCCCTCGGCGAGCACGGTCGTCGGGGAACCGGCGTCCGTGACGTCGAGCACGGGGCACGGCTTGGGGTTGCGCTGGCAGAACAGCAGCATGTCGTAGGCCCAGTCGGCGGGCACCGCGATCAGGTTGGCCTGGGTGTGGCCCGCCGCGACGCCGGCGGTCGGCCCGGTGAGACCGTCGCGGAAGCGGGCCCGCGCGGTTCGCGGGCTCCACGCGTGCGCGTGCGCGTCGACGGTGGTGACGGGCCGGTCCTCGGTGCGGTTCACCCGTGTCATGCCAGCTCCTTCCCGCGCGTCTCCGGCAGCCCGAGCAGCGCCAGCGCCGCGAGGCCGTAGCCGATCGCGCCGAAGACCAGCGCGCCGCCGACGCCCCAGCTGTCCGCCAGGAAGCCGACCAGGGTCGGGAACACCGCGCCCACCGCGCGGCCCGTGTTGTACGTGAAGCCCTGCCCGGTGCCGCGTACCGCCGTCGGGTACAGCTCGCTCAGGTAGGAGCCGAAGCCGCTGAAGATGGCCGACATGCAGAAGCCGAGCGGGAAACCGAGCACCAGCAGCAGGGTGTTGGCGCCGTGCGGGATGTTGGCGTACGCCAGGATGCACACCGCCGACAGCAGCGCGAACAGCCAGATGTTGTTCCGCCGGCCGAGCCGGTCGGTGAGGTGGCCGCCGGTCAGGTAGCCGAGGAAGGCGCCGGAGATGAGGAAGGCCAGGTAGCCGCCGGTGCCGACGACCGACAGACCGCGGTCGGACTTCAGATACGTCGGCACCCAGGTCGCCAGCGTGTAGTAGCCGCCCTGCACGCCCGTGGAGAGCAGGCTCGCGAAGACCGTGGTGCGCAGCAGGCCGGGGGCGCCGTCGCCGCGGGCCGGCCGGAAGATCGCGGCGAACGAGCCCCGGCGCGGGTCCTGTTCACGGGCCGCCGTCGCCGCGGGGGCGTCGTGCACCGAGCGGCGCAGCCAGACCACGAGCAGTGCGGGCAGCGCGCCGGTCCAGAACATCACCCGCCAGGCCAGGTCGTCGCCGGCGAAGGAGAACACCAGGGTGTAGACGACCGCCGCCAGCCCCCAGCCGACCGCCCAGGAGCTCTGGACCGCGCCGAGCGTACGGCCCCGGTGGCGCGCGCTCGCGTACTCGGCGACCAGGATGGCGCCGACCGCCCACTCGCCGCCGAAGCCGAGGCCCTGGAGGGCGCGGAAGACCAGCAGGGTCTCGTAGGTGGGCGCGAAGCCGCAGGCGACGGTGAAGACGGCGTACGTGACCACCGTGATCATCAGGGCCCGGACGCGGCCCACCCGGTCCGCGATCACGCCGGCGGCGGCGCCGCCGGCCGCCGAGACCACCAGGGTGACGGTGGTGAACAGGCCGGTCTGGCCGCTGCTGAGGCCGAAGTAGGCCGAGAGCGCCACCATGCTCAGCGGCAGGGTGAAGTAGTCGTACGAATCCAGGGCATAGCCGCCGAAAGCTCCGGCGAACGCGCGCCGGCCGCGCGGGCCGAGGGCGCGCAGCCAGGCGAACGCGCCGTCCTCGGCGGTGTGTTCGGCCGGGTCCGGGCGGAGGCCGGTGGGAGGCGCGGACCGTGGCGGTGGGGTCGTGCTCATGGGCACCTCGCAGGAGAGGGACGGAGGGTGCTGGGAAGTGAGCCGTGCGGAGCACCGTAGAGGATTGTTCAACGATCCTTCAATACCCGTGTTGTTTCGTCCTGGTGTCTGCGATTGAATTCCGGGCATGGCAGAGGAGCTGACGGGACTGGCCGGCGACCGGGTCCTTCTGGGCCGCACGAGCACCGCGGAGCGCGTTTCGGACATCCTCAGAAGCCGCATCTCCGAGGGCTACTTCCCGCCCGGCACCCGGCTGTCCGAGGACGGCATCGGCGGGGCGCTCGGCGTCTCCCGCAACACCCTGCGCGAGGCGTTCCGGCTGCTCACCCACGAGCGCCTGCTGATCCACGAACTCAACCGGGGCGTGTTCGTCCGGGTCCTGACCGTCGAGGACGTGGAGGACATCTACCGCACGCGCTCCCTCGTCGAGTGCGCCGTCGTCCGCGGGCTGGGCGAACCGCCGTACCGGCTGGACGGGCTGGTCGCGGCCGTCGAGGAGGGGCGCGCGGCGGCCGCGGGGAATGACTGGAAAGAGCTGGGCACGGCCAACATCCACTTCCACCGGGAACTGGTCGCCCTCGCCGGCAGCGAACGCACCGACGAGCTGATGCGCAGCGTCTTCGCCGAGCTGCGCCTGGCCTTCCACGTCGTGGACGACCCGCGCCGGCTGCACGAGCCGTACCTCACCCGCAACGCCCAGATCCTCCAGGCGCTCCAGGCCGGCGACCGGCGCGGCGCCGAACGGCTCCTGGAGACCTACCTCACGGACTCGCTGGAACGGGTCGTCGAGGTGTACCGGCGCAGGGTGGGCGAGGAGGGCGCCCCGTAGCGGGGCGGGGAACCGCGCGACGGGCCGGGCGGCCGGGCGAGGAGGATGTCCCTCAGCGGCCCGCGAGCCGCCCGGACGGCCCCGCGGACCGCGTGCCGGCGACGACCCGCGGCCAGGCCGGGGAACCGGCGGAACCGCTCGTTTGGGCCGATGTCAGACCCAGGACCTAGTCTGTGCACCGTGACTTCGCCTGCATCGACGGACCGTGTTCCGCCCCAGCTCAGCGCGGGGCCGCGCCCGGCTCCGGGCCCGGCCGCCGACGAGGGGCTGGCGCGTCGGCTGCGCGCCCTCGCCTGCACCGCGCCGCTGCACGACCTGGACGCGCGCAAGGCCAACCTGGCCGGCGAGTACTCGGTGTACGGGATGGCCGAGGTGGCGCTGGCCGCCATCGACCTGGTCACCCTGAACATGGACTTCGACACCGGCGCCGACCACGAGCAGATCGTGGCCCGGCTCGTCCCGCGCATCGCCGCCCAGGCCCCGCGCCGGCCCGCCGCCGAACACGAGCGCGTGGCCCGCTGGGTGCTGGAGAACCTGATCAACGTCGGCAGCGTGGACCGCGGCTTCCGCGCGGTCTACGGCACCTTCGCGCCCGACGGCACCTACGTCCGCCGCGACTACGACTTCAAGCTGATCGAGGAGGTCCCCGGCCCCGGCGGCACGGTCTACCTGCGGACGACGGACGAGGCGGTCAACGTCCTGGTCGGCGCCCTCGACACCGACGTCACCAGCGCCCAGATCGCCGCCGAGGTCAAGCTCGAGGTGCTGATCAGCCGCGGCCGGCTCGCCGACGCCCAGCTCGCCGCCGAGCAGGCCCGCTACCGCACGGTCCAGTACTCCGAGACGCTGCGCCGGGCCCTGGAGGCCACCCGGCGCAACGTCCGCGCGGTCGACTGGCTCAAAGCCGTCCCCGACATGATCGCCGAGGCCCTGGACCACGTGGCCGAGCGCTACCGCCACGAGAACGCGATCCTCACCAACATCCGCAAGGCCCGCGACGAGACCGAGGACCCCGAGCACAAGCGCCGCGCCGCCGAACTCGTCGACATCGTCAAGGACTGCATCCGGCGCCACACCCAGCTCCAGTCGCGCCTGCTGGAGGCGGGCCCGCTGTTCCGCGCCGAACAGGACCGGCAGGCCTTCGCCACACCGGCGACGGCGTCCGGGATCGACCTCTACGGCCATCTCGTCGCCCCCGTCCTGCCGCTGCCGCTGGAGCAGGCGAGCCGGGTCACCGACGCCTTCTTCGCGCGCGGCACCGGACTGCGCACCCCGGTGTCCGTCCGGGTCGGGGATCTCGTGGACATACTGCTGACCCCGCCCGTGGAGCGCGAGCACCTGGGCGCGGAGATGCCCGAGCCCGACCTGATCGCGACGCCGGACGACAGCCGCTTCAGCGAGGAACAGCTGGCTACGGCCAGGGACCTGCTGGACCTGCCGGCGGACGCCCCGAGGAGACTGTCCGGGCTGCTGGCCGAGGCCCGGCGGACCGGGGACCCCGACCTCGCCTACCTGGTGGCGCTGCTGGCGGTCCACGCCGCCAGCCCGCCCGTCGGCACCGCCTACCGGCAGGGCGAGGAGAAGCTGCTGTTCGCCGTGGACGACGGCACCGAGCTGGACGATCCCGAGTTCGGCGGGGCGGACCTGATCGTGGGGACCGCCCTGCTGGACGCGGCCGGGATGGCCGCGGACCGGACGGAAGCGGCATGAGCGGTATGAGTGGACAAGAGCACGACAAGGAGCCGAACCCGTGACCGAGCACGTCGACCGGAGTGAATCCGAGCCTGCCGCCGCCCCGGCGGGCTCCGCAGTCACCCCCGCCGACGCCGCCGACGCGGCGCGGCTCGTCGCCTTCGGCCTCCAGCCCAAACTGGCGCCCGCCCGCGACCAGGAGTACACCGAACTGCTGCGCCGCTACCGCGAGGACCCGGCGTTCGCCCGGCTCGCCGACGCCGTCGCGGCCGGTCTCGGGCTCGTCGTGCTGGAGGTGTCCCCGCGCGCGGGGATGGCCGTGACCGCCGCCGAGGACTCGGTGTTCGCCGTCCGCATGGGCGACTACGCGCGTCGCACCGCCGCCGACTCCGGCGACCGCTTCCTGCACGGACTCGCCCATCTCGCGGTCGCGGCGCTGGCGTTCCCGCGTCCCGAGGACCTGGCCGACGACTCCTACATCGGCCGGGTCACCGTCAACGGCGTCGACGCCTTCGTCCGGCAGGCCTGCCGCCGCCTGGAGGAGCGCGCCGAGGAGCAGGGCGAGAACACCGACCCGGCGACCGACGCGCCCGGCCTGGAGGCGGCCTGGCGGATCTGGGCCAGACGCAGCGCCACGGGCGCCACCAAGGACGCCCGCCGGCCGGCCGCCTCCACCACCGGCATCGTGGCGAAGGCCATGGCCTTCCTCACCGACTCGGGCTTCCTGCAGCGCACCGGCGACGACAACGGCGGCACCTACCGCACCACGGCCCGCTACCAGCTCCAGGTCCGCGACCTGGCCGGCAGCGCCGCCCTGGCCGAGCTGGTGGAGCTGGGCATCGTTCCGGTCACCGACGGCACGGCCACCCTGCTGCCCGCCCAGGACACCGACGACCTGGACCTGGTGGCCGACGCCGGACTGCCGTTCCACTCCTGACGGGCTGAAGCTCCCGCAGCGCCAGACCTCCCGAACCACCGCACCTTTCACCAGACTTACGAGAGTCCGCCATGTACGAGCTGTCCCGGGTCCGCCTCTACTCCATCGGTCCCGCCGGTGCGCGCTACGCCGACACCGTGCTGGACCTGCGGGGTGTCGGCGAGCCCGTGCCCGACCCGGCGCCCGCGCAGGCGGAGTTCTTCGAGGAGGAGCCGTCCGGTCCACCGCGCCGGCCCGCGCCCGCGGGCGTGCTGTTCCTGGAGAACGGCGGCGGCAAGTCCGTCCTGCTCAAGCTGATCTTCTCGGTGATGCTGCCGGGCCACCGCAACACCCTCGGCGGCGCCAGCTCCGGCGTGCTGCGCAAGTTCCTGCTCGCCGACGACTGCGGCCACGTGGCCCTGGAGTGGCAGCACGTGCTGACCGGCGAGTGCGTCGTCGTCGGGAAGGTCAGCGAGTGGCGCGGCCGGCAGGTCTCCAACGACCCGCGCAAGTTCGCCGAGGCCTGGTACTCCTTCCGGCCCGGCCCCGGCCTCAGCCTGGACAACCTGCCCGTCGCCGAGTCCACCGCCGTACGGCCGCCCGCCGAGGGCACCTCGGGCGCGCACGGCCGCCGCCGCACCATGAAGGGCTTCCGCGACGCCCTCATGGAGGCCGGCAAGGTCTACCCGCACCTGGAGGTGCACTGGGAGGAGATCCACGAGCGCTGGACCGAGCACCTCGGCGACCTCGGCCTCGACCCCGAACTCTTCCGCTACCAGCGCGAGATGAACGCCGACGAGGGCGAGGCGGCCGGCCTCTTCGCGGTCAAGAAGGACTCCGACTTCACCGACCTGCTGCTGCGCGCGGTCACCGATACCCGGGACACCGACGGCCTCGCCGACCTCGTCAGCGGCTTCGGCAACAAACTCGGGCGGCGCGCCGAGCTGATCGCCGAACGCGACTTCACCGCCGGCTCGGTCGACCTGCTCGGCAGGATCGTCGAAGCCGCCGAGACGCGTGCGCGCGCGCGTGACGTCCACGCGGGCGCCGAGCGCCGCACCCGCACACTGGCCAGGCGGCTGTCCGCGCGAGCCGTGCGGGAGCGGATCCGGGCCGCCGACCTCGCCCAGCGGGTGACGGCCGCCGCGTACGCCGTCACGCACTCGGAGGGCGCCCGCGAACGCAGCGCCCTCGTCGCCGCGGAACTCGCCTACCGGCACGCCTCCCTGGCGCTGGCCGCCGCCGAGAAGTCCGCCGCCGCACAGAAGCGCGAGCTGGCCGACGCCCGCACCCTGCACGCCGCCTGGCAGGCCGCCGAGGCCGTGCTGCGCCACCGGGCCGCCGCCGACCGCGTCGCGCGCGTGGCGGCCGCCATCCAGGAGGCCGAACGTGACGCGGCCCCCGCGCTCGCCGCCCGCGCCAAGGCCGCCGTGGACCTCGTAGGGGCCCTGCACGCCGCCGCCGGCGGCGCCGAGGCCCTCGCCAACGAGCAGGAGGAGCGCTCCGCGGCCCTCCAGGAGGTCAGCGACACCGCCTACCGGGACTCCACCGCCGCCGCCACCGAGGCGCAACGGGCCCGCAGCGAGACCGGGCACCTGCGCCAGCGGCTCGCCGAGGTCGAGCAGGAGACCGCCGAGGCCGTTCGCGCGGGCTGGCTGGACGACAGCGCCCCGGACGCCGATCCGGCGCGGGCCGCGCTCGCCGCCAGCGACGCCGAGAAGACCGCCGTCGCCGCCTGGGACGCGGCCCGCGAGGTCGCCCGCAAGGCCACCGAGCACGCGCGCGAGGCGGCCTCCGCCGAATCCCGCGCGGAGCTGACGGCGGCCCGCGCGGCGGACGCGGCCACCGCCGCCGAGCGCGCCCACGAGGCCGAGCGGCGCCTCGCCGAGTCGCTGGCCGCCGAGGAGCGGCTCGCGGAACTGCTGAGCCTGCCGGGCGCGCCGAGCGTGGCCCGGGTGCCCGCGCCCCGGACGGAGGAGGCCGGCACCACCCGCGCACCGGCCGCCGAGGCCGGCCACGGCACCCTCACCCCCGAGGAACTCGACCGCTTCGCCGACGAGTTGCGCGAACTCCTCGACGACGCCGTGTCCACCGCCGAACGGCACCTGTTCGACCTGCGTACGGCCGCCGCCGACGACGCCCGCATCCTCGGCGCCCTCGGCGACGGCGGCCTGCTGCCGCCCGGCCCGGACGTGCTGGCCACCGTCGAGTTCCTCGGCGAACACGGCATCCCGGCGCTGCCCGGCTGGCGCTACCTGGCTCAGGCCGTCGACCCCGCCGACCACGCGCGCGTGCTCGCCGCCCGCCCCGAACTGGTCGACGGCGTGATCATCACCGACCCGGACACGCACGCGCGTGCCCGCGAGGCCCTCGGCGACGCCGCCCTGCTGCCCCGCTCCGCCGTCGCCGTCGGCACCGCCGCCGCGCTGCTCGCCCCGCCCCCCGCCCAGGGCACCACCTCCGGCGACGTGTTCCTCGTGCCGCCGAACCCGGCCATGCACGACGAGCATGCCGCCGACGAGGAACGCCAGGCACTGCGCGCCCGGGCCACCGCGCGCGACGAGGAGATCCGCGCCCTCGCCGCCCGCCTCGGCAAGGACCGCGAACTGGCCGCGCGGCTCGCCTCCTGGCGCACCGGCTGCCCCGCCGGGCGCCTCACCGAGCTGGCCCGGGCCGCCGAGGAGGCCCGCGCCTTCGCCGAGGAGGCCGAAGCGGAACTCGCCGAGGCACGCACGGTACGCGCGGAGGCCGACGAGTCCGCCGCCGAGGCCGCCCGGATCCGCGACGAACGGCAGGAGGCCGCGCAGAAGGCCCGGCGCGCCGCCGACGCCCTCGCCGGCCTCGCCTTCCGGCTCCGCGAACGCGCCGGCTGGCAGGTCAGACTGCGCGAACTCGCCGACGAGGCCGCCGAGTCCGAGGCCCGCGCCCAGACCTGCCTCGACCGCGCCCGCGCCGCGGACGAGGACCGCCGCGCCGCCCAGCGCGCCGCCGACGACGCCCGCCGCACCGCGCGCGCCCTGCGCGCCGAGCGCGCCGAGATCGCCGGCGCCCCCGACGACGTACCCGACGCCGACGACGACGCCCCGAAGGCGTCCCTGCCCGCCCTCCGCGAGGCCTACCGGGCCGCCTCCCAGGTGTACGAGAAGGTCGGCGTCGGCGCCGACCTGCGCGCCGAGCAGGCCCGCGCCGAGAGCGACGAGAGCGCCGCCCGAGCCGAACTGGACCGGCTCAGCAACAAGGTCCGCACCCGCGCCGAGCAGCTGCTCCAGTCGCCCGACGGCGCCGACGGACCCTCCCGGCAGGCCGCCGCCGCACGCGCCGAGGAGCTGGTACAGCTCCTGGAGACCCGGATGTCGACGGCGAGCGAGCAGCTCGGCCGGCTGCGCGGAGAGGCCGAGCGGCACGCGCCCGAGGACGGCGAGGCGCACACCGAGCTGCCCGAGGAACTCGTCCCGCGCGACGCCGAGCACGCCCAGGCGCTGCTGCGCACCGCCACGGCCGAACTCGCCGCGCGCACCGAGGCCCTGGCCGAGGCCCGCGAGGCGCACGCGGAACTGCTGGACGCCCACCGCGCCGCCGAGGACGCGGCCGGCGGCTTCGACGAGATCGCCGCGATGCTCCGCGACCTGCTGCGCGAACACGCCCCCGAGGAGGAGCAGGAGGACGCCGAGCCCTACCCGGGCACCCTGGAGGAGGCCCGGCACTCCGCCGCCGAGGCCCGCCGTTCGCTGCGGGGCTGCGCAGCCGACCTGTCCGCCGCCGAGGCGGCCGTGCGCGAGGCGAGCGACGTCCTCGTCCGGCACGCCAACTCCACGCGCTACGAGCAGGTCCGCACCCCCGCCCGGCAGCAGATCCGCGAACTGCCCGCCTCCGCGCTGCCCGAGCACGCCCAGAAGTGGGCGGACGCCTTCGCGCCCCGGCTGCGCGTCCTGACGGACGAACTGGCCCAGCTGGAACGCAACCGCGACTCGATCGTGGACCGGCTGCGCGGTCTCGTGGAGTCGGCGCTGGCCACCCTGCGCTCCGCCCAGCGGCTCTCCCGGCTGCCGGAAGGGCTCGGCGAGTGGTCCGGCCAGGAGTTCCTGCGCATCCGCTTCGAGGAGCCCGACCACGCCACACTCACCGAACGGCTCGGCGAGGTCATCGACGAGGCCACCCGCGCGGCCGTCAGGAAGAACTCCGACCTGCGCCGTGACGGCATGTCCCTGCTGCTGCGCGGCGTCGCGGCGGCCCTGCAGCCGAAGGGCGTGGCCGTCGAGATCCTCAAGCCCGACGCCGTGCTGCGCGCCGAGCGCGTCCCCGTCGGCCAGATGGGCGACGTCTTCTCCGGCGGACAGCTGCTCACGGCGGCCATCGCCCTGTACTGCACGATGGCCGCGCTGCGCTCGAACGACCGGGGCCGGGACAAGCACCGGCACGCCGGCACGCTCTTCCTGGACAACCCGATCGGCCGGGCCAACGCGACCTACCTGCTCGAACTCCAGCGAGCGGTGTCCGACGCGCTGGGCGTCCAGCTGCTCTACACCACCGGTCTGTTCGACACCACCGCCCTCGCCGAGTTCCCCCTGGTCATCCGCCTGCGCAACGACGCCGACCTCAGGGCGGGCCTGAAGTACATCAGCGTGGAGGAACACCTGCGGCCCGGTCTTCCCCAGCCGCCCCAGGCCGGAGAGGCGGTGCACAGCGAGATCACTGCGACCCGGATGTTCAAGAAGCCCGCGCCGAGCGTCCCGTAGGCCCGCGGTTCCCGGGCCGTGGCAATCCCGCGGCCCGGGTCCGGTGGCCGGCTTCCGTGCGTCGCGTCACCGGGTCACCGGACGCGCGGCGACCAGGCTCGCGGCACCCGGGACTTCGCTGAACGCGACCGCCGGCGGTCGCAGTGCCGTCCGTCAGGCGTCAGGGATGCGACAGCCGCCCCGCGCCGCCGGTCCGGCGTATCCGGTCCTGCTCCCGCACGCTGACCCGCTCCTGGCGCCGGCGGGCTCGCCGCTCCCGGCGCAGGGCCCTGGCCGTGCTGCTCGGCTCGGAGACCACGCCGTACCGCTGGTTCCACACCTGGCGGGTGACCCACACGTCGACCACGGCCCAGGTGGCCACCACCGTGCTGGCCACCCCGCTGATCACCATGGGGAACGCCAGCCAGGACCCGGCCAGCGTGCACAGGAACGCCACCATCGCCTGGATCAGCGTCACCGCGATGACGAGGACCGCCCGCACCGCCGCCGTACGCACCGGATCGGGCAACGGATGCCGGCGCGCGGGCTCCTCGATCCACAACGGGTGGTAGTTCTGCCGCGGTTCGTCACCACCGGGCTCCCCGGCGCGATCCGTCCCTGATATGTCCCGGCCCGGAGCCTGCCCGTGCCACCGCGCCTGCGGGTGCTCCGCCACGCTCTCCCCGGGCGCCCCGCGCCGCTCAGCCGTGCCCATCACCGTGTCACTCCCCACCGCCGGCCAACCGTTCGCCCCGGCATCCGAAGACCCCGACTCCCCAGTGGCTGCCCGGCTTGCGCTGTTTTACGCCGCCGGAGTGCGGGATGCGGCTCCTGTGGCCCATTCCGCCCCCCTCTCCCGTGGGTAAGGACGCACGAGATCCCCGGAAGATTCCCCACTGGCGAAAAATTCCGGCCAACCGACCGGCCGCGCGCCGGTCACAGGCACCGCGTGGGTGTCCGGATCGCGGTGGCGATCTCCCCACATGCCCGGACAACTCGCCATGTCCGGCGCCCAGTGCGGAAGTTCGCCCTCCGGACATGTCTTCGAGTTAACTGTGAGGCAGGTAGTAGGCTCGCGCCGTTTGCTGACGGACATGAGCACCCCCGGCCGGCGGGGGTCGAGCTGGGGGAGGCCATGCGCTTTCGCGGGAAGTCGATCCGCCGGAAGATCGTGGCGCTGCTTCTCGTGCCGCTGGTGTCCCTGACCGCCATCTGGGGTTTCGCCACGGTGCTCACGGGGCGCGAGGCCACCCAGCTGTTCCGCGTGACCGACACCGTCGAGGACATCGGCTACCCCACCGAGGACACCGTTCGCGTCCTGCAGCAGGAGCGCCGCCAGACCCTCGTCTACCTCGCCGACCCGCGCGCCTCCGAGGCCCTTTCGGCACTGCGCCGCACCCGCGCCGCCACCGACCGGGTGATCGCCACCATCCGCCGGAACGCCGAGGACCACGACATCCGGGCCGGCCTGGACGCGGACGACAGCGAACACCTCACCGCCGTCCTGGACGCCCTGGGCGGTATCGGCCCCCTGCGCCGCGGCGTCGAGGGGGGCACCCTCACCCGCGCCCAGGCGTTCGACCTCTACAACCGTCTCGTGGACCCCTGCTACACGCTTCTCGCGTCCCTCGACGGCCTGGACGACGTCGAACTCGACAAGCGGGCCCGCGCCCTGGTGAACGTCACCCGCGCCCGCGAGCTGCTCTCCCGTGAGGACGCCCTGCTCGGCTCCTCCCTCGTCGTCGGCCGGCTCACCCGCGACGAGACCCGTCACATCTCCGACCTCGTCGCCCAGCGCACCCTCCTGTACGACATCAGCCTCCCCCTGCTGCCCGCCGCGGAGCGCGACCGCTACGAACGGTTCTGGAAGAACGCCACCACCGCCCCGCTGCGGGAGGCCGAACGGACCGTCATCGCCTCGGACTCCGGCACCCCCGGCGATGTCACCGCGAAGAGCTGGGACTCCTCCGCGGCGACCGTCCTGCACGAACTCGGCACCCTGGACGACCAGGTGGGCGACCGCTTCCAGGACCGTACGCGCCCCGTGGCCGTCGGCGTCATCGTGCAGGCGGCAGTCGCCGGCGCCCTCGGCCTGGTCGCGCTCCTGCTCTCCGTCGTGCTCTCCATCCGGGTCGGCCGTGCCCTCATCCGCGACCTGCGCCAGCTGCGCCTGGAGGCGCACGAGGCGTCCGGTGTCCGGCTGCCCAGTGTGATGCGCCGGCTGTCGGCGGGCGAACAGGTCGACGTCGAGACCGAGGTCCCGCGCCTGGAGTACGACAAGAACGAGATCGGCGAGGTCGGGCAGGCCCTCAACACCTTGCAGCGCGCGGCGGTCGAGGCCGCCGTCAAACAGGCCGAGCTGCGGGCCGGTGTCTCCGAGGTCTTCGTCAACCTCGCCCGGCGCAGCCAGGTGCTGCTGCACAAGCAGCTCACGCTGCTCGACAGCATGGAGCGCCGGACCGAGGACACCGAGGAACTCGCCGACCTGTTCCGCCTGGACCACCTCACCACCCGTATGCGCCGGCACGCCGAGGGCCTCGTGATCCTCTCCGGGGCCGCGCCCTCGCGGCAGTGGCGCCGGCCCGTACAGCTGATGGACGTGGTCCGCGCCGCCGTCGCCGAGGTCGAGGACTACGAGCGCATCGAGGTCCGGCGCCTGCCGCGGGTGGCCGTCACCGGGCCCGCCGTCGCCGACCTCACCCACCTCGTGGCCGAACTCCTGGAGAACGCCACCGTCTTCTCGCCCCCGCACACCGCCGTCCAGGTCCTCGGCGACCGGGTCGCCAACGGTTTCACCCTGGAGATCCACGACCGGGGTCTCGGTATGACGGCCGAGGCGCTCCTGGACGCCAATCTGCGTCTCGCCGAGACACCCGAATTCGAACTCTCCGACACCGACCGGCTCGGCCTGTTCGTGGTCAGCCGCCTCGCCCAGCGCCAGAACGTCCGGGTCTCCCTCCAGCCGTCGCCGTACGGCGGCACCACCGCCGTGGTGTTCATCCCCGACGCCCTGCTCACCGACGACATCCCGGACACCAACGGTGTCGGCTTCCGGCTCGACCGGGACCGTCCGGCGAAGGGCGCCGAACAGGCACTGGGCCGCGGTGCCGGGCTTTCCCCGGCCCCGCTGCAACTGCCCGGCCTGCCGACCTCCCTGCTGGACGGCCCGGTCGAGCTGGAGGCGCCCGTCGATCTCGACGCGCTGGACGACTTCCCCGGCGCCCTCCCGGACGAGGACAGCGAGCGCGGCGGTCTGTTCCGCCCCCGCAGGATCCGCCCTGGCGACGAGGAGCAGGCAGCCATCCCGCCGGCCGACCACCCGCCGCACGACGGGACCCGTGAGCACGGGGCCGTACCGCTGCCCCGGCGGCAGACACCCAAGCTCGTCAGCTCGCACGGCAAGCCCGTCACCGACCAGCGGCCCCGCCGCGGCGAACCGGATCCCGGGCCCTCGGCCGTCACACGCCGCTCCGACATGGACGGGCCGGCTCCGCTGCCCACCCGCCGCCGCACGTCCTCCCGGCGTCCCGCCGGACGCACCGACCACGCCGAGGACGGCACCACGACGCCGGCCGAAAGCGCCGCAGCGGCCTCCGGGACTCCGGCGCTGCCCAGGCGCACCCGGACCGAGACCCCGTCCGGCACCGGCGGCCCGGAGGACACGGCCCCGCCCCGCTCCCGTGCCGCCGCACCCGCCGGTGACCCGGCGCCGGAGCCGGGCTCCGGGCCGCTGCCCCGGCGCGTACGCCAGGCGAGCCTGGCGCCCCAGCTCAAGCACGGCGCCGGCCCGCGCGCCGAGCGCGCTACGGATCCCGCCGACCGCGATGCCGAAGAGGTCCGCAGCCGGATGGCCTCGCTCCAGCGCGGCTGGCAGCGCGGCCGCGAGGAGAACGCCGCGGGCGACGAGGCCCGGAACGGCACAGCACAAGGAACGACTAAGGGGGACGGTCGATGACCGCACCGAAGGCGACCGGCCACACGGCGACGGACAAGGGGGAGCTGAACTGGCTCCTGGATGATCTGGTCGACCGGGTCGCCAGCATCCGCAAGGCCGTCATCCTGTCCGGCGACGGGCTGCCCACGGGGGTGTCCAAGGACCTGACCAGGGAGGACAGCGAGCATCTGGCCGCCGTGGCGTCCGGCTTCCACAGCCTCGCCAAGGGCGTCGGCCGGCATTTCGAGGCGGGCAGTGTCCGGCAGACGGTGGTCGAGCTGGACGACGCCTTCCTCTTCGTCACCGCCGCCGGGGACGGCAGCTGCCTCGCCGTCCTCTCGGACGCCGACTCCGACGTCGGGCAGGTCGCCTACGAGATGACGCTCCTGGTCAAGCGGGTCGGCGTCCATCTGGGCACCGCCCCGCGCACCGATCTGCCCGCAGGCGGGTAGTGAGATGACATGAGCGCAGACGGTCAGGCAAGAAACCACTGGTTCGACGACGAGGCGGGGCCGGTCGTCCGTCCGTACGCCATGACGCGTGGCCGCACCACGAGCGAGGGCCAGCACCGCCTCGACCTGATCGCGGTGGTCGTCACGGAGCCGGACACGGGCGACCCGGAATCGGACCCGACACTGTCCCCCGAACACGTGGAGATCGTCGGGCTCTGCCGGGACGTGCCCCAGTCGGTCGCCGAACTGGCCGCGGAACTCGACCTGCCCATCGGCGTCGTCCGCGTCCTCATCGGCGACCTGGTGCACGCCAAACTCGTCCACGTCACCCGCCCGGTGCCCCCGGCCGAGCTGCCGGACGAGAGTATCCTGCGCGACGTGATCAACGGCCTCCGGGCGCTGTGACCGGCGCGGAAGCGGGGTGGTGACGTGACTGGCTGGCAGTTCTGGGTCGACCGAGGCGGCACCTTCACCGACATCGTCGCGCGCCGCCCGGACGGGCGGCTGCTCACGCACAAACTGCTGTCCGACAACCCGGCACGGTACTCCGACGCGGCCGTCGCCGGCGTACGCGAACTCCTGGACGGCTCCCAGGAGCCCGTCGAAGCCGTCCGCATGGGCACCACGGTCGCCACCAACGCCCTGCTGGAACGCAAGGGGGAGCGCACCCTCCTCGTCGTCACCCGCGGCTTCCGCGACGCCCTGCGCATCGCCTACCAGAACCGCCCCCGCATCTTCGCCCGCCGCATCGAGCTGCCCGAGCTGCTCCACGAACGGGTCGTGGAGGTGGACGAACGCATCGCCGCCGACGGCACCGTCCTGCGCGCGCCCGACCTGGACGCCCTGGAGGGTCCGCTCCGGGAGGCGTACGACGACGGCATCCGCGCGGTCGCCGTCGTCTGCCTGCACAGCCACCTCCACCCCGCCCACGAACGCGCCGTCGGCGAACTCGCCGCCCGCGTCGGTTTCCCGCAGATCTCGCTGTCCAGCGAGGTCAGCCCGCTGATGAAGCTCGTCCCGCGCGGGGACACCACCGTCGTGGACGCGTACCTCTCGCCCGTGCTCCGCCGCTACGTGCGGCACATCGCCGACGAACTGCGCGGCGTACGGCTGATGTTCATGCAGTCCAACGGCGGGCTGACGGAGGCCGGGCAGTTCCGCGGCAAGGACGCCGTCCTCTCCGGACCGGCAGGTGGCATCGTCGGCATGGCCCGCATGTCGCAGCGCGCCGGCTTCGACCGCGTCATCGGCTTCGACATGGGCGGCACCTCCACCGACGTCTCGCACTTCGCCGGTGCCTACGAGCGGGTCTTCACCACCCAGATCGCGGGTGTCCGGCTGCGGGCGCCCATGCTGGACATCCACACCGTCGCCGCCGGCGGCGGCTCCGTCCTCCACTTCGACGGCTCCCGCTACCGGGTGGGCCCCGACTCGGCCGGCGCCGCCCCCGGTCCCGCCTGCTACCGCGCGGGCGGCCCGCTCACCGTCACCGACGCCAACGTCATGCTCGGCCGCATCCAGCCCGCCCACTTCCCGAGTGTGTTCGGTCCCGGTGGTGACCAGCCGCTGGACGCCGCGCTCGTCCGCGACCGGTTCACCGCCCTCGCGCGCGAGATCCACGAGCGCACCGGTGACGACCGCACCCCGGAGCAGGTGGCCGAGGGCTACCTGCGGATCGCCGTGGCCAACATCGCCAACGCCGTGAAGCGGATCTCCGTCCAGAAGGGCCACGACGTCACCCGCTACGCCCTGACCACCTTCGGCGGGGCGGGCGGCCAGCACGCGTGCCGGGTCGCCGACTCGCTCGGCATCCGCACCGTCCTCGTGCCCCCCATGGCCGGTCTGCTCTCCGCGCTCGGCATCGGCCTCGCCGACACCACGGCCATGCGCGAGCACTCCGTGGAAGCACCCCTGGAAGCCGCCTCCATGCCCGGCATCCACAAGACGGCCGACGACCTGGAGGCCGCCGCACGGGCCGAACTCGTCGCCGAGGAGGTCCCGGAGGACCGCATCCGGGTCACCCGCCGCGCCCAGCTCCGCTACGACGGCACCGACACCGCCCTCACCGTCGAACTGGCCGGGCCCGACGCCATGCGCCACGCCTTCGAGGAACGTCATCGCGCCACGTACTCCTTCACCCTCGACCGCCCGGTCGTCGTGGAAGCCCTCTCCGTCGAAGCCACCGGCATCACCGCACCCCCCGACCTCTCCGCCCTCGCCCCGTACGAGGGCCGTGCCCGGACGCCCGGTACCGTCCGTCTCCACACCGGCGGCGCCTGGCGCGACGTACCCCTGCACCGCCGGGAGGCCCTTCCTCCCGGCGAGACCGTCACCGGCCCGGCGGTCATCACCGAGGCCGGCGCCACGACCGTCGTCGACGACGGCTGGCGGGCCGCCGCGACCGAGGACGGGCATCTGCTCATGGAACGCACGGCGGTCACGCAGAGTTCCGAAGCGGACACGGAATCCGATCCGGTTCTGCTCGAGGTCTTCAACAACCTCTTCATGTCGATCGCCGAGCAGATGGGCGCGCGGCTGGAGTCCACGGCCCAGTCCGTCAACATCAAGGAACGGCTGGACTTCTCCTGCGCGCTGTTCGACCCGGACGGGAACCTGGTGGCCAACGCCCCCCACATCCCCGTCCACCTGGGGTCCATGGGCACCAGCGTCAAAGAGGTCATCCGCCGGCGCGGCTCCGCCATGCGGCCGGGCGACACCTACGCCGTCAACGACCCTTACCACGGCGGCACGCACCTGCCCGACGTCACCGTGATCACCCCCGTCTTCGACACCGACGTGGCCGCGGACACGCCCGGTGAGCCGCGGGTCCTCTTCCACGTCGCCTCACGCGGTCACCACGCCGAGATCGGCGGCATCGCCCCGGGCTCCATGCCGGCCCACAGCCGCACCACCGAGGAGGAGGGCGTCCTCTTCGACAACTGGCTCCTCACCGAGGACGGCCGCTTCCGGGAGGAGGAGACCCGCCGCCTTCTCACCGAGGCGCCGTACCCGTCCCGCAACCCACGCACCAACCTCGCCGACCTGCGCGCCCAGATCGCCGCCAACCAGAAGGGCGTCGACGAGGTGCGCCGCATGATCGGGGAGTTCGGCCTCGACGTCGTCCAGGCCTACATGCGGCACGTCCAGGACAACGCCGAGGAGGCCGTCCGCCGGGTCATCGACGCCCTGGACGACGGCGAGTACGCCTACGAGACCGACTCCGGGGCCGTCATCCGGGTCCGCGTCCGCGTCGACCGCACCGAGCGCCGGGCGGCCATCGACTTCACCGGCACCTCCGCGCAGCTCACCACCAACTTCAACGCACCCTTCGCGGTGGTCAGCGCCGCCGTGCTGTACGTCTTCCGCTCGCTCGTCGCCGATGACATCCCGCTCAACGAGGGCTGTCTGCGTCCGCTGGACATCATCGTGCCCCCGGGTTCGATGCTCGCCCCGGAGCCGCCCGCCGCCGTGGTCGCGGGAAACGTGGAGACCTCCCAGGCCATCACCGGCGCCCTCTACGCCGCGCTCGGCGTCCAGGCCGAGGGCTCCGGCACGATGAACAACGTCACCTTCGGCAACGAACGGCACCAGTACTACGAAACCGTCGCCTCCGGATCCGGCGCCGGCGACGGCTTCCCGGGCGCCGACGTGGTCCAGACCCACATGACCAACTCCCGGCTCACGGACCCCGAAGTCCTGGAATGGCGGCTACCGGTCCGGCTGGAGGAGTTCGCCGTCCGGCGGGGCAGCGGCGGCGCGGGACGGTGGCGAGGCGGCGACGGAGCCGTGCGCCGGATCCGCTTCCTCGAACCGATGACCGTCTCCACGCTCTCCCAGCACCGCCGCGTGCCGCCGTACGGCATGGCGGGCGGCGGCCCCGGAGCGCTCGGCGCCAACCGGGTGGAGCACGCCGACGGCACGGTCACCGACCTCGGCGCGAGCGGCTCGGCCGACGTCGGCCCGGGCGACGTACTCGTCATCGAAACCCCCGGGGGCGGCGGCTACGGCCGGCCGTCCTCCGACCCCCGTCAAGCAGGAGAAGAGATCGATGATCTTCGGGCGTTCTGAGCGTGGCAAGGCTCCGGTCGAGCCCGTCACCCTCAAGATCCTCGTGGCCGGCGGCTTCGGCGTGGGCAAGACGACCCTCGTCGGCGCGGTCAGCGAGATCAGGCCGCTGCGCACCGAGGAACTGCTCACCGAGGCCGGGCGTCCCGTCGACGACACCAGCGGTGTGGAGGGCAAGCGCACCACCACGGTGGCCATGGACTTCGGCCGCATCACCCTGCGCGAGGACCTGGTGCTCTACCTCTTCGGCACGCCCGGGCAGGAGCGGTTCTGGTTCATGTGGGACGAGTTGGCCGAGGGCGCGCTCGGCGCCGTGGTCCTGGCCGACACGCGCCGCCTGGAGGACTGCTTCGCCGCCGTCGACTACTTCGAGCGGCGCTCCATTCCCTTCCTCGTCGGCGTCAACTGCTTCGAGGGAGCGGCCCGCCACCCCGCGGAATCCGTCCGTCAGGCCCTCGACCTGGACGACGACGTGCCTCTGCTGCTGTGCGACGCCCGTGACCGGGAGTCGGTCAAGGAGGTGCTCGTCGGACTCGTCCAGCACGCGATGGAGTACGCGGCCGACCTGCGCGGGGCCGTCGTGCGCTGACCGCCGGCACGGCCCGTACCCTCGCCGACCGGGGTACGGGCCGTGGTCCTGTGCGGAGCGCCCACGCGCGCGTGCGGCGACTTCCCGGCTTCCTGGCCGCCGCTAGTCCCCGTCCTCCTCCAGCCAGCCGAAGCTCTTCTCCACCGCCCTGCGCCAGTTCCGGTACTCGCGGTCGCGGTCCGGCGCCCGCATGCCGGGCGTCCACTCCGCGTCCTTGCGCCAGTGCGACCTCAGCTCGTCCAGGCCGTTCCACACGCCCGTGGCCAGTCCGGCCGCGTAGGCGGCGCCCAGGCACGTCGTCTCCGACACACGGGGCCGGATCACCGGCACGCCGAGGACGTCGGCCTGATGCTGCATGAGCAGGTTGTTCCGGGTCATGCCGCCGTCGACCTTCAGCGTGCTGATCCGCACCCCGGAGTCCTGGTACATCGCGTCCACGACCTCCCGGGTCTGCCAGCTCGTCGCCTCCAGCACGGCGCGCGCGAGGTGGGCCTTGGTGACGTACCGGGTGAGGCCGGTGACGACGCCGCGCGCGTCGGAGCGCCAGTAGGGCGCGAACAGGCCGGAGAAGGCCGGCACGATGTAGGCGCCGCCGTTGTCGTCGACGCTCGCCGCCAGTGTCTCGATCTCGTCGGCGGTACGGATGATCCCGAGCTGGTCGCGGAACCATTGGACCAGCGCGCCCGTTATCGCTATGGACCCTTCCAGGCAGTACACCGGCGCCTCCCCGCCGATTCTGTAGCCCACCGTCGTCAGCAGCCCGTTCTTCGACGGCACCGGCCGGTTGCCGGTGTTCAGCAGCAGGAAGCTGCCGGTGCCGTAGGTGTTCTTCGCCGTGCCGACGTCGTAGCAGGCCTGACCGAACACGGCGGCCTGCTGGTCGCCCAGCGCGGAGGCGACGGGCACCCCGGACAGCAGCCCGACGGCGGTCCCGTACACCTCGGCGGAGGACCTGATCTCGGGCAGTACGGCCTCGGGCACGTTCATCGCGGACAGGACGGAGGGGTCCCACTGGAGGGTGTCCAGGTTCATCAGCATGGTGCGGCCGGCGTTGGTGACGTCGGTGACGTGCCGGCCGCCGTCGGTGCCACCGGTGAGGTTCCAGATCAGCCAGGAGTCGATGGTGCCGAACGCGATCTCTCCACGCTCCGCCCGCTGCCTCAGACCGGGCACGTGGTCCAGCAGCCAGGCCGCCTTGGGCCCGGAGAAGTAGCTGGCCAGCGGCAGCCCGGTCGTCTCGCGGAAGCGGTCCTGGCCGTCCGCTCCGCCCAGTTCGCCGCACAGGGCCGCGGTACGGGTGTCCTGCCAGACGATCGCGTTGTGCACGGGCTTGCCCGTGGTGCGATCCCACAGGACCGTGGTCTCCCGCTGGTTGGTGATGCCGAGGGCGCTCAGCTGGTCGGCGCGCAGCCCCGCGCGGGCCAGCGCCCCGGCCACCACGGCCTGCACCTTGGACCAGATCTCGGTGGCGTCGTGCTCCACCCAGCCGGGCCGGGGAAAGATCTGCCGGTGCTCGCGCTGGTCGACGGCGACGATCGCGCCGCTGTGGTCGAAGACGATGCAGCGGCTGGACGTGGTGCCCTGGTCGATGGCGGCGACGTACGTGCCGGCGGTGTCCGTCATGACTGCCCCTGGGTCGCTGGGTCGCTGGGTCGCTGGGTCGGGATCGCTGGGCGGGAGGACGCGTGCGGATCCGGATCGTGGATGGCGGGAGCGGGGGGTTCAGAAGGCCAGGTTGTAGACGAGGCCGGCCAGTGCCCCGCCGATCAGCGGCCCGACGACCGGGATCCAGGCGTATCCCCAGTCGGATCCGCCCTTGTGGGGGATCGGCAGGAAGGTGTGCACGATGCGCGGCCCGAGGTCGCGGGCCGGGTTGATGGCATAGCCGGTGGGACCGCCGAGGGAGAGGCCGATGCCCACGACCAGCAGGGAGACGATGAGTACGGTGGTGCCGGACTCGCCGAGTCCCCTGGTGAGCCCGAAGGCGAGGACCGGCAGGACGAGCGCGACGGTCGCGATGATCTCGGTGACGAGGTTGGCGACCGGGTTCCTGATCTCCGGGACGGTGGAGAAGATGCCGAGGGTCGGGACGGGTTCGTCCGTGGTGCCTTCGGTTCGCACGTTGGCCTGGAACTGGGCGAGGTAGGCGAGGTAGGCCAGGACGGCGCCGAGCATCGCGCCGACGAACTGCCCGAGCAGGTACACCCAGACCCTGCCCCACTCGCCGGTGCCCACCGCGATGCCGAGGGTGACCGCGGGGTTGAGCTGACCGCCGGAGAGGGGAGCGGCGGTGTACGCGCCCGCGAGGACGCCGAAGCCCCAGCCGAACGCGATCACGATCCAGCCCGAGGCGCGCGCCTTGGAGTACCTGAGGGTGACGGCGGCGCAGACGCCCGCGCCGAACAGGATCAGGATCGCGGTGCCGATGACCTCGCCGAGGAATATGTCTCCGTTGCTCATGGCGGCTCCCTTGGCGCCGGCGGGGGGCGATCGGCCCCCTGCCCGGCGGGCAGGACGGTTCCCTTGGCGACTTCAGCCGAAAGGCAGGGAGGGCCCCGCGCCCCGCCCGGCGTCGGTGACGAGCGTGCCGTCGCAGCCGGACCGCCCTCGAACGCCGGGCCGTGAGCAGGACAGACCCGTGCCGCGGTGCCTGGTAACGCCGAGAATGTACGGCGATGTCGGCTGACACCGGGAAGTGTTCACCGGTGCCCCGGAGGCGTCAAGGCTGTCGGCGACGACGGTGACACGGGCGCTGCGCCGGCCTCGGCGGAGCGCCCGTGCCGCAACGGACGTGTGCGCGAGGGCCGTTCACCACTGTGGCTCGGCGGTCGCGTAGCCGGCACCCGACGGGGCCGCGCCCGGGCCGCCGCGCCGGATCTCGTGACCGGGCAGCCCGGCGCGCCCGAGCACCCAGCTCCCGCCGTTCAGCGCCTTGGCGGCCTTCTTCAGCGGGGCCAGCTGGGCGGCGGCCTGGTGATGGTCGCTCACGCTGCCCGGGCCGCAGACGACCGTCGCCAGGGAGAGCGTGACCGGCCGGCCGCCCGCCGCCCAGGGAACGTCCAGCACGGCGGTGACCAGCGGACCGAGCGCCTGCTCGTCCGCCAGCACCAGGAAGTCGTCCCCGCCGATGTGCCCCACGCGCGCGTGCTCCGCGACCGCCTGCTGGAGCGCGCGGCCCACCGCGCGGATCAGTTCGTCTCCCGCGGCGAATCCGGCACCGTCGTTGACCTGCTTGAAGTGATCGATGTCCAGCCAGCTGAGCGTGAACGCCCGCCCGTCGGAGATCCGCCGGTCCACCTCGCTCGCGATCGCGTCCGAACCGGGCAGCCGGGTCAGCGGGTTGAGCCCGGCCGCCTCCTCCACCCGGCTCTCGGCCAGCGCCCGCACCAGATCCGCCAGCCGTACGACGCCGACGCACCGGCCGTGTCCGTCGACCACCGCCACGTCGTCGGAGGTCCGGTCCCGGCCGCCGACCGCCACCACGTCCAGCACCTGCCAGGCCGTCGCGTCGACGCCGACCGTGCGGGGGGCGTCGCCCAGTTTGAAGGCCGGCCGGTCGGCGTACAGGGCGTGCCCGTAGCGTCCCGACATCGACAACAGGAAACGCGACCGGTGCACCGACCGGACGGGCCTGCCGTACTGGTCCACCAGCAGTACGCCGGAGACGTCCGGGGAACCGGTCAGCAGTGCCCGCACCTGTCCGGCCGAGGCGGTCAGCGGCAGCACGGCGGCCGGCCGTACGAACTCCCGCACGGAGGGCCCGGAGCGGGGGACGGTCCCGGCGCCGGGTGCCAGGGACGGAACGTACACGTCCGCCGCGGGAACGCGGGCGGGGGGAGCGAACAGCTCGCCCTGGGCCAGTTGCGCACCGGCCGACAGCGCCGCCGCGCACTGCCGTTCCGTCTCCACTCCCTCCACCGCGACCAGGGCGCCCAGCTCCTCGCACAGCGTCCGCATCGCCCGCACCGCGGCCGGCCGGGTGAGCAGCGAGGCGTCGAGTTTGACCAGGTCGGGGGAGAGGTCGGTGAGCAGCCTGAGCGGAACGTCCCCGTCCCCGATGCCGTCCGCGCTGATCCGGAACCCCTGCGCGCGCAGGGAGGCCACCGCCTCCAGCAGCGCCCGCTGCGGCACATGCGTGTACGGCGGGACGATGTCGAGCGTCACCTCCCAGGCCCTGCGCCCCGCCGCGCGCACGGCGTCGTACAGCGGTGTCAGGCCGCCGAGGTCGGCGAGCGTGCCCGCGAACACGTTCAGGTGCAACGGCAGCAGGGTTTCCTTGCGGGCCGCTGCCCGGAGCGCCGACACGGTCAGCCTGCCGTCCAGCACGGGATCCCGGCGGGCCTCGGCCAGGACGTCACCGGTCTCCGGGCGGGCGAGTATCTCCAGTGCGGCGACCGCGCCCGTCCTCAGGTTGACCACCGGCTGGAAGGCGAAGCGGAGAGTATCCGTCCAGGGATGCACGGGAGCATGATGGCGCTGCCCCCGTACGCCCAGGCGCAGTTCATGAGACGTTCACACAGGATTCCGGAGTGAACACGGAGAGTGGACGGTGTCCGGCGAGTCCGCCGCTGGTCTGCACCGATATCCGGCCGCCCGGGGCGGTCACGCCCTCGACGCGGGCGCAGGCCGTACAGCGGGTGCGCGAAGGAGCCGGAAGTCGTCGCCCTCGCCGGTGAACCAGCCGGCGACCGGGGGCTCGCGTGTGCGCGGCACGGGACCTCCTGCCGGGGCATGCCTGACGGGTCGCCGGAAGGGCGCCACGGGCCACCGGAAACAGACAGGGCGATTCGGTGAACCGAACGGCGGCGCACGGCGTCGTGGTACACGAGGGGCGGCCGGGACCGACGGGGGTGATTCCGGCCGCCCCTTACGGTTCCGCTCGTTCCTGATGCCTCACTAGCGGAACACGCCCCTCCCCTGATCGGATACAGTCCGCGCGTGTCCGAAACTCAGCAACCAACTGCCAACTCCGCGCCCGATTCCCACTGTTCGAGCTGCGGAGCGCCCTATGGAGAGGGCGTTTCCGGATGGCCGCGCACCTGCCCGGCCTGCGGTACCGTCGCCTACCGCAATCCGCTGCCGGTCGCGATCGCCCTCCAGCCGGTGTACGACACCAAGGGCACCGCCCTGGTCGTCATCACCCGGACCGTCGCCCCCGCGCGCGGAGGAATCGCCCTGCCCGGCGGGTACATCGACGACCGCGAGGACTGGAAGCAGGCCGTCGTACGGGAACTCAAGGAAGAGACCGGCATCGAAGCGGCCGCCCGTGACGTGCGGCTCGTGGACGTCATGAGTGCACCCGACGGGCACCTGCTGCTGTTCGGCGTGCTGCCGGAACGTCCTGCCGACGGACTGCCGCCCTCCGGCCCCACCGACGAGACCGAGGGCTGGTCGCTGCTGCGCAGGCCCGAGGAACTCGCCTTCCCGCTGCACACCGTGGCCGTCAAGGCATGGTTCGAGGGCCGCTACGTCTGAGCCCGCGGTTCAGCCGAGCCCGCGCACGCGCACCGGGTAGGGCGGCTCCGCCACGCCGTCCTCCCGGTCCCGGGTGACCACCACCCGCCCGCCGTGCCTGCGGGCGACGTAGCGTTCGGCCTCCGGTTCGTCCCACCCGTCGCCCGGGTCCGCCACGACCAGGCCGGCCCCGGTGCGTCCGCGCGCGGGCGCCCACACCTCCAGCTCCAGCCCCCCGTCGGCGCCCCGCACGGGCACCACCGCTCCCGCGCGCGCGAGCACCGGTATCCGGGACAGCGGCGCGTCCACCACGACCCGCCCCGGGCCCTCATGGACCTCCTCCGTCACCGTGTCGTACCAGCGGCCCCGCGGCAGCCGCACCGCACGCCGGCGGACACCGGGATCCAGGACGGGGGCCACCAGGAGGGCGTCGCCCAGCAGAAACGTGTCCTCGCAGTCGCGCAGCGCCCGGTCCTCCGGCGCCCCCCACCACACCGGCCGCACATAGGGCGCGCCGGTCCGCCGGGCCAGGTGCGCCAGCGTCATGAAGTACGGCAGCAACCGCCGCCGTTCGAGCAGCGCCACGCGCGCGTGCTCCAGTACCTCGGCACCGAACTCCCAGGGCTCCCGGCGCCCCGCCCGCAGACCCGCGTGGGTGCGGAACAGCGGCAGATACGCGCCCAGCTGGAACCAGCGCAGATACAGCTCCGGCGACGGACTGCCGTCGAAACCGCCCACATCCGGACCCGAGTACGGCACCCCGCACAGCCCCAGGCCCAGCACCAGCGACAGCGACGCCCGCAGCCCCGGCCAGCCGGTCGCCACGTCCCCCGACCACGTGCCCCCGTACCGCTGCAACCCCGCCCAGCCCGAGCGGGAGAACAGGAAGGGCCGCTCCTTCGGCGCCAGCGCGCGCAACCCCTCGTAGGCGGCCTGCGCCATGCACAACGCGTACACGTTGTGCCCTTCCCGGTGGTCGCCGCCACGCCCCTCCAGGGCGTGCCGGGCCGAACGCGGCAGCGTCGGCTCGCCGAAGGCGCTGAACGACGTCGGCTCGTTCATGCCGTGCCAGAAGCCGGAGAAGCCCTGCTCCAGCCGCTCCTCGTACAGACCGCCCCACCACGCACGCGCGCGTGCGTCCGTGAAATCAGGGAAGACCGACTCGCCGGCCCACGCGACACCCCGCACCGTCCGGCCGTGCGCGTCCCGCACGAACGCGTCCGCCGCCGCGCCGCTCTCGAACACGGCGCTGCCCGGCTCCGCCCGCACCGCCGGATCGACGATCGACACCAGCCGGATCCCGTCCCGGCGCAGCTCCTCCGCCAGCACCGGCAGCTTGGGGAAGCGCTCCTGGTCGACCGTGAACACCTGATGGTCGTCATAGTGGTCGATGTCCAGGTGCACGGCGTCCAGCGGCAGCCCGTGCTCGTGATAGCCCGCGACGATCCGGCGCACCTCCTGCTCACTGCCGAAGCCCCACCGCGCGTGCTGGTGGCCCAGTGCCCAGGCGGGCGGCAGGGCGGGTGCCCCGGTCAGCGAGGCCCAGGTGTGCAGCACGCGCGCGGGGTTCCCCACCATCACCCAGCAGCGCAACGGGCCGCCGTCCATCCGCACTTCGCAGTGCCCCGCCCGGTCGTGCCCGGACCCGGCACCCTCCTCACCCTCCCGCAGGACCACCGTCCCGTCCCAGGTGGTGTCGTGGAACACCAGATGAGTACCGGCATCCGCCACCACCAGCTGCACCGGCATCGTCAGATACAGCGGATCGTCACCGGGCCCGAACGCCCGGCCGGGATCGGTGTTCCACAGCCGGTACCTGCCGTCGCGCAGCCGCGGCCCGTCCGCGCGCCCCCCCAGGCCGAAGATCCGGGCGTCCGCGGCCACCTCCGACCGCTGCACCCACCGCGCCGCACCCCCGCCGACCGGCTCCCACCAGCGCGGCGGCAGATCCCGCCGCAGCCTCACCCCGCCGGGCGTGCACACCTCCACCGCGCCGTGCCGCGAGACCACGACGGTCGCCCGCTCGGCCACCACGCGCCAGCCACCGTCCTTGTCCGGCTCCAGCACCGCCCGCGGATCCGGCTCGGGACCGCTGCCCGCGAGCGCGTACGACGGCTGCGGACCAGCCCCGTCCCACCCCCAGAAGACCGCCCCGTTCACCGCCACGACGATCCGCAGCTCCGAGCGGCCGAACCGGATCAGCCCACCGCCGGGACCCGGCTTCGCGTCCCGCACCTCGCCCGGCACCCGGGCCCGCTCGGGCCCCCGCCGCGGCAGCCCGGCGGCGTCGATACGCCTCCTGCGCCACGCGGCCCGTACGGTACGCAACCCCTGCGCCGCCTTGCCCGAACCGACCACACTCACCGAACGCACCAGGTCACGACCGTCCATGCTGCTCACCCTGCCACTGAGCGCCCCACGCGCGCGTGTCGTTCAACTGCCGTTCACCCGTGCCCGGACCACATCTTCATGACATGGACTGTGTGGAGCGCACCCTGGTGCAGAAGTCGATCACATGGCATCGTCCCTGTCAGCCGCGTCACGCGCACACCCCAGCCCGTGCGCGGACCGACGCACACGACGCGCACAGCCCGGGAGCCGCACCCATGTCGACCGCGAACCCCCAGCCGCTCTGGCAGCCCGATCCCCAGCGGATCGCCCAAGCCCGCATCACCCGGTTCCAGGCATGGGCCGCCGAACACCACGGCGCCCCGGCCGAGGGCGGGTACCCGGCCCTGCACCGGTGGTCCGTCGAGCAGCTGGACACCTTCTGGAAGGCCGTCACCGAGTGGTTCGACGTACGGTTCTCCACGCCCTACGCGCGCGTGCTCGGAGACCGCGGCATGCCCGGCGCCCAGTGGTTCCCAGGGGCCACCCTCAACTACGCCGAACACGCCCTGCGCGCCGCCGCCGACCGCGCTGACGAACCCGCCCTGCTGCACGTGGACGAGACGCACGAGCCCCGCCCGGTGAGCTGGGCCGAACTGCGCCGCCAGGTCGGCTCCCTCGCCGCCGAACTCCGCGCCCTCGGCGTCCGCCCCGGCGACCGCGTGAGCGGCTACCTCCCCAACATCCCCCAGGCCGTCGTCGCCCTCCTCGCCACGGCCGCCGCCGGCGCCGTCTGGACCTCGTGCGCCCCCGACTTCGGCGCCCGCAGCGTCCTGGACCGCTTCCAGCAGGTCGAACCCGTCGTCCTGTTCACCGTCGACGGCTACCGCTACGGCGGCAAGGAGCACGACCGCCGCGAGGTGGTCGCCGAACTCCGCCGCGAGCTGCCCACCCTGCGCGCCGTCGTCCACATCCCCCTGCTCGGCACCGAACCCCCCGAGGGGGCCCTGGAGTGGTCGGCGGTGACCGCCGGGGACACCGAGCCGGTCTTCGAGCAGGTCCCGTTCGACCACCCGCTGTGGGTGCTCTACTCCTCCGGCACCACCGGCCTGCCCAAGGCCATCGTCCAGTCGCAGGGCGGCATCCTGGTCGAACACCTCAAGCAGCTCGGCCTGCACTGCGACCTCGGCCCCGAGGACCGGTTCTTCTGGTACACCTCGACCGGCTGGATGATGTGGAACTTCCTCGTCTCCGGCCTGCTCACGGGCACCACGGTCGTCCTGTACGACGGCAGCCCCGGCTACCCGGACACCGGAGCCCAGTGGCGCGTCGCCGAACGCACCGGAGCCACCCTGTACGGCACCTCCGCCGCCTACGTCATGGCCTGCCGCAAGGCCGGCGTGCACCCCGCACGCGACTACGACCTGTCCACGGTGAAGTGCGTCGCCACCACCGGCTCCCCCCTGCCGCCCGACGGCTTCCGCTGGCTGCACGACGAGGTTCGCGAGGACCTGTGGATCGCCTCCGTCAGCGGTGGCACCGACGTCTGCTCCTGCTTCGCCGGCGCCGTGCCCACCCTCCCGGTGTACACCGGGGAACTCCAGGCACCCGGCCTCGGCACCGACCTCCAGTCCTGGGACCCGAGCGGGAAGCCCGTCATCGACGAGGTCGGCGAGCTGGTCGTCACCCGTCCCATGCCGTCCATGCCGATCCACTTCTGGAACGACCCCGACGGCAGCCGTTACCACGACAGCTACTTCGACACCTACCCGGGCGTCTGGCGGCACGGCGACTGGATCACCGTCACCTCACGCGGGACCGTGATCATCCACGGCCGCTCCGACTCCACCCTCAACCGGCAGGGCGTCCGCATGGGCTCGGCCGACATCTACGAGGTCGTCGAGCGCCTGCCAGAGATCAAGGAGTCCCTGGTCATCGGCATCGAGCAGCCCGACGGCGGCTACTGGATGCCGCTGTTCGTGCACCTCGCACCGGGCGCCGTCCTGGACGACGCCCTCCTGGACCGCATCAAGCAGGCCATCCGCCAGCAGCTCTCCCCGCGGCACATCCCCGACGAGATCATCGAGGTCCCCGGCGTCCCGCACACCCTCACGGGCAAGCGCATCGAGGTCCCGGTCAAGCGCCTGCTGCAGGGCACCCCCCTGGAAAAGGCGGTGAACCCCGGCTCCATCGACGACCTCGCCCTGCTCGGCTTCTACGAGGAACTCGCCCGCAAACGCGCATGACCCCCGGACGATCACCCTCCGCATCCGGGCCTGTGGGCAGCCCGAGCGGTGTGACCTGCGCAGACGACCTCACCACCGGACCGTGACCACCGGCGGCACCGCCATTGTCAGTGCCGCCGGTTACGGTGAGTGAGCATTGATCGACCGCGCATTGGGGGAATTCATGGCGCACACCGACCACCAGACCATGCGGCGCGTCCTGCGCCGCGAGATCGCCGGCACCATCGGCGTACTCACCGACGACCACGACTTCCGCGCCATGCGGCGCTACCGCAGCTTCACCTTCGACGACCACACCACCTACCTCCAGCAACTGGAGGCCGTCCTGCGGGACCGCGCCGCACAGGGCAACCACACCACCCTCGCCCTGTTCGACCCGGAGGACTACGCCGTGTACTGCGCGGACACCGGCCTCGACCCCGAAGCCCCGGCCAGCCGGACCCGCTTCACCGCGGAACTCGCGGCCACCGGCCCGACCATCCCCTACGACGGCCGCCCGCTCACCGTCCTCCTGCCCGCCCTCGTGGACGAAGCCGTGCGCCAGGCCACCTGGGAGTACGCCACCACCCTCCTCACCCGCCTCGGCCCCTGCCCCACCTGCGGCGAGGACATCGGCAGGGCAGCCTTCACCCGCGCCTCCGAGCTCCTGGTCCGCATCCTCGACACCGCCCCACCCGGCGACCGGCACCTCGTGTGCACCGTCTCCGGACCCCCGGACACCCTCGTCTCCGTCCTGCACGGCGACCAGGACCCCCACGGCGCGACTCGCCTCGACGAGGCCGAAGCCCTCGAATTCGCCAGCGTCCTCGCCCTCGGCCTCGCGACCCGCAGCCCCGGCGGACTCGTGATCCGCGTCAGCGCCGCCGGCACGGCCGACCGCGTCTACGGCTGGCGACTGCGCGGCGGCGCCCTCGAGCCACTGACGGCGTCCGAGGTGTTCGACGCCTACTGCACCGACGTCGAATCCGGCGAGCCGATCTCCCCGGAGCCCGGCGTCGACTACCGCGAGCCGCCCGCGCTCGGAGAGGAGAGCACCGCCCCGGACCACCGCCACTGAGGCCCGCGCGCACACGGCGGCCGGAACGCGGCAGGGGCGCCCCGCCCGCAGGCAGGACGCCCCTGAACGGGCACCCCGGCGGCGCCCGGTACGGCTACTCGCCGGACAGCACCGCCTGAGCCGCGGTGCGCGCCTCCTCGGCACTGTCCGCGGCACGCGCCGCCGCCGCGGCCCGCTCACACTGCGCCAGCGTGTACTTCGCCAGCGTCGCGCGGACGTACGGAATCGACGCCGCTCCCATGGACAGGGAGGTGACACCCAGACCGGTCAGCACACAGGCCAGCAGGGGATCCGACGCGGCCTCGCCGCACACCCCACAGCTCTTGCCCTCGGCCGTGGCCGCCTCCGCGGACAGCGCGACCAGGTCGAGCAGCGCCGGCTGCCACGGGTCCTGCAGGCGGGACACCGCACCCACCTGCCGGTCCGCCGCGAACGTGTACTGCGCGAGGTCGTTCGTCCCCAGCGACAGGAACTCGACCTCTTGCAGGATCGAGCGCGCCCGCAGCGCGGCCGAGGGGATCTCGACCATCGCGCCGAACTTCGCCCGCAGCCCCGCCTCACGGCAGGCGTCGGCGAAGGCCTTCGCGTCCTTGCGGTCCGCCACCATGGGAGCCATGACCTCGAGGTAGACGGGCAGCCCCTCGGCGGCCTTCGCCAGCGCCGTCAGCTGGGTGCGCAGGACCTCGGGGTGGTCGAGCAGCGTCCGCAGCCCCCGCACGCCGAGCGCCGGGTTCGGCTCGTCCGCGGGCGTCAGGAAGTCCAGGGGCTTGTCCGCACCCGCGTCGAGCACCCGCACGACGACTCGGCTCTCGGGGAACGCCTCCAGCACCTGCCGGTAGGCCTCCACCTGCTTCTCCTCGGAAGGAGCGTTCTTGCTGTCGTCCAGGAACAGGAACTCGGTACGGAACAGACCGACACCCTCCGCCCCGGCCTCGACGGCCGCCGGCACGTCCGCCGGGCCGCCCACGTTGGCCAGAAGGGGCACCTTGTGCCCGTCCGCGGTCACCCCCGGACCCGTCGAAGCGGCCAGCGCGGCCTTGCGCGCGGCAGCCGCGGCCTCCAGCTCCGCCTTCTTCTCCTCACTCGGGTTCACGAAGACGTCGCCGGTGCTGCCGTCGACGGCGATCAGCGTGCCCTCCGCCAGCTCACCGGCACCGGGCAGCGCCACGACGGCCGGCACGCCCAGTGCCCGCGCCAGGATGGCGCTGTGACTGGTCGGACCGCCCTCCTCGGTCACGAAACCGAGGACCAGGGACGGGTCGAGCAGCGCGGTGTCGGCCGGGGCCAGATCACGGGCCACGAGCACATAAGGCTGGTCACTGTCCGGGACGCCCGGCATCGGCACGCCCAGCAGCCGGGCGACGATACGGTTCCGCACGTCGTCGAGGTCGGCCACGCGCCCGGCCAGGTACTCACCCGCGGCGGCCAGCAGCTCCCGGTACGCCGCGAAGGCGTCGTACACCGCACGCTCGGCGGTGCTGCCGACGGCGATCCGCCGGTCCACGTCGGCCATCAGCTCGGGGTCCTGAGCCATCATGGCCTGGGCCTCCAGCACGGCCTGGGCCTCGCCCCCGGCCAGGTTGCCACGCGCCGTCAGGTCGGCGGCGACGGCGTCCACGGCCTGACGGGCACGTCCCTGCTCACGCTCCGCGTCCTCGGCGGAAATCTGCTTGGCCGGAGGCTCCAGAACCGCCGTGCCCATGTGCCGTACCTCGCCGATCGCCACGCCATGGCTCACGCCGACGCCTCGCAGCGTTGTCTCCATCTCACCCGTCTCCGGATAGTGCGGCGGGTCCCGCCGCCGCGGTGGTTGTCCTGTTCGCCGCCTTATAGACGGCAGTGCTGTCAGTTCCAGGAGAAGAGGCTGTCGCCGACCTTCACGTCCCCGTCCTCACGGAGGTCGGAGAGGGACTCGGCAGTCGCTTCCAGCGCGACGACCGGGCACACCGGCGACTTGCCGGCGGCCTCGACCGCGGCGGGGTTCCAGCGCACGACGGCCTGGCCGCGGGTCACGGTGTCGCCCTTGTTGACGAGCAGCTCGAAGCCCTCGCCGTTGAGCTGGACCGTGTCGATGCCGAGGTGGGTGAGCACGCCGTGTCCGCTCTCGTCGACCACGACGAACGCGTGCGGATGCAGGGAGACGATGATGCCGTCGACGGGTGCCACGGCCTCGGAGATCTCACGCACGGGGTCGATCGCGGTGCCCGGGCCGACCATGGCCCCGGAGAAGACCGGATCCGGCACTGCGGCCAGTCCGATGGCACGCCCGGCAAGAGGGGACGTCACGGTGGTCATGGGAAGCCTCCCAAGGAGTGGAGCTGTTCACGGGCCGTCACTGGCAGTCCCGGACGGCGCACTGAGCAGCAGCGTATGTCATGTGAACTGGCGGTTCCGGATGGAAGCTACCAGTTAGTGGTCTAGACCACCAGCTCACCGGATTTGCATGGCCTCCGAGGCCCCGTGTACAGTCGTACTCCTGCCGGGGGGCAGTGAGGCGTGCAACCGCATCCTCCTCCGACAGCAACCAAACTCTTCAGATCCTATCTCTGGATCATCCTTCTGCATGCTCGCAGAGGGGCGGTCAGAGAGACGGAAAAACCCTGATAGAGTTTGAAACACCGAAGGGAAGCGCCCGGAGGAAAGCCCGAGAGGGTGAGTACAAAGGAAGCGACCGTTCCTTGAGAACTCAACAGCGTGCCAAAAATCAACGCCAGATATGTTGATACCCCGTCTCCGGCATCTGCCGGGACGAGGTTCCTTTGAAAAAACACAGCGAGGACGCTGTGTGCGAGGGGACTATTCCTCCTCTCGCACCGCTCTCGTGGTGTTGCACCGGATTACCGGTAAACATTCACGGAGAGTTTGATCCTGGCTCAGGACGAACGCTGGCGGCGTGCTTAACACATGCAAGTCGAACGATGAACC